>CAZMFP010000016.1:0-82542 GCA_964565605.1 uncultured Desulfocapsaceae bacterium | reverse complement strand
CATACTGTTTCTCCACAACTTCTTATGTGGAGCTAAACTATGAGACAGCACTGAAGTGAAATCTTACTTTACATTCTCCACCCTCATAAACTAAACAATTAGGCAAATTCAACTCAACGGTTTTTCGGCAACTTTCCCTTTTACCACTACTTCTCTTTTCTCAATTTAAAAAAATGTATTGAGTGAACCTCTTTTGTTTCCGGGTCATCTTTGTCAACAGTACGAAACTGATATTCGAATGTAGCGAAGTGCCCTGGATATACCGGCGTTTCATGTGTGCTTACAGGAATTGCAACCTTTCCTAGGTTTTCTGCAAAATCGTTAGCATCTTTTATTACACTCGCTTTCAATCTGGAAGTGTTTCCAAAGATTCCAGCATGATCAGCCCGAGTTAACAGATAAGTATCATGTGACAGTTTTACAATACCAGGATTGGTACAACCTACTAAGAACCCAAAAAACAACAGGAGACACTAATGCAATCTTCATTCTTCTCAAAAGAACAGTTAGTTATGATATTTTAACTAGAGCTAATTGGTATGAATAGAGAACTCTTGCACCTTGCTCTTGTCAAGCAACAATAGGACAGGAAAATAGTTTTCATGAGACTCTGAAGGATGAAGTTGGAAATAAAGACAAGTATTAAACATGCCGCGATGTCACCCTATTGTCACCCCAATAAAAAAAGCGCTTAACCCAAAATGGGTTAAGCGCTTGATATTTATGGTGCGCCAGGGAGGATTCGAACCCCCGACCTACGGATTCGTAGTCCGTCGCTCTATCCAGCTGAGCCACTGGCGCTTTAGGTGTGAGATGTATACTCTCTTTTTTTTCTTTCCTCAAGAAAAGTTTTCAGGCTACAGGAGAAAAATGTCCTGGTTTGGCAAATAAGCGGCTACTCCTTCTTTTCCGGAGATTCTTTATGGAAAATGATCTCACTCTCCGTCGGTTTCAGTACCGGATCGGGAATAATATCCACTTCCGTTTTATACTTTGTCTCAAGGTCAAGCAGTTCCTGGCGTTTATTATTGAGCAGATATCTGGCAATATCAACGGGAAAATGGGCCTCAACTCGAACAACCGGCTTTCGTGTAGCGCCGGTATGTATACGGCGCAGGTAGTAAAGAGCCTGGGTCTCAACGGAGCGAACCATTCCCCGGCCTTTGCAGTGACTGCACACCTGGTAGCTGCCTGCTTCGAGAGGCGCTCCCAGTTTTTGCCGTGAAATCTGCATCAGACCGAATTTCGAGATCCTGCTGATATCCACTTTAGCCTTGTCACGCTTCATTGCGGCCTTGACCTGCTTTTCTACCTCACGAGTATTTTTGTTGATCCGCATATCAATAAAGTCAACAACAATCAGACCGCCAAGGTCGCGCAGTCTCAGCTGTCTGGCCAGTTCCGTTGCCGCTTCCATATTGGCCTGAAAAATTGACTTTTCAAAGTTTCTGCCCTTGGAGGTTGAACCGGAATTGACATCGATGGATACCAGCGCTTCGGTGGGCTCAATCACTATCGAGCCGCCTGAAGGCAAGTTCACCCTTGGCTGGTAGATCGATTCGATCTGGTCTTCAACGCTATACTGATTAAATATCGGCCGAGAACCTCTGTGTAGCTTAACCTTGACCGTTCTCTGTTTGGCAGGCAGCATGGCGACAAATTCTTTTACCTTGTCATAAGCCTCCTGATCATCAACCAGTATTTCCCGGATGGCCGGGTCAAAATGCTCCCTCAGAAAACGAAGGACGCAGTCATGGTCTTCATAGATCAGTCCGACACCATCTCGCTCGACCCCTTTCTTCTTAACATCTTTCCACAACCGTTTGAGGTAATTGACATCTTTGGAAAGGGCTGTTTTGGTGATATCGAGACTTGCCGTACGTACGATCCAACCTATTCCATCGGGGATCGTCAGGCTGTTCATGATGTCCCGCAGCTGATTCCGCCGCGTCTCACCAACGATTTTTCTTGAAATTCCGGCAGAATCGGAACCAGGCATCAGCACGACACAACGACCGGGAAGAGAGAGGTAGGTTGTCAGGTTGGCACCCTTGGTCCCTACCTGTTCTTTTACGACCTGGACCAGGAGTTCGGTTCCTCTCTCCATAACGTCACCGATGGAAAGTTTTTTCCATTGATGCTTATCCACCAACTCCCTCACCTTATCGCTGAGATCCGCTTTGTAATATTCAGGGTGGATTTCGCTAAAAGGGAGAAAACCGTTTTTTTCCGTTCCATAATCGATGAAAGCGGCCTGAAGGTTATTTTCAATCGATACGATCTTTGCTTTATAGATGTTTGATTTTGTATGTCGCCGATTAACTGTCGTTACATGAAGTGACTCCAGCAGACCGTTTTCCAGGAGCACCAGGCGACACTCCTCTGGCTCTTCTGTGTTAACCAGCAGTTTGATAACCGTATCTTTGCTGACAGCGGCGTTCTTGCTTTGATTCCTGGCTGGTCTCTCTTCTTTTTTTGGGGATCGCCTGCCGCTTTGCTCCCGATAATTCTTTTTGGCGGGTTTTGTCTTTGGCTGGCTCTTTTTCTCTTTTGGCTGGACCTGAGAAGTTTCCTGGTTGTCCTCTCTTTTTCCCTTGCTTCCGCGACGGGCTGCTGGTCGTGAGGGTCTTTTTCTGCCACCGCTTCTCTTTTTTTTCTCCGCTGGCTTCACCTCTTTTTCCCCAGCTTTTTTTTCAGGTTTTCTAACGTTGCTCTCTTGAGATTCTGTTTCCTTTTCTGTCGAGCCTTCCTGGGTAATCGACTTCCACCATGCTCCGATGGATGCCTTTAATTTTCCTGATTTTTTCGAATCTTCCTCTTTTGTATTTGTCATACATTCCTCTTCTGCACCCTGCCAATTCTCATTTCACTAATTGATCTTCGGTGCTTACACTTCGCATCCACTGTTCATCAAATCTTGTGATACAGCAGATGCACAATTTATTATTTATCCGAACACACAGTCGGATTTACATCCGGGTTCGTGTATTACAGCCGCTCTCTACTGACATGGCTGGTTATATTTCCCCCGGTTAGTTCTTTTATCTACTTCACAACTCCTGATACAATCCCACTTTGCATAGAACTCACGTTTGAAAAGGTTTCTTCCCGCTGATCAATCTTGATCATTTTTCCTGTCCAGGAGTGAAAGGGTGAAATCCGTCAAAATAGTCGAAACATTGCAACATCCAGACGTTTGACAGACAACAAGAATTAACGTGGCAACATTATCGGCAACGTGGTCTGCCGACCATTGAATATCGAGATAAAAAAGTGGACTTTCTTTATTAGGAAAAGTAAACTACCTGAAAATAAACTAATTTTTACTCGGAATCAAGTTCTATTTCCCATTGTCGGCCAACGGAGACCAAAGCGGTTATAGAGGGTGTCAGAAAATTGTGCCTTCTAAAAAATATACCGGTTCTTATCTCTGAAACCGGTGAATTGACGGGAACACCTGAAAAATATCGATCAAATACCACTCTCTCCTTGTCGAAAACAGGTGAAATAATGTATGATTCACCGCGTAATCGGAATGAGTTCCATGGAGAGGTTAGCACATGCTTTACTCGTGGTTTTCTTTCCGGTTAATCTGTATAAAAGCTTAACTGGCTTAAGAAATAGTGCCCATTGGTTAAACGACCATTAAAAGTTGGTAAAACACAACAAATAACCAATCATCATCCAACGATTTCCCTCGGAAAGGAGTTTGCTGTGACATTGTTTTTGCCGCATACAATTGGAGAGAAGAAAAGGCTTCTCTGGATCGTCACGTTTGTTCTCATTCTGTTTCCATCCTTTGCTATTGGAGCTGAAACAGTTGACACAGAGGAATGGCAGATAACTGCTGATAAAATTACCCGCTACGAAAATCCGGAATCTATCGTGGCTGAAGGTAATATTATCTTAAAAAAGATGCGGAAAGTGCCACCAAAGCAAGAAGAGGAGAAATCGGATGAAACCGATTGGGCTACTCTACTTGAAGAAGAACCGGAAAAAAAAGAGATCACTCCGGAAGAACTTGCCGAAGAAGGCGAGGTTCGGTATGAAACCGATGTTGTCATTAAAGCAGACTGGATGGCCTATGATGTCGCCCTTGAATCTGTTCGAGCCCGTGGAAATATTGCCATCGAAACGGAATCGGATCAGCTCTATGCTGAAAAAGGGACTGTCAACCTGAAAAAGATGACCGGAAAGTTTTCTAATGCCACCGTCATCCGTGATGAAAAAGATTTTCATCTGGAAGGTGAAATGATCGAAAAAACCGGTCTGAAGACATATGAGGTGGAAGACGGCTGGGTCATTACCTGTAAAATAGATAAAGATGAGACACCACCGTGGAGCTTTGCCGCCAGCGATACCGAAGTAACCCATGGCGGCTATGCTTATCTCAAGCATGTGCGTTTTAACATCCGTAATGTTCCGGTATTTTATCTTCCCTACCTGATCCTGCCAGCCAAGGACACAAGGCAGTCCGGCGTACTCTTCCCAGAGCTCTCTTACTCTACAAATAACGGGCTCGGCATCAACATACCGATCTTTTACAATATTTCAGATTCAGCCGATTTAACCTTCTATCCGGAATTTCTCGCCAATCGCGGCTTTATGGCCGGGCTAGAATTTCGCTATGTCTCAAGCGAGAACAACAAAGGGATGTTCATGGGATCTTACCTGTATGACAACCTGAGCGACCCATCTGAGACCGAATATTACGAAGATACCGGATATACTCATACCAACAAGGACCGTTACTGGTTGAGGGGAAAACTCGATCACACCTTCGGGGATGGCTGGATCACAAGACTTGATATCGACATTGTTTCAGACCGGGACTACCTGGAAGAGTTTGATTTCAGCATGGTCGGTCATGAGGAATCCAACAAGAATTTCATTGATGTCTTTGGCCGCGGTTTTGAGATCAACAATGACTCTCGCAGAGAAAACAGTCTGAAGATCCTGAAAAACTGGGGCGATATTTCTCTTGAGACGACCTTGCTCGCCATCAATGACGCCAGCGATACTCCAAGAACCACAACCACTGTCAATGAGGATGGTACGAGCACAACTGTTACCAACTCGACACCGATCTGGGAATTACCCTCAGTTGAAGCTGGAGGCGTTCACTCTTTAGGTGATTCAACTGTCAGTCTCACCTGGGATGTTGATTACATCAACTACTGGCGTGAAGAGGGTGTCGGCGGCCAGCGTATCGACATTCATCCCCGTTTGAGCATGCCCATTCCGGTTGGCTCCTATCTGGAATCCAGGGCTGAAGCAGGAATACGGGAAACCCTCTATATGGTTAAAGCCTATGGCGACTCCGAATGGACCACAAATGACACCCCGAGTCGTTTCATGTATGATTTCAATGTTGAAGTAGGAACCACTCTGCTGCGGGAATTTCAAGTAGGCAGTCCTTCCTATGAAGGCTTGAGTCATGAAGTCCGACCCTATATCAAGTACGCCTATGTGGCCGATGTTGATCAGGACGATCTGCCCAGTTTCAATTCAGTCGATCGTATTGGACACCAAAACGGCATCACCTATGGTTTCAGTAACTACTTTGATCTTTTCGGCACCAAAGACGGTGAGGAATTTTCAGACCGAATTGCCAAAGTGTCTTTCCAACAGACCTATGACATTCGCAGTGAAGCATCTGATGAACCATTTGGTCCCATTGAAATGGAGTTGAAGCTGACTCCATGGAGCAAGTTCAATTTCGACTATAAGACCTGGTACGACGTCTACGATAACGACTTCACCTATCATCGATTGTCTTCTGACTACACCAATAGTCGTGGCGACTCGATTGATTTGGACTACCTGTATGAAAACAGCGGCACCACAGAACAGATCAACGCCAAGTTCAGCCTGAAACTGCTTGCAAGCCTGACCGGTGCTTATGAAATTAAATATTCACTGTCACAGGAAGAGATTGATGAGCAGAACATCGGCCTCACCTATCAGGCCAACTGCTGGTCGGTTACCTTTAAGTCCTCCTATACACCGGAAGACACCAGCTTCATCGTTCTCTTCGAACTGCTTAATATTGGCTCACCAATACAAGTAAGCTTATAGTTAATAATTTTAGTTTTTCTTATCAGCGGGTTATGAAGTGTTCCTTTCATAACCCGCTTTATTTTTCAATACCCTTCTCGACTCAGTGAAACATTACGACCTCTTCAACGGTGACGCTGACGGCATTTGCGCGCTGCAGCAACTACGACTTATCGAGCCAAGACCGGATGCGACACCTATCACTGGTGTTAAACGTGATATTAAGTTGCTTTCAAAGCTAAAAAATATTTCGAATGGTTCTATAACAGTGCTGGATATCTCACTTGATCGTAATCGTGATGATCTAAGCCACCTGTTGAACAGGAATAACCGGATCACCTATATTGATCATCACTATGCCGGCGACATCCCCAGCAGTCCTCTGTTGACGACTCACATCAACCCGGCACCTGATGTTTGCACCTCGCTCATCGTCGACTCACTTATTGATGGAAAGCATCGAAAATGGGCTGTATGCGGTGCATTTGGCGATAACCTGCATAAGCCGGCTCTTGAGGCAGCCCGATCGTTATCGCTTGATGAAAAAAAGATCATCCAGCTGCGTGAACTCGGAGAACTGCTGAATTATAATGGCTATGGTGAAACAATCGAAGATCTTCATTTTGCACCCGATGAGCTGTATCTGTCTCTTCAGAGCTATGAGGACCCCATCGATTTCTGCAGCTCTCCAACTCTTATCAAGCTACGTGACGGTTTTAAAAATGATCTTGCTCTTGCCAATGAACAGCAGGTGATAGATCCAGGACAGCATAACCGCCTTTACCACTTCCCCGGCAAAGCCTGGGCCAAAAGGATCGTCGGTATTTTCTCCAATCTTAAGGCACGAAAAAATCCTGACAGGGCCCATGCCATCCTTATTGACAATGCTGATGGAACCTTGCGAATAAGTGTACGAGCCCCTCTTAATAATCCAAAAGATGCCGACACCCTCTGCCGCAAATTCCCCACCGGTGGCGGGCGTGCTGCAGCAGCTGGAATTAACAATCTGCCCCCTGAAATGAAAGAGGACTTTGCCAACAACTTTTACCAGATTTTTTCTTAACAATATTAGTGAGTATGCTATATTTCAGACTCAATTAGAAATCACTCCACATCCTTGATTGGAGACGATGTAAGGATAGGAAAACCAACCCAAGGCTAATAACGTTTTAAGAGGTGCCCCATTAAACCTAAACACTTTCATTTGGGCTCTGCTGCAATTGTCTTCTTTGTTCTTGCGGCTCTGATTACAATCTTTGCAACAGAAGGATCAGCCAGAAAGAAGAAAGTACTGGCAGCTGATCTTGTTAAAGATGGTCAACTAATCAACCTGAAACAGAAGAAATATCAAGTTCTCTTTGATGAACTGATAAACAAGTATAACTTCAGCCGGGCTGAACTGGATAAGCTGTTTCGTGGAGTATCCATTGAACGAAGAGTTCTGGTGTTGATGGATCATCAATGGGAAGCAAAACCATATTATAAATACTGGCCACTCTTTATCACCCCGCCGGTTGTTGAAAAAGGAAAGCAAAAGCTGATTGAGCACAAGAAAATACTTGACCGGGTTGAAAAAGAGTTGGGTGTGAACAGGGAGATTGTGGTGGCAATCTGGGCCATCGAATCAAAATTCGGGATTCATAAAGGCAGGCATAATGTCTTCAAAACGCTCAATACTCTGTTCAACAGCTATCCCAGGCGAGCCAAATTTTTTCGTAAGCAGTTGATTCACTTTCTTTTGCTCTGTAGAGAAAATAAATTTGACCCGTTGTCCATTAATGGCTCCTATGCCGGAGCGTTTGGCCAGACCCAGTTTATCCCCTCTTCCTATCGGGAATACGCTGTCAGCTTCGACGGTGATAACTATGCCGATGTTTTTGGTTCAACCAGCGATATTCTCGCCTCCATTGCCAATTATTTAAGGCGGTTTCATTACAAGCTGGACAAACCGATCTATGTGGATATCGGCAATGAGCTGAAATCACCACAGATGATCAGCACCAGCCTTAAAGGGCGAAAAGGTCGAATCGCCAAAGACATTGCCGAAAAGGCGCAAAAGGTCAAGCTGCCGGCCTCACCCGGCAACAAGAAACTATCCATTGTCACACTCGAGCTTAATCCAAAAAATGGTGGTGGATATCGTTATGTTGCAGCTTATCCGAATTTCCAGGCCATAACCAAATGGAACCATTCAAACCGCTATGCCATGGCGGTGAGCGAACTCGCTGAGAAACTGGCAGGCAAATAAAATGGAGCTATGGCTTTGAAAAAAAGGTGTCAGCAAGGCCATTTTCGTTCTCATCCACACTTCCGCAAATTCTTTCTTCTCGTCTGCATAGTTGTCTTCGGGCTTGTCAGCTGTGCTGAAAAAGAAGAGAGATCTCTTGTCAGACCTGAAAAGAATCCCTACTTTTTCGATGATCATGACAGGGAATCTCTGCTCACCTCCCTCAACCGTCACCTGGACTATCTCAAATCAAAGAAAAGCAGTTATCTGTTAACGATTGACGGCAACAATTACTCTCGAGATGAACTTCAGGAGTCGCTATTGTTATTTGTTGACCTTGTTCGCTCCAGCCCCACCGCCTGGGATCTGAATAAAAAAATCCGCAAACACTTCACGATTCACCAGGCTGCAGGCCGAAAAAACCGACCAAAGGGTGAAATGCTGATCACCGGCTACTTTGAACCCCTGTTTGAAGGAAGCCTCAAAAGAACTGACGAGTACCGTTATCCAATATATAGTGTCCCGGAAAATCTGATAACAAAGCGACCTGAAAATGGCAGGAAACAGATCGGTCGATTTGACCATTCTGGTGCCTTTGTGCCATACTGGTCGAGAAAGGAGATTGAAGAGCTGGGAGTAGCACGAGGAAATGAGCTGGTCTACTTAAAAGACCCGCTTGATGCCTTTCTCCTGCATGTACAGGGCTCAGGAAAAATCCGACTGGACAGCGGCAATATACGTAAAATTCGTTTCAGCGGTTCCAACGGCCTTGGGTACAACAGCATCGGCAAACTCCTGGCCGATGAAGGAAAAATAGAGAGAAAAAAAGTCTCCATCCCGACGATCCGGGCGTATCTGAACAACAACCCGGAAGATCGGCAGCGCATCTTTCACCACAATCCGCGCTTTATCTTCTTTCAATGGGGAAAAAGCGACCAGGTCATCGGCAGCCTGGGTAAGGGGTTGACTGCCGGACGCTCCATTGCCATTGATCACTCTGTTTTACCAACAGGAGCTGTCGGCTTTCTGATCGGCCGTATGCCTGTCGTCAACAGGCAGGGGAAGATTGTCAGGTGGATACGAATGAGCCGTTTCGTTCTGCCTCAGGACAGCGGCAGCGCTATTCAAGGAGCCGGTCGTGCCGATCTTTTCATGGGCAATGGCACCTTTGCCCGTGTGGCCGCCGGCAACATGAACGAGAAAGGACAGCTTTATTTTCTGATTAAAAAACGAACGAAAAAATCTTCGATTACACCATGACTTCTATCATCACCCTGACAACAGACTTTGGTCTTGCCGACCCTTATGTGGGAATCATGAAAGGGGTCATTCTATGCCGCACAATAGATATACATATCATTGATCTGACCCACCAAATCAAACCGCAGGATGTTCAAACAGCAGCGCTCACAGTGGAACATGCCTACTCATTTTTCCCGGAAAACAGCGTTCATCTGGTGGTTGTTGATCCCGGTGTTGGCAGCAAGCGTAACATCATCTGCCTTGAAAACGACTCTCATTTCTTTGTCGGTCCAGATAATGGAGTTCTCAGCCCATTTTTCAAAAGCTGCACCGCACTGCATCAGGTGACAAATACTGATCTATTTTTAAAAGAAATCAGCAACACCTTTCACGGTCGGGATATTATGGCCCCCGTGGCAGCATCACTTGCCGACGGGTTACCCATCCAGAAGACCGGACCGGCTCTTTCAACTGACCAGTGTGTTTGGATCGACTACCCCACCGCCACCATTTCAGATCACGCCATCAGCGGTACCGTTATTCATATCGACAATTTCGGCAACCTGCGTACATCCATCACTTCCGACAATTTAAAGCAATGCGGTGACAAGCAGCAGTTACGTATCTCCATCGGCTTTTATTCAATTACCGGCCTGTCCAACTCATATGCGGATGTTAAAAAGCATGAGACCCTGGCCATAATCGATAGCCAGGGTCATCTGGAAATTGCGGTGAAAAACGGTAGTGGGGCTGAGAAGTTGAACGCAAAAGTGGGAGATAAGGTCGTGGTTCGCTGCTAAGCAAAATAGGCAATACCCTTAAGCGAATTATCACGGGATTTGACGCAGCAATTCAAAGCGCTCCCAGAAATCGGGAAAGGACTTTGCCACACACTTTTCATCAAGAATATTCACTCCAGGAACCTTGAGGCCGGCAACGGCAAAGCTCATGGCCATTCTATGATCGTTGTATGTTTCAATCTGGGTGCCATGCAGCGACTGGCCGCCGTCACCATGGATTACCATGGAATCCTGCCGCTCTTCGACCTTTGCTCCCATCTTCTTTAGTTCTGTGACAGTGGCATTTAACCGGTCGCACTCCTTGATCCGTAGATGAGCAATATTGGTAATGTGCGTTTTGCCTTGGGCAAAGGCAGCAACAACCGCAAGTGTCGGAACCACATCCGGCATATTGCCCATATCAACGGTGATCCCTCTTAATGTATCACTGCCACAAACCATGATGCCATTGCCTGATCGGCTGACAACACAACCCATTCTTGCAAGCAGCGGCACAAGTTCAGCATCACCCTGGAGTGAGGGAACCGGCACATTGGTAACGGATACACAGCCGCCTGTTATAGCAGCAGCAGCCCAGAAGTAGGAGGCATTGGAAGCATCTCCTTCTATCTCGTATTCCTTTGCTCTATAACAACCCTGAGGAATGGAGAAGGAAGTAAAATCACTGTTGCAGGTAACTGCCACTCCGAAATCATGCATAACTGATAAGGTCATGGCGATATACGGTTTTGACAGCACCTCGCCGTTGACTGTTAACGTTGCCGGTTTCTCTGCATACGGAGCCACCAGAAGGAGTGAGGAAATATACTGGCTCGATTTACCTTCAGGAAGTACGGTTGAACCGCCGCTGATACCATTGGAATTGATTTCCAGAGGTGGACAGCCGCTACCATGAATCGATCTGATATCCACACCCCAGCCTTGAAGGGCTTCCATTAATGGAGCAATGGGACGCTCATGCATCCTTTCATCGCCATTGATAATAAAGGTTGAATGCCCCAGAGCAACAACCGAGGTCAGGAATCTGGTTGCAGTACCGTTATTGCCTAGAAAAATCTCTTTTTCAGAATCATGTATCAGTCCCCCCTGACCATGAACCAGCCAGCTCTCTTTCTTTTTTTCAATACCAACACCCATCTGTTCAAGGGCTGCCGAGGTGTACATGGTATCTTCACTGTCAAGAGCTCCAACCAGGGCCGAGGTGCCATCGCCAAGCGCCGCCGCAATTAAGGCCCGCTGGGTCAAACTTTTTGATCCGGGTACGGCTATTTTTGTATCAACGGTTGTGACCGGTCGTATTTCAATCATAATCTATCTCGTGCTCTATTACCTTCATGGTGGCCGCTTCTTTCCCGACCATATTCCGGCAACTTTTTGTTCTTTTGTTACTGGTGAATCATGCGTTTATAAATCTGACGTAACGCCAGTACGGATAACTGGCCGGGAGCAGTGGCCTCACCTTCTTCCGCTGCACAGTAGGTCATATATCCGCCTAGCTCAAGAGTCGCCACCCGGCTGATGATCCCGGCCCGTCCCATACAAAATGCAATGAGAGGAAAGTCAATATCAGCGGCCTCCTCCTGAAGATTAAGAACCCGAAGAACATCATGATAATCATGGGCCGTAGTGATTATCTTACCGATATCGGCTCCCCCGTCAGCCATTTGTTTCAGTGTCTGACTCAACTGATCAGCAGAGGGAGTCGTTTCAAAATTATGCCAGGAGAAAAGAAGTCTTGCCTTCGTGTTCTCTTTCGCTCTGAGTAAACGGTCACGGCTTTTTTCAGGTGCCTGCAGCTCAATATCAACATAGCTGCAGCCAAGCCTTATTGCTTCTTCAAGCGAACCAATCCGCTCTTCTTCATCACCCGAGTATAACCCCCCTTCCCAGGTGGGACGATTGGTAAACAACAGCTCAGCTTGAATCGTCTCAATCAGCGGTTGCAGGCTAATTTCATTCAGCATATCAAGGCGCACTTCAATGACATCGCTGATGGGAGCCACCTGCTCGGCTTGATCAAGCACTTCCTGAACACTCTTTTTGCCAATTGATGTACAGATTCGTATCTTCTTCATATCTATTTTTTAGGCCCGCCTCTTTCTGTGGGCTGATCCTGCCTGTTTGCCTGCATCAGTTTGTAGGCCAGAGTGATAAGCAGAGGGACAACGGCGGCATCATCAATAATTCCCATACCGGCAATCCAGTCGGGAATAAGATCAACAGGGGAGAGAAGGTATACGCCTGCTGCTGCCAGAATTGCTTTGACGTACCAGGGTGTTTGGGGATGAAAGAAGAGCCGGACAGTACTTACAATTCTACCCCAGCTATTCATCGGGGTATCTCCAGGCTACCGACAATATCGGATATGGAAGCCAAATTATTTTCTTTCATATACTTTTCTATACCTTCAACAACGTCCTGGGCGGCCCGCGGGTTGATAAAGCTTGCAGTACCGACCTGAACAGCAGTCGCCCCTGCCACCATAAACTCCAAGGCATCTTCGGCGCACTCGATTCCACCAATACCGATAACCGGAATGGACACCGCCTGGGCTACCTGATAGACCATTCGAAGCGCCACCGGCTTTATGGCCGGCCCGGAAAGTCCACCGATCACATTACCCAGCTTCGGCTTCCTGGTTGAAAGATCGATAGACATACCGATCAAGGTGTTTATCAGCGACACACTATCCGCTCCCGCCTCTTCTACAGCCATTGCAATTCGGGTAATATCCGTCACATTGGGCGAGAGCTTAACAATAACCGGTACATCAGCCTGTTCTTTAACCGCTTTTGTTACAGCTGCCGCCATTTTGGGATCGGTTCCAAAGGCAACACCACCCTTTTTCACATTGGGACATGAGATGTTGACCTCAATGGCCGAAACAGACGATATTCCCGCCAACCGCCTGGTAATTTCTTCATATTCTTCCAGAGAATCTCCAAGCACATTGACAATTACCGGGCAATCAAGCCCGGTCAGATAGTCGTTTTTTTCCTGGATAAATCGGTCAACTCCCACATTTTCCAGGCCAATGGCATTGAGCATACCACACGGAGTCTCGACAATTCTCGGGGGCGGATTTCCAGCCCGTGGCTCCAGCGATATTCCCTTCACAATGGCAGCACCAAGACAACCCAGATCCAGAAGCTGCTCAAACTCTCTGGCATATCCAAAGGTCCCGGAGGCGGTCATAACCGGATTGGCAAGACGTAATGAGCCGATATCGACAGACAGATCAATGGAACGCAATTGGGTCATAACTATTTTCTACTCTCCGATTCTTTTTTTATTATCCGCTTCTTTGAACATCTGCTGCTGCAGCATCTTCATTTAGTTTTATACATCAGACCACAGCCGGTTCGACTCAAAAACCGGGCCATCGGTACAGACATGCAGATATCCACCGTCTACAGCCGGTACAGAACAACCAAGGCAGGCCCCCATACCACAGGCCATCTCACTTTCTATGGAGACCTGGCAACCAGATCCTCTTTTATGGCTAAAATCATGAACAGCCTGCAGCATTGGTTCCGGGCCACAGCAGTATAATTGAGAGTCAGTTGACGGCTCAACCATTGCCAGAACATCGGTAACAAGACCATGGATCCCAAAAGATCCATCATCCGTTGCCGCAAACAGGTTAAACCCGAGCTGTTTAAAATCAGCAACCAGCGGCTCCAGTTCCAACCGATCCCGACCACCTAGAATAATGATATCCTTACTACAGTCACTTTTTTCCTGTTGTATGTACTGGGCCAGAAACAACATCGGCGCAATGCCCATACCACCACCAACCAGGCAGGCGGGTCTTTCTAAATCAACTGTAAAACCGTTGCCAAGTGGTCCAAGAATCGGCACAATCTCTCCTGTCGCAATACGGGCAAGCATTTTTGTTCCTCGGCCAACCACTTTGAACAGGATTCGAACCAGATCATTCTCGACCCTGTTAATGGAGAAAGGTCGTCGAAGCAGAGGATCGTTACCGACTCCCACTCCGAGCATGACAAACTGGCCCGGTTTTGCCGTTTGTCCAATGGATGAACATTGAAGGGTCAACAAATAATTGTTGCCTCCAAGGTGCTCCAAGCTCTTAACTGTTGCTTTTTCCTGGAAAATTGACATTGTTCGTTATAAAATTATTTTATTCTGTGTCTGTTGAATATTGAGACTCAGTTTACAAGGAAAGTGGATAGGGGTGCAATTCTTTTTCTAGGTGGATATTTTCAGTGGATACCAAATTTCTTTTTTACTGCTTCATCTTCTGTTTTGGCGCTATAGTCGGCAGTTTTCTAAATGTTGTTATTCTCCGACTCCCAAAAGAAAACCAATCCATCGTCTTTCCCGCATCACACTGCCCTTCCTGCCAAAAAACACTCCGCTGGTATGAAAATATCCCGATCCTCAGCTACCTCTTTTTGCTTGGTCGATGCTCACACTGCAAAACAACTATATCACTCCAATACCCTGTGGTCGAACTCCTTATGGGTGTGCTCTCCATAGCATTGTTCCACCGTTTCGGCTTCAGCTTGACAACAGGTGGCTATTTCATCTTTTGCGCTGCCCTGCTGGTGATCATCTGGATTGATCTCCATCACCAGATCATCCCTGACGTTATCAGTCTGCCGGGCATCGTGCTCGGCTTTCTCTTCTCATTTTTCAATCAGACAGTCAGTTGGCAGGAATCGCTCATCGGCCTGATTATCGGCGGCGGCGTTTTATACTTGATCAGCTTGCTCTATTATCTTTTACGAAAACAGGAAGGAATGGGCGGCGGCGATATCAAGCTGCTTGCCATGCTTGGCGCCTTCCTGGGCTACACCTCACTTCCCTTTATTATCTTTGCAAGCTCTTTGACAGGGGCTGTTATCGGCATACCAACCCTTCTACTTGAAAAAAAAGGACGCAATACACGAATCCCATTCGGCCCTTTCCTTTCCCTGGCAGCACTGGTCTATCTCTTTTTTAAAGAGCACATTCACCTGCTCTTTCAACTCTACTTGAGAGGCGAGTTATTCTAAGCTAACACTCGCTCGCTTGACATGAGTTGCCATCAAACGTGAACAGCTAACTATCTACCGTTATTTTGTTTTCTTAAATGGTAAAGGAAGGGGAAATGAAAGGGTGGAGAGATCTTCGTCGCCAGATAAAGCAGAGCCAATTTCTTTTCCAATCTTCTTCACATCTTGAATCTGGGCTCTACTGTGTCCATATTTCGGATAATAATGATGAATCCATGATTTTCCAGCTTCGGGAACTTTACCGGCAAGCTTTAAAAAAACGCCGATAGTCCTCCATGGTTCTTCTGTCGTATGGGTTACTACAAACGGTGAAAGTACTTTGGCACCACATTTTTTCAGCAGTCTCTTCAGTCCCCAGGCATGAAAACGGTAGTAGCCTCGACAGGAAATAAGAGGCAACACCAGGCGACCAGCCAATACCTGCTTGCCATCCCGGTCAAGAAATGAGAGAACCGGACTGCTTGGGTTGTAAGACCAGGTTGGACCGGCCACAATAACCAGGTCATAGTCCTGATTACAAACATCATTGAGCGGTTCAATGGCCAGCCGCATACGAAAGCAGGTCAGCACCATCATTTTCACTGTTTTGTAATAACCACCAAGGGGAAAATGAATCGGTTTCACAGGCTGCAGTGATTCTCTAGTAACCTCAACTCCCTGCTCCTCCAACCCGCTGACAAGCGCTCGGATCAGGTTTCTGGTCTGGCTACTGAGGGAATAAAAAATGATTAAAACACGCTTCTGCGGCACCGTTTTATTCCTGCTGATAAATTAATAGTACAACGATTGGTCACCTGAAATCACCTTGAGATCCAAGCGACCATCCCCCAAACTGGACACAAAAAAAGCCCTTGCTCTGTGAAGGGCTTTTTTTGTGTCAACTACTCATAGATTACTCCTCGATTTCGTGTTCAACACCAACAGCAATTTTGTACAGCACCGTCAGAATAAAAAATCCGGTTGCCCAGACACCAACGGTGATGCCGATTTCATTAGCTGTTGGAATATATTCGGTTATCTCATGGAGCGGATTGGGAACAAAGCCAGCTAAAACAAAACCAAGTCCCTTGTCAGTCCAGAGAGCAAGAAAGATGAGAACACATGCAAGGCCAAGCAGATTTTCATTGCCCTTCTTGCGTACCTTCGGCCAGGCCAGCAGACCCATGGCAGCGAAGTTAAAGATCACTGCCGTCCACATGAATGGAACTAGGTTATCATACACATGTCCATGATGTTCAAGTCCCATGAACAGGTATTCCAGACTGTGTTTATGTCCAGGCATATTGGAGTAGAACCCGACAAAGAACTCAAGCAGAACAAAGAATGTATTGATAATTGCTGCATACAGGATAATGGTGGCCAGCTTTGAGCGGGCCTCCTCCCCGGCGTCGAAGTTGGCAACCCGCTTTAAGATCAGACTGACGATCATGATAAGCGCTGGTCCGGCGGCAAAGGCCGAGGCCAGAAAGCGTGGTGCGGTGATCGCTGTCAGCCAGAAGTGGCGTCCGGGAAGACCGCAGTACAACATTGCGGTAACTGTATGAATGGAGATGGCAAAGGGGATCGATAGGTAGATAAAGAAATAGATCCACTTGGGCGGTTTTACCTGCTTTCTCTCGGCGGTCAGGATCACCCAGCCGCAGAGAATGTTAAGAAACAGATAGCCGTTGAGAACAATCATATCCCAGAACAGCATGGAGTTCGGTGTCGGATGAAAGAGAACGTTGAGCGCCCGCATCGGCTGACCGAGATCAGCGATGATAAACATCAGACACATACAGATAGCGGCAATAGCCAGGAATTCACCAAGAATGGTGATTCTGCCAAATACCTTATAATTGTGAATGTAATATGGCAATACCAGCATAACACCCCCAGCCGCCACACCGACCAGAAAGGTGAACTGGGAAATATAAAGACCCCAGGAAACATCACGGCTCATTCCGGTCATACCAAGACCAAAATTGAACTGCCTGACATAACAGGCTGCTCCAATGGCCATGAGTACACCAAGTACACCAAGCCAGGTCCAGTAAGCAGAATTGCCTTTGAGAGTTTTTTCAATCATGACAACCTCACACTATATAAAAGACTGATGGTTTAGTACCAAGGGAATATTTCCTTTGGATGGTAAATTCGCTATCAAGAACCTGGCTGAGCTCTGAATTCGGATCATTGATATCACCGAAAACAATAGCGCCACTTCCCTGAACAGCCTCGACACAGGCAGGTTCCAAACCAAGGGCGAGCCGATCGGCGCAGAAGTTGCACTTCTCAACAACACCCCGCATCCGGGATGGAAAATCGGGATTGTACTTCTTGATATAGGGTCTTGGGTCTTCCCAGTTGAAAGACCGCGAGCCATACGGACAGGCAGCCATACAGAACCGGCAGCCGATGCAGCGATGGTAATCCATTGCAACAATACCGTTGGCTTTTAATTTGAAGGTTGCCTTGGTCGGGCAGGCCCGGACACATGGCGGGTCATCACAATGATTACAAAGAACGGGGAACCCCGTTTCTTTAATTTTTTTCGAAGACCGATAGGCGGAATGATCGGTAAAAGCGTTTTCAAATGGTGTTTTCCATATCCACTTTATTTCGCTCTTCTTCGACGGAATATCCGGTACATTATGAACATCGTGACAGGCGCTTATTGCAGAGTCCAGCAAATTCTTGGAATCGGCAAACTTGCGCATATCAATGAGCATGCCCAACCGTACGCCACTTGCTTTCTCTACAGCATGGCTGGTGGCCCCATGGGCCGTTTTAGCCGCTGCGCCATGACCACCTGCTGCAACAGCACTGTTCGAGCTCAATTTTACGATTGTCGGCGCTCCAATACCGGCAAGAGCAGAAAGGCCTGCAATCTTAAGGAATTTTCTTCTTTTCTTATCCATTATTGGACCTCCTTCTTTGCTGCAGCCTCTTTGGGAGTCAAATGACAATCCCAGCAATATGGCTGAACAGATGCGTAAGTGTGGCACCTGTCACAAAAGTTTTCTTTATTTGAATGGCACTGCATACAGGCCATCTGCAGTCCCTTTCTATATTTCTTTCCCTCCACTTCAACGGTTGTACGGTTACCGTCCCGAAGAACGTTGTCCCGCCAGTCGTTAAGTAGAACCATATGGCTAGCCCGCATATAATCGGCATCGGCCACACACTTGGTTTCTCCCCCTGGGGGCGGCTCGGGTTTTGGCATATCACCCGCTTTCAGCCCGTTAAACCAGATGGGAAACGTCACAAATAGGACAAAAATGATCAGTCCCGGTATAATCGTTCCTTTGTTGTACATTATTTTACTCCTCTTTTTGGGCCAGGGTTAGAATACCATTGTACGAAGACCTTCATCCATCTCTTCAGGTCTCTTTTCATCATCTAAGACGATTGCATTACCGACAAGTTCGGAGAGTCCACAGACTCCCACTTCCGGGTTCCAGTAATTCATCAGGGATGTGAGTGTAGCTCGGTCAATGGCGCAGACACAGCCCAACATATTGACATCATGCTTATCCTTCACATGTTTCACAGCATTTGCCCGCGGTAATCCGGCACGCATCCTGAGTTCCATAATTTCATCAGTATTCAAACCGGTTCCAGAACCACAACAGAAGGTCTGTTCCCTGATGGTGTTTTCCGGCATATCAACCCAGTTATTAACAACATGATCAAGGATGTAGCGCGGTTCTTCCAACAATCCCATAGCTCGTGCAGTGTTACAGGAGTCATGCCAGGTGAGCTTTAGATGATCGTTACGGCTCTTATCGAGCTTGAGCTTGTTATGCTTGATCAGATCAGCGGTAAATTCACTGACATGGATCATTTTAGTGGATGCTGCATTGTCAAAGACGGTACCGGTAATCGGAGACACCGGGGTTTCAAGAAAATCAGCCGGACCGTTCATAGTGTCCATATACTGGTGGAGGACTCGCCACATGTGACCACATTCACCACCAATAATGTGCTTGACACCCAGGCGCTCAGCCTCGTGGTACATCTTGGCGTTGAGCTTTTTCATCAGCTCGTTGTTGGTAAACAGGCCAAAGTTACCACCTTCCGAGGCATACGTTGAAAAGGTATAATCAAGTCCGATGGCCTCAAATAAAATGAGATACCCCATAAATGTATAGAGTCCGGGCTCAGCAAAAACATCAGCGGAAGGAGTGATAAACAGTACTTCTGCACCCTTCCTGTTGAAAGAATGATTCACCCTGATTCCGGTAAGGTTCTCCACATCATCGACAAGAAAGTCGACATTGTCCTTAAAGGTGTGCGGCTGCAAACCCATGTGGTTACCGGTTCGGTTTGAATTAGAGGCAGGTTCCAGAATCCAGTTGATTCCAATGCCTACCAGATGCAGCAGTTCTCGCAGCATCATAGTCACTTCGGCAGTATCAATACCGTAAGGACAAAAAACTGAACAGCGCCTGCACTCGGTACATTGATAGGAGTACATGAACCACTCTTTCAAGATACCAACCGTCATCTCGCGACCGCCTGCCATCTTGCCGAAAATCTTTCCCGCCAGGGTGAAATCGTTCCGATACACTGATCGAAGCAATTCAGCCCGCAGGACCGGCATATTTTTGGGATCACCGGTACCAAGAAAGAAATGACACTTGTCGGCACATGCCCCGCAGCGGACACAGCAGTCCATGAATATTTTAAGTGAGCGGAACTTATCCAGCCGCTCTTTCAATCCGGCTAATATGATCTCTTTCCAGTTTTCCGGCAATTTCCAGTCATCTTCGTCAGGAGACCACTCTCTGGCATTGGGAAAACTGAGATCTTTCTGGGAATTGAGATACTCTACCTTATCCTTCTTGGCTGGGTAGGCAAAGTTCCCCGACTTAAACACAACAGGGATATCCATCCAGTCCCTGGTCGGTATGGCTCCGGTTGCCAAGGACGGTCCCTGCACTACGCTTTTTGATAATTGTTCTAATTTTGGAACTGACATCGCTCTATCCTTTTAAGCTAGTTTTAGGTCGTACATCTTATCCTTCGCCTTTTTCGGTTTCACCCGCCTCTGCCGCTTCTTCTTCCGGCTTGGGAGGCAACTCTTTATCTACCGGAATATCAGCTTCAACCATAAATTCCCTGAACTCATCTTCATAACCGGCATAAGAATGCGGTTTGACATCGGGATTCCATGGATTTACATGCCGAGCAGCGCGGGTGTTATTCTTCATATTCCTGGTAGGACTTAGAAAAACGCCACCCATATGCATCAGCTTGGAAAAAGGGAAGTAAATAAGCAGTGAACAGACAAGGAACAGGTGGATGTAAAAAATCGATCCAATGTCGCCGTGGATAACCGGTGAAAAGGTCACCAGTCCGACTGCCAGCTTCTTAATAGCAATAATGTCGATATCGGTACGCAGAAAATACCGCATGAGAATACCGGTTACAACAACTCCAATCAGCAGGAAAAGGGGAAAATAGTCATTGGCAAGTGAAATGTATCTGACATGCCGATTAATAAGACGCCTTCCAAACAGCAGCAGAAGTCCGGCCAGCAAGGTCAGATCTGTCATATACAGAGTCGGCTGACCGATCTGCAAAATTCCATCACCAAACTCGAGAGCTGCCACCCAGCAGGGAGTCTCATCCAGGAAGAGCCTCAAATGTCTGAGTACAACGACCAGGAAGGAATAGTGAAACAGGATGGCAAAGAGCCAGAGCCATTTTGACGACTCATAGGTCAACTTCGGACCATCATGAATTTCCGATTTTGTGTTCCGAAACAGCGACCTGAATGTGAGAACTTCCAGGGCCATTCGGGCAACGACTTCCGACGTGGTGTCCGGTGCCTCCAACTTATCTCTTTTAATCCAGTCAAGAGACTTTCCCTGTCCACATGTGGTCTGGATAGAGAAAGGCACAGGAGATTTTGCCCACCCTACAACTGTGTAAACAAAACCACCTAGGAAGATCAGCATGGCCAGATAGGGCAGCGCAATACCAAAAAGGTACTCCAGGCCCGGTATCTGGGATCCTAGCCAGGCGACACCAATCAAGACTGCTACCGCCAGGAATGAGAAGGCATACTTCATGTCTAACCTCACTTCGTTTGTACTTCGTTTTGATTCTCAACACCGCCCGCTCAAGTGGGTTGAAAACCGGTTATTGTCCTCCTGTTGAAGAGAGACGCCTCTATACCTTAATCCGCTAACAACAAGGGCACCGTAACTCCGGAATTCACGGTGCCCTTGATTATTCACAGACTTTTACTTGACTCTTCCACTTCCAGCTGTTTATTCCCCTGTCTATCTTTTTTTAATAATTTCGACGGACAGGTACTGTCTGTTAAAACATGTCTTCCGGATCGAATTTCATTTATTCGAACCTGATATAATCGTTCCCTGCTCTGCATATAGAGATCAAATGCAGCCAGTACCATTAAATCAACAGCAAACTCAAAATCATACAGATCGGCAATGAGATCTTTCGTTTCTTTATCTTTTTCAAAGACATCTCGGGTAATATGCTTGACACCGTGAAGGGGTGAAACTGCCTGGGATGGTGTAAAGTCCTGAATGGAGCGAATCTTCATAATTTGCTCAAGAGGGGAGACAAACTCCTGTGGATCGGCATTAGCAGCCAGCAGGACAAAGAGACGATCAAGAGCTTCCCTGGTATTCCCCCCCACAGGATTGGAAAACTTGTCCTTTTCTTTCTTAAAAAAGCTCGATGATTCATAGCTCGACAGTGTATATTTTACCCACCTGTCTACTATTTTCTGCCGATAATTTCGAAACGCTTCTTCCAACACCATAATGTTGAAACCTTTTTGGGATATAACTGAACAGTGACTTGCTATTCAACCTTTTCCTTTAGCACTTTTTTTGCAAATGTTCAACCTTCTTCCACAGCTTCAGTGAAGCTGTGGAAGCCTAAAGAATTCTCCTAACTGCGGATTTCAAGGTCATTGCGTCACAGACACATTTTGGCTCATAATCATGTCCCGAATAATCATGGAAGCTTCCTTGATATACGGGTCTTTTTTTATCTCTTTGAGCCATCTATCTTTTTCATCACTAAGCTTTTCATCATTGGCCGTATGAAGATCGCCATCATCCTGCTCCTGCCTGTATTTCAGGTAATGAGCGCCAATTTTTTCCCTGGCCTGCCTGGCTTCCTGCCTCTTCTTTCTCAGATCAGAGACTTTGAGTGACACGGCTGTTTTCTCACTCCTTTCAGAAGTCCGTTCAGCCTCATCGGCAATGGCCTTTAAACCCGCGTCACCAGCTGCCCGCTGAGCGCTTTTTTTAATCAACAGAGCCGGATTAAACGTTATTCCTTTATACTGCTCATATTTTACCGAGTTTACCTGATCCCATGGCAAAGCATAATCCAGATAGCGTTCACCGGTTTTCAGGTATTTAAATAAACTGGGTAGTATGATATCAGGCTCCACACCTTTGTACTGAACTGAGCCACCAGTAATCCGATAATATTTCTGAATCATTACCTTCAGGGCTCCCAGGTCTTCATAGCGTTTCAAGTGAAACATGGGAATATATTCGTTTAAGTCGATTATGGTCTGAACCGACCCTTTTCCGTGGGTGTGATCTCCCCCGACAATTACGGCTCTTTTGTAATCCTGGAGTGCTGCAGCAACAATTTCGGAAGCTGAGGCCGAAAACTTGTTTACTAGAACAATCAGTGGTCCATCATAGAAAATTTCCGGATCTTCATCCTCAAGAACTTTTTTTGTGCCAAAGCTGTCCTTTACCTGGACAACCGGACCCGACTCTATGAACAGTCCAGTCACGTCAACGGCATCCATCAGTGCGCCGCCTCCATTGTTCCTGAGATCCAGAATTACACCTTCAAGCTTTTGTTTTTTCAGTTCCAGCAGTGCTTTTTTGGTATCATCGGTAGAGTTTCTAACGTTATTACCATTTCTGGTCTGTTCAAAATCCCGATAAAAAGAGGGAATCATAACATAGCCGATTTTACCACCGGAAGGAGAATCGATCAGACTGGACTTGACAAACGTCTCTTCGATCTGTACCACGTCCCTGATGATTGCAATAATCTCTTTTGTGCCATCCGGACGACGAATGTGAAGTCTAACTTCCGTTCCTTTTGGGCCTCTAATCAGTCGTACCGCATCACGCAACCGCATATCGGTAATATCGACCGGTTCCTCAACCCCCTGGGCCACTTCCAGAATAATGTCTTCGGCCTTCAGCCTTCCCTGTCTGGCTGATGCTGAGCCGGGAATAATTCTGACAATTTTAATATAACCGTCCTCTTCCCGCAGTAGTGCCCCGATGCCTTCAAGACTGCCCCGCATGTGGATATCAAAATCCTCCTTGTTTGCTGGAGGCATATAATTGGTATGGGGGTCAAAAGCCCTGGCTATGGAATTGAAATAACGATCGTAGTGGTCTTGGAGGGTCTCCTGGTGCAGCCGGTGAAAAAACGACTTGTTTCTTTTGGCCACCTTTTCCTGGGCCATCTTCCAGAGCTGCTGCCGACTCTTCTTCTCGTCACTTTTCTTCTGCTCTTCTTCAAGGTCGAGATAACGGGAGATAACCTGGCGTTTGACAATTTTTCGCCAGCGCTCTTTCAGTTGATTCCGCCCCTTTGCATACTCAAGCTTTTCCGGGTCCGTTTCAAACGATTCATCTCTGGTTACGTCAAACTCAGTTTTGAAAATTGGTTCAATGAAGCTTTCTACCTGTTTGAGACGTTCTTCAAAAATAGTGTGACCAGCCTGGGCCAGGACCAGGTTTCCCCTGATCAGATTATCGTCAATCCATATGGCAAAGGCCCGTAACTGCCTCACATCCTCTTCCAATAAAAACCGTTTCTGAAAATCAAGCTGCTTGATATACAATTCAAAGGCGGCTATGGAAAACTCATCATCCATTTTCTTGTCGGAAAAATGAATTGCCGGCAACTGTCGGCCAAGGATATAGCCTATCAGCTGATTCCTTTTCTCTGCAGACTCTTTTAATATTCCGGCCGCAAATACTGCCTGAGCCAGACAAAAGAAGACAGAAAGAAAGGTGATGAGGTGCAGTCGCTTATGTTTTATGATGATCATTTATGTCTTATACAATTCATTCAGTCTGTAATCAAGCATGGCGCAAACGCCACATTGTAGCAGAAACCAAATGTTAAATACTACCAGAGTTACTCAACAAATACCATGACAAAGCGAACAGAGATGGAGAAACTTCAGGAAGAAGTGCGACAATTTGGTATGAAGCGTGGGTGGCAAGGCTACCATTCACCAAAAAACCTGGCCATGGCACTCTGTGTCGAGGCAGCAGAACTACTTGAAATATTCCAATGGATGGAAGCCGATGAGAGCCGGGAAGTCGACGAAGAAACCCTTGCACATATTGAACAGGAAATTGGAGATATTCAAATATATCTCATCAACCTGGCAAACCAGTACAAGCTCAACCCGATAAATGCCGCCACAAAGAAACTGCTACTCAATGAAGAAAAATACCCGGCTTGATCGCCTCAGAAAGTATTCCACGTCTTTTTACAACATAACCCCATGATCATTGCAAAAGGATTCAAAGCCATTTTGCCAGCTTTTACCCTCAACCAAGGCTCGACTCTTTTTCCCCATATCCTGCCTTAACTGTCGATTATCAATAAGCTTCAGGAGTGCTTTGGTCAGGCTTGTGTGATTTTTTGACTCGGTAATGAAGCCGGTCTGTCCGTCGACAACCACCTCTTTGAGTCCTCCGGCATCACTGACGACCGATGGCAGACCGCTTGCCTGGGCTTCGAGCAGGACCGGACGATAGGCATCATTTGTGGAAGGTGAAACAAAAATATCACTGCCTCCATAAATCCGGGCAAGTGTCCCAGCCTCTATAAAGCCGGTGCACACAACATCATCCACATCGGCCATCTCCTCCTTAAACTCTTCAAGGTAAGGGCCATCACCAACGACAACAAGCGCCACATTATCAATTGAGCTGCGAATGGATCGATAACTTTTGCCAAGCAGATCCAGACCCATTTCCCTGGAGACCTGGCCCACATACAGCAAAACAACTTTTGCGGAAACGCCAAGTTCGCTCATGATTTTTTCCCCCTTCTTTTCAGGGGTGTAAAAGTCCAAGTCGACCCCATTGACAAAATAATGGATTTTGTCTTTATCAACACCTTTATCAATCAGTTCTTGACGTGAAGAGTTACTCAAGGTGTAAACACGCTCCATTTTTCCGTAAAAAAAACTGATGAGTCTCCAGGCCCAGCCTGTCATACTGGTGTCATTGGTAAGCCTGTTCACATAACCGGGAATATCTGTGTGATAAACCCCGGAAACAGGGATAGACAGCAAATGACCGGCCCAAAGACCCAACAAGGCGACCGGCCCGGGGCTTGAAAGAATAAGGCGTGTATACCCCTGCTGTTCGCAATGGTGAACCACATCAAGGATTGATGGAACAGTTAAAATCTTCGTTTCATACTCAGGCAGCGGAAAGCAGAACAGTGGTTTGAAATTAACGAAATCTCCATCAAAGTCAGGATCTTGCGGATAACTGACAATGGCTGTCAAAGATACTGATATTTCCTCAGCGAGCTTTACATACTCACGGACAACCTGAGCAGTCCCGTTCGCATCCATTAATGTATCTGTAAACCAACCCCATTTTTCAGTTTGTCCAGCTGGTGAATTCTTCAACTTATATCGTTCACCAATTTCTCTTAGATAATTTTTGTCAGAGAAAAAATGTTTATACCCCATAATATAGGGAACGGCGGGCAAAATACCTGGAATAATCAACGAGAGCTTTGCAAACGCCTCTGGAATATTTCCTGTTTGGATATGATGAAGCCATTGCCTGAATGAATACCTGTAGAGGGTGTTGAAAATGGTCGAGATGAAATCAAAAGTTTCATCCTGAAGATTTCTATCCGGGTTTCGATTAAACAGCAGTTCAGTATTTCGCCAATCCGCCAGCAGTTCTTTCATTGTGGCCTTGAACGACTCCAGCTCTATCACCGAACCGACAGGCACATCCATGGCCAGACACTCACAATCATCCTGGAGCTGCCTGTCCAGAAATCGTTTCTGGGCAAACAGAGAAAAAAGTAAACGAAAACGAATAAGCTTTTTAAAAAATAATTTTTTAATAAAAGACGGCCTGTCCACGCTGATACGACTTGATGCCAGGTCGTTAATTGCCTTCCTGATTTTTGACTCCGGCCGCATTTTTGAAACCAGCCTGACCAACCTTTCGTCAAACGTTCCCGGCTTGCAGTAGTGATCAAGGATTGTATGAATCCAACTGGATTGCGTTGCCTGGCTGAATGCAAGGGCAGTCATACTCTGACCACGCCCTCTGCTTCTTTTCTTTCGGACTCCTTCTAAGAATTCCTTATAATTCGCAGCACCATCAACCTCTGTCCAGCAACGGCCGAGAAAAAATGATGAATGGTCATCAGAACCACCAAGCAACCCCTTGTCCCACGGATGTTCTGAAGAAGGGGCAAACCCGTGCTTCTTCTGCAGTCTTTCGAAAAATTCAGGGCTGAGGGAAGCAAAAAATTCCTCCTGCATGCGATTTGCCATCTCCATCTGCAGACCGTTGACCTCTTCAAAATAATCAAAAAGCAGAAGAACCTGCTCCAAATGATCAATGGTTAAATCGGACCGATTACAGTGAAACGGATGGGGCACGGAAACAAGGACATTCTGTTCCCGGAAATAAGCGGCAAATTCCTGAATATCCCCTCTGAGCTTGAGTCCCATACTAAATTGCTCTTCAGAAATATCATAGGCACAGAGATGGATAACTGCCGGTTCATTATGAAAGCAGACACTGAACTCGCAGCTGACAAAACAGTCCGGATATTTATCCGCTAACTTTTGAGCACCTTCAATCCGGTTATGGTCGGTGATTGTGACAAAGTCCATCCCCACTTTTTTAAGGCGTCGATAGAGCGATTCAACTGGGGTATAAGACTCTCTTGCTCCAAGCTTTCTGAAGACCCAGTGAATCGGCTGATCCGAATAGATTGAATGACAGTGCATATCAACCCGTGCCATTCTCAAACCTCACTATTCAAATTTAAATGTCTGAACATAGCTCTCTACAGGAAGGGTTGCACACCAACGACAGGACACAACATAAATTGTTATTTCAATACATTAGCAAGAAATGAATACTCCGAATAACAAAAATTTTACTGAACTATTGAATGTATTGTCATGGGACAGTAGACTTATCAATTAAAATAAACAAGAATTATTCCCAAGTAAGTTATTATTTTTATTCCCAGATAACTTATAATATCTTTAATGAAACACATTCACCTTAAAAACAAATAGTTCTATACGTTGTGAGCAATATGGTAAAAAAATCTCTGGGTATTTGCCTTGGCGCCTCCACAATCTCAATGGTGGAGCTGAAACAACACGACTCCAAAAAGGAGATCACCCACTCAGTCAGCACACCCCACTTTGGCGATGTTCGGGGCTGTCTTTTGACAATGTTGAATCAACAAGACGGACTGCAAGACAAGAGGCTCTGCGTCACCGGACGTAAACTTAGAAACTCTCTTCACCTCAGTTCCATAGCCGAGCCGGAAGCCGTGGAGGAAGCGGTTAAATTCATCCTGCCGGAAAATCATCCCTATCGTGTAGTGATCAGCGCCGGTGGAGAAACCTTCATGGTGTATCACCTGGATGAAACTGGTCATATCCAGGATATCCACACGGGAAACAAGTGTGCTTCAGGTACGGGCGAGTTTTTTCTGCAACAGTTGGGTCGGATGAACATCTCTTTAGAAGATGTCTCCGGTATGGAGGTTCCTGAAAAGCCGTTTACGGTCTCCGGTCGATGTTCTGTTTTCTGTAAAAGTGACTGTACCCACGCACTCAACAAGGGTGTGCCAAAATCTTCAGTCGTTGCCGGATTAACGGCCATGATGGCCGAGAGGCTGAAAGAACTTTTCAAAAAACTACCCAAAGACCATGTCCTGGTCACCGGGGGTTGCACCAGCAACCATGGTATGATCCACTATCTGAAAAAACAGGTTAAGAATCTGCATATACCCAAAGAGGCACCATATTTTGAGGCCCTGGGAGCAGCCCTGTGGGCTATTGATAATGAGACAATCAATTTCACAACAAAAGAAGAGCTGTTCCATGACGATCTGTCGCACTTCTCTTTTCATCAGTCACTGAACAACTTTAAACATCTTGTCCATTTCAAAAGTAAACCCCACAAAAAAGCGGCAACCGGAGATCGGACCATGCTCGGTCTTGATGTCGGTTCAACAACCACAAAAGGAGTTATTGTCCGGCGCAGCGACCATGCAATTCTTGCCTCTTCCTACCTGCGGACCAATGGAGACCCTATCCGGGCCTCACGAAACGTCTATGAGGCACTTGTCCGTGAGCTTGATGGTGTGTCCATTTCCATCGAAGGGATGGGGGTGACCGGTTCGGGCCGGCAAATAGCCGGACTCCATGCCATGGCCTCGGGAGTCATTAATGAGATTATTGCACACGCCACTGCAGCCACCTATTTTGACCCGGAAGTTGATACTATTCTTGAAATTGGCGGCCAAGATGCCAAATATACCTACCTGACCAATGGTGTCCCAAACGATTATGCCATGAACGAGGCCTGCAGTGCCGGAACAGGTTCCTTTCTTGAAGAATCGGCCAAAGAGAGTCTTGGACTTGATGTCAGGGATATCGGTGACGTCGCCTATAGAGGCACCAAACCGCCCAACTTTAATGACCAGTGCGCGGCCTTCATCAGCTCCGATATCAAAAACGCCGTTCAACAGAATATCAGTACCGAGGACATTGTTGCCGGCCTTGTCTATTCAATCTGTATGAATTTTATCAATCGAGTGAAAGGCAACCGACCTGTCGGCAAAAAGATTTTTGTTCAAGGCGGCGTCTGTTACAACAAAGCCGTTCCAGCGGCAATGGCCGCTCTCACCGGCACTGATGTGATCGTCCCGCCAGATCCGGGGCTCATGGGCGCTTATGGTGTCGCACTCGAAGTAGAAAAAAGGATTGAGCTGGGTTTACTGGAAGGAGCACAATTCGATCTTCAGCAGCTTGCTGAAAGGGAGGTTTCTTACGCTAAACCGTTTATCTGCAGAGGCGGCAAGGAGAAGTGTGACCGGAAATGTGAGATTGCCATGATTGAAATTGACGGCAAGAGATTCCCATTTGGCGGCATCTGCAATCGCTATGATAATATTCTTCATAAAATGAAGGTGGATGTTGCCGCTCTTGATCTTGTCGAAATGCGTCAAAATCTTGTTTTTCAGGAACTTGAAAGCAATCGTGATAAAAGGCCCACTGTTCGGATGAACAGGTCCTTTCTTATCAACACCTATTTTCCTTTTTACAAAACATTTTTTACGGAGCTTGGTTACAACCTGGTTCTTCCCGAAAACATTGACCCGGCTGGTGTCTCACAGCGTGGAGCCCCCTTCTGTTATCCTGTTGAAATCGCTCACGGCTTTATGAGTGATCTATTAACACTGGAAGCGGATTATACGTTTCTGCCACACTTAAAAGGCATCCCATCCGGTAATAATGAAACCTCCTGCACCTGTGTTTTCGTGCAGAGTGAGCCTTTTTACCTGAAAACCGCTTTTGAAGCTCTTGATTCCGCCACGACTCTTGCACCAACAATAGATTTTACAAATAGTTATTCAGAGAACCGACAACAGTTCGCTGATATTGCCGAGCAGCTCAACAGATCAAAAAAAGTGGGAAAACTCGCATTTGACAGAGCATTTGAAGCACAAGAGTCCTGGAAAAAACAGATAAAAGCCAAAGGACTCGCCTTCCTGGAAGAGCTTGAGAAAGATCCCGATGACATTGCGGTGGTTCTGTTTGGCAGGCCCTACAACTCTTTTGCTAAAGAAGCAAATAAGGGCATTACCATCAAATTTGCCTCAAGAAATGTTCGTATTATCCCTTACGATATGCTTCCCTTTGATCATGAAGAACTGGACAGGGAGAGCAATATGTATTGGGCCATGGGCAACATGCTTATGCGATGTGCCCGCTTTGTTGCCGACCATCCTCAGCTGTTTGCGACTTACATTACCAACTTCTCCTGTGGCCCGGATTCTTTTGTAATAACCTACTTCAGAGATATCATGGCTGAAAAGCCCAGTCTTACCCTTGAACTGGACAGCCATACGGCCGATGCCGGTATCGAAACCAGGATTGAAGCCTTTCTCGATATCGTTTCTTCTTATCGGAGCCTGGAAAAAAGTGGAAAAAAAGAGGTTGAAGACTCTACTTTTACTCCTGCGACTATCGAATACCAAGACGATATTGCCTATATGCGAACCTCAAATGGAGAAGTCGTCCCTCTCACAGACAAAAGAGTTCGAATACTCCTGCCTTCCATGGGGAAATTTGGTTCCGCTCTCTTAGCCCAGGCCTTTGCCAGAGCCGGAATTCGAGCTGACATCATCAAACCGGCCGACGAAGATGTTCTCAAACTCGGCAAAAGCAATTCAAGCTGTAAAGAATGTCTACCCCTTCAGACAACCATTGGTTCTGTCCTTCATTACTTGAAAAACGACCGCCCTGAAGGTGAACTGACTGTCTATTTCATGCCAAGCGCCCCCGGTCCCTGTCGATTTGGGCAATATAACGTGTTCACCAAACGGGTGATTACTAAATATAGGTATGAAGATATCGCCGTCTTCTCACCCAGTTCGGAAAACTGTTATGGCGGTCTTGGCTCCGATTACTCTATGGCCTCATGGCGAGCACTCATTATCGGTGATCTGTTCGACGAAATGTGGTCCACCATATTAGCAGCCGCCGTTGACAGAGAAAGTGGTCTGGCTGTTTTACATCAACAGTATGAGATTATTCGGCAAACCATTCATCAGGACTGGAAAAAGCTCTCCCTCCAGTTAAAAAAGAGCGCTTTAGAACTCAGCAAAATTCCTCTTTCCACCCCTTACGAAGAAATCCCGAAAATCTCCCTGGTTGGAGAGATATACGTGAGGCACGATCCGATCTCGCTCCAACAACTGGTTGAGAGAATGGCTGAGCGCGGTTTTATTGTTCGAACTGCCCAAACCAGTGAGTGGCTGAAATATCTCGACTGGCTGATAAAAAATAAGATTCTTGGCAAGCGTTCACTTTCCTTCTGGTTCGGCTATCTGGCAAAAGAGCGGGCGGATGTGAAGATCAGAAAGCTTCTTGCGCCTTCAGGCCTTTTTCATAATGGTGATATGCGGGTAGACCATGTTGTGGAATGCGGCAAAAAATTTATTTCACCCGAACTTCAGGGAGAAGCCATCTTAACGGTTGGAGCATCCTTTCATGACATACTGAACCCGGCCTGCGGTGTCATCTCCATTGGACCATTCGGCTGCATGCCAACCCGGGTTGCTGAAGCTGTTTTAAATGAAAAATTTAACGTCTCTGAAAAACGTGCTCTGTCCAGCGATCTGTCAGCCGATAATCTTCCCGAAGGTGATACCAGAAAGTTTCCTTTCCTGGCAATTGAAACAGACGGCAACCCTTTTCCCCAAATTATTGAAGCTCGGCTGGAGGCCTTCTGTTTACAGGCTGAACGGGTTCATGAAGATCTTATTCGGCTCAACAGCAGAGCCGGAAGATAGACAAGATCGGCTCCAAGTGCGGCAATCAGCCCAAGAGTACTTAATATACCAAAGAGCTGAATCGGTCTGAATGAGGAAAAAACCAGCACAAAAAAAGCGGCTATCAAGGCAAGAGTGGCAATAAATACAGGCACACCTATTGTCTGCCAAATTCGACCAACCACTGCTGCCGGAGCGTCTTTCTTCGATGCTCTTTTGTAGTTATGAAGAAAATGAACCGTACCGTCCACAGAGATACCAAGCGAAATACAGCCAACCATTGCAGTCTGGATATCAATTGGCAGATCAAACAGCCTCATGGTGCCGTAAATAATGAGCAGAGGAAAAGCGTTGGGTAAAAAAGCGATTAATCCAAGGTGGATTGTCCTCAGGAAAATAACCAACAACAGGCCTATGAGCACAAAAGCCGTGACAAGGCTTGTAACAAGACCTTTAAAAAGCTGCCTATTGAGCTGAGAGTACATTTCAATCGTTCCGGTTGCCTTAACCGTCACATCAGGCGGAAAAGAAGAACGAAGCAGTCGTTTTACCTTTTCAGACAGAGAATAAAACTCTTTGGCGCTGAGATTGCCCACCATAATTGACAACCTGGCCCGGTCTCTCTGTCGGTTGATCAAATCATCAACGACTACGGAATATCCTGCCAGTTTATATAAAAAAAGAAGACGGCCAATACTCTTTTCAGTCAGTTCACTGCCATCACTTTTCGACGAAACAACCTCCTGCATGTAATTAACAAGTTCCGCCACTGATATGACCCTGTTGACACGCGCATCCTTTTCCAATTCGTCTGCCAACTCCTGCATACCGTTGATGATGCTCGGCTGGGTTATTACTCCACTTTCAATCTTCAGATCAATCTCGAGTGTGGACACACCGCTGAAGTGTTCTTGGAAGAATTGATATCCCCTGTATACTTCACCGTTCTGATCAACATTGTCAAAAACGGAAATATCAACCTTAAGCCCTGGCAGGAAGATAAAAAGAACGCACATGATCGACGAAAAAACAATCACAACAGTGCGAGAGAACTTTTGCGTTTGGTGATTTAATCGATAAAGGACAGCCTCTATGAAGGGATGGGATCTCTCTGTTCCCATTTTTATTTTTATAAGACAGGCAAGCGGAGTAATTATGCCATAGACGATAAAAAAAGATAAAAAGATACCTGTTAAAGCAAAAAACCCAAACTCCTTTACCTGCACAACCGGATTAAAAACAAGTGAACCGAAACCAACTCCCGTTGTCAGTGCCGCGAACAGACATGGGGAAAAAACGACCTGCAGAACCGATTTCAGATCAGTGGAACCATATTTCTTCATAGCGGACAAAACATGTGCCCCCGATGCCACTGCACCCGCCATCAGCAGTGGGGGCAAAACAGGGGTCAACACTGTTATTGGCTTTGAGGCCCACCCCATCAGCCCCAAAGTCCCCGTCAGGGTTAACAGCACCCCACCAAGACAAAGAGCTGTACAGATAAAGTCTCTCCAGATGAACAACAAAAAGAGTATCAGGACCAGACCCACCACAAGGGGCAGGGAAAAAAGGTCATGATAGATGGATTCAACGACCTCCTGCTCAATAACCGGCAAACCGGCAATGAAGAGTTCGGCCCTGTCATCAGACATCTCTTTAATCTTTGAGAGTAGACGACCGGGAAAGTCAGGGGACCATTCACCGTCAGGATAAAGCTGCAAAAGTGTTGCCTTGCCATCATCTGAAACCAGTGTCGAACGAAACAGGGGATGCGAGAGCAACAGCTCCGGCTCAGTCTCAACGGCCGGCTTGAAATATAACCGGCCATCCTGGCTGTAAGGGACTTTGAGGTTGGCAAGACTGACAACTTTGGCAACCTCAGGTAACTGGGATACTGCAGTTGAAAGTTCCGTTAAAAAAGCAACCATTGACGGAGAGAAAAGATCATCGCTTTTTACACCGATAATGATTTTTTCATCACTGCCAAAGGTTTTTTTAAAATCTTCGAGATCACGGTTGAGTGGATGACTTCCCGGCAGAACATTGTCAACCGATGTATCAATGGTCGTCCGGTAAAGACCAGATGAGCAGAACAGAATAACAAGAAGAGATGCTACAAGAACTCGTGCGGGGGAACCAACCAGGAGCCGCTCCATTATTCTGTATGCTTGTTTCAAAGAACGTCTTCTCCCAGATGCAAAAGCTCCGAGTATGAGTATTTCATTCTTGATGGTTTGAAAGCGGAATCGTCTATTTTCAGATCCATGTTTCCACTTACAAGTTTGAGAATTGTTGTACTGCTGTTATCCAGATAATTGGTGATTTTCATTGATGTGGCGTAGTGTTTATCACCAAACTTCTCTGTTTCCAATGTTTCAATCTTTTTTACCATCTTTGCCCGTATATCATACAGTTCTACGGAGTAAGAAAGCAGGCTCTTCTTGCCAACCAGGGTCAGTCGCCTCCCCTTTTTCGTATCTAGATGTGTTTCTATTTTATAGCAAGGTTCCTCTCCGCACTGTTCAGTGCCGAGCAGAGTGTGAGTTCCATCCCAGGGAATAATAGAAATAAGATCACCCAGGGTTGCTGCAGATTCTCCAAGAGGCATATTCAGATCCTCCTGGGCCAACTGGAGCGGCTGGCCAGTCTCGGGCATATAAAGAAAGAGAAGTGGAGCCATTCCCCTTTTGCTCTTTACAAGCAATTTCATACCCCTGGAGTCAGCGGGTTCTTGGAAGAAAATAAGCAGGTTACCGACATTTCTGCTGATTTTGCCTAGAACTCCAATCTTCATGGATGATTTACCAACCGTTTTTCCAACGGTCTCAAGATCCATCTCTACATAAAAGCCCTTGCCAAAACGACTTTCCAGAGCCCTATCCAATATCTGTTGGGCTGTTTCATCCAAAGAAGAGGCAAAGGTAGTAGAGGCAGGCAGAAGGAAGAGAAAGAACAAGAAAAGAAGAGAGGTTGATATTCGTGTCATTTTCTACTTATCCAAAAGACTCCACAAATAAGCAGGCACCCGGATCTTTCAAAATATCTTTGCAAGCCCTGCCGGTAAATCATTTTCATGAATACCAAGTTCCTTGCCGAAAGTTATAACCTGCTCATAGGAGATATTCAGGCTGCATTGCCGATGACCAGTCAAAACATCTTTTGTTTCCTGCTCAAGAAAAGCAAGAAGGCTCTGGGCCACTTTTGACTGAAAGGATGTACTATCTCTATTTCGTCGTTTGCAGAAAGCCAGAAATCGGTTGTAATTATAGATGGTCCGCTGTATTCCGCGGTAAATCGTCTTATCCCTGTTCTCTAAAATCAGATCACGCAGGACGATTTCATAGTACCGCTCTTCAGCCGCAAGGGTAAGGTATTCCAGCTCTTCCTCACTTAAGTCGATGTGAGGTCCTTCCGGATCTTCGGTGAGATAGTAAAGAACGGAGGAGAGAGCAATTTCAGGAATTTCACCGGAGTGACGAACAATCAGCCATTCATCCTCGATCAGTGCCTGCCTGCTTTCACTCATTCTCTTCTTTGTCCAGCCTGAAAACAGACCGCATAAACTCGAGTCTCTGCGCTTTGTCGTCGTGACAACTCTCACTCTTTAAAAACTGGAGTGGGTCATGAATCAGCTTGGAGCAGATCGATTGTCCCATTTTTTCAACCATCTTCTGCTCTTTTGCTGACAATCCGTTTAATTTCTTAATGGTTTTAGCAAACTCATCCTTGGCAATCCGGTCCGCCTTTTTTCTGATCGACAAAATAGTAGGTGTCATGGCCATACCTTCCCGCCATTTGGAAAATTTCAACGATTCTTCTTCAACGATCCGTTTGGCTTTCACCGCTTCCTTTTCCCGCTCAGATTTATTCATATCAACAATGTGTTTCAGATCGTCGATATCATATAAATACACATTGTCCAGGTCACTCAGCTCAGGATCAAGATCACGGGGAACGGCAATATCTATAAAAAAGAGAGGTTTATTCCTGCGGGCACGCATAATCGGTTTTACTTCTTCTCTCTTTAAAATCAGATCCTTCGCCCCAGTTGAACTGATGATGATATCAACCCGCTCAAGCTGTTGATACAACTCATCGAGAGAAACCGCCGTACCATTGAAACGTTTAGCCAGATCAACAGCTCGTGATAAGGTTCGATTGGCAACAACGACCTCGTCAACACCTTGACCCAGCAGATGTTCCGCCGCAAGTTCAGCCATCTCACCGGCACCCAGCAGCATGACTTTTTTGTTTTTAATTGAGCCGAAAATCTTTTTCGCCAATTGTACAGCAGCATAACTGATGGAAACGGCGGAAGAAGCGATGCCGGTCTCACATCTGACCCGTTTGGCCACCGAGAACGATTTATGAAGCAGCTTGTTTAAAAGAGAGCCAGTACTTCTTTGAGCGGTAGCATGCCTGTATGCTTCTTTGAGCTGCCCGAGAATCTGTGCTTCACCAACAATCATCGAGTCGAGGCTGGCTGCCACCATGAAAAGATGCAAGACCGCCTCATCGTCGTAATAGAGATAGAAATATTCACTGCATTCTTCTCTGGTAAAACTATCACCAAACAGGAATCGAACAATTTCCTCTTCCAGCTTGGCTGTAGGCTCGGCAACCAGGAGCAATTCGACCCGGTTGCAGGTAGAGAGCAGATAATACTCTTTGCACCCATCGATTTTACTAAGCTGCTGAAGAGGTTCTTCATACCCGCTTGTCAAGGCCATCTTCTCACGCACTTCAACAGGGGTAGTCTTGTGGTTCACTCCAAGGAGAATTATTCTCTCATCTGCCATAACTATGCAATCCTCCAAGCAGATAGGTGACACCCCATAAAGTGAAAATCACAGCACAGAATCCGATAATTGCCATGACCGCCGCCCGCTTTCCCCGCCAGCCAACGGTAAATCGCTGATGAAGTTGAACCAGATAGATAAACCATGTAATAAGGGACCAGGTCTCTTTCGGGTCCCACTGCCAATATGTGCCCCAAGCCTGATGGGCCCAGATGGAACCGGTGACGATACCGATAGAGAGAAAGATAAAGCCTATGGACAGGCAGTGGCTGTTGAGCTGATCCAAAGCATCGAGTGAGGGCAACCGCTGAAAAAAGTAACCAAAGCGCTTTGATTTCAACTCCCATTCCTGCAGCAGATACATGATCCCGCCACAAAAAGCCAGCGCCAGAAAACCATACGCGATAATAGACGAGCCGGCATGAATAGGTAACCAGTTACTCTGCAGAGCAGGAACCAGTGGAGTTATATTTTTCGAGACCAGAGATGCGATAACAAGAAGGCCGAAAATGAGAATTGAGACAAAGGTACCAAAATTTCGTACCGTATATCGCCAGCGAAAAGAGAGATACGACCAGGTCAGTGACCAGGCAAAAAAGACGACAGCCTCATGCTGAGAGGTTATCGGAGTGTGACCGGCAGCGATCGCTCTTGACAAAATATAAAGTGTCTGCAGAATACCAGATCCCATCAGAATATAGCGGGCACACGTGCGAATCCGTTCTTTCTGGGAAATAAAAAAGACAATATAGGCAGAACTGGACAGCAGAGTCACCGCCAATACCATCAAAAAAAGGAGAGAGCCAGCTTCTTTTATCATCTATTCGTATCACCTTTACTGTATCCGGTTTAAAAATCCGGATGGTTTTATACCCGGAAGGGTTATTATCGTGACAATACCCTTCAACCAACAACCTTATTCAATCGTCGAGCGTGTTTCCTCAATTACCCCATCGACATCGAACCCCTCAGGCAGCTCAACTGTCAGGAGATCAGCTATGATCTGCCAGCTGTCCGTCTGAATGTGGCCAAGTATATTCAAGCTGAATAGCTTTTCAAATACATTTTTCAGCTCAGCACCGCCATAGTCAAGAGAATGCAATCTATCCCTGAGCACTGACAGGAGCTTAATGAAAAGGCCATACTCCTTGCCATATCTCCCCTCAAGCTCCTCTCTGATCTTTGCCGCTAATAGCGGGCTTCCCCCCCCTGTTGAAACACAGAGAAGCAGATCCCCCCTTTTCAATGAGGCAGGAACGTGAAATGTGCTTTCTTCAGGGTTGTCTGCTGCATTAACAGGAATTGAATGAGCTTGTGCCTCAGCGATCACGGCCCTCTGGACCTCCGGCTGATCGGTTAGCGTAAACACCAGACGGCAACCATTTAAATCACCCGTTTGATACGCTCTTTTTTCAAGTTCAACAAGCCCTTTACTGAAATATAGCCCAATCTCCTCACAGACAACCGGACTGATAATCTTTACCCGTGCACCACAATTCAGCAGGGAAGCCACCTTTCTGGCAGCAACATTACCGGCACCGATTACCGTTACCGGCCAACCCTGAATATCTATGTTTACTGGATAAAGAGTCCTGGTCATCTCCGCCTAACTTCTTTCGCTTTTGCTCGATAATCAGTTACTTCTCAATAATTCCGCCAAAAAGACTGCCACTGTACCACAAACCAGTAAAGAGGCAACATTTGGCACAGCTATCCGTCACTTCTTTTTGGACGCAAGCAATTGACAAGAATTTCAACATTACCATCCGGCTTTTTCATCGTCTGTTTTGCAATGGAAATATCAAACCGGCTTGAGGCCAGTTTTAGAAAATTCTGTAAACTTTTTCTCTTGGCATCATGAGCCAGATAGACAAGACCATGGGGTTTAAGTTGTGTTGAAAAAATCTGCAGCAGTGGCTCAAAAAACTCTTCTCGAAACAGGATTTCGGCTCCTGCTAAAATATCATATTGATTTTGTTTGGCTGGATTCAACCAATCCAGTTTTTCCACCGATACGTTGGACAATTTCGATGCTGCGCTGCTGACTCGCTGGAAATCAAGAATGATATCTTCATAGTCGGTCAAGGTTACCGAGAATCCTCCTGCCGCTGCAGTAAGCCCAGGCAGACCCAGCCCAGCACCAAGCTCAAGTAGCGATTTCGATGATTTGTCCGGTAGAGAGTCGAGCACATAGGCAAGAATAACAGCAGCATCCCACAACTTTATCCAGAAAGGAAAAGTAGAGACATCCTCAAAAGGATCTTTACCACCGAGAAATTCCTCAAGGTCCTCAATCTTTAAAAGACGTATCGTATTGGCGTTGATCCTGACCGAATCAAAGCTCAATGAATAATCCTTACGGATCCTGTTATATATTTCCCGTTCAGTTTCGGGCAGTGTACGGATATCCATGGTTTAGAAAAAATAGAAGCAAAGTCCAGCAAAGGCGATCCCAATACAGTAATACCCAAACATCTGCAACCTGTTTCTTTTGATGAGATCGAGCAATAACACAATTGAGAAATACCCTGAAATAGCGGCCATAACTGTGCCAACAGCCACAACAGCCAGGCTGCTCGAAGAGCTGGATACCTCAAGTAAGTCTCGAGACTTCAGTGTCACTGCACCTAAAATGGCGGGGATGGACATGAGAAAAGCAAATTTAGCGGCTGTATCCCGATTGATTCCTAAAAGCATACCGGTGAAAATCGTTGAGCCGGAACGTGAAAGGCCCGGCATTATGGCAGCAGCCTGAGCAATTCCAATTAGAATAGCCCGCCACCAGTTCACCTTCTTACCCTGTTCCTTCAGGTAAGGCGAAGCCAGCATCGTAATACCGGTAATTGTCAGCATGCAATAAACAATGAGTTCACTCTTAAATATCCGGTCGATATGTTCATTTACCAACAGCCCGATAATGACAATGGGAATAGTGGCCACAACCACATACAGAGCTAAATCAAAATGATCTTTGACTTCAGGGTCTTTACTTCCTTTAAGCATTAAGAATGGTGCTACAGTCATTTTCACCAAATCTTTTCTGAAAACCAGAATGACGGCAAAGAGTGTACCAAGATGAACGAAGACATCGAATACAACACCCTGCTCCTGGAAATTGAGTAGTTTAGAACCCAATACCAGGTGGCCTGAGCTGGAAACAGGCAAAAACTCAGTTGCTCCCTGTACAATCCCAAGAATAGCAGCCTTTAGAATTTCCAATGTCAGTCTCCTTTAATAAAGCTCACACCAACAGTAATGAACAACAGAAACCAAACCAGCGCATAGACGTCTGACAACCATATCGTATGCAGTATACAATAAAAAAGGGTTGATTGATAGCTCATCAATCAACCCTTCTATTTCAGTGAACAGCAAATGCTATTTCATTAGCAACCTTCTACTGCTCCGGCTTTTTTAGCTTTTTTCACTTTAACTTTATCACCAACTTTCAGTTTTTTTGCTTTCTTACAGGTCATGGTTACGATTCCCTTGTCAGCATCAACTGCGGTAACTTCACATTTAACAGAAGCAGCCATAGAAGTTCCGACTACACTTACGGCAAAAACCAGTGCCATGAATACAGATACGATTGCTTTTTTCATTTCCAGGTCTCCAAAGATGTGGGTTATTCTTTTCCGGAATGTTCCGGAGTTAAATTATACTATTTCATCAAACTTACATTAAGCTGACTTGTTATAACTGATACATCACTTCTCTTAATCAAAAGATTTGCCAATATACTCCGGTTGCCGACTTTCTGTCAAGCAGAAGCAAAATAGTGTTCAGCCTACCAACCCAAAACAGGAATTAATTTAACAAGGCTTTTATATCCATTTCAAGCTCGTTATGGGGAATGGCACCAGGTCGATATCTTTTCACTACATTCCCTCTTTTATTTACTAAGAAATTGGCCGGTACCGACCTGACACCACCAAAATCACGGCCGGTTTTAGGGTTGGCCATAAGTACAGGGTAGTTAATCGAATATTTATTGATCAGCTTTTTGACAATTCGAGAACCACCCCGATCAACAGATAAGGCAAGGACCGAAAAACCATCTTTGCTATATCTTTTTTGCAGGTCAATAAGATCAGGTACTTCTTTTATGCATGGACCGCAAAAAGTGCCAAAAAAAGTAACCAGCAACGCTTTTCCCTCAAACTCCTTACTTGTTATACTTTTACCGCTTCTGGCATCTGAAAGAGAAAACGATGGCATCGGAGTTGCCGCCTGGGCTGGAGTCCAAAGCATAACTAAAAAAACTGCCAGTATCAAAGTTTGCAGCTTGCGTCTAAAAATGTTGGATTGCATCAACTGTATCATAAATAACTCACCCCATACTTCATCAAATTATTAAATATCGTCATGTCAATAGAATAGTTCGTCCATACAGATTGTCAACTGGACAAACATAACATAAGTTTCACATTTTCAATAGATACTTCACCTGGCGCAAACTACAGCTCCATTACTCCAGCTAAATTTCCATGGGCTTTTCATCCTGCAATTAAGACGATGATTTTGGAAACAATCTTCATCTTCACCCAAACTAAACCATGCGAAAATAACTTTATCTGCTTGTCACAAGGGCCGTTTTGGAGTAGCTTTTCATTTCATAATACGGTATGAACAGATCCTGATCGTGATCATGATCAATCCAATGAACACTAGAATTGAATCAACCCCAAAAGTAAAAAAAGAAGTTTATGACACAGTTTATCTATTCGTTTCAACGAGCCACACTCTTTGTATCTTCAACTGCCCTGCTGGCAGTTCTTCTCATATTAACCACATCGTCTAACGGAAAAGCAGAACTGGTTGACCGGGTTGTTGCCGTGGTCAATGATACCGTTATCACCATGTCGGAAGTTGACCAGGAAGGCAGAGTCTATTTCCGAAGAATAACGGAAACCGCTTCAGCTGACAACCTAACTGCGATGCTCACAGAGGCCAGAGAAAAGGTGCTCAACGGTTTGATTGACAAAGCTCTGATCAAATATAAAGCCAAAGAATATAACATTCGTGTTTCCGATGGTGAAGTAGAAAGAGCTATTAAAAAAATCATCGCAAAAAACAATCTTACCCCAAAGCAGTTTAAGGAAAAGCTTGAAGAAGGCGGTGTCACAGTAGAAGCGTACAGAGACAACCTCAAGAGCCAGCTCCTTAAAAAGAAGCTGATCGGCTTCGTCATTCATGCAAAAATTGTTGTAACGGACGATATGGTTCTGGACTACTACGATACCCATTACACCAAACACCTTCAGGAAGATGAATATTACCTGCTTCAAATCGGTTTCACGTGGGAAGATTCAGATATGGGCACTCTTTCAAGGTCACAAATTGATCAAAAAAGAGAAGAGGCCCGCAAACGGGCCGAGCGCGTCCAGGCCCTTGCCAAACAGGGAAATGATTTCAGGGAACTGGCTCGCAAATTTTCTGACTTGCCGTCTGCCGAGGACGGTGGTGACATAGGTGTTTTTAAAAAGGAAGACATGGCCGAAGATATGAGCAAGAGCGTCACTTCCTTAAAACATGGCGAGGTAAGTGAGATAATAGAGACACCGGCCGGTTTTCAGTTTTTCAAGCTGCTTTCAGGCAACGACAAATCCATTGTCACAAAAAACGCCTTTGAGTCGGTTAAAAAGGATATTAAAGAGAAACTTTACCAGCAAAAACTTCAGGAGCAGTACAAAGCCTGGATAACCCAGATCAAGGAAAAAGCCTATATTCAGAAGTTGTAAAACAGTCGATTACCATTCTCACGGATTCAGGTTAAAAGAAGATAAATTTCACCGAAAGCCCGGTACGTATTCAATTATGGTTCAAAATACTGAAGAAATAACCGTTGAACCTCTAGGGGATCTGTTTAGAGAAAACAGAGAAGCTACCGGGATTGATTTAAAAAGTGTCAGTGAGACAACCAAAATCCCTCTGGCAACGTTGACTGCCATCGAAAATGACGACTTCGAAGCCCTTCCTCACGAACCTTTTGCTCGCGGTTTCTATACTATTTACGCTAAATTCCTGGAACTTGACGTACCATATATTCATGATCAATACCAAAAACACACCCAACTTTTTGGTAAGAAGGCCAATGAGGGTTCCAACCTGCTTGAGTCCCACAACCAGATTCACTCCATGACCGACAAGCCGTCTTTGCGGTTAAGTTCTATCCTGGGTTTCGGCCTGGTTATTCTTATTATAATTGGTGCCCTGGTCAGCTGGTCAATGGGTTGGAATCCGGCAAGTTATCTCTCCAAGAAAATCCGCTCTAATTCTTCCTCCATAAACTCCCAACAAATAGATTCTGTTCAACAGTTACAAACACCGGAAAAGGCTCAATATCACCTGCAGGCATACTTCCCTTCAATCACCAAAGTAACTGTCATAAAAGATGATGAGAATCCTCAAAACTATCTGTTCCAATCGGGTGATTCAAGAAGCTGGACGGCAAAGGATAATATCACCATGGTGCTGCCCGAAGAGGCGAAAGTTCGATTGAGTGTTAATGGTCTTTTCCAACAACTGCCAACCCCTCAGTACGGTCTGGTAACCGTCAAAATTCCTCACCCATAACTCACTCAAGTCCACTCAATGGGACAAACCATCCAAGATTCCTACGCTATTGTTCTTAACTGCTTGGAACATGGCGAATCGGATAAGATTGTTACATTCTTCTGCAAGGATATCGGCCTGTTGAAAGGTATTGCTAAAGGGGCCAATCGCAGCAAGAAACGTTTTGTAAACAAGCTTGAACTCTTCACCCTTCTTCGCATCACTTTTGATAAAAACAGTCGTAACAGTCTAGCCTTTATCCGCGAAGCCGATTTGATTAACAGCCATCTCAGCTTACGAAGTAACATTTCTCTCTATTACAGTGCAGAGGTAATCCGGGAATTGATTTTGATGACAAGCCGTGAGTTGAGTGGTGACGAGGGACTCTTTGATCTGACAGCCTGGTGCTTGCAGGCTCTTGACCAGAACTCCGAACACTGGCCAATCGTTTCACTTTTTTTAATCAGGCTGATGGATATCATCGGTTACCGACCGGACCTGTCGATCTGCTCCCAATGTAGACAGCCGCTTAAAAGGAACTCAAACTACTGGTTTCACAGCCTTTCAGGCACTCTCACCTGCAACAGCTGTCAAAAACAGCCCCAAAGCCGCAGTTTTCAAACCCTTTCTCAAGGCACAATCAGATACATGGAATCGGCCCAGAAGCTGCCGCTGGAACGCCTGCACAGACTCTGTCCATCCAAATCAAATGTGAAAGAGTCGGTTCGAGCAGTTCACCTCTACCTCAGGCACCTCTTTCAACGGGATATTCATTCCTGGAAAGTGCTGTCTGACATGGCTACTTCTCGTTAATGTAACGAACTTCACCGCTGTGCTCAACGATCTGATGGTTACTGTCAAGGAGCATCACCAGGCCACCGTCATTGGCAACATCAACTGTTCTTGCCTCATATTGAGGCTTTTTCATAACGTCATACCCATAGAGGACCCGTCTTCCGAGCGTATCTGTTAATTTTTTCCACTGCTCAATCAGAGGGTGATCCCCATTGGAACCGGAATAGCAGCCGTTTATCATTTCCTGCTGCTCTTCGTAACAAACCAGACCAATATTCCAGGACAATTTTGCCAAAAAAGTAAGACAAAAACGATCATAATCGACAGTTTCACCTGTTATCTGCTTAATTGATATGGCTGTATCTCCAAGCTCCCTGGGAAAAACTTCATTATTCACATTGATGCCAAAACCAATGAGGAGATATTTCTCTTTTCTCAAAGAGGAATGATATCCTTCCATTAAAAAACCAGCACATTTCTTCCCTTCGACCAGGACATCATTGACCCAGCGAACGGTAGCTGTGTCTGCACCAGATTCCCGTATGGCTTCACAGCCGCTCACCCCCAACGCCAGCGGCAACAGGGTCAATGTGTGATTTAAAAAGTTATCTGCAAGGATTAGACAACCCCACAAACCACCCTCCGGCGCATGCCAGGTCCGGGTGAAACGTCCTTTGGATTTATCAAGTTTTCGGGCAAGCACTGTGGTTCCACTGGCAACGGAACGGTTCTGCCGCTCATGCTGATCAATTAAAGAACGACAATAATCCATGCTCCTGTCCAGACTGGCAAAACAGTCGATCTGTGAACCGACAACTGCACCATATCGGAAGATAATATCTTCATCTCCATGGACCACGCTACCGTGCCTCAAAGCCTTTTCACGGGATTGAATATACTGCTGTAACAGCTCATGATTTAAACGGGGTAGCATTTCTTCAAGACACAAATTCAACAACTGTTATTTGTCCCAGGGACAGGCAACAAATTTATTGCCCTCTTTTTGAGGGTCATAGCAGGTAAACTGAATATGGACCGTGGTATAATCCCGATTACCAGGGCTGGGATTCATACCTTCAGCATATCGTTGATCGTAATATCCGGGTCTTTGCAGGTGATCCCGAGTGAGTTCGGTAGCTGTGGTCAGATGGCTTCCAGTCATGGCCGTTGCCCAGTTAATAAGCAATAAATTTGTTTTTCGCTCGTATCCATGGCCGCCCCGGCACTGCCATTTCGATACCTCTTCAGGCATGGTGGAAAAACGCAATTGAACCCGGCCATTCTGAGCGACACCGGTAGCATCAAACTGAAAATAATCCTTTGCCGCAGCAATAGATATAGGGCTGCAGACCCGTGCACCATCCGAAGTATGCTCCATCTTCTCATACTTCAGATGACCCGGTTCAGCTCCGCTGATATGATAACTGCCCTGGGTGGATAGAGTGACTTTCAGTTTCTGCCCCATCTTGGCAACAAGGAAATAGTTGTACCAGTATTTCGGTGGATGGCAACGAAAGTCACCACCACTTATATGGTCAACTCCCCAGGGTCTGGAACCACAGCTTCCAACCCCACCTTCACGTTTAACATGAACGGTTATATGGACATCGGCCATGATCGAATTTGGAGAGGAATTGGCACAAAGAACTGATGCAGGAAACAAAACAGAGACGATAAACATGCAAATGAGAGGTTTCATTGCTATCTCCTTTTAGTAAGAATAAAGAAACCCGTCACTAAACTTTAATAACGGCTGCCTGCCTGGGAGGCCATAATTGCTGCAGATTTACACGACATGGGTTTGCTGCTGGAGCAAAACCTCCGCGTCAAACCCATGTCGTGTAAATCTGCAGTGATTATGGCTTCTCAGGCTTTGTCCCAATCGGCTTTTACCCGAGTAATAACCTTCTGAATCAACGGCAGTTTATCGACAGGACAGACACCGATGAGCGGAACACCTTGATCGACAGTAACACCCGGCGTAAAATAGACAGAATGGATAACCCCTTTGTCACCATTGTAGTAAACGGGAGTATCCCGTTTCATCAGTGACATGATAATAATCTCGTCACCCGACTTGATGGTAATTGATCGTGCTCCTTTTTTATCGACTCGAGACTGTATATCCAGAGCAAAATAATATTTAGCTCTTTCCGGAGCCCGAAAGAGATACAACACCTCCTGGAGGATATTTTCTATTATCTCCTTTTTCTTCAGAGGATGACGAATGGTCATCAGGTTTTCACCGGCTTCAACAAATTGGCCGTCAAGCTCCATATTGATCGATGAGATCTCCCCATTTGTCTCTGCTGTAATCGTTTTAGTGTTTCTCTCCCGCTCGATCTGATAAAGCGATGTGCCTGGAATATGCTGCCATTCCCCACTGACGGCATCAATCTTACTTTTTTCCTGAACCAGAAACTTTACAATACCTGTGTGAGTTGCCAACACCTCAATATAATCATATGGGTCAGAACGGTACTTCCTGAAAATCTCATCAAAATCTATTTCATTGGACATAAACGCACTCTCTTTTTGGAGCATGAAGTAATAAGTTAATGGACGCCACCGGTTGATGATGCACCTTGGTCATCCTGTTGGGAAGCCTGAGGATGGGATCTGTGTGCACCGGTGACAATCACGATAAAGATAAAACAGACAACATTCTATTTACCCAGAATCACGGACCCTTTGGCAGCTCCACCTACCACTTACATGAATCTGTGGCAGTGATTTTTTTATAAGTTGACAATATTGTATAGAATGCTTTGGCTTTTGGTTTAGCCACTCTCCAAAAGCAGATGACCAGCATACGCAAACCAGGAGATTTCCACCTTCTATATCGACAACCGTTTATACTCTCATAATGGCTGTAAGGCAACCCAATTCTTGGCCATTCATTCCGCAACCCGCCCACTTACACCAACTTTGAGCTGAATTGTCATTGAGCTTTTTCTACTTTCAATACTACAAATTTTTCCAGTATTATCGAGCCTGGCAATCATCGAGTCAATTACAAAAAACCGATGTTCGCTATCAATTTGCATGAAATTATCTCAGGTGTATTATACATTATCGTCTTTTCGACAAAAGAACAGGAGATGAACTATCAGGTTCACCATGAGACAGCAGCTCTGTTTATCAGAATCCGCCATGAAAATAGTTCATATATTCAAGCTTTCGTTGAACAGTTATAATTCCGCATCAACTTATTATGGTCTCAAAATCACGGGATAACCTGTACCAGGTTGACAGAGTAGACGAAGATTTCGTTTTCACAGAAAAAGTTGCCGAAGTCTTTGACGACATGCTCGACCGTTCTATTCCGTTTTACTCGGAAGTCGTTGACTGCAGCAGTCAAATTTTAGAGCAAATGCTTCAGCCCGGAGACAGCGTTTATGACCTGGGATGCGCTACGGGAACGACCCTGCTTGAATTTGCCCGGGCACTGGCTGACAAAGAACTCCATTTCTTTGGTGTGGATAACTCCGAATCGATGCTTGATAAGGCAAGGCTTAAAGCTGAACTCTATTCAAAAAAAGAATCAATCACATTTATCCATAACGACATAACAACTCTTCAGGCAGAAAATGTTGGCGCATTCATCTGCAATTACACCCTCCAGTTTATTCGACCACTTGTACGTGAAAAATTCCTGCAACATCTCTGCAGCAACCTCCGAGACGGCGGCATTTTGCTCTTGAGTGAAAAGACTATCAGTCATGACAAAGCTCTTAACCGGCAATACATCGAAATTTATCATGCTTTCAAGCGTGAAAAAGGCTATTCCGAGCTTGAAATCGCCAAAAAACGAGAAGCACTTGAAAACATCCTCATTCCCTTTTCTATAAGAGAAAATAAAGAGCTTCTGGAAAGAGCTGGCTTCACCACCATTGAAACCTTTTTCCAATGGTTCAATTTCACCTCATTTATTGCAATCAAATCCAAATAACCTGATGACGATAACCATGGAGACAACAAACCAATCAAACATGGATTATCTTTCCAAACTCCCCGCCACGGCTGATATCGACAAGATTATTGCCATTCACAAAAAAAGGCAGCAATGGGTCAACCAGGACAAAAAGGGGTTTCTCAGGTTCCGCGAACCATTTCAACGCCTGGCAACCTTATCGGCCACTTATACTGACTTCTCAACTGATGTGGTCACCATTGGAAAAAGTGATGAAATTGAGGACAATCAACAGGCCCAACTGAAACAGGACCTGCGCTGCTTTATGCCCTGGCGTAAAGGCCCTTTCTCTGTTTTTGGCATTGAGATCGACGCAGAATGGCGCAGTGAATATAAATGGAGCAAGGTTGTCCCCAAGCTTCCGGACCTGCACAACAAAGTGATCTGTGATATCGGCAGCAATAACGGCTATTATATGTTTCGCATGTCGGATCACAGACCCCGGATGGTGCTCGGCCTCGAGCCATCCGTGCAACACTATTACTGCTTTAAGAGTCTCAATGAAATGGCTGGTATTCCAAATCTGTATACTGATCTGCTTGGAGTCGAGCATCTCTCTTTTTTTACACAGTCGTTTGATGTGATCTTTCTCATGGGTATCATTTACCACAGACCTTCCCCCATTGATACCTTGCGAGACATCCTGACTGCACTGAAACCGGGTGGAACATTGATCCTTGAATCTCAGGCAATACCGGGAGAAGAGTCTGTCGCTCTGTTTCCGGACAAAACGTATGCCAAGGTTCCCTCAACCTATTTTGTTCCAACAGGCCCATGTCTTATCAACTGGATGAAACGGGCCGGCTTTATGAATGTTGAGTTGTTTTGCAGCCATCCTATGTCCAGTAGTGAACAGAGAAGAACCGATTGGATGGTCTTTGAATCATACCAGGATTATCTCGACCCGGAGGATCCTTCTAAAACAATCGAAGGGTACCAAGCCCCGCTTCGTGTCTATTTGCGAGGTGAAAAAAAGTAATTGGCTTCAATTTCTCACAGTGTACCAGAGAACAACTTCATCAAGGTTGTCCTCTAAGGGTGCTTTGAAAAATAAGATATTTCGTTCAAGTTCAAGGAACAGCAAAAAATAAAAGTGCAGCCTATTATGGTTGCCTGAGCATTTGTTTTTTGATGTGACCCAGAAATTGGCCGAAATAGCAATTTTTCAAGGTGGCCTTTAGACTGAACTATGGTATACAGTATCACTTGATTCGTATGAATGGTTCGCAAGGACCGTACAAAACTATTTAACCAAGTACCTGAACAATGGGTTGTAGCAGACGGTACTGAACAGAGCCACATCAGGAGTAAGGACATGGATACATCTAACTGCACCCTCTACAGCAGCGGTCTGAAAGGGGCCGAAGCAGCTTTTGGAGAAGCCGCTGAGAAAAGAAATATTAAAGAAGTCGTCTACACCTTTGAAGGCCATAAACTGAGCCGGGAAAAGAATGTTACTGTACTGAGCCAGGAAGAACTGGAACGAGGCAATATCAGCATGGAGCTTGCCTCAAAAATGATGAATCGGACCTATTACGAAACAGATAAGATCCGTAAAGTTCTCCAGACTATCTTTCATATGGTTAACGGCGGCCATCAGGTCTTTGTCGTTGGTTCCATCCAGGAAGACAACTCGGTTAAGGGTGGAACTGGTTGGGCTGTAGAGCTTGCCAAACTGTTCAATCGACCACTGCATGTTTTTGATCAGCCAAAGAAAACATGGTTCACCTGGGATGACGGCTGGCGGGAAGATACCCCAAAAATTGAATATGACACCTTTGTCGGCTCCGGAACAAGATATCTCAACGATGCCGGACGACATGCCATTGAACAGCTTTTCATTGATTCGTTTGGAGAGTAGCAAAATAAAGTCCTTATTTAACAGCTTTCTCTCACCCAACTTATTCAAGTGTTGCAATCTTGTATGATCACGATTGCAACACTTGAAAGCTCACTTTCCAGAAAAAACACCTCGAAGATCTACATCTCTCTTCAACAGAATAAAATATTCATTCCAATGAATATTTTATCTGATTACCTATAACGCTCAGCCTAGCACAAAATATAGCCAACTTATCCGCCTGGCCTTCTGTTAAGGTTTACTCCTTTATCGATGACTTTGTGCAATTTTTTCAACATTTCCTTACCTTGAGACACATTTACGCCACAATTGCTGATCCTTGGGTTACGCCTGCCAAACTGAATCCGGTATGCATTATTTAGGGTAATTTCAACAGAGTCTCATACTTTTATTTATTAGAAATTATACATCCAGAACCATATGTTCTGTTAAGGGTTCTGAGACTATCTTTCCTATTGATTAACGGACAACAGCCATTTTTCCCCACTGTGCTCTCAACCTTGTTATCACCTGAAAACAAATCACACCTGGACTATACCACAGCGTAACCATAACAATCGGCTGGATGATTCGCCGATAAAGCAGCAAATTTAATCAACCAGTAACTGGAATTATCTTCTTTCTTGCGATACAATGCACCTGTTGATTAAGGATTATTACCAGCCACAAGGAGGAGATCGAGTATGCCCAAAAAGCAAAGTATCCAGAATCGTTTTATTATCATGTTCATTCTCACCGTTATTATTATCACGGTTGCGTTATTCGCCGGTCTGGGACCACTGCGTACCGAACTGCTCCGCAACGAGGCCAAAGCCGTTGCAGACCAGGTCATCTCTTTTCGTGCCTGGGTCGCCCAATCCGGCATGGTCTGGGTCGACAAGCTCGCACCGGATTTCCATGACTTTCTGGTGAAACGATATGATGGAGCATCAGGTGATTCTTACTTTGGAAAGAACCCGGCTCTTGCCACTCGTGAACTCTCAACCATTGCCAATAAAACAGCAACCAGGGCAACATTCAGGGTAACAAGTGATGAATACCGTCATGAAGCTAACCGTCCGGATAATTTTGAACAAAATGCCTTAAAATCATTTAAGATCGACAAGAAGACCATCTATTTTGAGCAATATGAAGCGAACAACTACCGCTTTGCAATGCCCATCCTGGTCAAAAAAGGCTGCCTGAAATGTCACGGTGATCCTGAGGATGCCCCCCAGGCAGTTATTGAGAAATATGGCAGCCAGAAGGCATTTGGCTATAAAGTAGGCGATGTTCGAGGAATTATCAGTGTTAAGCTGCCGACAATCGGAGTTGCGGAAGTCTTGAAAACAATGGCGAACCCGTTCACCATTGGCCTGATCGCCATTGCTTTTATTTTCAACTTCCTCTTCACCTCCAGATCTATCATCAACCGTTTACGACATCTCACCGAAGATGTGGAAGCTATAGCGGATGGACAGCTTGGCAAGGAGCTTAATTATAAAAAACCTGAGACATCAAACGATGAAATAGACCATGCTTATCATGCTACCAATATGATGAGGCGAAGTCTTAGAATCATGATTAATAATTACAAAAAAAGGAAATAAATCAGATATATCAGAGTCCCCATCTCTTCTTTTGATCAGATGGGGACCCTGCCGTCCATTCTTCAGTTTTATCTATTATTCCCGACAGATAGCCCATTCAGCTTCCCCTCCAGCTTCCCAGCGGATTTCCTCGGCCCCGCACCGAATTATATTGACTTCACCCCATATTCTTATTCTATTAATGTGATTTTGCCTACTCGGCCCTCCTGCGTAAGCAGCGTGGACAGGAGGTAATTCATCAAGAACCATTAGCAGGTCAGGTGCTGAACATCATTACAGGAACAATTCAGAGTCTAGTTTTCCCAATTAAAGGCATACAATATGAGAGCCCTAATAGCTTTAGAAGATGGAACATATTTCGAGGCAGAATCGTTTACCGGTGAAGGTGAAGCGGTTGGTGAGATCGTTTTTAACACCTCCATGAGTGGTTACCAGGAACTGCTGACTGACCCTTCCTATACAGGACAGATTGTCACCATGACCTATCCACTCATCGGTAATTACGGTGTTAACCCTGATGATATGGAATCTTCTACAATCCACCCCAAGGCTTTTCTCGTCAAAGAATACAATGATATCCCATCGAATTTTCGTTCGACGGAATCACTGGCTTCCTTTTTACAAAAGAACCAGATCCTGGGAGTGCAGGGTTTCGACACTCGCGCTCTTGTCAGACATATCCGCACCGCCGGAGCCATGAAAGGAATCGTCTCAACAAAAGACCTTGATGTTAATTCACTTGTCAGTCGAGCGAAGGAATGGGGAGGATTAGTTGGCAGAAATATGGTAAAGCGGGTCACCTGTAAGCAACAATATGGCTGGGCAGATAACAGGCCTGTACCCGGTTCTGATTTTTCAACAGCCAGATGCGATGCCCAAAACCCGCATAGGGTCGTGGCTTTTGATTTTGGCCTGAAATATAACCAGGCACGACTTCTAGCGGAAAAAGGATGCCTGGTTCAGGTTGTTCCTGCAACAACCGATGCCCAAACCGTTCTTGCTATGAAGCCGGACGGAATCTTTCTCTCAAACGGCCCGGGAGATCCGGCAGGTATTGAAGGAGTCGTTGAGACCGTCCAGACACTGCTTGGAAAAAAACCAATATTCGGCATATGCCTCGGTCATCAGATTCTCGGTCTGGCCTATGGCGGCTCAACCTACAAACTGAAATTCGGTCATCGGGGAGGAAATCAACCTGTCAAGGATCTTACTACCGGCCGAGTTGAAATAACCTCTCAAAATCATGGTTTCTGCGTTGATGAAAAGTCGCTTTCCCAAAATGACGTTGAAATAACCCATATTAACTTAAACGACAATAGCGTCGAGGGAATGCGCCATAAGAAGTACCCGGCTTTCTCAGTGCAATATCACCCCGAACATGCTCCGGGACCACATGATGCCGAGTACCTGTTTGACCGGTTTATACAAATGATGGAAACAAGTAGCTAATTACATTTATATTTTCTTCCATCTTAATCAACCACCAGTCGGATGGTAATACCTTTCACCTCCGCCTACAGCCACAAATCTGACAAACAATGCCTAAACGTACAGATATTAAAAAAATCTTAATTATCGGTTCCGGTCCAATCATCATCAGCCAGGCCTGCGAGTTTGACTACTCAGGCGCCCAGGCGGTAAAAGCTCTGAAAGAAGAGGGGTATGAAGTTGTCTTGATTAACTCTAATCCGGCGACCATCATGACCGACCCTGAGCTTGCCGACTCTACCTATATAGAGCCGATCACTCCGGAAATCGTCATTAAAGTGATCGAGAAAGAACGCCCCGACGCCCTGCTGCCCACACTTGGTGGACAAACTGCTCTTAACACGGCTATCAAGGTTGCGGAAACAGGTACGCTCGATAAGTATAATGTAGAACTGCTGGCAGCCGATATTGACGTTATTCGTAAAGCGGAAGGCCGGGAAGAATTCAGAGCGGCCATGCGAGACATCAAATTAAAGGTGCCCGAGTCCGCTATTGTCCATACCATAGAAGATGCCCTTACCGCTGGTGACGAGATAGGGTTTCCCATAATTGTGCGACCCAGTTTTACCTTGGGCGGTACTGGTGGCGGTGTTGCCTATAACAGGAACGAACTGGAAGAACTTTGCACTTCCGGGCTTGATTTGTCCATGACAACCGAGGTCATGCTTGAGCGCAGCCTCCTTGGTTGGAAGGAATATGAGCTTGAGGTAATGAGGGATTCAAAAGACAATGTTGTTATCATCTGCTCCATTGAAAATCTGGATGCCATGGGTGTTCATACCGGTGATTCAATCACTGTCGCCCCCGCCCAGACGCTGACTGACCGTGAATATCAGGACATGCGTGATGCAGCAATTGCCATCATCAGAGAGATCGGGGTTGAAACGGGTGGCTCTAATGTTCAGTTTGCCGTTAATCCTGAAGATGGTGAGCTGATGGTGATCGAGATGAACCCGAGGGTTTCCAGAAGCTCGGCTCTAGCCTCCAAAGCTACCGGTTTTCCCATTGCCAAGATCGCTGCAAAGCTGGCTGTCGGTTATACTCTTGATGAGATCCGAAACGATATCACCAGGGAAACATACGCCTCTTTTGAGCCCACCATCGACTACTGTGTTGTTAAAATTCCTCGCTGGACCTTTGAAAAATTCCCCGAAGCTGAGGACATTCTCTCAACTGCAATGAAATCGGTTGGTGAAACAATGGCCATTGGCCGCACCTTTAAAGAGGCTTTCCAGAAGGGGATGCGTTCTCTTGAAACCGGTCGTTTCGGTTTTTGCGGTGACGGCAAAGAGCTTCTCACCGACCTTGAAGATGAGGATCTTGAAGTGGGACTGCGCAAACCTCACTCCAAACGAATTGCATATGTCCATGAGGCTTTGAAACGGGATATGTCCGTTGAACGTCTTTTTGAGCTGAGCTGGATTGATCCCTGGTTTTTGCAGAATTTGAAGCAAATTGTGGATATGGAAAACCGTATAATAGAGGCAGGATACAGTGGCCTTGACAAACAATTCTTGCGAAAATGTAAAGAATACGGCTTTTCAGACCATCAACTTGCCCACCTCACCTCCTCTTCAAAAGATGCGATCAGAAATCTGCGAAAAGAACTGGATGTAATACCGGTTTACAAGCTGGTTGATACCTGTGGTGCTGAATTTGAATCGTACACACCCTACTACTACTCGACATATGAGCAGGAGAATGAGGCACAATCAACTGATAACGAAAAGGTTATTATCCTTGGTGGTGGCCCCAACAGGATTGGCCAGGGAATCGAGTTCGACTACTGTTGTGTCCACGCCTCCTTTGCATTAAGAGAAATCGGCACCGAGTCGATCATGGTCAACTCAAACCCGGAAACTGTCTCGACCGACTACGATACATCAAACAAACTTTACTTTGAGCCGCTCACTTTAGAAGATGTTCTCAATATCATTGAGCAGGAGAAACCGACCGGTGTCATCGTTCAGTTCGGTGGCCAGACACCACTTAATCTGGCTGTAGATCTGGAAAAAGCCGGAGTGCCCATTATCGGCACACCTCCTGATGCCATTGACCGGGCAGAAGATAGAGAGCGGTTCCAGGAATTTTTGCAAAAACTTGGCTTGAAACAACCCGAGAATGATACGGTTCAGACCTTGGAAGAAGCACTGGATGCAGCTAAGAAAATCGGCTACCCCATAGTCGTGAGGCCATCTTATGTGCTTGGTGGTCGTGATATGCGAATTGTTTATAATGACCAGCAGGTCAGGGACTTTATGGCCCTTCCCGGTATTGCCTCAAGTGAGCATCCAGTCCTGTTGGATAAGTTCTTAAAAGATGCCATCGAAATCGATGTTGATGCCATCTCTGATGGTGAAACCACGGTAATCGGGGGTATCATGCAGCACATTGAAGAGGCGGGAATACATTCCGGGGACTCTGCCTGCGTGCTGCCGCCACACACCCTCTCAGCCCGTCTCATTGAGGAAATTAAAGATGCCAGCAGGGCCATGGCTAAAGAACTTGGAGTCATCGGCCTGATGAATGTCCAGTTTGCCGTTAAAGATGACACACTTTACATTCTGGAAGTGAACCCTCGGGCATCCAGAACTGTTCCCTTTGTTTCAAAAGCCACCGGTGTTCCCCTGGCCAAACTGGCAACAAAGGTAATGCTTGGAAAAAAATTAACCGAGCTTGGCTTGACCACAGAAGTTGCCATCAGTCATTGGGCAGTCAAAGAAGCGGTTTTTCCATTTGATCGTTTCCAAAACGTCGACACATTGCTTGGACCCGAGATGAAATCGACAGGTGAGGTTATGGGTATTGACGACAACCTTGGTCTGGCAATTGCAAAAGCCCTGCTTGCTGCAGGAGATACACTGCCGGAAAGTGGAACCGTCTTTTTAAGTGTGCGGGATGGTGATAAGCCCGCCATTGTGGATGTTGCCCGAAAGTTGATTGACCTGAATTTTTCTCTGGTGGCCACAACAGGGACAGCTAAATATCTTCAGGAAAGAGAAATCAACTGCAGCCAGGTAAATAAAATATCTGAAGGCAGGCCGCATATCCTTGACAAAATTCAGGATAACCAGATTTGCTGGGTCGTCAACACATCCATGGGTAAACGGACAACAGACGACTCTTACACAATCAGGCGCGCCGCCTTGGAGCTTCATCTTCCGTACACCACAACAGCTGCAGGCGCCATCTCTGTTGTTGCAGCGTTAAAGGCGGTGAAGGATGAAGCCCTGGGTGTCCAGCCGGTACAATATTTTGCCTGATGGACACAGGCGATCTATTTTCAATTAGCTGGCTTCAGGAATAACAACAAATCGGAATTGAAATAACAACCATCAAATAGTTTCAGATTCTGTTGAGCCCTTTTATCTGGTGATCTGCAGAAATATTCAATCGCTGCCTGCAGAAAAAAGAGTTCCAGGACTCGACATTGATCAAAGATGTTTTACTATTAGATAACCGTCACCAATGCGGTTATCGGTAAGACATTATTAAAACGCTTCAACCATAGACAGAATGAATTATGAGAGGCATCGGAGGTTCTTTTGAATACATTTTATAAAAACCTGAGCATGTGGCTGGTTATCGGTCTAACCATGATCCTGCTCTTCAACCTTTTTAACAAACCGACCGGTCACCAGACTTCACTGACCTACAGCCAGTTCATGGCCAGTGTCGAGTCAGATGCTATCCGCCAGGTTAAAATAGATGGAGACATGATCTCTGGAGTCTTGAAAGACGGAAAACCGTTTCAAACGACCTACCCTCTCGCCGATACTGAACTGTTGCCGATTTTGCGAAAATCGGGTGTTGATATCACCGTAAAAGGGACTCAGAAAGAATCGTTTATAATGACCATATTCGTTTCATGGTTCCCCATGTTACTACTGATCGGTGTCTGGATTTTCTTCATGCGGCAGATGCAGGGTGGCGGAAAAGGAGGAGCGCTATCTTTTGGAAAAACCCGGGCAAAACTGATGGAGCAGGGAGAAACCAAGGTCACTTTTGAAGATGTTGCCGGTATTGAAGAAGCAAAAGAGGAGCTGGAAGAGATCATCGATTTCCTCAGAGAACCTCAGAAATTTACCAAGCTGGGTGGTCGCATTCCAAAAGGCGTATTACTTATGGGTCCTCCCGGAACCGGTAAGACACTGCTTGCAAAAGCGATTGCCGGCGAAGCTGATGTTCCTTTCTTCACCATATCCGGCTCCGATTTTGTTGAAATGTTTGTCGGCGTAGGTGCTTCCCGAGTCCGTGATCTCTTTACTCAAGGTAAGAAGAATGCTCCATGTATCATCTTTATAGATGAAATTGACGCTGTGGGAAGACATCGTGGCGCCGGACTGGGTGGAGGCCACGACGAACGTGAACAGACCCTCAACCAGTTACTGGTCGAGATGGACGGCTTTGAGTCCAGTGAGGGCGTTATCATCGTGGCGGCCACAAACAGACCTGATGTCCTTGACCCTGCCCTTTTACGGCCTGGACGGTTTGACCGTCAGGTTGTTGTTCCCATACCGGATGTTGGTGGACGGCAGAAAATCCTGGAAATTTACGGAAAGAAGACCAAACTGGCTCCAGATGTGGATATGGGTATCGTAGCCCGTGGAACCCCTGGATTTTCCGGTGCTGATCTCGAAAACCTTGTGAATGAAGCTGCCCTGATGGCTGCCCGTGAAGGCGCCCAGAAGGTAACCACTGATCTGCTTGAACGAGCAAAAGATAAGATCATGATGGGTGCTGAACGAAAATCGATGATCATCACAGAGAAGGAAAAAGAAATTACAGCCTATCATGAAGCAGGCCACGCTCTTGTTGCCAGGCTGCTTCCTGATACTGATCCGATCCATAAAGTCACTATCATCCCAAGGGGTCGCGCACTTGGCTTGACCATGCAGCTCCCCATAGATGAAAAATATACCCATTCAAAAAAGTATCTCGAAAACTCAATCTGTATTCTTTTCGGTGGTCGAATAGCTGAGAAGATCATCTTTGATGAAATTACCACCGGGGCCGGAAACGATCTGGAACGAGCATCTGATCTGGCAAGAAAGATGGTGTGTGAATGGGGTATGAGCGAAGACCTCGGCCCTCTCACCTATGGTAAGAAGGAAGAGCAAATTTTCCTTGGCCGGGAGATTGCCCAGCACCGCGACTTCAGCGAAGATACCGCCAGGCAGATTGATGCGGCTGTTAAGAACATTGTCCTGTCTGCTTCCAACAAAGTTACCGATCTGCTCACTGTCAACGAGGATATTCTTACTAAAGTCGCAAAAGAACTCCTTATTCAAGAAACGATCATGCTTGATGACATTAACCGTATCATCAATGAGTTACGCCCTGAAGAAAAAGCTGATGACACAGACGATTCTTCCGGCCAGCAGAATATTCCGCCAAGTCCTGAAGCTGATGTGGATTCAGCCAGTGCCGGTAGTGATCCTGCTGCTTAAGAAGGAGTATTTTGACTATGAAAATCATGGGCATCCTCAATGTGACGCCCGACTCCTTTTCAGATGGGGGTCTTTTCAACTCTGTTGATGATTGTATCAGACAGACAGAAACGTTTGTCGCGGATGGTGCCGACATGGTTGATGTCGGCGGTGAATCGACCAGGCCATTTGCCAAGCCGGTTGAACTGGATGAAGAGCGGCGGCGGGTTATTCCTGTTATTAAAGCTATTCGCGAATCATTCCCTGCACTACCCATATCTGTTGACACAACCAAGGCAAAGATCGCCGAAGAAGCCTTAGATAACGGGGCGACAATCATCAATGACATCTCTGCCCTGAGTCAAGACCCCGAAATGGTTACACTTGCCTCACAAACTGACGTTCCCCTGATCATCATGCACATGCAAGGGACACCGGGGAATATGCAGGTTAACCCTCATTACTCCGATGTCATCGAAGATATCTCCACTTTCTTTATCAGAAGGCTGGAAGAACTTGAAGAACAGGGAATCGACCGAAGACGAATAACAATAGATCCTGGTATCGGATTTGGTAAAACACTGGAACACAACCTCTCTATTCTCAAACATCTCGAGAGGTTTCACGAGCTGAAACAACCCGTTCTGCTCGGTCATTCGCGAAAAAGATTTATCGGAGATATTACCGGGCTTGATGTCTCTGACCGGGATCTCCCTACTGCCGTAGTTTCAGCTATCGGCACCCTTAAAAACGTATCAATCCTTCGAGTCCACAACGTAAAAGCGACCAGGCTGGCCGTTCAGATGGTTACTGCTATCGAGGACGCCAACTAAGCCGACCCCTTAGGAAGTCGAGCCAATCGCATCCATTTTGTGACGAACATGTTTGGACAGATGGTTGGCAATTTTGACCATATAGCACTGCTGTGACTGCAAATACATCCGTGTAAAAAACAGGTTTTACAATCTCTTATATCGATTTATCATCGATCTTTTGTTTTGCAGCTTCAATCCTTATTTCAAAATATTCAAACTGATAAATTCGTAGATATACGGAGTAGAGTAACATCCGATTGAAACAACATCGCCATCGTTGAGAATCGCTCTTCCCAGTTCTTCATCACCACCAATGTTCTCTCCTTCAATCTTTGTTCCACAGACGCTTCCCCGATCGACTATCTGGTACTCACCATCAATTTCTTCGATTTTCAGATGTTTGCGTGAAATATTGAGTTTATCTCCATGGTCGACAAGATAGAGATCATTGGTCGGCTCGGCACCTTCTACATATTTGGGCCGCTCAAGGCGAATCAACTCACCCTTCACCCTCTGGACCCTTGACTCTCGTCCAATCCTGAAAGGAAATTTCATAATAGCAATCAAACCGTCATGCCTGTAATTGGGAGGAACGGCTCTATAGGCTTCCTCAGACATTGGTTTCAACACTGCTTTGGGAATAAATGATCGAATTATCTGCTTTTTATCTTTCATAGATATGTCTCCGTAATACTTTGGTATCTATACTATTCTGTCTGGTCTCCTGTTACAACTGAAACCGCCCCACCTGCTGCTGATTGTTCTCATAAAATACAACTATTTCATCTCTTGTCATTTGGTTGAGTGATTCTATCCAGGGCGCCTTGAGCAGGAGTGATTTGGCTGTACTGTGTAGGCTGCGGTCTACCGGAACCGGAACACTTTTCCACCTCAATTCATTGTTGTTTAACTCAAAAACTGTGAAATTCATTGGATGAGAATTGATGGATGGGAGGGTAAAGTAATTAATGTTGTTCAGCCGCTTTCTTCTGAGACCGATATGACGGTGTCCTGAGACAACAAGGCCAACATTTTCCCGGTACGATTCAAGAACATTACGCACTTCTTCACTGTTGTCCAGGCTGAACCAGCGCCCCTCCCTGCTTCGGGAGTCGTTTCCCCAATAAACAAGGTTATGGTGCAGCATAACCAGATGTAAATCATCGGGATGCTCGGCAAGTTGTGCTTCAAGCCATTTTATCTGTGATTTTGGAAGATATCCGCCATACTTTACCGTTTCACCGGCAAGACAGCCATCAAGCGCAATTAAACGCAGGCCGTTACCAAGCCGACAGGCCCAATATCGCCTGGATGAACCATCATACCCATGTCCGGAAAACGTTTTTATAAAGTGACTTATCGCAGCAGCCTCGTCCTTAAATTGCTGCCTGCCACTGTTTGCGGTTGGATAATCATGATTGCCAGCGACTACGTAATAGGGATGTGTGAGTGTATCAAGAATACTTTTGGCTTGAACAAGATTTTCAGGAACATTGCGGTTAAGCAGATCCCCGGGGATAAGAACAAAATCGAGCTCAAGTGTATTGAGGGCACAAACAGTGGCAGACAGGCAAAGTAAACTGGATTCCCCTAACATCCAGTTGTTGATTCCATTCACTTCGATATGGGGATCACACAGAACGCCGAACCGAACTGGTGCATAACTGTTCTTTTTCGCTCCGCCAAGAGCGACACTCGTCCATCCACTGAGATATCGGACAAACAGGCAACCAGTTACTGTCAACAGTTGACGACGGCTCAACCATCTCATTGTGAAACCCACACACTCTGACGGATGGGAAAAGAAATATTTCGGTGTTTACCGAACCCGACAATTATCACATCCGTTTGAACAAATGAACCAATTCTCCCAGTTTTTTTCAATATTTTAGCCACTTATTTACCAAACCTTTACCCGATCTTTACCTTAGCCACCATTTTTCGATTTTTCTTCACCATTTTCCTTGAATTGTATCTTAAAATCAGTAATACTGCCACAATGTGGCACATAACTTAAGCTGACGGAGGAAAAATGAAACGTTTAACATTACTCTTTACAACTGCGATAATTTTTACCTTTACCACATCATTGTGTTATGGCACAACAAAAAACGACTTTGAGAAATATGACGCTCAAGGAAATATTTTACCCAATAATGCTGTCTCCTGGGCTATGGTAAAAGACAGGACAACCGGACTCTTCTGGGAAGTAAAAACAGACGATGCTTCCATCCATGATAAGAACAGAAAATTTACCTATGTAGAAGCAGAAGAACAGTTGATCGGCAAACTCAACAATATGAAATTCGGCGGATTTACCGACTGGCGAATGCCGTCAAACGATGAACTCTATTCAATTAGAAAAAAAGGGGCTGAGCCATACATAAATCCTCTTTACTTCCCCCATACAACGCCAACTCCTTACCATTCCTGGCGACTGTGCGGTTCCGGAGAAATATTCAACGAACAGGTCAAGTTCGGTAAAACACGTTTAAAAGGAAAAATGAAACCGGCACGGGCTGTCCGAGGTAAAAGCCAGTAGCCGAGATTCCGTACGCTTTCCTGAAAAAACTCATGGCAGTTATGTCTTTCACGAGTTACGAGCTCAGGGAGTGGTGAGCATCTCTTCTAGCTTTTTGATCTCGTTGGTTGGCAACTGACAGACAAAATCTTCACACATATACGCTGTTGCCTTGCTGCCCACCCTTTCAACCCCTTCCATGAAGGGGCTGTATGAGGCAAGAAGAGCTTGATTCTCACCACCATCGGCCAATAGAACAATCGTATTGGGAAGATAGTTTGCATAAATGGTCTTCAACATGGCCCTGGTATCCTCACTGGCCGGATTGCCTGCAATAACAACCTGGCGGGGTTTATCCAGATAGAACTCGAGAGCGGAGAGCATGAGAACCATGGCCGATGGATGTTTTTGCAAAAGAGAGCCAAATGATTGGATTGTCAAACGGGCAAGATCCAACCATTTATCCTTACCGGTTATTCTTGCCAGCCTCAACAGATTGTGGGCCGCAACCGAATTTCCAGCCGGTTCAGCGCCATCGTAATCACCTTTCAGCCTGACCATCAGGTCATCGGACTGGAGTGCGTCATAAAAGCCGCCACCTTCATTATCACCAAACAGCTCAATCTGGTCCTTGGTCAGATCGATTGCCTGACGAAGCAGCTCAGGGTTATGATTTGCTTCATAGAGGTCAAGTAAGCCCTGGACCAGAAAGGTGTAATCCTCCAGGGTGCCGGAAAATCTCACATCACCCTCCCTGAACCGACGCTTTAAGCTGGAATCGACAACCAGGTTCTCCAGTATGAAGTCGGAGGCCTTTTCAGCTTGTCGGAGGTACTCGGGTTTATCCAGAACCACTGCCCCTTTTGCCAGAGCGGAAATCATAAGCCCATTCCAGCCTGTAAGGATTTTATCATCGAGATGGGGCCGACTACGCTGCTGCCGGACACCTAGAAGAGCCTGCTTTGATTCTGAAACAATTTTTTCAACCTGTTCTTTCTCTACTGCAAACTTGCGGGCAGCCTCTTCAATGCTCTTTGCAAGATACAGCACATTGGTGGTGCCAAACTCATTCTGCGGATCATCAAGTGTGTTGCCTTTGCTCTCTAGTCCGTAGATATATCCAAATATCTCAGAGTGTTCAACACCGAGAATCTTTTCAACTTCATCTAATTCCCATAAATAAAAAGCGCCTTCGGTTTTTTCTCCATCCCTGTATGGGTTTTCAGAATCAGCATCCTCTGCGGAGTAAAATCCGCCATCCTTATTGCCTAAATCATTGAGCACATATTGGATTGTCTCATCGGCTGTGTCTGCATGTTCCTGATTTCCAGTAATGAGAAAAAGATCAAGATAGCTGGTGATCAACTGGGCTTGATCGTAAAGCATTTTCTCAAAATGGGGAACTCTCCAGACCGGATCAACGGAATAGCGATGAAAACCGCCACCAAGATGATCTCTTAACCCTCCTTGGGCCATAGCACTCAGCGTTTTTTCTGCCATATTCAACGCTTCCTGCTCCCCAGTCCGCTTGTAATACCTGAAGAGAAAGTCAAAAATTACCGGCCTGGGAAATTTATTATGATTCCCAAAACCGCCATATCTGTGATCAAATATTTTTGCAGCCATTTCATATCCCACCTGCAGCCAATCGGGTTTAAGCTCCTCTGTTGGTGAAATTTGGGAAGATTGCTTCAAATGCAAGGTAATAGACTCAGCAGAACGTTGTAACGACTGGCGTTCTGTTCGCCATGCCTTCTGAATGGCTTCTATGATTTCCGGAAAACCGGGCCGACCGAATTTTGCTTTGGGTGGGAAATATGTGCCTGCATAGAAAGGCTTGCCGTCCGGAAAAAGAAAAAGTGACAGAGGCCACCCTCCCGACCCGGTCATAGCCTGGGCAGCTGCCATATAAACCTGATCGATATCCGGCCGTTCCTCTCGATCAAGCTTGATACAGACAAAATATTTGCTTAATAGTGCGCCGATAACAGGATCCTCAAACGACTCATGGGCCATCACATGACACCAGTGACATGTGGAGTAGCCAATGGAAAGGAAGATTGCTTTTCCTTCCTTTTCCGCCTTTGCAAAAGCCTCTTCACCCCAGGGATACCAATCAACCGGATTATAGGCGTGCTGAATGAGGTAAGGACTTTTTTCGTTAATCAGACGATTAGGCTTAAGTGATTTTTTTACTGTCTCAATGCCGGACTGGACTGTCAAAGGCAAGAAGAACAGAGACAGCAGGAAAACAACAATGGTCAGAGTCAAAATATTCATATGCTTTTATACCTGTACGGTTATTTTCAGTTAAACATCTTTATTCACACCATATGCACATTGGGATGAATGTAAACAGGAAAGCAAACCGGATAACAGCAGACTCTTCACAGCTGCTCTATTAAAAGGAATTTGAATATGTCTGGATGGGAAACTCTTGTTGACACTCAAGCGGAAAACGAGGCGTAACAATTAAGCAAAAAAAAAGGCGAAGCCAATCGGCTTCGCCTTTTAATCTCTATGAAAAAATCAATTATTTTTTCTTACGCCTGGCGCGATAACCGGCAAGACCGGCAAGACCGGTTCCAAAAAGCAACATAGTCGCAGGCTCTGGAACTTCAGTTTCAGCATCATAGGTTCCGAGAATAACATCATTGGCACACCAGGGCGAATAGGCAACTGCGAAGGATGAACCAACGTTAACACCCATTCCTGTGAAATCATACGTGATTGTATAGCCGCTGTGCTGTGCTGTCAGTGCGCTGACATAACTCAAAGAATTGAGGTCAATACCATTTGGATGTCCATTCCGACCTCTAACCCTGACAGTAGTATAATCATAATCGGAATCAACAGCCCACAATCCGTCACCGGGAACGGTACCATTTGTCCTGTCCGCATATTGATTTCCACCATTATGAACAAAGTAGTCCCACTCTTCCCAATTGTCCGCCGTTTCGTCATATTCCGTATTAATGAACAGACTGTCGAACGCCTGCCTTGTGGTACTGTCATGAAGGTTGATCACAATTGACTGAAGATCTCCTGTGATATCATCCCAGGTCACATCCATACTGGAAACTTTAGGAGTCCCGTATTCATCTCCGTCATACCCGTTATAGTATCCAGGGAAATTTATATCATCATCAATGAAGTTGACTGAACCGGCCACAGCCGAGCCGGCAAAAACAAGACCAGCCACAAGTGCAATTAATACAGAACCTCTTCCTTTCATTTTCTCTTCTCCAAACTCTTCCAGATATATAATCTTCTCTATTGTTACTATCTAATCTTTCTATGAAAACGATTTCCTTTTTAGCAAGCAAATAAAAGGCCAGTTTGCCCTCTTTTATTATTTGCTGAAAAAACAGCGGATTATAAAAATTCATCCACCAAAACCACTAATTCAGGCTTCCTCTTTCCGAGATAGCGGAAAATAAACTGGAAACTGGAAACAGTTCTTCCCCATTCAGACAACACGACCAGCACAATGTTCAATAAGTCCAGTGAATTAAGCGTGATTTGATGCGTATTTCCGTTTTTCCAAACTCTTGTTCTCCAAACCAACTATACGCAAATGCGTAAATGTCACCTTCGCCGTATCCTACCAAGAACATCACTAATCCACTGGGCATAAAAGCAGCCGATCATACCAAGAGTAATGGCTGCCGTTGTCAGCCAGAACAGAAGAAGATGCAGTGTTCTGTCTTGGTAGAAAAAGAGATCCAGGATAAACAGCACAAGACCCAGGTGCATTCCAGAGGAACCAACCCGTTGCCAATATCCTTTTTTCTCGAAATTAAGCTTGTCATTGCCCTGAAAAGCGAGGACCAGCACAACAAACTGCAGCACCAGGGTAACCAGTAGGCTCAGCTTCAGCGCCATCAATATTCCCCATTTAACCCCAGTTACAACAACAGCAGCGAAAAGAAGTGCTGAAAAAATATTCAACCAGCGAACAGACAGAAGACGCTTAGGAACACAAATACCAAGCAGCAGAATAAGGCATATGACAAAGGGAGATACGATCCGGTTCATCCCATCCATGTACGTCGCTTTTACCTGAGAAGCCATCTGTTGAATCTGCATGATTTTAAAGGAGAACATCCCGTATACACATACAGCCGAAATGATAGCTAAAACAACACAGGTTGCCAGAATCAGGTAATAATCATATGAACCTCTGGTTTTCATATCCCTCTTCTACTCTGCTATTGAAAGGTATGTTCACCCGGAAAAAGAAATGAGCTGATAAATGTAAAAATCATCGCCAGAAAACAGACTATTCCCAAGATAGAAGTAAAATACCACATTCCAGCCCTGTTACCGTATAGCCTGGTGTGCATAAAAGTTGAATAGATGCACCACATCATGATAGAGCTGCAAATTTTTGGGTCCCACCACCAGTTTGGTCCCCAGGCCTTCAATGCCCACGGGTAGCCAAGGAGCATACCCAGCGTCATCATCACATATCCAAATTTAGCAAAATCATAACCCAGCCGTTCAATCTCAAGCTGTCTCCGGTCAAACAGCATAAACATTGAGGTGACAAACGTGATGCTGATCGCTCCATATGAAAGGAAAAGCATGGGAGGATGCAGCCACATATAGCTGGCATTATAATAAAAAATCATCTTTGAATAGAGCCGCATAAAGAGCCCAAGCCGTTCCATGTCGTTTAAAGAGCGACTCACCCATGGAAGATATGCTTCAAAGAAGGAAGGGAGCGGTTCGGTAAACGGATTAACTACGCAACAGAGAATGATAACTTGAACAGCAAGCAGCACCAGCAGTGATCCACGCAACCGATGATTGTTAATACGATGAAAACCAATATGGGCCATAATGGAATAGCAGAAGAACCAGAAATAGTATTTCTCGTTTTCAATCCAGAACGGAATGGCGAATCTGGGTGGCTGTTTTGGGTCATAGAGCGGCATCCCATAGGATGACCGACCGTTCAAAGATTCCAGATGACCATTTATCCATTGGGCCAGGTGCTCCGGCAACTCAAGGGGTAAATATAAATATATCTGTAAATGGAACCAGCAGATCAGGAAAAAGCCAAGCAGGAAAAGTGCATTTACAACAATCAACAGTTGACCGGTCCGCCTCAACCCAATGGGCGCCGAACTGACAATGTTCATCACGCCAATACAGGCCCCCAATAGACAAAGGGCGGTCAGCACATACAGGAGTATTATGCCGGCCTGGGTAAAGAACAGAACAAAATCCATTTATAGCCTAAAATTTCTCTGACGTTTTCGGTTTAGAAGGACCATGCATTTGAATAAAATATAAATGAACAACCGGGAGGGAGCCTGTTCTCTCCATCCATTTTTACAATGACATACATTCAACAACGAGTCTATACTCGTTGGGCTGACAGTTCCAGCCTGTCTTTTCCGTGAGCTTCAACAGTATAAAGATGGCAAAAACGTCATCCCACCAGAATCATTGTGTCCCGACTGAGCCGAACATCATTTAGGCAGGTAGTCAGTGGTAACCGAAATTTTACGGACCATCCAGCATTTTTGAACCCCAGTAATAGATGGTATACAGACCTGCCAGGACAATAAATACCCCTGAAATTTTCTGGATATGGGGCATAATCGCACGGAGTTTGCCGACAACCACACCTTCTTTTAAAAAAGCCATTCCCAGAGTCAGGATCAGCAGAACCGCACCCATACCCAGCGAATAGCTGATAAACTGGATCATACCATCGGCAAAGTCACCGGATGCAATTGCACCGCCAATTACCATCAGGAATATAGGTAATGTACAACCAAGAGAAGTGATGGCATAGGCAACACCGAAGAGAAAAAAACCGGTCAAGCTGACCTGTCTGGGATCACCAATCTTACTGCTGATCCTCTGCGTAAACGAAACAGACAAATGGTTGCCGAGCAGAAGCCATATACCCATAAGGACAAGACCGGCCCCAATAACCAGGGAGAACCAGGGCGCGGCATCCATCAGCAATGTGCCGCCCGCGGAAACAATAGCCCCGACTATTCCAAAAAAGAGGGCAAAACCGGCCGAGACAACCGCCGTCACCCAGATGGCCTTCCAGAACCTGGCTAAGCGGGAACGCTGGGCCAATTCACCATCATCAGCTCCCATATACAGAGAAAGATACACCGGCAGCATGACAAAACCACATGGGTTGACCGTGGAGACCATTCCTGCTCCAAAAGCGTATCCAACCGGCAGATTATTCACCAGTTGATTCATCCATTCATTCAGTAAAATTTGTATTTCCATTGTATCGTTTGATTATTTAACAGTTTTTTAAACTAACGGTTGCGTGACCGTTATAAAATATTCATAACAAATTATTTGCGTTATGTACTGACCACCCATTTTTAGCTTTAAGAAACGGTTGTCAGCAGGAAACCAATGTCATTCCAACATGTTTTAGCCAAGATTTAAAATCTCGGACATTTTCAGACTCTTTGTCAAGCCCGGAATGACAATTGGAATTGTGATGTATACCATATCACGTGGACAATAACTCTATTCACAGTTATCAAAAAATAAACCTCGTCTTCTCTCTTTTCCATCACTTTTTCATCACAAACTGGTTCCACTTCATCCGGGCAAAACCAGGATATGGCCATATTATCCGAAAAATGACTTGACTCGCTCTGCCTACGAATTATAGATGAGCTGTAATTGCTGCTCGTAACAGCCCGAATGTTAAAAAGTAGTCCAACACGCGACAGAGAAGGGGAACAGATGGACGACCAATTCACTCCTCAAACAAAACGCGGTAGAATTGTTCACTTCTTCATGAGAAACCTGCCCCGTTTTTTCCTCTTTGGTCTGATTCTTCTCATCATCCTCCTCTTTATCTCTATTTCTCAGAAGCAAAAAACGCTTATCGCTGAGAAGATGGCTGTTGACAGTCAGAAAAGACCGCCTGTCAATATCGTTGTTTTACCACTTGAGCCTGTTGATATCAGAGATCGAATCAAACTCCCGGGATTTATAGAACCGTGGCAGCATCTGGTCCTGTCTGCAAAGGTTGGTGGCTCAATTAAGACAATTCTAGTCAAAGAAGGTGATCAGGTCCTGCAAGGTGACACGCTGGCAACAATTGAAATGGATGATTACCAGATCGCCCGAGACCGGACCAGGGCCGCTTACAACCTTGCTGTCAGTGACTACCAGCGAGATAAAACACTTTTTGGCAGAGGGGCTGTTTCAAAAGCTCAGCTGGAAGCGAAAAAAGCGGCTGTGGACACCTCCAAAGCGGACATGGAAAATGCGGAACTCATGTTGTCCCGCTGTACTATAACGGCACCTTTTAGCGGTATTATCAATAAGCTTCACATTAAACCGGGGCTCTTTCTCTCCGTTGGTGATCCCATTGGAGAACTCTTGCAGATAAATAAGGTAAAAGCGGTTCTCGGCATCCCTGAGTCCGATGTGGACGCTGTCCGCAAACTTACCAGTGTTGATGTTGTCATAAAAGCCCTGGATAATCTCCGCAAAAAGGCAAACATCTATTTTCTTTCTTCTGCCCCGGAAACCCAGGCTGTACTCTACCGGCTTGAACTTGAAATCGACAACTCTAAAGGAGAAATACTCTCCGGCATGTTTGTCAGCGGTGATGTGGTTAAGCGTGTAGCCCATCAGGTTATCGGTGTTCCTTTCTATTCAGTCATCTCCAGGGAAGATCTCCAGTATGTGTTTGTTGAGGAAAATGGTGTTGCCAGGAAAAGAGCGGTTAAGATGGGAATTATGGAAAAATGGCTGGTACAGATAACCGAAGGATTACAACCCGGTGAGAGGTTGATTGTCGAGGGACACCGGGATGTTGAGGATGGCCAGGAGGTCAAAGTTGTCCAGGTTGTTGATAAAACCGGGATGTAACCGATGATTATTTCCGATACAGCGGTAAAGAATTCAACCAGCGTTGTTGTCCTGGCCTTTATTCTGATTGTTTTCGGCATCTACTGCTACCAGATTCTGCCCAGAGAGAACGAGCCGGATATTACCATCCCTTATGTCTTTGTCTCCACAGACTATCGCGGTGTCTCGGCATCGGATATCGAGACTTCCATTACTATCGAGATCGAGAAAAAACTCAAAGGGCTTGACGGTCTTAAGAAACTACAATCGATCAGCAGTGAAGGCTCCTCCCTGATCAACATCGAGTTTGTCACCGGCACTGACATCGACAAAGCTCTCCAGGATGTTAAAGACAAGGTTGATGAAGCCAAGGGTGACCTGCCTACCGACCTTGAAGATGACCCGTCTGTTTTCGAAGTCAATCTCTCCGAGATGCCCATCGTCGTTTTTTCCCTTTCCGGGACTTGCGGCCTCCCCTGCCTGAAAAAGATCGGTGATGATCTCGAAGACGAGATTGAAGCCATCGCCGGTGTACTGGAAGTTGATATTACCGGCGGGCTAGAAAGAGAAATTCGTATCGAAGTGCTGACAGAAAAGCTGGCCTATTACGGTCTGCCCATTTCCGTATTTCAATCCAAGGTCAAAGGAGAAAACCAGAACACATCCGGCGGCAACATCCGTCTTGGCCAGGGACGTTTCCAGCTGCAGGTTCCCGGCGAGTTTACGACCCCGGAAGAACTGTACACTCTGGTTCTTGGAACCCACGAGGGCCAACCGGTCTATCTTAAAGATGTGGCTGTCGTCATCGACGGCTTCAAAGAAGAGACCAGTCGTTCCCGTCTCGATGGACGAAAAGCAGTCAACATCTCGGTAAAAAAACGCTCCGGCGAGAATATTCTTCAGATCACTTCCCAGATCGACAAAATCATTGAACGAGACAAACCGAGCTGGCCCGGTGGCACCGAAATCACCAAGGTGATGGATAAATCCCGGGATATCCGACTGATGGTTGCCGACCTTGAAAACAACATCCTTACCGGACTGGTTCTTGTTCTTTGCGTTATCCTGCTTACCATGGGTATCCGAAACGCCCTGCTGGTCAGCCTGGCAATCCCTTTTTCCATGCTGCTCTCGTTTACTGTTCTGCACCTGATGGATATCACTTTGAATATGGTTGTCCTTTTCAGCCTGACACTTGCGCTCGGCATGCTTGTCGATAATGCCATTGTCATCGTTGAAAACATATATCGATTCATGGAACAGGGAGCTTCCCGAGTCGAAGCGGCAATGCAGGCTACCTCGGAAGTGGCCTACCCGGTCATAGCGTCCACCCTGACAACTCTGGCCGCTTTTTCCCCCATGCTGTTCTGGCCCGGTCTCATGGGAGATTTCATGGGCTACCTGCCGCTGACTCTCATCGTTACCCTGTCGTCCAGTCTTTTTGTCGCTATGGTCATCAACCCTGCATTGGCCTCAATTTTCATGAAGGTCAAGAAAGGTACCGAGATAAAGAAAATGGGCCTTGAAGACATTCGTCTGGCCGTCCAGAAACCAATTGAGATACAAGGCAAGGTATTAACAACTTACTCAAAATTCCTCTCCTACTCGTTGAAGATGCCTTTTACCTTTCTCTGTATCGGTTTCTCCATCCTGGTACTCTTTATCTGCAGCTGGCTGCTGGTCATCGGCCTTGAAAAGCCAAAAGAACTGTTTCCCGAAATCGATCCAACCGGCATATACATAAACATCGACATGCCTGAAGGAGCCGATCTCAACTATATCGATCGCATTTTAAAACGTGTTGAAATGGCCGTTGCCGGAGCGCCAACCAGCAACAGGGAACCTGACGGCAAGGAAATAATTGCCGCAATGGAACTCAAAGAGCATCAACAATCGACCGGCAAAACTTTTTATGGCCCCAGCGACATGGCCAATGTTAAAAACATCTATGTCAAAGGCATTGTCTCCGATGGAGGCGGTTCCGCCTTTTCCCCGAATACCCCGAATCATGTCGGTGTTCGCTTTATCGACATGGAGGACCGCTTTCGGTCCAGCAATGAGACTGTTGATGAAATCAGAGAACGGTTAAAAAATCTTGCAGGCGGCAAAATGACCATTGCCTCTGAGGAAAGCGGCCCGCCAACCGGCCCGCCGATCAACATAGAGATAGCTGGCGAAAACTTTGTTGTTCTTGGTCAGATTGCTTCCAAAATCAAATCCATCATTGGACAAATCCCCCATGTTAAAGATGTGCGGGATGATTTTATCGAAGGATTACCGGCAGTAAAGGTACATGTTGATAGGCAGAAGGCTGCTCTGTACGGGCTGACAACGGACCTTATCGGTTTTGCCTTAAAAACCGCCTACAATGGCCTGCAAGTCTCCTCCTTCAGGGAGGGTGATGAGGATTATGACATAACCGTACAGTTGAAAGAGGCGGACAGGGAAATTATCGATGTATTAAACGAGCTGATGATCCCTACTCCTTCTGGAGTACAGGTCCCTTTGTCGACCATCGCCTCCGTTCGCTTCAGTGGCACAATGGGTGATATTACCCGCATCAATAATGAACGGGTTGTAACCGTAAAAGCCAATGTGGACACAACCAAAATTCCTGGACCGGTTGCCAGATTTCAGGCCCAGGAAATCCTGAAAAAAAGCGCCCTGCCGCCAGGATACTCGATTAAATTCACCGGTGAATTCGAGTTTGAACAGGAATCCACCGATTTCCTCTCAAAGGCCTTTCTGGTGGCCCTGCTGTTGATCTTTCTTATCCTGGTGTCCATGTTCAATTCGGTCAGCCAGCCCTTTATCATTATGACTTCGGTCATTCTGTCGCTGGGCGGCGCTTTTCTAGGCCTTACGCTGTTTAAATCCCCATTCGGTATCATCATGACCGGTGTCGGCGTCATCTCCCTTGCCGGTGTTGTCGTTAATAATGCCATTGTACTGATCGACTACACCAACAAATTGAGGGAACGGGGATATGAGCTGCATGAGGCGGTCATTTCCGCCGGGGCTACCCGTCTGCGTCCGGTCCTGCTCACAGCCGTCACCACAATTCTGGGCCTTATTCCTATGGTAACAGGGGTCTCATACGACTTTCACAACTGGACTATCTCCTGGGTCAGCGAATCCAGTCAGTGGTGGCGCTCCATGGCCATCGTTGTGATCTTCGGCCTTGTTGTTGCCACCTTTCTCACCCTGGTCGTGGTACCGACTCTTTATTACCTGCTTGAACGGATGAATTATTGGAGAAACCGGTTCTCCAACTGGATCAAGAGACACTACTGGAAACTCTACCCAATACTCTCCGGTGAATCGGCTATCGAGAAACAGAGGTAACCTGAATAGTTCACTCATCAGTTTCGCATCTCCTCGGTCATTCCAGCATTTTTCAGCTGGAATCCGGTTCATTGACACAACCGCTGATCACGGTAATATACTATTCTACGATCATCTAAAAGAAACAGAGGAGTGCTTTCTTCTTTTCATTCATTCATCTGCTTGAAAATGAACCCATCCTATCTCCACCTTCACGAAACCGGGCTGCTGCAGGAACGAATTGACATGGCATTATCACTGCTGTCTGAATGCACACTGTGCCCAAGACAATGTCGGGTAAATCGCCTTGAAGGAGAAACAGGTTTTTGTCAGATCGGCACCAAAGCAGTGGTGGCCAGCATCGGTCCCCATTTTGGAGAGGAAAGTCCCCTTGTCGGCACCAATGGTTCCGGCACCATCTTCTTATGCGGATGCAACCTTGGCTGTCTTTTCTGCCAGAATTACGAGATCAGCCACTATCCGCAAACGGAAGGATTTATAGTCGATAACGATCAGCTTGCCGGCTTGATGATGGACCTGCAGTCTCGCGGCTGCCACAATATCAATTTTGTCACTCCCAGCCATGTCATTCCACAAATTCTGGCCGCCCTGCCCGCAGCCATCGATCAGGGGCTCAACCTTCCTCTTGTCTATAACAGCTCAGGCTACGATTCAGTTGAAAGCCTGCGGCTGCTTGACGGGGTAGTCGACATCTATATGCCGGATTTTAAATTCTGGAACCGGAAAAGTAGTGAGGAATATGCAAATGCTGCTGACTACCCGGACATTGCCCGCAAGGCGGCAAGAGAGATGTTTCGCCAGGTGGGTGATCTGGTCATTGAAGAAAACGGCCTGGCCTCACGCGGGATACTGTTCAGGCATCTTGTCATGCCGGGTGGGCTTGAAGAAACCCGTGAGATTCTCCGATTTATCGCCAAACAAATTTCGATCCATTCATATGTGAATATAATGGACCAGTATCGTCCATGCGGCAAAGCCCATACACACCCTCCCATTGACCGTTCTCTGAGTTCTCAAGAATACAATCTGGCCCTGCAGGCCGCTGCAGAAACAGGATTAACACGACTTGATAGTCGTGATCTGAAAAGTCTTCTTCGGCGACTTTGTTTGAAAAACGATTTGTAATCATCACTTCATTGATGATACAATTTTGTTCTAGGGTATAGGATGTTTGCAAACGGTTGATAGCTTTTCCCTGAGCAAACTTCACATATTTTATATTCTTCAACAAGGAGACGTTATGCGCTATTTCACCTCACTTCTTTTAAGCACCGTGCTGTTTTTCACACTGCTTGTTTCATCAGCGTTGGCAGCAACTCCCCAATATCCTGAAATGATGTTCATCCTTGATGCTTCCGGCTCCATGTGGGGTAAAGTTGGTGGCCAGGCCAAAATAGATGCTGCCAAAAGGGTCATGACCCAGGTGGTTCCTGCCCTGCCGCAGGAAGTACGAATCGGTCTAACAGCCTATGGTCATAACCGTAAAGGAGATTGTAATGATATTGAGACGCTGATCCCATCCGGCTCATCCGACCGCAAAGGAATGTTGGGTAAAGTAACGGCCCTTTCGCCCAAAGGCATGACACCTATTGCCGCATCCATTAAGACAGTTGCCGACCAGCTCAAGGGAAAAGAAACAGAAACCACTATCGTTCTGGTCAGCGACGGTGAAGAGACCTGCAACGACGATCCATGCGGAGTGGTTAAGGCGCTGAAAGGGTCTGGGATTAAATTCGTCCTTCACGTTGTCGGCTTTGATGTGAATGAAAAACAGAAAGAACAGCTGGCCTGCCTTGCGAAAGAAGGCGGCGGCAACTATTTCGGTGCTGCCGACAGTGGTTCATTACTGGCAGCCTTTAAGACAGTTGAGCGGGAAGTCATTAAAAAAGTTGAATTTGAAAAAGCAAAGACCCAGACAAAGAAGAGAAGCTCCGGCCTTGGCAAATTGCACATTACCATACCGCAAAAAGGATTGATCAGCCTGGGTTCTTTCAAGTTCATACGAAAAAAGGATAACAAGGTGGTTCGCACCGTAAAAAGCCTGAAACAAGATGCCACCTATCCATTCCCGTCTGGAAGGTATGAAATAGTCGCCGGATTTAAGAATCCAAATTACAAGGGTCCCTCGGAAGTCTCATTTGGTGAATACGAGGTTTTCGGTGGGGAAACAAAAGAAATCAAACTGGGTCTGCTCCTGGTCAACATCTCTGACACCCTTGCAAAAATACCTGCCGGTGGTGTCATTCTCACCCAACCTGACAATCCTGCATTCAATCTCAATCTTCTTGCCGAAAACGGCTATTACCTCTACAAACCCAAACCGCTTCCAGCCGGTTCTTACATTTTCAACGTACACTATAAAAGATCATACCTCTATCGTACTGAGGAAACCCCCGTTGCTCTCTCCAGCCCACTGACCATCCCCGAAGCTGGTGAACAGGTAGTTACCATCGACTCGGGAATCCGGTTGAAAAAAGCGGCAGATTCTTCCATGGTCGGCTGGGAGCTTCGAAGCAGCGATGGTACTAAAAGCGTTATGAAAATTGTGAACGCATCGAACGGCAATTATCCTCTCTGGGCACCCTATGCTGCAATGCCCGGTACATATCAGCTACTGGTAATGCTTACAGGAATGGATGAACCGATGATGGTCTCGGATAGTCTCACGATTAAAAAAGGAGAGTTGCTGGAATTTGATACTGGGTTATAATAGCTACTATACGCTTTTCACCAAAACCTTGGAGGGAGTATTATGAAAAGAATAAAAACGCTTGCTATCGTCGTTGCTGCGGCGATGCTTATGTCAACAGTATTGTCCGGTTGTCCGGTCCCCACACCGCGTGGCCCCCGTGTAATTGTCCCAAGACCAGGTGGCATTCCTGTACCTGTCCCAGGCCCACGTCGTTTTCCACGGCCCCATCGTGGACCAGGTCCGTTCTAAAGCACGATTTCTGGTTGTTTTGACCAGATAGCCTGCCGAAAAAAAAAGCCGTTGTCCCAATTACCAATAAGGACAACGGCTTTCTTTTTCATTCGACTTCAACATTCCCCAGTTATTTCAGTTGAACCAGCGCAGTAATGCCACGGTAAGCCCAGGATATTAATGAATTAAGAGAACACCAAACTCATAACTCTTCCATTTTGGAGCATTTACCCAAAAACTGCTGCATATCATCACATTTTCTGCGTACGCCACTCAACATTATTGCCGTTTTTTCCAGAAAAGGATCATCCCCATCAAGGCTTTGAGCCGCTATCGACAGAATCCGTTCACCCTGCTGCAAATAATCAAGACACTCCTGCATCACCCGTTTCCGCATCTGATGTTTCTTCTTTTCCTGGGCCAACAATGGCATCAGTCGCTCAATCGAAAGCTGGACCAACCCATCCCGCGGAATCTGATAATGAGCGGCAACTGTTTCGAGATTCTCTAAGGCTTTCCTGCTGATAACAAAGGTCTTGGTCATTCTCTCTTCTTTGTCATCAAAGCCGTCAAACTGTTTGGCTAGCCCTGCCAGGATATTTGGATCATCCATGAGGTGATCAAACAGCGATTTTTGTTTAATTCCCAACTGAGACGACAGGGCGCTCAGTGTCAGTATGGCCTTGGAAGACAACCTGAATGTGGCCCTGACCGACTGCTTTGCCCGCAGGGCCAGAACAGGAATCTCACCTATATCAATCACCGTCAATGATGTTATTCGTTTTTCCATAACCACCACCCCATATTACTTTTATCATTTACACAAAATGTAATATTAAATTATTGACATCGTTTTTTTCATTATTATCTTTTTGATCACAAGAGTAAAGAGAAATTCGAGACGGCTGATTGAGAGTCGTACCGATGAGAAAAACATTATTTACGGAGGCATATTATGAACCTTATCAAAGTACAGCCAAGAAGAAACCCCTTCCCGGTCGATGACCCATTTCGGCTGTTTGACGATTTTTTTACTCCGCTTGCGGGCCTTCGCCCGGTTGCAAACAACGTAAATCCACCCACTGTGGATATTTACGATAAAGGAGAGAAAATTGTCATCGAAGCAGAGATGCCCGGGTTCGATAAAAAAGACATCAATGTGGATGTGAAAGGCAAACTACTGACCCTCTCCGGAGAACGGAATCGGGACGAAGAGGTAAAAGAAGAGAAAAGCTATCGACGGGAAAGATACTACGGAAAATTTGAACGCAGTTTCAACCTGCCGTTTGAAATCAACCCCGATACCATTACCGCCAATTACAAAAAAGGTGTCCTGGCCCTTGAAGTCCCCAAACCTCAAGAGCAAAAGACCAAACAGATAACCATCAACTAACCAGAATTTCTCATAAACAGTTTGAGCGCAACTTGATACCATGCTGATTGTGCCAGGTTATTTTAAATCACAGTTGACGACTGGTTGCATACAAACTGTTCACCAAAGGCGAGGCGATACGGCCACTTCTACTTTGTCTCTATGCGGATAAGCATAGGCAACTATAGCTTATCCGCATGTTCCTCGTATAAGCAGCCGTCTCACCTCGTGAGAAATCAGGGCTAAGATCTGCAATCTCCTCCTCAACCTACGGGGGTGGCCTGTGTGCCATCCCCACCCTTTTTTAGCTGAGATCCGTGAAATCATCTGGATCTTGACCAACTCTTATCGATTTTCCGTTATCAAATTTTCAGTAGGGCTGACACCATCCGTCATTATTGTATGTCGCCTACCGTAATCCAAGAAAAGAGCAATCAAGATTTCTACAGGAACCACACAGAAATGAGACGATCAAAGCTCAAAGAATTCCTTACGACTCAATCTGCGATGTGCAGTTGGGACAACGCAGTGCTTTAATCGGAATCTCACTATAACAGTGCGGACATTCTTTAGTGGTTGGTTCTGCCGGTGGTGCCTCTTCCTGACGTTTCATCGCATTTATTTGCCTGATCAGCATAAATACGGCAAAAGCAACGATCAGAAAACTGATGACCGAGTTGATAAAAAGCCCGTAATTTAAGGTAACCGCTCCTGCCGCTTTGGCATCGGCAAGAGTTGCAATCGCTTTTCCAGCTTCTCCCTGTTTGAGTACAACAAATAATTCGGCAAAATCGACCCCACCCAGCAAAAGACCGACCGGAGGCATCAGCACATCAGCAACAAGACTTTTGACGATGGTGCCAAATGCCCCGCCGATGATAATACCAACTGCCATATCAACTACATTTCCCTTAACAGCAAACTCTTTGAACTCTTTTAGCATCTGCTTCCTCCTCACAAGAATTCATGAACGAACTGAAATGAATTTCTCCGCCCCAAGTGGCAGGCGATTAAACCAGGCTTTTTAATATTTTTTATGAATACCACCAAATACCTACACTGCAACCAAGCTTCCAACAATAAATTTACGGTAATTTTTTGCTATACACACCCGGTCATTCTAGCAAACCCTCACCACCATTCCAGCACACTTTTGGCAGAAATCAACCAGACATTTTCAGTTAACCCCGGCAACTTCCAAAAAAATAAAAAAAAGCAAAAAAAAGTTCGTTTCATCATCTCATTTTCATATTGGCCTGTTATGGTGTTTATAAATCGGGGCAAATAAACCATAAATACTATGTATAAACAGCAGCTTAATCACCTAACAGCTGTTGTTATTATAAAAGGTTGGCATTTGTCGGATCTAGACTTTACCGCTCTGCCAATTCGTCCTGGGCCGGTTATTCAAGTAAACTCCCTCACTTGTTTCCGGCCCTTGGACGATACCTGTTTTTCTTCATTATTGGGTAGATGAAAGATTGCGATCGCGCTTTTTCGTAACGTGTTTACACCTGCTATGGCACTTCAATTTGTTGTTCTCATTTATAGGCACTGCTTGAACAAACTGAAAGGAGAGAGCTTCCATGATTTTCACTCCTACTTCTTTCTCAATTTTTTGATGTGATTCTGAACTGTTTCGGAACCATCACAACAAAATCAGCAACAAAAAAAGAAAATAACAATTCTTTCCATAATTCATCAAAATGTCAGAAAAATATCAGATAGCTCCTGTAACATGTTTTGCCAAGCCGGATAACCTGACGCCAAATAGCCCCATACATCAATATTGTTTCACCTCAAACAACTGAACTAAAGGAGAAAAAATGAAGAAAACACTCAATCTAGCCATTGTGCTCATATCTTCCCTGATCTACCTCTCAGGATGTGCAACTATCGTAAGCAAAAACCTCTATCCGGTAAATATCAGCAGTAATCCAACTGGTGCAGAAATATCGATTAAAAACAGCGCAGGAGAAGTAGTCTTTACCGGCACCACCCCTAGCACCATCACTCTGAAAACACGAGCCGGTTATTTTCGTGGCGAAGACTATTCCGTTTCATTCAAAAAGGAAGGTTTTGCTTCTCACTCTGCTGTAATTGAGCGAGGAATAGATGGATTCTATCTACTTGGCAATTTAGTTATTGGCGGCCTGGTTGGCTGGGTCATCGTTGACCCTGCAACAGGAGCCATGTGGACCTTGAACGATCTTCATATTGACATGGACCCGCTGAAGTCTTCAACAGCACATAAGCAGGTAAAAATCGTCACCATTGATGATGTTCCTCAACACCTTCGCTCAAAAATGATTCGGATTAATTGATTCCAACGAACAGCTTCACAGATAGAGGAGGAGATAACTGAATGAAGACGAAATACAGTGTACATGCCTGTATATTGGTTTGTTTGTTATTTTTATCTTCATGCGCAACGATTGACCATCCCCGCATTGAAGAAATCAAAGGAGACAAAAAAAAATATAGCAAAACACTCCAAACCAAAGAAACACTTTACAGCAAGAAGAAAGGTCTAAAAAGAAAGGTAGCTATTGCACGTTTCTCTAATGAAACAAAATATGGACAAAGCTTTTTTCTAGATAGCAAGAACGACCGAATTGGGAAACAAGCCTTGGATATTCTGTCCTCAAAGCTGATTGAAACCGATAAATTCATTCTCCTGGAAAGAGCGGACCTGGACAAGATCAATAAAGAGTTGACCATGGGAAATTATGCTGCATTAAAAAATATGGCCGACTATCTCATCATTGGTTCTGTGACTGAGTTTGGAAGAAAAGACCAGGGAAAAGTCGGAGTTTTTAGCCGGACGAAAAAACAAACTGCATATGCCAAAGTACATTTAAGACTAATCGACGTTCGCACCGGTAGAATAATCTATTCGGAAGAAGGTGAAGGAGAATCGTTTTCAGAGGTTGGATCTGTATTTGGTATAGGAGGACGTGCCGGTTATGACTCTGCAATAAATGACAAAGCTCTTGAAGCAGCTATAACGGATTTATCCTCAAATATTATTGAAAACCTGCTGGACCGCCCTTGGAGAAGTTTCATTTTAGGATATGAAGATGGGAAATTCATTATCGCTGGTGGGAATTCACAGAATATCAATACAGGCGATCTTTTCAGAGTTTTTAAAGAGGGCAAGAAGGTCATGAATCCTCAAACAAACATGTTTATGCATTTACCAGGTATTGAAATAGGCAAAATTAAAGCCATTTTTTCATCGGGTGATACACCTGAATCTGAAATCACGATATGCGAAGTGATTGAGGGCGAATTTTCGACATATTTCTCTGCTGAGAAATCAAAATTTTTGTATGTCCAAGAAAATTGAAAAAGGAGATCAGCATGGCATTGAGAAAAACAGGACTTGTTGTATTTACCCTTTTATTTTTACTCGCTGGATGCGGCCTTAAGGAAGGTACGGTTCAAAAAGAAAAAAAAAGCTATCTCATGTTTACCGGAAACACTGAAAATGCGACTGTTTATATAGATGAGTTTGCTCCAATCAATCTATCAGGGCATGACTACGACCCAGTCAACAGCAAGATAGAAACAACACCTGGAACAAAACAATTACATTTCCAGCTACCTCCGGGGAAACATGTGATTGTTGTAAAAAGATCAGACCAAGAGATAGTCAGAAGAATTATTCTGCTAGGAAACGAAACAGTTAAGGAGATACAAGTACCATGAAAAACAGGACATCAATGTTAATCGGATTTTTGATAGTTATTTCTTTTTCAGGATGTGTACGCAATAAAAATATATACTATTTTGGCGACTATTCTCGAACATTATACGCTCATGAAAAAAACAATAATGACGAATCATTTCAGAGGCATCTGCAGGAACTGGCAAGTGTTATTGAGAAATCAAAATCACAGAATATGCCGGTACCCCCTGGTATTTATGCCGAATTGGGATATATGCAACTAAAAAAGAATAATACTCAACAGGCTGTTGAGTTCTTTCAAGCTGAATCGAGTCTCTATCCTGAGTCAAAACTACTGATGGATAAACTCATAGTACAAGTAACACCTCAATCAGAATCTAATTCTCATTTACTCAACTCAAACAAAACTACTGTTCTAACTTCAAAAGAAAAAGGTGAATAAATTGAATAATATTACACTTCTAGTTCCGGTCATAATTGTAATGTTACTTACTTCTGCATGTGCTCCTACCTCAACCAAATTTAAAGAGTTCCCTTTAATGTATGAGGAAGAACCTGCTTCCATCATCATTTTACCACCTATAAACGAATCAACTGCTGCTGAAGCAAAAGAATATTACTCAACAACAATTCAAGAACCACTGTCTCTTACTGGGTATTACACATTTCCTTATCCTATCGTTTCCGATATATTAAAAACTGAAGGAATATATGATGCCGAACTTCTAAAGGACACTCCTTTGTCAAAATTTAAAGAGTATTTTGGGGCTGATGCCGTTCTATTTACTTCAATTAAGAAATGGGACTTGTTTTACCTCGTACTCGCCGGGTCGCTAACTGTCTCCATTGAATGTGACTTGAAATCTACAACTACAAACCGAACACTCTGGAAATACACAGGTACCGTTGTTGTCGATCTATCTGGTGGAAACTCTGGAGGAGGATTAGCTGGTTTGGTGATCAAAGCAATTGCCACTGCTGTTAGTACAGCAATAGCAGATTATGTTCCATATGCACGTCAAGCCAACTATATGGCCTTAAAGTCAATACCTTATGGCAAGTATCATGCTCAACATAATAAAGATCAGAATATGAAATTTATTGATCAGACACTTGATGATACTGATACATCAGACCAAATCCCTGAAGGACCTGTCAATTAATTCGACAAATATGATGATACTGACCGGACACAGCTCATTAGTAGCTATAGTAAGTCATTACTGTCCCATAGTTTAATTCCACAATAAAAGCTGTGAAGAATCAATGTGTTGAGTATCTGGTAGTTTAAAAAGGTCTACCAAATTATACCGAGCAGACAAATTCAGCTACAAAACGCCTAATACTTGCTGTAAGGAACTGCCCAATTTTGTGAAATCTGGGGGAACAGTACTATTTTTAATCACATAAATAATCGAACAGGGCGGTCATTTTGTTCTGATAGTTTTTATGATGTAGTAGAAAAGCAAACTGGTTGTAGCACACGGCCGAGGAGACCTGGCCGACCGATGAAAAAAAATAGTAATATGTTTGAATGCATAAGTGTGGAGGATGAAACGAAAAAGAGACCTCCTGTGGTA
>CAZMFP010000015.1:0-86973 GCA_964565605.1 uncultured Desulfocapsaceae bacterium | reverse complement strand
ATGTCGAACTCTTCTTGACAAAACCTTCTCATGGAAGCGTAGACTCCGATCTCAACTGGTTAGCTGAGATCGGAGTCTACGCTTACCTGCCACGGCCTGCGGCCTCGCAACGACTTCTACTAATACATACCCAAAAAGCAAGTTTCTTACCTCTGCTGAGAATTAGGGGTAATCAGATTAAACATTACATTGGACATCGGTTTGGCACTCTTTTTTGGAAATGGTGTGCTGGAATGACGCTGATCCGGCTAAAGCATCCACTTTGCATTTCTTCTTTGCCGCTCATTGATTTGTGAGCAGATAATCAACCAGCTTGCTGTCTACTTTCAGGATATGCCCTATGAGCCAATCCTTTAACAGGGTATTGAGTTCGGTAAGATCTTCATATTCGGCCTGATCATACTTTCTCTGGACAGCCTGGACCTGATCAAGGAGTTTTTTATGTTCTTTTATATGGAGGTCCGTCTCCGGATAACCACATGCCTGCATCAAGCGCTGCTCATGTCGGAAATGCCATGAGGTGTAGTCCACCAACTGTCCCAGAATATCAGATTGTTGATCGTGATCACGCCCTTCCATACCCGCTGCATACAGCTGATTAATCAGATCAGCCAACTTCATATGGTCATCATCAATTGGTTGATACCCTAACTGCAACGACTGCTCAAACAGAAGTATTTTTTCAGGGCTCGAGACTCCCGCCTCTACATTGATCAGGTAATCAGCAAGCTTCTGATCAACTTTGTGGATATGGATATTGAGCCAGTCCATGAGAAACGGCATCAGCTCACTTGTAAAACCTCTACCTGTCTCTTCAATCTCCTTCTTGATAGCCAAAGCCTGATCAACGAGCATCTTGTGCTCATTTTGATGATGACTTAAACCGGGATAGTCACTTATCTGCATGAGTCGCTCTTCATGGCGGAAATGCCACTCGGTATAACTAACCAGATCATCAAAGATTTCCTGAGCGATCTTTTTTTCTTTCTTCAACTCAATGGCATTACCTAATTTTTTCACCAACCCCAGAAGACGAATGTGATCATTATCCAACGGCTGATAGCCTGTCATCAGCTCGTCAGCTTCATGTTCAAACCCGGCTGACATCGTTTGTTCTCTACTTTCCGAAAGCCTGAATCCAATAACTGCAACATCATCCCGCCGTTTCTGACTCCCCTGATAATCCAAAAGCCCCTTATGAAAAGCACCTCTCTGTTCCGACAATGGCACATCTTTCAGTGAAGTGATAAGAGCTTTGAAGCGCTTCTTTCCAAAACCCCGCTTTTTCTCTCCACCAACCTGATCAATAAAACCATCGGAGGTCATATAGAATGTCTGACCGTCTTCAACGACAACCTCATGATTAGTAAATTGTACGTCATGGGGTGTACTACGATAACCAAGGCCGGCTTTGACCCCTTTGGTCATTTCCACCTCCCCATCTTTTTCGACAAACAGATCAAAACGCGATCCCGCAAAAATAACACGGCTGTTGTCACCATCAATAAAACAGGCACCAACCTCAAGCCCGTCATCGGCTCTACCCCTGCTGGCTTGATCCTGACCAAGAGAGGTCTGAATCAGCTGGTGCATTCGCTGCAGCAGTGCAGCCGGATCACCCGGTGGTGTTTCCAGATATGCCTCATCCAGCGCTCCATTTGAAATAAGTGTCATAAATGCTCCCGGAACACCATGGCCGGTACAGTCTCCTAAGAGCACCAGCGAGCCGGCACCCCACGTGCGATGCCAGTATAAATCACCACCGACAACATCTCGCGGCTTCCACAGAACAAAATAATCTTTAAATATTTTTTCCAGAGAAGCGGAGTCAGGTAAAATAGAACGCTGAATGCGACTGGCATAGTTAATACTATCTGATATGACTTTAAGCGATTTTTTGATCTTCTCTTCATTCTGCCGACGAATAAAAACATCTTTGTTCAGCTGATCTATGATTGGTTTGAAAATGGTGACGACTGTTAGAAGCAGAATAGCCAAAAACAGGATTGATGAAATAATCAGGCCCCTTCGTATCTGGCTAACCTGCTTCTCGCTGTCAGCCTGATACAGCCCAACAATTTTATTTAAATTAGCAATAAAGGCATCCCTCGACATCTGATACAGTCGTTCTCGCTCCCGGACCATCTTTTCCTGGGAATAACCTCCTTCAACGAGCAATCGAGCCGTCTTGACAAAACCAGTAACATCTCTGGCCACATGAGCATTTGGACCAAAATAGTAGGATTTCACATCTTCGGACATTCCTTGACTCATTGTACCCGAGGTCAAATCCTGCAGATTCTTTTCCATTATATCGCAAAAGTTGAGCAACTGAGTTTCAACTGATAGCCGAAAAACAGGATCCAGGCCCTGTTGCGACAACCTCTGGGCAAGGACAACAATACGCTGGGACAACATGCGCTGGCTTCCACCTGTATTGATAATAAGAGCATTTTTTTTCGTCTTGTAAACAGCGCTGTCCAGAAGGGCTATTGCAATTGCTATTATGACGATGAGGCAGCCGACAAAGAGAATCAATCGCTTTTTCATTCGACTGATAAGCTGTAGACTTATATCAATGTTGTTCTCTTTTTTCTTTTCTGATTTCACGAATACTGGTCCCTGTCAGTGTGTTTTTCAGACAACCATCACCTGATGTTTTGCTACCTGTAGAAATTCGTTTCAGTTATCGGCAGAATATCTGTTTACATCCAAAATTATATCATTCTCCAATTTTACGGTCAAATCTCCTTCTCACATTTACCCGAAGCAGTGAGCTTTAACTGTGCTGCAGGTAAAAGGCAAAAACCTCCTTCGCACCAATTAAGTGTTAACCATTTAATATGATTATCCTGGAACTCAGCCTATCACCTCTTTTTTCGGTTACGTTCGACAATTCCGTCGACATTTTTCACTGAATTGTCGAACAAAAATAAACCCTTAGCGAGAACAGACAAACCCTATATTACTAATTTTACAATGCTTATCAAAAATACATCATATTGGCACACCACTTGGAATACCTCTGGTAACAACTACTCCCGGAGCGGGTATCCAGCAACCGGGTCAATTACACTTTTTGGAGGTATACTATGAAATTTACCAGAACTGCCATCGCAATCACCGGCGCAACCCTGATCTTTTCACTTGCTGCAGCTACAGCTTCATTGAGCGCAAAAGGCAATACCAAGAACAAAGGCTATAATCGTGGTTCATTGACTGAAAATGTCAGCTCCATGGCTATGCAGGAGTTGTCGATTGAAGAAAAAAACGGGCTTCTCTTGATGCGGGAGGAAGAAAAACTTGCTCGGGACGTCTACAACACCCTGTACGAAAAATGGCAGATTCCCATCTTTGCCAATATTGCAGCCAGCGAACAGCGTCATATGGATGCAGTCAAAGCCCTTCTCAATAAATATGACCTGCAGGACCCGATTAAACACGATCAAATGGGTATCTTTGCTGATACCAAAATGGCCAAGCTGTACAAAGACCTTGTCAATCAGGGCCTCCAATCTTTACAGGGTGCATTAATGGTTGGGGCGATAATTGAAGATCTGGATATCAAGGATCTGAACGAATTATTACAAACCACTGACAACCTCGATATTCAGACTGTCTATCAGAACCTTGCAAAGGGTTCTCGAAACCACCTGCGTTCGTTCACGGCACAGTTAGAAGGACATGGAGTCAAGTACAACGCCCGTTACCTGTCTCAACCTGAAGTTGACAGCATCATCAACACTGAGAAAGAGCGTGGTCGTGTAGACAACCATGGCAAACGGGTTTTATCCGGCAAAGGTAACCGCATGGGCGGAAGTAAAGGAAAACAGAATGGCCCTGGGTACAAAAACAGGACTAATAACAGGGCTGATTGCTACAAAAATGGAGGCCATAATAGCGGCAACGGCACCAGAAAATATGGCAACAGGAAAGGCAACAATGGTTGTTTCAAGAACAATACTGTAAGAGGCAACTGCAACTGTAGAAAAAGTTGAGTCGTCTCAAATCCACCTATCATCGCTCGAATCTTTCACAAGTCGAGTCGGTTGCAAGTACGTAGAAGTATAGTACAGTCTGAAAGGGCCCTAGCCTGAATAGCCTGGGCCCTTTCTTTAGATATCGAATCAACCCAAAATTCTTTCAACACATTCCGCCGGACTCCTGTCTAACCACTACTTATCAATCTCCCTGCAACACCACTTTTCAGGCTACTTATCCACACAGAGAATTGGTACCCGACCATTTACATTTTTCGATTGTTTTGAGAATCATTTTCGACTATAGATGATTTGTTCATCCGGGATAAAATAGTGCTGGTTACTCCTGTTCACTTTGACGTTTTAGAAAGAGCGGGCAGCACTCTATGGGGGAGATCCGGCAGATATTTCCAAAGTTTAGGTCTATTACCAGAAAGTCACTATGAAATATTCAGCTCACCACTCCCCCAACACAGCACATTGAATTATCGATTGTAATCCGCTTCAATTTGTAAACTCAAAATGAACGGGTTTTATAAATCAACTCCCCGGAAAATAATTAATAACCATCTTAGCTCGTTTTCGATAAGAAAACCGATAGGTGTTACTCGTTTAGAACAAGAGGATTAATAGAATATGAAGAAGCCAAGATTTCTGCTTCCCTGGGCCGGTCTTCTGCTCCTGTGTACAGTTATTTTTTACAGCACCGATATTCGGGGCAAAATTGAGCAACCACCCCAAAACGCATCCCAGCAGCGTTCAGATATTCTCATCATCGATATCTCCAAACAGTTTGGTGAACTGGAGAAACCGTCGGTAGAGTTCCCCCATGATGCCCACACCGACGCTCTGGCCAAAAAGAAAAAGGATTGTACGACCTGTCACCAGAGCAAAGATGATAAGCTTGTCCCCAAGTTTAAACGACTGACAGATACCGACCGGATTAAGGTCATGAATATTTATCATGATGGCTGCATCTCCTGTCATGGTGAGATGAAAAAAGAGGGTGAAAAAACCGGCCCCATTGAATGCGATGACTGTCACCGCACAGAGAAGAAATTCACTTCCAGCCGCCAACCTATGGGTTTTGATCTCTCTCTGCACGCCCGTCACGTAGAGGCCCACGAGAAGAAATGTGAACAGTGTCACCATAAGTTTGATGAGAAGAAAAAAGAACTGATCTACGCCAAAGGTGAGGAGACAACCTGTCGCCACTGCCATAAGCAAGAAGCCAAGGAGAAGCAGCCATCCCTCCAGTTAAGTGTTCATACGGCATGCGTCAACTGTCACCTGGAGAACCAGGAAAAAAACAAAGGCAAAGGAGATGTTAACTTCCCTGTCACCTGCTCCGGTTGTCACGCTGCCTCTTCCCAGAAACAGATCAAAAAGCTCGAAGTGATCCCCCGACTGGAAAGAAATCAACCGGATATGGTGATGATCAAAACCGGCAATGAGGAGTTGGATAAGCTCGGTAAAAACCGGATGGACCTGGTTCCCTTTGACCATAAAAGTCACGAGGGCTACACAACAAGTTGCCGGGTCTGTCACCATGAATCCATGAAAAAGTGCAACGAGTGCCACACCTTGAACGGTTCAGAGAACTCCAAGGGTGTGCGGCTGGAACTGGCCATGCACAAAAAGGATACCGACAGGAGTTGTATCGGCTGCCATGCTGTCCAGTTCAAACAACAGAACTGCGCCGGCTGCCATGATTTTATCTCCAATGAACGCACTGATAAAAATGAGAAGGCCTGCAAGGTCTGTCATGTGCCGCTGCCGGAAGGTGTGGAAATGGATGACAACACTGCCAAGCTTCTACTCGAACAGCAGCGAGCCCAAAAAGGCCGTATCTATACTGATGAGGAAATTCCTGAGAAGATTGTAATGGACAAGCTGGTTGATAAATATGAGGCAGCCGATTTTCCCCACAGAAAAATCGTCAAGACGATTGTCAAGAACATGGCTGACAACAAGCTGGCAGACAGATTTCATCGTGGTCAGGAAGAGGTTTGTGCCGGATGCCATCACAACACACCGGTTACGGAAAAACCAACGGCCTGCTCCAGCTGTCACACCAAACCTTTTGATCAAAAAGATCTCCACAAACCGGGAATTATCGGCGCCTACCATATTCAGTGCATGGATTGCCATACCAGCATGAAGATAGAAAAGCTCGGTTGCGTGGACTGCCATAAGAAAAAAGAGGAAACTAACCAATAGTTTTAGGAAGAATATTATGTCACTCTCTCGAAGAAAATTCTTAAGTCTAATGGGTGTGGCCGGGGTTGGCTCCCTTGTCGGCACAGATGCCAACAGTGCATCCACCAAGAATTTCACAGGCCACCCCGACGGCGTCGGGGTGCTCCATGACATCACCCGCTGTGTCGGTTGCCGCTCATGTGAGGACGCCTGCAACAAAGTCAACAACCTGGAGAAACCAAATAAACCTTTTGACGATCTCTCGGTTCTTGAAAAAGAGCGTAGAACGACCAATGAGGAGTATACAGTCGTCAACAAATATCCGACCAAGGGCGGCCCGCTGTACTGGAAAAAACAGTGCAATCACTGTCTGGAACCGGCCTGCGCTAACGTTTGTTTTGTTAAAGCCTTTGAAAAGAAGCCCAACGGTGCCGTGGTCTACGATGCTTCTGTCTGTGTCGGCTGCCGCTACTGTATGGTCGCTTGTCCGTTTGATATTCCCACATACGAATATGAAGAGGCGTTCACGCCAGAGGTTGTGAAATGCACCCTGTGTGCTCCCCGCCTTGAGAAAGGACAACTGCCCGGTTGTGTGGAGGACTGCCCGAAAGAAGCGCTGACCTTTGGCAAACGGGAAGATCTGATTAAAATCGCCCGGGAACGGATTGCCAAGCACCCTGAAAAATATGTCGACCACATTTATGGTGAACATGAGATGGGAGGCACCAGCTGGATGTATCTCTCCAATGTTCCTTTTGGTGAGATCGGCATGCGTGAAGACCTTGGTAACACTTCAGCCCCGGCTCTGACATCCGGCGCCTTGCATGTTGTTCCAATGGTGGTCGCCCTGTGGCCGGTATTTCTGGCCGGTATGTACGGCATGGCAAAACGACGGGAGAAGATTGCCGCAGATGAACAGACAGCAGCTGTTGCCGATGCCGTGCAGCAGGCCGAAGAAAAAGGTGCTGCTGAGCTTGCCCAGGCAATGAAAAAGGCTGAAATTGAAAAGGAAAAAGCTGTTCAAGCAGCTCTTACACAAGCCGAGAAGAAGAGTGAGGAGATATCTTAATGTCTGAACAGGAAACAACTGCGGTAGAGGCTACAGCCACACACCCTCATATGCAAACCGCAAAAAACAAAACACTGTTTACCCCGTTTAACGTCATTGCGGGTATCATCGTTGTCGTCGGTCTTATTTTAACTGTTTTGAGATTCACCAAAGGCCTTGGAGCGGTAACCAACCTGACGGACGAACAGCCCTGGGGTCTCTGGATCGGTTTTGACCTGATGTGCGGTGTCGCCCTGGCTGCCGGCGGCTATACCACCTCTGCTGCCTGCTATCTTTTCGGGATGAAAAAATTTCACTCAGCAGTGCGACCGGCCATTCTGACCGCTTTTCTGGGCTATGCAACTGTGCTGATTTCCCTGATTTACGATGTGGGCCGTCCTGATCGACTGCTTTTGGCCTATCCATTTATCGTTCAGCAGGGTACCACATCCCTGCTCTTTGAGGTCGGTCTCTGTGTTCTGTTGTATCTGACTGTACTCTTTCTCGAATTCACACCCATTCCTCTGGAATGGCTTGGAATGAGAAAGGCACGGGATATCGCAGTTAAAATGACCCTTGGCCTCACCATTTTCGGTGTTGTGCTCTCAACTCTGCACCAGTCATCTTTGGGAGCACTATTCCTTTCGGCACCATCTAAATTGCACCCACTCTGGTATTCACCCTATATAGCGGTCTATTTCTTTGTGTCGAGTATTGCGGCAGGACTATCGATGGTGATTTTTGAAGGGTCCATGTCGCATAAGGCCCTGCACCACAAGATGGATAACACCTATCTGGCCGAGCATAATCCTTTAGTTCTTGGCTATGCCAAAGCCGCCTCGCTTGTACTGTTTGGCTATTTCGGCGCCAAGATTATCGGCATCGCTGCTGATAATCACTGGCATCTGCTCCTGACTCCATACGGGGTATGGTTCCTGGTTGAACTGCTCGGCTTTGTCGGTTTACCATGTGTTCTTTTTGCTATTGCATCCAGAAATAAAGATGTGGGACTGATTAAATTCACAGCCATCTGGACGGTGATCGGTATTGTTCTCAACAGGCTCAACATTTCCATAATCGCCTTTAATTACCACCTTCCCTGGGAACAGAGGTATATCCCAAATTGGATGGAAATTGCTCTGTCGATCTTCATGGTGACCTGCCTGATACTTGTTTTCAGATTCATCGCCACCAGAATGCCGGTCTTCTATGAACATCCTGATTACAAGGAAGACCACTAACAGCTTACAAACGAACAAGAGATTTAAATTATGTTCTACTCATTACATGAATTTATGCTGCGGGCAGAGAACATCACCTATCTGTTTCTGGCAATCTACCTGATCGGTGTTGTTGTCTTCTGGCAGTATTTGACTCAGAAAGATAAAGATGAGGAATAGGGATAAGTCGTCTGTCTGCCCACATAGGATCAGGCTATAGAGAATTATCAGGCCTGTAAAAACCTGGCGTACACAGGACAACTTACAACTACACGTTATGCAAAGACAAAAAGTTACAAAATATATGATGGATTACGAATGGGGAGTAATGACTTATGTTCTATAACACTATGCTCTACGGATCTTTGGCCGTGTTTGTTATCGGTCTGATTTACAAGATCTCCAAATGGTTTCGTCTTTCCATCGGCTTCAACCTTGGAGATTTCACCACAACCGATCGAGTTGTAGCTGCTGTCAAGGGAACCATTACAACCATTTTCAGCGGTAAACTGGTCACCCTTATCCAAACTCTGTTTCGCGATGTCATCCTGCAACTGCATATCTTCAAAGAAGACCGTATGCGCTGGGCTATGCATATGCTCATCTTCGCAGGTTTCATGTTTCTGCTTATTTTTCATGCCTTTGACCGGATATTGATCCATTCTCTTTTTGAAGATTACTACAAGGCCCTCAACCCCTGGCTGATCATCAGCGGTATCCTCGTCCTTGCAGGACTGATTGTGGCCCTTATTCGCCGCTATGTGATGAAGGTATCAAGACTAAAAACAGACGGCGCCGATCTCTTTGCCATCGGGCTCATCAGCTTCATTCTGATCTCCGGTCTGATCATGGAGTTATTTAAACTCTCCTCCTTCAATCATTACCAGAAATTCTGGTACGTCCATATCGCGGTCTGCTTTATCGGGCTTGCCTACCTGCCGTTCTCCAAGATGTTTCATATCATCACAACACCCCTTAGCCTGCTAGTCAACAGTGTGATGGATGACAACTCTGACCCGGCAAATATTGCCACCCGCAGAGCTCTGGAGCTGGATGCCTGCACCCGGTGCACAACATGTTCCAAGCAGTGCTCGGTGGCAGTTGCCTATGATCATTTAGGCAACTCAAACATCTTGCCCTCGGAGAGAATGAGCTTCTTAAAAGACTATATCGTCGACAAAGATATGAGCCCAAAGAAAATGCAGGCAATTCAGGACGGCATCTATCTCTGCACAAATTGTGATCGCTGTACGGTTGCCTGCCCGGCGGGTATCAATATGCGCGATTTATGGTTTTCCGTTCGGGAAGAGGTTATCAGCAAGAAACATAATGTCTCGCTGGTCATGTCGCCATTTTCTTATTTCCGTGGACTTAACCGGGAAAAAATTGACCAGCAAAACTATAACAGCGCCATAGATTCAATCCAGGGTTGTCTTACACAGTCATTTGCTTCGGCTGATGACCCAAACAGCCCTATTTTATTATCTGCTGACAACAAGGGATTTTCAAAAAGTGTCGGCCTGACTGGCAACAGTGAGAGTTATGCCAACTGTTTTGCCTGCGAAAACTGCTCGACCGTCTGTCCAGTTGTTATCAATTTTCAGCACTCACAGGCGGAACTTGGCCTGCTGCCTCACCAGATCATCCGCTCGGCAGTCCTTGGCCTCCAAGATCTGGCATTGGGCTCGAAAATGTTATGGAACTGCCTTACCTGCTATCAATGTCAGGAACATTGTCCGCAAGGTGTTAAGGTAACCGATGTTTTTTACGCATTGAAGAATATGTCTGCAGGTAAACAGACCGAAACCTGCAGGTAAAACAGGAAAACAAAAATGAAATTCACGCTATTTGTTGGATGCAATATCCCGGCAAGGGTACAGCAATATGAAATAGCCGCTCGGGCAGTCGCAGACAAGCTAGGTATTGAACTTGTCGATAACCCCGAGTTTAAATGCTGCGGTTATCCGGTTCAGAATACTGACAATTCAACCTCCCTGCTAATGGCAGCCAGAAATCTTGCCTTGGCCGAAAAAGAAGGCCACGACTTGATGGTTCTGTGCAAGTGCTGCTTCGGCAGCCTTAAAAAGGCCGCCCATCAGATTATGGAAAATGATGCTCTTTACGAAGAAATCAATGATTTCCTGGAAGAGGAAGGTTTAAGCTTTTCCGGCAGTCTTCAGATAAAGCATTTTCTCTCTGTCTGTTATCACGAAGTTGGTATAAAGGCCATTAAAGAAAAGGTTGTTTCGCCCTTTGAAAAGCTCAACATTGCAACCCATTACGGTTGTCATGCTTTGCGGCCAAGTAATGTTACCCAGTTTGACGACCCGATCAAGCCGGTTATTTTTGATGAACTGGTTAAAGTTACCGGTGCAAAATCAATCGATTGGCCACTTAAACTTGATTGCTGCGGCGCACCTCTGATGGGAATCAACGATGAGCTGTCAATGGAGCTGTCCGGCAAAAAGCTTACCGACTCTAAAAAAGCCGGAGCCGATTATCTGTGTGTTGCCTGCCCCTACTGTCAAATGCAGTTTGACCAGGTACAGGAAATGATGACGGTCGAGAATCAGGAAAATAAGCAACTCTCAAGCCTTGTCTATCCCCAGCTGCTTGGCATTGCCATGGGAATCCCATCCCAAGAACTGGCTGTTGGAATGAACCGGCTTGATATCAGCAATATAGAAACTTTTATTCATCAGGAGAACGAAAGTGACTCAGAGTAAAAAAGGTACTGTGATGGTTGTTGGTGGCGGAATTGCCGGCATGCAGGCAGCGTTGGATGCTGCCGATACCGGCTATTATGTCTATCTGGTTGAACGTTCGGCCTCTATTGGCGGCCTGATGTCCCAACTGGATAAGACATTCCCGACCAACGACTGCGCGATGTGAGTAATCTCACCTAAACTGGTCGAGGTCGGCCGGCACATCAATATTGAGTTACTGACACTTTCCGAAGTCAATTCCGTCTCCGGAGAACCCGGTAACTTTCAAGTAAATCTCACCCAGCATCCGCGTTACGTGGATATGGATAAATGCATCGCCTGTGGTGCCTGCTCTGCCAAATGCCCGAGAAAGGTGGTCGATGAATACGATGGTGGTCTCTCCAAGAGAAAAGCCATATACGTGGAATACGCCCAGGCTGTTCCGTTAAAATATGCCATTGATGATACCAACTGTTTTTATCTGACCAAGGGAAAATGTCGGTTGTGCGAAAAGGCCTGTCCTGCTGATGCTATTAATTATGAGGATACAGCCAAGGAAATGGATCTTGATGTCGGTGCAATCATCTATGCCGGCGGCTGCAAGGCCTACGATCCTGAAAGCCATGACGTTTTCGGCTATAAGAAGTCCAAGAATATTGTCACCAGCCTCGAGTTTGAACGTATCCTCTCATCTTCCGGTCCCTATGGGGGCCACCTGGTACGGCCTTCGGATAAGAAAGAGCCGAAAAAGATCGCCTGGCTTCAATGTATTGGCTCCCGTGATGTTCATGTCGGCGCTAAGGGTTATTGTTCCAGTGTCTGCTGTACCTACGCAGTAAAAGAGGCCATGCTGGCCAAAGACCACAGCGATGAGTTTCTTGATGCGGCAGTTTTTTACATGGATATCCGTACCCACGGCAAGGATTTTGAGCGCTATTACAACCAGGCCAGAGAAGAGTTCGGGGTCCGTTTTGTAAAATCAAAAGTAACCAATATCGTACCAACCGATGACGGCAACCAGCTGATTCGCTACGTTGATGAATATGGTAATCTGGCAGAAGAGGCCTTTGATATCGTTGTCCTCTCTGTCGGCCTTGAGGTCAGTCAAAAGGCCAAAGCATTTGCCAATATGGTCGATACGAAGCTTGATAATTACGATTTTGTCTCCACCAATAGTTTTGACCCGGTAAAGACCTCCCAACCCGGCATTTATACCTGTGGCGCTATCGAGGCACCAAAAGATATTCCCTCTTCCGTCATTGAAGCATCTGCCTCTGCCGGCAGTGTCGGATCATTTTTAAATGAGGCCCGCTGGACAGCAACCAAGACAAAAGAGTTGCCGATTGAAATGGATATTGTCGGTATCCGTCCCCGTATCGGTGTCTTTGTCTGCTGTTGTGGAACTAATATCGCCGGCGTTGTCGATGTACCGTCAGTGGTTGAGTATGCCAAAGATCTTGACTATGTCACCTTCACCGATCAGGGTCTGTTCAGCTGTTCCCAGGATGCCTTGAATAATCTGGCGGCCACCATCAGTGAAAAGAACCTGAACCGGGTTGTTGTTGCCGCCTGTACACCCAAGACCCATGAACCACTCTTTCAGGAGACACTTACCGCCACCGGCCTGAATAAATATGTCTTTGAGATGGTTAATATCAGGAACCAGTGTTCCTGGGTCCATAAAGACGATCCGGAAAAGGCAACTGAAAAGGCTAAGGATCTTGTCCGAATGGCGGTTGAAAAAGTCGCCCTCATGGGACCACTGGAAGAAGTCGAACTGGCAATCAACCAGTCCGCTCTTGTTATCGGTGGTGGTCTTGCAGGTATTACTGCAGCAAAGACTCTTTCAGAACAAGGCTATCAGGCCATACTTATTGAAAGAGAAGATCAGCTGGGCGGTAAGGCCCGTACAATCCACCAAACCTGGCAAGGAGAAAATGTAACCGAGAATCTTGAGAGGATGATTGCCGAAATCGAGGCTGATGAAAAGATTGAGGTTCATACCGGTGCCTCCATCGGTCATGTTGAAGGTTTTGTCGGGAACTTCAAAACAACCATTGATAAAGGAAGTGACTCTCTGGAAATTGAACATGGCGTGACCGTCATTGCCACTGGTGGGCAGGAACTGAAACCCGATCAATATCTCTATGGCAAGGATGGGAGAGTGCTTACCGGACTCGAGTTGGAACGTAAACTCATCGACAACGACAAAGCACTTGTGACAAAAAAATCAGCACTCTTTGTCCAGTGTGTGGGCTCCCGTATTCCTGAGCGTCCATACTGCTCCAAGGTCTGCTGTACTCAATCGATTAAAAATGCGCTGGAGCTGAAAAAACGTTCTCCTGAAATGGATGTCTATGTCCTCTATCGAGACATGCGCTCCTACGGATTACGTGAAGATCTTTTTAGAGAAGCGCGGAAGAAAGGCATTATTTTCCTCAGATACAGAATCGATCAGGGAATCGATGTGTGGCAGGATGGCGATGATCTGACAGTCCAGTTCACTGACACTATCATGCGCCGAAAAGTGGAGATCAGACCGGATATGATGGTGCTGGCAACAGCCACCATACCGCCAGCAGATAACACTCTGGGTCAACAGTATAAAGTCACCCTGAACAATGACGGCTTCTTTATGGAAGCACATGCGAAACTGCGACCGGTCGATTGCGCCACAGACGGTATCTTTATCTGCGGCCTGGCCCATGGACCAAAGCCCATCGATGAATCGATAGCCCAGGCTATAGCAGCGGCTACCCGTGCTGTAACCCTGCTTGCTAAGAAATCTATTTTTATCAGCGGCAATATTGCCGAAACCATCCCAGGTATGTGCTCCAAATGCGGAACCTGTGTTTCGGTCTGCCCCTACGGCGCTCCGTCCTTCATCCCATTGGATGCCAGATGGAATCCCGGCAAGACGGAAATCAACCCCGCTCTCTGTAAGGGTTGCGGACTATGTGTGGCCTCATGCCGTTCCGGTGCTATTCACCTCAACGGCTTTGATAATGATCAGATATTCTCGCAGATATTTGCGATCAACGCTTAAACCGGATTTCTCATGAACATTTTGTTCAATAATATATTTGTAAAAGCTGATTATTAAATACGTGATTTTAATATGGTAATTGGAGAAAACAAAATGTCCACCGAAGGCGAGCCGATCCGGCCGCATCTGCTTTGTCACTGACCCAATAAGCATAGGAAAAGCTATTGCTTATTGGATCGCTTCGCGCATATGCAGCCGCCTCGACTCGTGAGAAAACCGGATAAAACACCATGAAAAATTGTCTTTTTGCCCAAACTCTTCGTTATGAGAGAAAATTGCATCCTCAGCGTATTACATATACGCTTCCGGTACAATTCTCTCCCATGCCTCGATCTTGAATAAAAATTCAATTTTTTCAAAGTGTTTAAGTAGATATTTTTAAAAAATAAAAATACGAGTTTTTAATACATAGCCAGTAAAAGTTCAGCAGTGCGTAAGATTTAAACAGGCGGTTTGGACAGCTAGACCAAGCGTCTGCTGTCCAGACCGACCGTTTAAAGCTTGCGTGCTGATGAACTTTTACCTCCCATGATGAACTTTTACCTCCCATAAAAGATAGGAGATGAGATGTCTTTAGAAACAACAACCTGGGAACCAAAAATAATTGCCTTTCTGTGCAGCTCCTGCAGTTACGGGGCAGCAGACCTGGCAGGAGTTGGGCGGATGCAGTATCCCTCCAATATCAGGGTGATCCGTATTCCTTGTGCCGGTCGAATGAGCCCTAAATTTGTTCTTTCCGCTCTGCGAGAAGGAGCCGACGGGGTCTGGGTCTCCGGCTGACACCCGGGAGAATGCCATTACCTGGAAGGTAATTATCACGCCCGTAGAAAATTCACCCTTTTTACCAGAATGCTGGAACATATCGGTATTGAACCGGAACGTCTGCAGTTTTCCTGGATCTCCTCGGCAGAATCCACCAAGTTCATCAAGGTGGTCACTGAGGTGGTCGAAGAGGTGAAGAAGGTCGGCCCTAATACAAAACTTGTCAAGAAGATGGTCAGGGAATATGAGCACAACGATTGAGACAATACAGAAAATGGCCGCACGCCTTCTTGAAGAAGAGAAGGTAGAAATGGTCATTGGTTACAAGGAAGGGACGGTGCCCATGATGACTGTTCCCTGGTCAATTACAAAAGCTGCTGATGTAGAACAACTGACCTGGAACTCTTACTGCACCATCAACATGGCCAACTACCTGATGGACCGCAATGAGAAGATCGGTATCATCGCCAAGGGTTGCGACAGCCGCTCGGTTGTCAACCATATCGGCGAAGGCAAGGTCAAACGTGAAAACGTGGTAATCATCGGTGTCCCCTGTGAAGGCATGGTTGACAGCCGTGTCATTACAAACCTTTTTGGCTCACCCATCGAAGAGGTTACTGAAAGTGACGCCACCATCACTGTCAAGGGAGATGGTAAAGAAGAGAGCTTTGACCGTGCAGAAGTCCTCAGGCAGAACTGCAAGGTCTGTGTCCACAAGAACCCGGTACTCTATGATGAACTGGCAACAGAGCTGGTAGACGAACCTGAAGTGGACCGTTATCAAGAAGTAGAAAAAGTTGAAACTCTGGATACCGGAGATCGCTGGGATCATTTTGAAAAGCTGGTTTCAACCTGCATCAGATGTTATGCCTGTCGTGACGCATGTCCGACCTGTTACTGCCCGACCTGCTTTGTTGATGAGGCTCAGCCCCAATGGGTCGGTAAAACCGATGATGAGTCTGATGTGATGACATTTCACATTTTACGTGCCTTTCATACTGCCGGTCGCTGCACTGACTGTGGCGCCTGTGCCTCATCCTGTCCCATGGGTATTGATATGCGGGCCTTTACTAAAAAGCTTGAAAAGGACTGTCTTGATCTGTGGGATTGGGAAGCCGGAATGACCACAGATGAACGTCCGGCTCTTGAGAGGTTCCAGCCGGATGATCCGGAGGAAAAAATAAAATAAGTCAATAATTATGAAGATCATACAAATTAATAAATCCGACTGGTCAGCCGGCCTCGAACGATCGAGGGAACATTACACCTTGATCGGACCGATAACTGAGGGCAATAATGTTTCAAAGTTTAAGCAACTGGCCCAAGGTGAAGAACCTGATCTTTCCATTTCAGCTACCACCATGTCTCCTAAATCGGTGGTCTTTCCCCAGTCTGAAGTGATGTTTGAATATTCACTGGATGAGGCATCCATTGAATACAATATCATGCGAGTTCCGGAGAAGAACTACTCGCAGAAGGCGGTAATCGGCATTCGTCCCTATGACGCCTCTGCCATGTTGATGGTAAAGATGAACTTTGATACCCCTGAATATCGTGATCCGTACTGGTGCGACGCCTATGAGGCCTGCACCTTCATCGGCCTGGCGGTAAACAATCCCCGGCCAGATGATTTTTCCACCAGCACCAACTGCGGGCCGTTTAGCACCGAAGGGTTGGATGTTCTCTTAGTTGACAACGAAGATCACTATCTTGCCCAGGTCATCACCGACAAAGGTGATCAATGGCTTGCAGCAGCAGGGTTTGAACAAGATGCTCCGGAAGCGGCCGAACAGACAATTCAGAGCCTCAAAGAAGCTGCTGAAAAAAAGATAACAACTAAAATTCAGCATGACGTTATTAAAGACAAAGAGGTGCTTGATCTGTATAACCAGGACTATTGGGATCAGGTCGCCTTTGGCTGTCTTAACTGCGGTACCTGCACCTTTGTCTGTCCCACCTGCTGGTGTTTTGATATTCAGGATGAAACCAGTCGGAAATACGGTACCCGGATGAAGAACTGGGATTCGTGTATGTATCCCCTGTTTACTGTTCATACAACCGGTCATAACCCCAGAGAAACAAAGACCCATCGAGTCCGTCAACGGTTTATGCATAAACTGAAGTATCACCAGGACAAGTATGAGAAGGGCATCATGTGTGTCGGCTGTGGCCGCTGTGTAACCTCATGTCCAGTGAATATAGATATACGTGAAGTCTGCAAACTAATGAACGCATAACAAAGATTGCCACGTCGTTTCACTCCTCGCAACGACCATAATAGCTACCGTCATCGTGAGGTAGCAAAACGACTGCGGTGATCTTAAATAATAGATTGATGAAATACTAATTTTTATTGTTTAAGAAATAAACCAAATAGCACTTACAGGTGCTTCAGATTTTTACCGGTGTGACTGTTTGCTATAGCTCATCCTATGCGTACAATCTCTACCGAGAAAAGCTGGAGGGCCTGGGAGTACTAACCTAAAATGAATAGAAGGAAGCTGGATCCATGAGCATTAACCCCTATCTCCCCTATCCGGTTCGTATTGATGATATTATCGTTGAATCGGAGGACAAGAGTCTGAAGACCTTTAAGTTTGTCTTCCTTGATCCCAAGAATGAAGAAAAGTTCGCTTACCGGGCAGGTCAATTTGCCGAGCTCTCCATTCCCGGTAAGGGAGAGATTCCCATCGGTATTGCTTCCTCGCCTGTTGAGAAAGGTTTTGTCGCCTTTACGGTGAATAAGGCTGGTGTTGTAACCTCTCATCTACACAACATGAAGGTAGGCGACACCATGGGCATTCGTGGACCACTCGGCAACTCTTATCCCTGGGAGCTGCTTGAGGGCAAAGACATTCTGATTATCGGCGGCGGTTTTGCTTTTACAACGCTCCGCTCTTCCATCGTTTATCTGCTTCATCCCGACAACCGTGACCGTTACGGTAGTATCGATGTGGTATATGGTGCAAGGTCTCCCGGTATGCTGCTCTATCTTGATGAACTCAAAGAGTGGGAAAAGCGCGATGATATCAACATGCATATCACCGTTGATGGCACCGATGACCCGGACTGGAAGTATAATGTTGGTTTTGTACCACCCATTGCTGAAGAAAAGGCGCCCAAATCAACCGGTGACAACTACGCCATCGTCTGCGGCCCGCCAATCATGATCAAGTTCACCATGCCGGTCCTGGAAAAGCTTGGCTACGATCACGATCATATCATATTATCGCTTGAAAACAGGATGAAGTGTGGCTTTGGTATGTGCGGCCGCTGCGGTATCGGCAAAGAGCTGGTCTGTAAAGATGGACCGGTCTTTACCGTGGCCCAGGTGAATCAGACTCCGAAGGAATTCTAACCCTCTCTTTCACCTTACAATCAGCCCATACTGTCCTTTATTAACAGGCTCTATGTGTTCTTTTTTCTTTGATATCCAAAGAAAATAGACGGCTTTGTAGAACTCCCACCTCTTTACTCCATCGGTGCGATAACTTTCTTGAGGAAAGATTGATTTCTTTTTCCTGAAGCTATTGCATTGCTCTGTTTCTTAGGAAAAGCCTCCCTGCACAAATTTTTAGGATACCAGATATACATATTTCTGATTCCCAATGACTCTCGGCATAGGTAAGAAAGGTGTTTTTTTGGTCTGTGTTACTCGAAGTCATTGGGAGGCCGTAGAGCGTGGCAGCCTCACCTAATCGCTTGAGATTGCATTGTTTCACTGGCTACGGCTGTGTTTGATTTCCGTTGAAAAGCTGACTCTTTTTCCAATTTGCAGAATAATAGTGGTAATCAGATAGATACTTGATCAAGAAGTCTTCAACCCACTTTCAAATCATCCTTGAGGCTAGTAAAGAGAAAAGAACCTGTTAGCAAGGAAAGAGCCAGAAGGATGGTACCGCTGAGTTTCAGGGCAAAAAAGAGGCTATAACCGGCAGACAAGCTGCCGATAAACGGCCCCAATATCGCAAAACTTGTACGGATAAGTAAACTTCGCATGGAAAGAACCGTAGCCCTGGTTTCAGAAGCACAATATTGATTGACCAGGTCTCTTAAAAACGGTGTCGCATAACCGCGGATGGTATAGAAGACAAAAAGGGCAACCAGAGCAGGCAACAGAGATAGAGCACCAAGGAGAATGAACCCGCTCGGAATTACGATCATAACAACCAGGATAGCTTGAGAACGGCCAACTTTTGCCACTATTCTTGAGGCAAAGGCCGCAACTACTGCTACCGTCAGGTTCAACAGGATCCATAAGGGAGTAATCGATTTTTCAGTAAGGCCCATACTGACAAAATAAACCTGCGAGGTCCAGGCCATGCAGAGGGTACATGTACCAATCAAGGAGGAAAACAGTAGAGTTGAGCTCAACCTTCTATTGTGGATAAGACTCTGCTTAATGACAGTGAGTATGTGTCCCAAGCCGGGCCTGCTGATCTTTCTATCCCGAGGTGGCTCGATTAAATATAAGGAAGCGGGAATAGCCAGACCGGCAATCAGGGTCTGGGTGATGTAGACTGAACGGTAGCTCAGGTAAGCTGCAATCAAACCGCCGCAGAGCGCGGCTATGGTTTCGGCAAAATGACCTAGGGATGTAATTCTTCCCTCCAGACGAAAATAGTACTCTTTTTTCTTCATACCATTCAGACTCTCATACAATATTGCCGAGTCTGAACCGGAAATGAAGCTTCCACCAAGCCCCAAAATCATCTCAGCGCACAAAAAGCCGTAAAAGCCTGAAGAGAGAGAATAGATGCCATACCCCAAAGTGCCGAGCAGGCTGCCGATAACCAATGATTTTTTTCGGCCGATAACATCAGCCATATAGCCAGATGGAATCTCCAGAACCGCCACACTGAACGAATAAACCGCCTGCAGTAGAAAGATATCAAAATCATCCAGGCCGTTATCATTGTAAAACAGGGCCACAATGGGCATGATCAACATTAACCATTTGGACAGCTTGATCAGGTATAGGCAGTAAATATTGGTAAATAATGTTCTGGGCATCTTCAAAAACGTATCCCCTCGTTCGCAGCAGGTAGCACAAATGGTCGACTGAAACAGACAATAAACTCTATTAAAAAGGGAAAGTGAAGATTTACCACTACCTGCTGAAACAAAATGGACTGAAAAGTATTACGATACCAGGCTCAGGAGAAGAGTGTTGATTTTGTCCTCAAATGGGCTTTTCATGCCTTAAAAGTGGCTTTTGGCAGCCTAAGCAACTGTTTTTTTAAGCTTATTCACATGATACCATTTACCAGTATGATCTGGTCCTGATTGCGCTGCAAAGCTGGTACGATTTTTCAAACCGACCCACCATCGATATTTCACACTCATTTAAACAGAGACAAAAATACTATCGTTGCCCTTGCATCTCCCGGTTAGTCTTTTTCCAATCAAATTGTTAAGAATTTTTTCAGGCATGCTATATGCTAACTGAAGAGTAAACAACAATATTGTGCTATAATGCTACACAAATGTGGCACAAAGTGTGGTATTATGACACACCTTACTACATATATGTTGCAATTCAACTCACTAGAGGAAAACCGAATGACAGTTCGCATGTCCAAAGAAGAGGCCAGAGTGTATGAGCTTTTTGAGCTGAGAAACAGGTTGCTCTCCGCCATCAGTACATTGAGCGCCTCAATACCCACCTCTGCCAATCAGACTCCGATCCTTGAGCAGTGCTGCACTATTCTGACCGCCAACAAGGATTATTGCCTGGTCTGGGCTGGGCAACGCGATGAGGAGGATGGCCATATCAATCCTCTGGCAGCAAAAACTTCTGCCAATGTTTCTGGAGGAGACTGTTTTCAACTGATCGATCAGGTCCACTTTGAGATAAATGACAGCAACCCAGCCGCCCGTGCCTTGACCAGCAAGCAACCGGTCATCATTCAGGATATCAATAAGCAGGCCGGTTATCCGTCATTGCACAATATTGCCGAGAAAACCGGAGTAAGATCCTGCCTGGCATGGCCGCTCATTCACAATGAGAATGAATATGGCGTTTTAAACATCTACAGCCGACAGCCCGACTACTTTACCGATCCTGAGATAAACTTCCTGGCCAATATCATGGCCGATATTTCCCTTGCCATATATTCCCAGGAGATACAGAGACGTTTGCTCATTGAGAGAGATTTTAACAAGGAAATAGTCGACACGGTCCAGGCTTTGCTGGTGTCGATTGCGCCATGCGGCATGATTCTTTCTTTTAATAAAAAAGCCGAGGAAACTACAGGGTACCTTGCCAGGGAGGCGATTGATAAATACTGGGTCGATATTCTTCTGGCTCCTGAAGATAGAAAACAGAATCAGCGGAAGCTCACTTCAATATTAAAGCGTGAACAATCCGAAGATTACGACCCATCTGTTTTGAATTTCCAGGCTTCACTACTTACCAAAAATAAGGAAAAAAAAATTATCAGATGGCATGGTTCTATCAGGCCCGAAATCGAAGACAGCAAGGTCGGCCTTGTGCTTTTCGGTATAGATGTCACCAAGGAGATAGAGACCAATAAAGCGCTCGACAGTGCCATCATGAAATGGGAGAACATCTTTACTGCCATTCAGGACCCTGCCTTAATTGTTTCCTCTGATTCGATTATTTTAGATGCCAACCTGGCGACCTTTTCTGCTGCAAGAAAGAACCCCGATGAAGTTATTGGCCAGAAAGTCTGTACCATCCTCCATGGAGGACGTTCGAAAGATGCCATCTGTCCACTTGAATTTCAGATCAGCACCGGTAAAAGCAGGATTCTTGAAACTGAACTCAGAGGTCTAAACGGAAACTATCTGCTCACCGTCAGCCCCCTTACCACAAGTAAGGGAAGTGAAAATCTGACACTTTTGCTGGCACGAGACCTGTCTGATGAAGAAATGAAGCGGGCAGAGTCCATGCGGGCGGCGCAACTGGCATCGATCGGCGAACTTGCCGCTGGTGTGGCTCATGAAATCAATAATCCCATTAACGGGATCATCAACTATGCCCGTATCATCATGGATGCGCCTGATGATGAGGAAACGGTTAATTACCTGGGGCACATTGTCCGGGAAGGAAAACGAATTGCCGGTATCGTCTCAAACCTGTTGGATTTCGCCAGAAGAAGGGAGGAATCCCCGGAACCAATCACCATTCCAAAACTGCTGGACAGTTGTCTGGAGCTGATCAGCCACCAACTAAAAAAAGATGGAATCATCTATCAACTTGACATCCCGGAGAATCTCCCCGAGGTGAACTGCAACCATCAGCAGATTCAGCAGGTCCTTTTAAATATCATCTCCAACGCCAGATATTCGCTTAATAAAAGATATCCGACCAATGCCCCCAACAAGCGTATAAAAATCGAGTGTCACCGGACCGATCACGAAGACAAGCCGTATATCAGTGTCGCTATCACCGATTACGGTATCGGTATTGAACACGACATCATGGATCGTTTATTAGATCCGTTTTTCTCCACAAAACCAAAAGGAGAAGGCACCGGTCTTGGGCTCAGCATAAGCCACGGCCTCGTCAGGGACAATAATGGGTTTCTTTATGTCAACAGTGAATTTGGGCAATATACGACACTGGTCGTCGATTTGCCTGTAGCAGAAATAACAGGAGGATCTGATGTCTAATAAACAAAATGTCATGCTGACTATTACTTTTCTTTTCCTGACATTCGGCGGCCTGCTGTTCTACTTCGATCTGCTGCAGGCGGGAGCAGGCCCATCCAATGAACAGCTCCCGTTCCACCTCTTCTCGGCAGGTATTCTCGTGCTGCTTCTTGTGGCTGTTTTAGGGCTGAGCCAGGTTCAGTTTAAGCAGATGGATCAGCTTGCAGAGCAATATCGTCATTCGTTGGATCAAAAAGTCAATGAGCTTAAAGAGGCTCAGGCCGGGCTGGAAGAGATGGTTGAAAAACGGACTTTTGAAATATCGGTGATCAATGGGTCCCTCAATAGAGAGATAGCCGAAAGAATTCAGGCGGAAACAGAGAGCAACAAACTCAAAAACAGGTTCCAGCTTATTTTGGACTCTGCGGGTGAGGGCATTTTTGGTCTCGATAAAGAGGGTAATGTGATGTTTATCAACAAAGCCGCTTCGCTGATGCTTGGCTGGGAGATGGAAGATCTGATCGGTAAATCCCACCATGACCTGGTCCACCATACTCATAAAGACGGCTCTCCCCATCCTGTCGAAGATTGTCCGATCCATGAAGCGTACCGGGATGGCCTTGTCCATGCCGGATCCGATGACGTTTTCTGGTCGAAAAACGGTACCAGTTTTCCAGTGGAATACTACTCGACCCCAATCATAGAAAACAAAAAGATTGTCGGAGCCGTGGTTGTTTTCAGAGATCTTAACACCTTTAAATAAGATGGTGATATCGTGACTGAAAAAGAAGAAAAAGACATTCAGATTCTCATTGTTGATGATGAAGAGAGTTTACGAAACACCTTTCGTATTTTCCTTACCCGGGAAGGATATCGCTCCATCGTCACTGCGGCCACCTTTGAGGAAGCCGTACATGAAATCAATCAACGCACATTCGATCTGATTATCAGTGATATCGTTCTAGAAGGCGCATCCGGCATCGATTTCTTAAAACGGATTCGGGAACTGGGCATCAACTGTCCGGTGATTATGATAACCGGCTATCCAAACATTGAAACGGCCTCTGAAGCCGTACGCCTTGGCGCCTTCGATTATATTCCCAAACCTGTTGAGAAAGAAACGCTTCTCAACACTACCCGGTTCGCTTTGAAGCAACGGTTGCTTGAGCAGGAAAAAAGAAAAGCTGAACAGGAACGTGAACAGTATAGAACCTTTCTCGATACTATCTTTAGAAGTGTGGCCGACACCATACTCACCGTTGACCGGGATCTGATCATTTCCAAAATGAACCAGGCGGCTCATAGTCTGTTCAGAGAACTGAATCCTGATTTTCAGGAGGGTAGTGACCTCAAATCTCTCTGTTCGGATGAAAGCCTGAAACTGGTTCAAACAGACATTGAAAATGTTCTGTTGACCGGTCGTGATATCACCGAAAACAGAATCGAATGCAAAACTGTTAGTGGTGACGCCAAAATTCTCTCTATCTCCATATCCCCTCTTGATAATGGTCGGGGTGATCTCAACGGTGCCGTTCTGGTTATCCGTGATATGACCCACAAAGAGAAAAGCACACCGAACAGACGAACAGTGTTTCATCGCCTCATTGGTGCAAGTGATGTGATGCAGAACGTCTATACCATGATACAAAATGTGGGGCGAGTCGATGCTACCGCTCTTATAACAGGAGAGTCAGGTACAGGCAAGGAATTGGCCGCGGAAGCCCTCCACTTGGAGAGTCATCGTGCCCAACGCCCCCTTGTCAAAGTAGACTGCACCGCTATTCCAGAAAACCTTTTGGAAAGCGAACTTTTCGGCCACAAAAAAGGCTCATTTACCGGAGCTGATCAAGACAGAATGGGCCGTATCCTCCAGGCGGACGGGGGCACCCTTTTTCTCGATGAAATTGGCGATATTTCAGCAATGATGCAACTTCGCCTCCTGCGCTTTCTCCAGGAAAGAACCTTTTACCCCGTCGGCCGTGACAGGCCTATACAGGTCGATGTTCGGGTGATTGCAGCAACCAACGTTGATATGAAGAAAAATGTACAGATTGGTACCTTTCGGGAAGATCTCTATTTCAGATTGCGGGTGATTGAGATCATGCTTCCAACCCTTCGAGAACGTGAAGGTGACATTGAATTGCTGGTGAATCATTTTCTTCAGCGATCAAGCTCAAAGATGAATCAATCTGTGAACGGTATTTCAAACCAGGCAATGGAACTACTCACCCGTTACAATTGGCCCGGTAATGTAAGGGAACTTGAGCATATCATTGAACGTGCCTGTGTTCTCTGTTCTGGATCATCTATCTCAAGAGATGATTTACCACAGGAAATCATCAATTATGAGCCAAGTGTCGGCCAAGCGCCCATTATTGATTCTGATCCCGTTTTCTCCGAACAAAACCAATCTTTTGGTGTGCCTTTTCCGCCTGAAAATTCCATGGAGAACCGCATCATAAAAGCCATGCTGAAAACCGGCGGCAACAAGGCAAAAGCAGCGCGCCTCCTCGGCATTGATCGTTCAACCCTCTACCGAAAGATCAGAGAATTGCGAATTGATCTCAGCAAGTATGATCTCTAGTGTCGTGTCAATGACACTAGTCGCCACACAAGTGTGGCTACACTTGTGTGGTAAATGCTACACAAGTGTAGTATTTGCTGTTTTAGCATTCATTCAGGCATCAGCTTGACGGCTTTTCGTTTCTTCTTTCATTATTCCTCCTGCCCCCTCCCATCACCCTGTTTTTCCAACACATTTAAGACATACTTTCAAAAAGTAACCCCTCATCAGCTGGTTCATTGTTTTTCAAATCAGGGGCCTCAAATCAGCCACGCCCCACCTATCCATAATTTTTTTCCCCATAAATCAACAACATACCCCAGACAGACAACTACCTGTCCCAGTTTGGCACCATTCATGCACAATAAAAAACAACTTGTGAACGCATACAGGATAAGTCACCCATCTAAACAATAAAAAGCATGGCTCCCACATTGAATTCAACAGAGTTACCTGGAAAGTCAAGAGATTGGTTTGAGAGAAAGTACCCTGATGAACCAAGTTGCATATCCCTGCTCTTTCACAGCCGATGGCCCCAGGGTTTTACTTGTCCCCAGTGTTTGCGTACCTATCCCGACCTCCGGCCTAGTTTAAAGATCATCTGCCCCGGATGCGGACTGGCAACAACCATCACTGCCAATACCAGTATGCATGGAACAAAAAAACCTCTGAGACAGTGGCTTCAAGCCATCTGGTGGGTATGTGATGACCAGACGGTTATTAATGCCAAAGGGTTGCAACGTCTCTTGAAACTGAGCAGCTATCAAACTGCCTGGGTATGGCTGCAAAAGCTTCGCAGCGCCATGGGGTTTACCGACAGCAGACCTTGCAGAGGAGTCATTGAAATTGGTTGTCGTCAAGTGTCTCCAGCCAGGAAAAGAAAAGAAAAGGGATTGATCATCTGTGCTGCTGAAGTTTCGCTCCAATCCGGGATCACAGGTCGAATTAAAATGCAGCCTATCAGGGAACTGTCTCCACAAAGCGTCACGGAATTCCTTGGCCTCCATGTCAAGACCGGCAGTTCAATCATTTTTCCCCAACTCAGTGGTTTTGAGACTATTGAACAGCTCGGATATACCTGTGTCATACACTCGTCTACGCTTGAACCCTGCCATGCCGACAATATTATCGAAAGTTTTGAGAACTGGTTGAACAATGTCCATCGGGGCGGAGTAGCGATAAAGCACCTACAGCTCTATATCAATGAATTCTGTTTTCGTGCCAACAGCTCAATGCTGGCCGATAAAAAAGCTGTCTTCAATCTATTACTGCTCGGTGTTTTAGCTGTGAAACCGAAATCATACAGGGAACTGGTGGGTTCTTCATAGCCTTATGATGAACTAGGAAAGGAAATATACGGAGATCGTTATGAGCAACATACAAAAAGGTCTACTACTCCTCTTACTGACCGCCATTGCCGTTATCGGATATAATATTTATCTGAAAGAGACTACTCCCCCTCCCAAAACCTATTCTCAATTTCTAAGCTCTCTTCAGAACGACAAGATAAAGTCGGTCGAGCTCAAGGGTGGCCATATCCGCTATGAGGATGTAAATAATCATAAATTCAGTACCTATTCACCGGATATCAGTTCCGTCCTTGGACAGCTGGTTGCAAAAGGCATAGACATTAAAGCAGAACCAGGAGCTGGTGATAATCCATTCGGATTCTTAAAGGCGCTTCTTCCTGTTTTTCTCATTCTCGGCGCCTGGTTCCTTTTCACTCGATCCCAATCGGAAAAATCTTCGAGTATGTCTGATAAAAATGGTTCCTTACTTATCCCTGAAACAGGGAGCCAGGTCACCTTTGAAGATGTGGCCGGAATCTCAGAAGCCAGAGAGGAACTCAAAGAAGTGGTTCTCTTTTTAAAAGAACCATCCAAATTCAGCAGACTTGGCGGTCAGTTGCCCAAGGGTGTGCTACTTCAAGGGCCACCGGGAACCGGAAAAACTTTGCTTGCTAAAGCAATCGCCGGAGAAGCCTCCGTCCCGTTTTATTCCATGGGCGGCTCTGATTTCGTTGAAATGTTTGTTGGCGTTGGCGCATCCCGGGTTCGAGAACTTTTTGCCGAAGCAAAAAGTAATGCCCCCTGTATCGTTTTCATCGATGAGATCGACGCCATCGGCGGAAAACGAAGCGGCGGCAACGCTACTGGTTCTAATGATGAACGGGAACAAACCCTCAACGCCCTGCTGGTGGAAATGGACGGATTCAGCAGTGGAGAAACCGTCATCGTGATTGGGGCCACTAATCGTCCAGACATTTTGGACCCGGCACTGCTGAGACCAGGCCGATTCGACCGACAGGTGACCATCAGTCTGCCGGATTTTAGAGGTCGAATAAAAATACTTGCTGTCCATGCAAAAAAAATCACAACCAGCCCTCATCTTGACATGGCTGCTATTTCTCGATCGATTCCCGGATTCAGTGGAGCTGAAATTGCCAATCTGGTAAACGAAGCTGCTCTGCTTGCGGCCAGAAAAGGGAAGCAGCAGGTGGATATGAATGATTTCGATGATGCCAAAGATAAACTCATCATGGGACTGGCTAGAAAAAATGTTGTTATTACTGAAAAAGAACGACGTGTTACCGCTTACCATGAAGCTGGCCATGCCATTGTTGCCATGCTGCTTCCCAAGGCCGACCCGGTCCATAAAATCACCATCATGCCACGGGGCAGAGCACTCGGGCTGACGCAACAGATGCCGGTAGACGACCGCCACACCTACTCAAAAGAATACCTGCTGAGTCGAATCCAGACTCTTTTAGGAGGTCGGATTGCTGAAGAACTCATCTTTGATCAACTCACTACTGGCGCAAGCAATGACCTTGCCGGAGCAACTGAAATAGCAACTCGACTTGTTTGTGAATGGGGGATGAGTGATGTTGTCGGGCCTATTGCCCATATGCAGGATCAGAGTGATTTTCTTGGCTCATCTTCAAGCACCAAACAGCACAGCGAACAGACCGCCATTGCAATCGACAGTGAGATTAAGCGGATCATAAATGACTGCTATGAAGAGACGACCGGGCTGTTGAAAGAAAACAACAAATTCCTGCATAAGCTGGCGGAGGTATTGATGATCAATGAGACCGTTGACGGTGAAGAAATGGACATTGTCTTTCACTGCTACCTCAATGAAAAAGAAGTGGAGCGCAAACTCAAAGAGAAAGAAAAGGACTCATAACAAGATATAGCTTTATGATTTAAGTATTCAAAAGGGTTTCTGTAAGGAGGAGTTACCATGAAAACTGTCCCAAAAGTGTTCTTTCCGGTCATTGCTTTTACGTTGGCCATCACCATCAACCTGTCATACGGAACCGAGGACCCACCTGATTTTGTAGAGATCGGCAGCCTGTCTCATCTCTATACTGTGGTCACTTTCGATCATCTTCTTCATGTGGATATGGCTGACTGTTCCGTCTGTCATCATCATACGACAGGAACCAGGATCATCGACAAGAATTGTACCAGGTGTCACACCGCCGGAGGGGAATATGACGCTGCCATTTTTAACAGCGGAAGACCCTATACCATTTCATGCAGGGACTGCCATGAAAAGCAGCGATTTGGTTCTGCATACCTTCGAAAACTAGCTAATCCGAACCTTTATCATATTGACAAGCCAGGATTGAAGGGAGCGTACCATCTCAGTTGTATCGGTTGTCATAAAGAAACAGAAGCGGTTATCGGCTGCCAGGATTGCCATGAGCTGACGGAGAAAGGGGAGAAACTGTTTAACACAGGCAAATTTAAACCGCAGAACAAAACCGAGACAAAGAAAAAAGGTCACTAAATGTTCCATCATTCCAAGAGAGTACCATCATGAAAAAGAAAATAACCCGCAGAACATTTATAAAATCCAGTGTCGCCGGTTCCGTTACTTTGCCAGTGCTGGCCGCACGAAAGTCAAAGGCTAAAGATTTCGATGGATATCCCGATGGCATGGGCGTTTTGGTAGATCTTTCCCGGTGCGTCGGCTGTCGAAGTTGTGAAGCTGCCTGTAACAAGGAACAGGGGCTGCCTGAACCGGAAAAACCCTTTAATGACTATTCTGTTTTCGATGAGATTCATCATGGGCAGAAACGACGAACTGATGAAACCAGGTACACGGTGGTCAACCAGTACGAAGTTGAAGGCCAACCTCATCCGCTCTATAGAAAAATACAGTGTAACCATTGCCAGGAGCCGGCCTGTCTTACCTCCTGCTTTGTCAACGCCTATACCAAGACACCGGAAGGAGCCGTCATTTACGATTCGACTGTCTGTGTCGGCTGCCGGACCTGCATGATCGCCTGCCCCTTTTATATCCCGACTTTTAAGTACTCAAGTCCATTTGATCCGAAAATCATGAAATGCATTTTCTGCTACGATACCCGCTTAAAACATGGCAAACCACCCGCCTGTGTAGAAGCTTGTCCCCAGGAAGCGCTGACATTCGGCAAACGGGCTGATCTGATTAAGGTAGGACGCCAGAGAATCAGGGAAAATCCCGGTGACTACGTCAATCATATCTATGGTGAACATGAAGCGGGAGGAACGGCCTGGATGTATCTCTCAAGCGTTCCATTTGAGCAGGTCGGCTTTGATGTTCATGTTCCAAAAGAACCTATTCTTAACTATGTAAAAGACTTCCTCTCAATTGTGCCGATGGTGCTCACCATCTGGCCCGGTCTGTTTGCCGGCCTCCATCTACTTGCAACAAGGAAGGATAAACTGAAAGAGCAGACGGAAAAGGAGGAGGTGTAAGGCCATGAAACAACTTACTCAAACACAAGCCGATCTGCCGTTAGCCGATCATAATAAAAAAGACGGTACCACATGGTCCATCAAGGAAAAGCTGCTGTTTGGTCTCAGCTTTCAGGACTATAGAAAACAGTTTATCAGAAATCCGGTCAACTGGCTGCTTTTTGGTATTTTTGCCGTTGGTCTTCCACTTATACTTCAGCGCTACATTTACGGACTTGGCGCTGTAACCCATTCATCCAACGATTATCCATGGGGCCTTTTCCTTGGTTTTGGTTTGTTTGGTATGGTTCCTTTGTCCGCCTCCGGTTTCCTGTTGGGGACCACTGTTGAGCTGTTTGGCAGAAAGGATTTCAAACCTATCGAACGGTTGGCTCTCTTAAATGGGCTCCTCGGCTATTTCTTTGCTGTTCTCTATCTTGAGGTTGATCTAGGTATGCCATGGCGACTGCCATATCCCATGTTTGTCTCTCTTGGTCCTGCTGCCGTTCTCTTTCTTGTTGCCTGGCACGTTGCCACGTATCTATCCGTCCAAGTTGCTGAGATATTGCCCTCCTTCTTTGAGTGGATTGGCTGGCTGAAGGGAAAACGTTTCATCAAATCCATGGCGATTGGACTCACCATTGCCGGTATCATACTCTCAACCCTGCATCAGGGCGCCTTAGGAGCCCTGTTCACTTATGCTCCTGCTAAGCTTCATCCGTTATGGCTATCGACAAACTTTCAATGGCTGCATTTCTTCTGCTCCTCGATTTTTGGAGGACTGTCCATGGTCATTGTTTCCAGCACATTGTGCATCACCTTTATGAAATGGCGCTGTGACCGACGATTTCTGGACACCATCGATTATTGCACCATTGGGCTTGGCAAAGGATGTGCCATCGCACTTATCACTTACCTGGTGATAAAGGTCGTCGCTGTTGCACATGACAATGAATGGGCCTATCTGCTCACCGGCTGGGGACTCTATTATCTGTTGGAAATGGGAGTTGCTGTCATCATTCCCATGTTCCTGTTTGCATCAGGAGTTCGAAACGGGCAGGCCGGCATTATCCGTGTAGCTGCTGTAATAGCAGTTCTGGGGATCATATGGAACAGAATCAATACAAGTCTGATCTGCTTTAACTGGCAGCTGTACCAGGAAATTCCCCACTGGAAAGAAGTATGGATTACCGTAACTCTATATGCTCTCTACTTCATCACATATCGGTTTATCGTCTATCGTCTACCGATTGTCTATGAATGGAAAGGAGAGAAATAAGCTGTAATTGTTCCAAATCGGCAAAACATTCATCTTGACCTTTGGTTTTAAGGATGAATGTTTTGCCACCTGTCGAGAGTAGACTATGGAAGAGAGAAACCAACCGGGAAAACTCAAGCAAATCGTGCAGAGAACAGATTTGCCGTCAATCTTTCGGATAATCGGATATCTGGCTGTGGCGCTACTGATTATTGTCTGCGTACTTGGTGGACGACAATATTCCCTCTATCGCCACTGCGAACAGGTTTCTGATTTGAGTGATAAGCTTCTCTTTCAATTTTCCTCAATCAAAGACCACCTGAATGAAACATTGATAGCCGGAGGTCGGATCAGCGTCAGAGAACTCTCCACCGAGCTTCAGGAATTTAGCGGCTCCATCGACCAGATCATGGATGACATTCTCATCCCACGTGAAGTCAAACTTTCTCTTATCCACCCAAACGATCTTGTCGGACTGATTGTCGCCTTAAGAGCAGTTGGCGGCGATTCGAATCAGTCTTCAAAAGAGAAACGAATCTCTCTTGTCTCCAAACTCAACTGGGTCCACGCTCGCCTGGCCAACTCAAACAGAAATATTAACAATTACACCCAGTCGCTTCTCAACGGCCTGCATAAAACTTTGGCAGGTGTTCTTTTCCTGGCTATCTTCATCATCAGTTCCATGCTGATTATAATGAATCGCTTCATCTCGAAACCTATTCTTGAGATTTGTAAAAAACTTGCTCTGTTTCAGCCTCAATCCAATGATTTTGAAAAGGAGATCGTTTCTTTTTCCTCATTATCGATGAATACACTTCAAGAAACTGTCAACCGGTTACTTGAAACAAATCAACGCTTAAAAGAGTTGATGGAGTCAGCAGCTCACATTCATCACATCATGGATGAAACCTCCGATACAAAAGAACTCTGGGACATGATCTGCTGGGTGCTGACAAAAGACAGCACATACAGGCTGGCATGGATAGGACACCAACCTGCCAACCAGCCGGATATTTTACCCATTGCCGCTGCCGGCCAATGGTCTTCTAAAAACGAAGACAAGTCAGCAACTCATCGTCGACTGCTAAACAGTTGCCGACTGGACAGTCCGTTTTGTCGCTCAGCACACCTGTCAGTCACAAATAACCGCGCTGAACAGCAGAGTATTCTCCTCTCAACACTTGATAAAGAACTGCTTGCCAATATCGATTGCCCTGAAAAACAGCTCATCTGTGTTTCAATCCCTATACCACTGCCTGATAAGGATCCCACAATTCTGACATTATACCGACCAGGTCGGGAACCAATCTCACACCAGGAGATCGCCCTGCTTACATTGTTGTGCAATCTAGCTTCTGCCCACACCAGTCAGCAAGCCAATCTCCCTATCGATAAAGCAACGGTTGGATATTCTTCACCACTGTATCAGCTCGGCTTCATCGGTTCGCTTACTTCCCATTTCACCCACGAAGTGATCAATCTTGTGAACGGAGTGATCAATTATACCCAGGCCATCTTCGATCTTGAGAAAGACAGTGTCAGTGCTGAAAGCCGTGAGATGTTGGGCAAACTGCTTGACGAAGAAAAAAGAATGGGCCGACAAGCTTCAGCGCTTATTCAGTTTATCCAGACATTACAAGCAGATAAGGGTCACGAAGATTTATCTGCTATTTTAAAACAGGTAACTCGCTTTCTACCGGATCTGTATGGATCCGGATTTGAAGAATATGAATTGAAGATTGATGATGGATTACCCAAGGTCTGTAATCACCACATGGAGATACGATTGAGTACCCTTATGCTTTTACAGAATTGCCTTGGCAGCCGCCTGGGGATTTCGGAGAATGCTGTTGATACCTCGGTTGTAATTCACTGCACTTTGGAGCCTGTGGAAAAACAAGCTGTTATCCTCACTATTCAATGTAGGCCGCAAAGTTACCCGGATCATGGAACGACAACTCGAAAAAGTTCACTTCCATGGCATGATCAATCATTTATTCAAGACTATCTAAGAGGTTTTGGAGCAGAGTTGACAAATCGAACAAATGCGGATGATCAATCATATACCAATACAATCGTTCTGCCTCACTCCTGCTTTTCAATAGAGTAGTATAAACTCTTTGGGATCTGCACTTATTTGATTGTTACTCCCAGAGAAGCCTCCTTTCTATTATATAGATAGGTGCATACCATCAACTCATCAGTTTCCCACCATTGCGTTGTTCCCTCTCAATGTCACCCAGCCATACTTTCCCATCATTGCTCTATGGTCATTTCTTTATCATCATTACCTTACGTAACGCCAATCTGTAGATAGCCAAAACTCGCAGAATCCGCTGATTCTAGTTCCAGCAATAGCCTTCAACCTCTCTACAACAGCATGCAACACTGTTGTTGTATCGCTGCTACACTCTTATTTCATCATGCCACAACACCGTTGTATTGGCTGGATAACACCACACATGTGTGTCACCTCATCCCAACGATTAACAGGGAATTACTAAACATTTATACCTGTAATTACAATGTGTTACAAAATATACACTTTGTAGCCGGCCACCTTTTTTAAACTGGCACGCCTGATGCAATCATAAGGGCAAACAACAAAAAAAATTACTTTTAAAATAAAGGAGGACACCATGAACGCCAGAATCGAAACCAGAAAAAGAGTAAAAGCCGATGTTGGATATGAAACCGCTAAATTCACATATGGAGTTGGCCTGACCGCTGCTGCCCTGATAGGGCTGTGGGGTGCTGCTTGTTTGATCGGCGGATTAAGCGACGCTGGACTTGTTGGCTTGGTCAAAGGTTATTTCTCTGCTCTCACCGGTATCTAATGTTGCCTGAAGCACTTAAACAAACTCAATGAACAATTAGGAGATAATTATGAAAACCTCACGAACAGCAAAGATTATATTCGGCGGCGGAACTGTTATCTGTCTCTGGGTAGCTGCTGCTCTCACAAGTGCTTTATACCAGGTTAACTGGTCTATCACCGAGCTGGGCCAACAATATATGGCAGCAACAGGACTGATCAAACCGCTGCACACCCTGGTTGATTATTATTCACATATCAAAGGAATTGAATACCTGATCTGCGTTGCCTTCTTTGTTGCCTTTCCGGTCTTTTTTAAATACGTCAACAAAGATAAAGCTAAAATCAGAAAAGTTGTCCGCGCCTCCAAGTGACCGTCACGTCACAATCAACCTAAAAACCGGCTTCGGCCGGTTTTTTTGCTCATTCCAGGTAATACCCAGTCATTTCCCACTCTTTCCTGTTACCACTTCTTCGTCAATCACACGATAACAGGAAGCAATAAGCTTTATATATAACCTCACTTTCCTATCAGAAGGATCACAGAGATGTAAAACAACAATCCTTGGTGAACTCCTGGCTTTTACTTCTGCCTTCACCAAATGATGGTTATGCATTCCAATTATGATTAAGTGATCAGCTTCATCCGCCGGCTTTGACAGTAGTTCGACAAGATAAGCCCTATGATCTTGATCTTACTCTTGGCAATTAAATATCATTTCATCATTTAGGGTCTCTGGCAGTCCCCCTTTCTGACACCGTAACTTGAACTAAAAACCTGACTAAAACAAGATAGCAGTTGCTCCTAACCAAACCCCCTTTCTATTGTTTAAATAGTTGCATACCATCAACTCATCAGTTTCCAACAATTACGGTGCTCCCCCTCAATGTTTAAATAGACTTCCTGATTACCCTTAATTCTCAATATAGGTAAGAAACTTGGTTTTTGGTTATGTATGTGTAGAAGTCGTAGCCAAACTACAAGCAAAAGTAATCTCACAAAACTGATTAAGATCCGAATCTACGCTTACCTGCTTTGTTTCACTGGCAATGACTTCTTTTATTTCCATTGATAAGCTGGTGTCCTGTCCAATTTGCTGAATCCCAGGAGTAATCCGAATAGACTTTAATGGTTGTCTATGTCACCCAGCTATACTTTCCCATCATTGCTCTATGGTCATTTCTTTATAATCATCGCCTTACTGTAGCGCCAATCTGTAGATAGCCAAAACTCGCAGAATCCACTGATCCTGCTCCCAGCCTGAGCCTTTAACCTCTCTACAACAGCATGCAACACTGTTGCTGTATCGCTGCTACACTATTATTTCATCATGCCACAACTCCGTTGTATTGGCTGGACAACGCTACACATGTGTGTCATCACATCCCGACAATCAGCAGAGAATCACTTCATATTTAACCCTGTAATTACATGGTGTTATAAGGTATTCACCCTTGTAGCCGGACACCTTTTTTAAACTGGCACGCCTGATGCAATCATAAGGGCAAACAACAAAAAAAATTACTTTTAAAATAAAGGAGGACACCATGAACGCCAGAATCGAAACCAGAAAAAGAGTAAAAGCCGATGTTGGATATGAAACCGCTAAATTCACATATGGAGTTGGCCTGACCGCTGCTGCCCTGATAGGGCTGTGGGGTGCTGCTTGTTTGATCGGCGGATTAAGCGACGCTGGACTTGTTGGCTTGGTCAAAGGTTATTTCTCTGCTCTCACCGGTATCTAATGTTGCCTGAAGCACTTAAACAAACTCAATGAACAATTAGGAGATAATTATGAAAACCTCACGAACAGCAAAGATTATATTCGGCGGCGGAACTGTTATCTGTCTCTGGGTAGCTGCTGCTCTCACAAGTGCTTTATACCAGGTTAACTGGTCTATCACCGAGCTGGGCCAACAATATATGGCAGCAACAGGACTGATCAAACCGCTGCACACCCTGGTTGATTATTATTCACATATCAAAGGAATTGAATACCTGATCTGCGTTGCCTTCTTTGTTGCCTTTCCGGTCTTTTTCAAATACGTCAACAAAGACAAAGCAAAAGTTAGAAAAGCTGTCCACGCCTCCAAGTGACCGTCACGTCACAATCAACCTTAAAAAACCGGCTTCGGCCGGTTTTTTTTTGTTTATTACTCACAACGCTCAACCATTTCTCTATCATTCCAGTAAAAGCGGGAACCAAGAAGCTTTGTACAAAACTGCTGTACAACAATACTTGCTCAGATAAACCTTAAGAGCACGGATATCGGCTCCAGGATCACTTATTTTTTTGATTCCAGCCTTACTCACCTTGTACCGCAGGACCCGTTCACTTATCCCAAGCATTTCGGCCGCCTGGTCTGTATCCAGTTGTGTTGTTCCAGGGCATCAATAATCATCTGCTTTTCAAATTGCGCTAAGCGCTCGTTTAATGTCCCCTGATCTATTTCACCCTGATACTGCCGGATTTCATCGGGAAGAGCCGATGGGCTGATAGTGTCACTCCTGGACATGGTGATCATTCGCTGGATCAAGTGCTCAAGCTCCTGAACATTTCCGGGAAAACTGTACTTCATCAGCTGTGTTAGAGTACTGAAGGAAGAAGAAAGAGAGTGCCGGGAACCAATATGTAATAAGTTACCCTCTGTTAAATTATTAATTGGTATACAAGGTAATCTATTTACTGACGGCAACTGATCGAAGGATCCGGGTAGGCCAATTATTCATTGCGCAAAGCATCGATCGGATTCAGTCTTGCCGTTCTTCGAGCCGGGAAGTAACCGAAAATTACTCCAATAGCAGCAGAGAAAACAAACGCCATAAGGTTAATACTCAGATCGAACACATAGGGAATTCCCATCAGGCCGGCAAAAAGGATGGAAGCGACAGTTGCGAAGGCAAATCCAATCAAACCACCAATACTCGACAACACAACAGCCTCTACAAGAAATTGCATGAGTACTTCTTTTTCCAGGGCTCCAATGGCCAGTCGGATACCAATTTCACGGGTTCTCTCAGTAACTGAAACAAGCATGATATTCATAATACCAATGCCGCCAACCAGGAGGCTAACCGCGGCCACCGCTCCCAGCAGCATAGTGATAATTCTGGTGGTCATTGTAAGAGTTTCAGCGATTTGCCTGGTGTCCAAAACACGGAAATCATTTTCTTCGTTTGTTTGAATGTTACGCCTCTCACGTATGAGAAGCGCCAACTGATCTTTCACCCCATCAATTGAGGTATTGTTTTTTGTCGATACGGTTATGCTGTTAATATCTTGACTGCCGGTGAGACGGCGCTGGACTGTGCTCAGAGGCATTACAACTATATCGTCCTGGTCCTGGCCCATGGCTGATTGACCTTTGGCTTTGAGCAGGCCAATCACTTTGCAGGAAAATTGTTTAATACGTATTTCACTTCCCACCGGATTCTGGCGGCCAAACAATTCATCTCTTACTGTTTCACCAATGATGCATACTGCTTTTCCGGCTCTTTCTTCGCTTTCATTGAAACTTCGACCGGTGGCCAGTTCCCAGCTCTCTGCTGGAAAAAAGTCATTACTGCTGCCATAGATAACGGTGGACCAGTTGTTGGCCTGGAAAACTGCTGTTGCTGCTTTGTTGGCGATGGGTGCGACCCATTCGATGCCTGAAATCTGGTTGCGGATGACATCAACATCGGCAATTTTAAAATTTGGAGCCCCTCCTCCGCCAGGCCCAAAGCACTGACCGGGTATAACCCTTAGCTTATTACTCCCCATGCTTGAAATCTGGTCAGATACGGACTGAGTAGCACCATTTCCGAGGGTGACCATTATGATTACAGCAGCTACACCGATGACAATGCCTAAGATGGTGAGAAAAGAGCGCATAATATTGCGACGGATAGCATGCATTGCAAGTATGAGAGTGTTCCAGAACATCATGAAACTCCCTTGTTGCGCTGATCCTTCTCAACTTGTCCATCAATAAAACGAATAGTGCGTTTTGCATAAACCGCTATGTCCGGATCATGGGTAACCATAAGGACTGTAATTCCCCATCTGTTGTTGAGTTCACTGATAAATTCCATGATCTCTTTGCTTGTATGGCTGTCGAGATTCCCAGTAGGCTCGTCTGCCAAAAGGACAGTCGGCCTGGTGACAATGGCACGGGCGATTGCTACACGTTGCTGCTGTCCTCCGGATAGTTCTGCCGGAGTGTGACCTTCCCACCCCTGTAACCCCACCTGTTCAAGCGCTGCCCTTGATGCAGCATGACGGGCAGTAAGCGTTTCACCGCGATAAATAAGTGGTAGCTCAACATTTTCCAAGGCAGTGGTACGTGATAAAAGATTAAATCCCTGAAAGATAAAACCTAAATAATGTCGTCGTAATAATGCCCGTTGATTACGCGTCATTTGCTCGATATGCGTTCCCTGGAATTCATAAGTGCCGGCTGTTGGAATATCAAGCCAGCCGATAATATTCATCATGGTTGATTTCCCTGAACCGCTGGGACCCATTACGGCAACAAAATTGCCGGATCCAACTGTAAGGCTTACACTTTTAAGTGCCTGAAAAGCCGCCTGCCTACGACCATATGTCTTGTTGATTCCTGTAAGCTGAATCAGGGGTGCATCATTCATCGAAAATTACCAGTAAGAGTTTCTGTGATAACCTGCATGCCGGCCTCAATTGAACCTCCAACAATTTCTGTGCTTCGTCCATTGGTTGCGCCGGTTTTTACGTTAATTGCCATCAGTTGACCGTCTTCTATGACCCATACACGTGAAGTGGAGTTGGAGCCGGGCTGGATTTTTCGTTCTTGTGCCGGAGGTCTTGGGAGCAATGAGGAGATAATGCCGATACTCGATTTTTTAGAATTCCTGTTGGTTGCTGCAGGAGTAACACGTAAGGCAGTATTGGGAACCAGCAGTACATCTTTCCTGATAAGTGTGGTGATATCTGCAGTTCCTGTCATGCCGGGCCGCAGGCTCAGGTCGCTGTTATCTACTGTGAGAATGGTGAGGTAAGAGACAACACTTTCTTTCACCCTAGAACCATAGATAACCCGGGTAATGACAGCCTCATATCGACGGTCGGGCCAGGCATCGACTGTAAATATCGCTTTTTGCCCTTTTTTGACCTGAACAACGTCTGCCTCGTCCACATCCACCTGCAGCTCCATTTTTGACAGATCTTCTGCCACCACAAAAAGAACAGGTGCCTGAAAGGAAGCCGCTACTGTCTGCCCCGGATCGATTTCACGGGAGAGAACCATGCCGTTGATTGGAGAACAGATACTGGGCTTCTCAATAATGGACGGCTTGACCTTTACGATGATCTTTGTCCTTTTGGTGGTTCCGGTTCTTAACAGTATTTTTTCCAGGTGAGTGAAGACCGGGAAGGTCTGCTCATGTGACTGAAGGCCAACTGCCGAAAGGTTGTTTTTCCAACTTCATCGACCCATCAGCACCCTTGTAGATGTTTATCCAGGCCCGCCAGTTTGTATCATCCAGCTCAGGGTAATCGAGCCGGTAATGGCTGCAGCGGCTCTCTGTGCGCATAATTGATGCTTTGAGCTTCATTTCAGCGCTGATAATCATATTCCTGGTTTCATAGACGAGCCTGAGTTCATGCATATCGGCTGCTCTGAGCATTCCCATATGGTGATCCCGCAACTCCTCTACATACGCCAGTGCACCTTTTAACATTTTCTCTTTCTTGATATAGATGACGAAATTTGGAATCATGACACCTTGTAACGTCTGGGTAACCCAGGCGGGACTGTAACCCGCCTCTCTTTTTAATGGCGCCAGGATCTCTTCCTGCAGCTCTTTTATTTTTTTCTTTGAAACAGATTTGAGATCAACATCTTTGCAGTATGTACCGGCCGCCTCACCGGCTACTGCTCCCTGAACGGCTGAACCGGCCAGGGATGAGCCTATCTGGGTGTAGATGGCGCCGCCATATACGACCCAAGCGCATCTCCCGCCGCATAGAGGCCTGGAATCGTTGACTCGCATTGATCATTAATCGGTACCAGTCCCTCGGATTTATGAATGGCCATGCCGGCAGATGAGCCGCCAACGGGTGAGCCGCTCATCCCCGGAGGAGCCCCGCCTTCCTTTATCCCCGGAGGGCCACCACCCGGAGGACCACCATCGTGGTGATCACCTCCTGGAGCGCCTCCCCGGTCAAACTCAGCCGGCCTGTAAGGGCCTCCTTTGATATCCCTATGTCCATGCATACCCGGAGGGCCTCCAGCGAGCGGTCCGCCCGACATATACGCCATATAGTTCAGATCCACCCCCAGGTCGTGGCGTATTCCCACGCCTGTTGTTCCCGGTTTTCTCTCAAACATGCCGTGCCAGCCGTCAAAACAGGCTGCTGGGTTTGTTGCCCGGCCGGGATGCCCGTCATTCCACTCTTTGCCCGTGACCTTTGCCCCGATATCATAGGCCATGACGGTACCATCGTGGGTGAGGTCGCAAATTGGGAAGCCGTTGGGTTTAAAGCCCCCGGCACCGGTACAGAGGATCACACTCTTTGCCCTGAAAATATGGACCTTTTCCTCATCAAGACTAAAGCCCGCAGCACCTGCAATTCGGCCATCTTCCTTAATGAGATGGGTGATAACGATCCGTTCAAGGACAGGAATGTTACGCTCCTTTATTGGCCTGTTAAAGCTTTTGTTATAAAGGGGCGATTTGAAAAAACCCCATTCTTTCAGCTCATTGACCCGTGCCAGGGAATGTTCTGCCATCTGCCGGGTATAGACCGGGTTGTTTGTACCCAGAGCAGAACGGGAAACCGTATCAACAAACTCATCAAGACTAACTTTTTCCTTACTGGAATCATAAGCAAATATTCCCTTGGCAAAAGGTGTTTGACCTGAGGAACCTAAACGGCCCTTTGAGACAAGCATTGTTTTCGCGCCCGTATCATGTGCTTTAACGGCTGCAAATAATCCCGCCATTCCACTGCCGATCACCAAAACATCAGTTGTGTTGTCTTGAACATTTACGGTGTCGATATTAATTTTTGAATTATTGGTAGCCCATCCTGTTGGAATTCCCATTGCGGTAAGGGTTGCCATACCTGCAAAACCTCCGGCAAGAGCCATAAAATGGCGACGGGAAAGAGTGTTGTCTTGGCCCGGATTTTTCATCGGTTCACTCCTTTATTCACCGGTAATGGTGACAGGTGTTTTTTTATTAGGGGAATGATGCCACTTGCGACAGCAACGATGATATAGGAGCTGAGCAGTTGTGTTGCATGGCGTCCGAGTTCTATGGCGTGCCAGGAAGCAGAAATAATAAAGACAATGGCCAGGATGGTTCGAGTACCAGCCGTAATAACGAACCAGCTGAAAATTCTTTTCCGGAATATGCTGGGTGATGGCGGCAATGAATTCCTCAGCATTCATAACAACGAAATTCTTTTTATTCCCGCCATGTGACATCTTGGAACGGTAAGTAACCATGCTGCTGTCTTGGTGATAACACAGTTTCGAGAGTGAAAACGGGCTTCTGATAATATATTGAGCAAGATTCGTTAAACCTTGGGAATCATCTTTTTTAATCCGCACGGAATTGTCAACACTGAAACCCGAAGTATGTCGCCACTTCAAAATCATCTTGATAATATCCTCATCAATCAGTCCTTCCTTTTTCAGCATTTTCAGTACGTTCGCCCGGAATATTTCCGCCAAAGGCTTCACGGAAGAGCGAGGCATGACATGGAAGGTTCCGGAGGGAAGAAACAGGCCGTCGGCAACCAAAGAGTGTATGTGGGGGTGCCATTTTGCATAATCACCAGCAGTGTGCTTTATCGCGGCGAAGGTCTGTATGGCCAAGACCACTCCAACTACTCCATCCTTCCTGCCGATTACCGTGCGTAAAAATACGTTGAGACTATTGGCGGCACACCGGCAAAGATTTGAGAGCAGTTTACGGTTATTTAAAAATTATTTTCGCAGGATAATTGGTATACTGAAGACGTATTGCCGATGAGGAAGCGGGTAAAGGATATTCTCCCGAAGAACCTCTCCAAACTGGACGACTTTCTTGGCATGACAAGGTAAAGCATTTATGAATCGACCTGCCAGTCTTAGCTGGTAGCGAATGGTAGCGGATTAACCCTCTCCCTCTTCTAGTCAGGATGACGCCTGCTTTATGCAGGCTGGATTCGCCACCATGCTGGGCAGACAGACAAGGCGAACAGGGAAGTGAATAACTGTTCGCTTTGACTGATACCTGAATCCGTGACCAAGAATGTTGGAATGCTCCCCAAGAGTTCTCCCTGCGGGTGCTCACGGATCCAGGTGATAGTTGGGTCACTACTTCTTTTCGATGCCAGCCTTACTCATTTTATAGCGCAGGACCCGTTCACTGATCCCAAGCATTTCGGCCGCCCTGGTCTGTATCCAGTTGTGTTGTTCCAGGGCATCAATAATCATCTGCTTTTCAAATTGCGCTAAGCGCTCGTTTAATGTCCCCTGATCTATTTCACCTTGATACTGCCGGATTTCATCGGGAAGAGCCGATGGGCTGATGGTGTCACTCCTGGACATGGTGATCATTCGCTGGATCAAGTGCTCAAGCTCCCGAACATTTCCGGGAAAACTGTACTTCATCAGCTGTGTTAGAGTACTGCTGGCAAAGGATATCTTTTTACTGCTGAACCGGGAAAGGAAAAAGTCAAGCAGCAGAGGAATGTCCTCCTTCCTTGATCTCAAAGGTGGGATCTCTATCTCGATCACATTGAGCCTGAAATAAAGATCTTCGCGAAACCGTCTCTCTTCCACCATCTTTTTCAGGTTCCTGTTGGTGGCGGCAACCACCCTGATATCAATGTGTATTTTATCAGTTCCACCGACCCGGGTAATCGCCTTTTCCTGGAGAGCACGCAGCAGTTTCGGCTGCATTGTCAATGGTATTTCGCCAACTTCATCAAGAAAAAGCGTTCCCCCATGGGCCTGCTCAATCAACCCTTTCCTCCTGGACGAGGCACCGGTAAAAGCGCCTTTCTCATGGCCGAACAGTTCCGACTCAAACAGTGTCTCGGGAACAGCGGCGCAATTGAGTTCAATAAAAGGGCCATTGCTTCCTGGACTCAATCCATGGATAAGCCTGCCAATCAACTCTTTACCTGTGCCGGTCTCTCCGTGAACCAGAACTGTCCAGGGAGTGGGCGCGCTCCGTTGGACCATGGAAAGCACATTTTGCATGGGCTTTGATTCGCCGATGATTTGAATCGGCAATTGATCCGTATCGATGATATCGTTTACACTTTGCGCTTCATCGGCAACAACGATTTCTTCTTCTATTTCCTGTACCTTATTCAGCAGCACCTCAAGATCGACAGGTTTTTCAAGAAAATCATCAGCACCCAGACGCATCACTTTAACTGCTGTATCTACTGCCCCGTAGGCCGTAATCATAATGGCTCTGATTAAAGGATTGGCCAACTTCATCCGGGCAAGGACCTCATCGCCATTCATGTCATCCATTCGATGATCGAGCAAAACGAGGTTAATTTGATACTTATTGAAAATATCAAGCGCCTCATGGCCTGATCCAGCGACATAGACGGTATAACCCAGTTTTTCGAAAAAACCTTGCAGCATAGTTCGCTGCACTTTTTCATCATCAACAATTAATAAATTCATCACATATCATCATTTTTCTGTTTGTCAGCAGGTTGCGGAAGTGATACTTCAATGATCAGACTGTCGTTTTCCGTTCCTTTTCGAGTGTCGATTTTTCCCTGGTGCAGATCGACAATACGCTTCACCAAAGCTAGTCCCAAGCCTGTTCCCCTGGTTTTTGTGGTGAAATACGGTTCTGTCATTTTAGAGATCATCTCTTCGGGTAAGGAAAATCCACCATTTTTAACAACCAATAGAGCTTGATTTTCACTCTCAGATAGAGCAACCGACAAAAAACCACCGTTCGGCTGGGCCTCGACACTGTTTTTAATCAAATTATCCAATAGCTCTCCAATGAGGTCAGGATCACCATTTACTACTACAGATGGGCAGATATCCGACTCAACCTGAATAGATTGTTGCCTGCATAGCGGCTTATACACTTCTAATACATGATCAAGCAACGTACTGAATTGTACTTGCCGGCTTTCAAGTGTGAGAGGTCTGGTAAAACTCTGCAGCCTGGAAATAATGCTCTCCGTACGCTTCACCGATTCCCTCATGGAATACAGCAACTGTTCCTGTTCTCCACTCAGATTATACGATTCCATCACTAACCGCTGTAATCCAATATTGATGGCATTGAGCGGGTTACGTATTTCGTGGGCAATGGTGGCGGTTGCTCTACCCATGGCAGCCTCTTCTTGCTGCCTGGCCATTGTTCGTTCAAATCTCTGCGTTCTGTTAATATCTGCCATCTGATAACGATACAACAGCCATGACGACCCCGTTCCCAATGTTAGAAGAAGAATAGCAAAGAGAAAGAACTGTTTCTGCAGTTCATCCACCCTGTTACCATACTGATCAGCCGTAAGACCGACGATGAGCAAACCAGCCCTGGTTGAAAGACGTGTTTCGGCAACTAATCCATGTTCCCCGGTCACCAGTTGAATATCAGTATCCCTGTCACTGATATCTTTTTCAATTTTTACGTAACTGATACCCGGCAAAGCTGAAAGATTTGAAAGTAAGGTGGTAAGAGCTGATTTTTGGCGAAATTCCTGGACCCGATGGACATCTATCCCAACAATCAGGCAGGATGGTTTTGATGCTGATACTTCATTTTTCGAGTAAACCAAGGTTGCCAGTCCGGACTGGGGAAAGTAGTTCACCTCTTCTTTTTTCTGGTTGCAGTTCGTTTCCACCGGAAGCCAATCGGCTGAAGTGACACTTACCCCGCTTGAGCGAAGAATTGTGATTCCTGCAAGACCTGATTCTTTGGCAAAGGAAGCCAGCTCGGTTTTATTAAATGGTTCAATGGTGTCTAAATAGTCAACAAATTTGCCACTGTTAAACAAAAATATTTGCAGTGTTTCATCAATGACCTGTGATGCCAGTAGACTGTTTTGCAGTTTCTCTTCAATAATTCCCGCCACCATTTGTGAATGAGACAGGACCTGGCTGCGAAAACCGCCGTTTATCCGCTTCAGTTGCCAGAAAAAACCGGCCAGAACAACAAGGACAAGCAATCCGAACAGAAGAAGATTTATCTTCCAGGATAGGATATGGTTTGGAATTGATGATGTTTCGTCATCAAACTGTTCCTGCCTCAACCACCCTGTCATTTCTTACCCCTTCTATTATCATCGATACCGTTGCCAACCATGGATTTTTTCTTCTTTTTCTTTTCACTTCCCGGTTTTGGAGCATCCATTTCAGGACCTCTAGCACCTGAACCCATACGCCGGCAACCACGACCTAAACGACCTCGAACCCCAGTAGAATCATGGTTGGCCCCTCGATAATCGGGGTGAACCGTGTCAACAGTAAAATGAGCCCGACTGCTATCACTATACTCTCCAATCACCCCAATAGTATTCCCTTTTTCCGCCCAACCCGGGAGTCGATGACCGCCTGGCCTTTCAAAAATCATATATTCCGGAAACGTGATTGTTACAGGACTCTTTTTTTTCCCAGCCGATGACAAATCTTTTAAAGGAGAAACAACAAGCTGACGTGCCGGCTCATTGATTGACATGACCGTTCCCACCAACTCATCGGCCTGTCCCACTGTAGCTATTAACATCGACCACAGCAGGACAATGGTTATTATATGCACCTTATTTCTTTTGAACAACTTCATAGAGAATCTCAAAGAGTTTATGGGGATCCATATCGACACTCGATGCAACTTCCTTGATACTCTGTTCAGGTTTGGCCTCTATTTTCCGTGCTGCCAGACCCTGGATGATTTTGTCATCATCAAGTTGGAATTCTGCACAAATCTCTGAAAGTTTTTTTCGACCAAATCCTGGGTAGGGTGAATCGGGAAAGGTTTTCCGCTTCTTTTTGGAAAGAGAAGCATCTTTCATCGCATCATATACCTGTTTGGGGTTGATGCTGTTGAGTTTGGCAATTTCAGCCATTGTCTGTTCTTCACTGTCAAAACGGATGGACTTTTCTTTCAACATCACTTTTGATCGCTCAAGATCCAGATTGACCTTTTTTACAAACTTTTTCAACGACGACAACTCGGCGTGACCATAAGGAGGCTCACCATATTTTTCTGCTGCCGCATCTTTAAACGATTCACCAAAATCGATAACCGTCGACATGGGAGGCACCTGAAAATAGGTACCGATACCGATGACAAGCGTAATAATAAGAGCCACGTTAAAACTTGGCGTGAAAACCTTCAGCTCTTTCGCTTTATTTTTCATATAAGCCTTTATCGGGCTCCAATTGTAGTAGACATGGAGTAATCCGGCAATGAGCAATAAGAAGCCCAGGTTGATGTGCAATTCACTCCACTGTGTTTTTGACAAGCCGAACAGACGCCAGTCAGACCAGTAGGCGACACGACCATGGGGAACAATATACAGGATAATCGACGTCAGTACGCAGAGGACGAAGGACAGCAACATGGTCATTGAAGTAATTTTTCTCATATTCATTCTTCTCTCCTTTTGTGAATAGAGTATGTTTTTTTAACTGTCCTACCCTTATCAATACTCATGCCAATTGAATATGAAACAATTTTTCCCTTTATTTTCAGTCTGTTAAAGAGAGCATATTGACGAACAATCTTGCCGGACAACCGAGGACAGCCTCATTCCACACTTTTTTCGACATTATTGTCGAATTTTTGTGGCTAGCTGGACCACTTGTGCTGCCAACAGGCGAAAGAACAACCCTCTACACACATTAATCCATTGAATTTATAGCTATTTTACTGAAAAGAAGGTTCGACAGAATTGTCGAGGAGCCCCTGGTATGTTAACAACCGGACAGAGAGCCGGTTATGATATTATACGGGCTGAAGGGAGATCTGTTTATGTACAAAGATAATGGATTTTGCTTTTGACCAATAACTGAGAAATAGCTGAGCTATGGAAATAATCAGAATAAATCATAGCGGAACAACATAAAAAGAGCGGCGATGTAACTCGATACCAAGAGGAGAAATCATGTTCGATCACCGCCCTTATTGTTCTCTGAAGATAACTGAATCGAGTTTTTCCTCGATATAGGGGATACCACTGTTATCCACACTGTAGACAATTCCCGAATAGTTCGAGAATATGACGGTATTGAACATCTGATGGTTTCCCTGGATGATCGTATGATAGTACAGTGACTGGAGGTCAAACAGTGACGGCATAAAAGAACCAAGTTCGTTTTCCGTTTTAAGGTGAGTATGAAACAGAGGAACGACCATGTATTCCGGTGACAGCAGGTAATAGGAAAGATAATCAAACACCACCATCTCCGGGCCCCGACGGGTAACCAGGCTGAAACCCACGTCACTGTTCTTGCTATACACCAGATTAACCCCAATCTCCGAGCCGGTTTCCTCCTGGAATTGCAGTGCCAATGGACCATCAATATCCGCCTGAATGGAATTACCATCACTGGGAAGATACCGTTTCATGGTGTTAATGTCATTGACCGATATTTGCTTCGGCGGCATGACAACACCTTCTCTTTCCGCATTCTGTCTTACCGTTTCGGCAAGTTTGGATAACATATTATTTTCCGGTCGGATCATACCGTCAAACTTAATTGGCTCACTCTGGTAATAACAGCGTTGTCTGGTAGTCATATCCCCCTCCTGTCACTTTCATGACTCTTTCTTTCTGTGCATAAAAGTGTTTTTTGCTACTGGTGTTCAATTTTCCTTGGATTTCTTATCAAATCCTCTTTCAGTCCAAATTGGCTATTTCCGTATTTTCTCAATGCGCCTTCTGCCCAAAAGGCAGCTCTTCCAATCTGGTTTCTATTAACTGGACCCCTTTGTCAGAGATGGTATAGACAACAGCTTTTCTGTTTGGAAACAAAACCGTGCCTTTAATTGTCTTACATTTCTGGATCACTTTTAAATTATTCAGTGTTGTTAAATCCATTATTGAGGATCGACATAATCCCGGCTCATATTCGCATTCCAGGTGAGTGTGGAATATCGGATAGACAATATGTTCAGGCGAAAAGATGAAAAAAAAGAGTTGGTCGGACATGGCGATATTGGGCCCACCCCTGGTTACCAGGAGAAAATTGCGTCGTTTTTTTCGATCAAAAATTAGATCAAAGCTCATCTCTGCGCCGGTATCTTCTTGAAAACCTAGTGCGAGATGGCCATTGATACTCGAGCGAATGGACATGAAGTCTTCCGATAATTCGTTTTGTAAATCTTTGATGGAAGAAATGTTTTTTTCTCTCAGCACTGTTTTTAACCTTCGTTTTCTCAGTTGAGTTTTGGAGAGGTCCGCAAGACGACTTTGGGCTTTACTGGATGGAGTGATTTGCCTTAACAGTGTTTTATGATCTCCCAGAAGCTTATACCGACCGGTAGGTTCCATTCTTTCCTCCCTATCTTGTTTTCTTGAGTTAAACATAACTTAACATGCTTAACAGTTGTTGTCAAATTTTAGGTTAAAAAACCTAAGACCCTCCCAATACTGAGTTTGAAGAGTAAATGTGTGTGCTGAAAAATGACCTGCTTCGTTTACGATACGAATCTGGGATAAGTCAGTGTTACCGCATTGAGGTCGTTGAGAATGATGTAGAAATGCGCAAGTGGTGAACTATGTCGAGGGCGCTTATTAGTCCATCAAAGGCGAATTTTTACAAGAAGAGATAGTGTGGGGGAAGAGAAGATATTACAAGTTGAACAATCAGCCAAAATCAAGACCGGAAACACACAGTACAAGTTCCGCCCTGGTCGTTGACCTGTTTGTACAGGTAATTGACTCGGCTTTGCGAATAAAGAAGTTTTCACCTTTAGAGAGCTTGACAGTTTGATCCCAGAGTTTGATATCGACTTCACCCGCAACGACAATCACTCGCTGCTGTTCAGCAAAATACTCGAAACTCATTGTTTTTTGAGGCTCAACAGTCGCCGACAACATATCGATTTTCCTTTCCACAGAGAGCGGAGCAAGCAGGTCAAGCGTTCCAACTCCTTCGATACTGGCTATGGGAACAACATCATCAGTTGTGAAAACTTCCATGGGAGGGGGTGGTTCAAGCGGATTGACAGCAAATCCCGGATCGAGGACCTGCATAATCTTCATCAGGGTTGCCATTGAAGGATTAGTCTTTCCTTTTTCAATCTGACAGATCGCCGAACGGGAAACACCCACACGTTCAGCCAGCTCAGACTGGCTGATCCCTTTAGTCTTTCTTAGTCTTCTTAAGCGAATCCACATATGGACAGTCTTTTATTGAAAAAGGTCGGGTTTGTGTTGATGAAAACCGTGTCAATGGTCAAAACACACTTGGTCGCCAAATTAGCCTTAATCTACTTAACAATCGTTTGTCAAGCAACAACTAAAAAGATCCTTGTCTATTCGAGACAACACTTACCGAACAACAGGACAACCATCAGGCATCCTCTTGCAGCTCAAACATCAATAATAAGTCCTTTGACCCGAACCCGTTTACCGATATAATTTTTATCCTTTTATGCCTTTTTCCGATTACCCGTATTATTCAACAATTTGCAATGGAAGTCAGCTTATTAACGGAAACCAAACACAGTCGTTGCAGTGAAATATAACAATTTCAATCGGTTAGATGGATCCGGTGTCAACGTTTACCTGCCATGGCCTGGGGCTTCATTAGGGCTTCTGCTTATACATAAAAAACCAAGTTTCTTACCTGTACTGAGAATTAGGGAGCAGACTACTTTTTTAAACGAAATCCTTTCTCAAGCATATGCAGCATTGAAACCGGCAGAATTCGAACCTGAGTGCACCCGTACCGGGCAAGTATCTGCTGAGCAATTCGCACCCGAGCCCCGGACCTGCAGTGCAGGTAAATCGTCTTTTTGTCTTTTTTTAGTTTTTTCAGGGTCTTTACCCCAACTCCTCGTTTCAGCTCAGATAATGGCAGATGAATGGCACATTCAAAATGGCTCTGCTGCCATTCAGATTGCTCACGCACATCAATAAGCTGTCCTTTACCGCTTCTTGCCTCTTCTAATATCTCGGTAAGATTTACTGTTTGTGGTTTTTGTCGAAAAAACATAATTCCAATCTTGTCTGTTTATTAAGTTATTTTTGAACCTCAATGGGCGAGGGAAACTGTTATTCACTCCACATCACCCATGTGCCGCATACCTCTTTTCACTTGAAATAGGTTGTAAAACACCTATAATTCTGATCGGAAGATGATCAAGAAAAAATTGCTCTTATAAAGATTTTTCACACAATGCTAACCAGTCTCAGAGGTAAATTCATACTTGTTTTTTTATTGGTAACGGTCACCGCCGTTGTTATCAGTAGCGGCTATGCCCGGGTGATGCAGCGAGAATATACCCTGGACCGTGCTGCCAGCAGGAACAGTGAGGATTTAAAACGAATCAGCAGCGAAATCCAGACTGTTCTCGACTGGGTTACCCGAGACCTCTTCCTTTTACGTGATCTGCCTCAGATACAGACATTCCTATCCCAGACAGATAAGAACAACAAACAAGAATCATATAAAGCCATCGAATCCGCCTTTTTAGCAATCGCCAACAACCATCGGATCTTTCACCAGGTCAGATTCATCGACACCAACGGTCAGGAAATCGTCCGGGTCAACTTTGACGGTAAAGAAGCTGTTCTGGTCCCACCAAATGAGCTCCAGTTCAAGGGGCACCGGTATTATGTCAAGGAATCCATAGGACTCAAACGCGGCGAGATATACCTCTCACCACTCGATCTCAACATAGAGCACGGCAAGATTCAGGTCCCCTACTCTCCGGTGATCCGCTATGCGACTCCAGTGGTTGATATGAGCGGTCACACCAGGGGTGTTATTGTTCTCAATGTAAGGGGTGCTGTTCTATTGGATATCCTTGAACGCCAGCAGGAGACAACCCGTTATGGTGAACATTACTTCCTCGTTGATCAGGACGGTTATTTTCTTTTTCACCCTGAAGCGTCAAAACAATTCAGCCGTTTTATCAATCCTGAAGAAACCCTTGTCTCCAACGAACCAGAGTTAGTTAAGTCTATCAACGAGCAGAAAGAAGACATGGTCGTCCTTCAAAGTCTGCAGACGGATAAAGAAACACTTTTCGGTTTTCGAAAGATACTGCTCGACAGCGGCCTGAAGAATCTGCAGCTTGCCAGAGCTTTTCAGGAAAAGACAAATAATATCAATCTTAAACCAACCCATTACTGGTACCTTATCTCCAGTGTCGATGATGAAGATTTTCTCATGGGGTTTAAGGAATATATCAACGCCTTTGCCCCCTTCACTCTCATTATGATCTGGGGATGTGTCATTGTCGGCGTGTTTGTCGCCTGGTCCATGACCAGACCCGTCATCTCTTTGGCAGAAGCGGCACGGGAAATCCAGAAAGGTGACCTGTCCGCTCGGGCTACAATCTATTCTCGTGATGAGATGGGAGAATTCGGCTCACTGTTTAACTTCATGGCCTCGGATCTTGAAGAATCGGTTGGTCAACTGAGAGAATCGGAAACCAAATACAGAAAAATATTTGAAAATTCTAGGGATTGCCACTTTGTTGCCGATTGCTCATTTTTTATAAAAGATTTAAACCCGGCAGGCCGCAAACTATTCGCACTCGGTGAAGACGATTCTCTGGATAAGATGTCTCTGGGGTGCTGTTTAAGCCCCATTGAAGGAGACAGCTCTGATCTGCCTCAGGTTATCTGTGATGAGATGAGCCGGATCGGATATGTAAAGGAGCTGGAGACATCAATTAATCGAAAAGACGGTTCCAAACGCATCTGTCTGATCACAGCGACTACCCTTCATGACCATGAGGGGAAATTTGTCGGTTATGAAGGAATTCTGCGAGATATTACCGAGAAAAGAAAGAGAAAAGAACAGGCCCAGTTTTTCCGACAAAAGCTCAATGAAGAGATCCTGTTGGCTGGAGAGCGGGAGAGAAAGGATTTAAGCCGGTTACTCCATGAAGAACTTGCCCAAAATCTGGCTCTGGTCCATATGAAATTAGAAGAATCTGAAGAAGGTACCTGTGAACTGGCCCAAAAACCAAGAAAGCAGACAAAGTGCAGCCGGGAGCTTTCCAGTTCTAAAGAATTGATCGAACTGATGATCTCACAGGTTCGCACCATGATCTTCAATCTTTACCCGGCCATTCTGGATGAGCAAGGCCTTGTGCCGGCCATCCGATGGTATATAAACCACTACAAAAAAAGAACGGGCATTGATGTCGTTATCTTTGATCATACTGATAAACCGCAGTTAAATGAAACAATCAGTATTTATCTCTACAGGGCTGTTAAAGAACTGCTGCACAATATTGCCAAACACGCCGACTGCATGGAAGTTCTCATCACCATAAAGGAGAGGGAAAAAAACTTTAGAATCATAATTGATGACACCGGCAAAGGTTTCAATACCAAGGAAGTTTTATACAAAAGCCGTACCCTTCACGGTATCGGTCTAGCCACAATCAAAGAATGGATGACAGATATTAAAGGAAGCTTTATGATCGAATCGGAACCTGGACAGGGAACACGGGTTGTCCTCGAAGTGCCGATGAATTCTGAAAACAGGGTAAGCAAATATGCTGAAAGTGTTTCTGGCTGATGACCACCAGATGTTCAGACAGGGGTTGGCAACCATGCTGTCAAAGACAGGAACCATCGATATCATCGGTGAAGCATCCGATGGCTTAGAAGCGCTCAAAGCTCTCTCAACGATCAGTCCCGATGTTGCCATTATCGATATTGCCATGCCCGGAATTAACGGCATTGAACTCTGCCGTAGAATCCGTAAGGAAATGGTACAGGTCAAGGTGATCATCCTCACCATGCAGGGTGACCCCTTTTACACAACCGAAGCACTTGAAGCCGGTGCACACGGCTATCTGCTCAAGGAAGAGAGCTTCTCTTCACTGGAAGATTCCATTAAAGCGGTAAACAAGGGCAAAACAGTCATTTCCCCAACTCTCCATTCCCATATTCTCGAAGATGCGATAGAGAAGCAGAAGCTTGGTGAGGACTGTACAATCAAACTGACTAAAAGAGAAAAGGAAATCCTCCAGCAGGTTGCCGAAGGGCTGACCAACCAGGAGATTGCCCAGCGCCTTTTTATCTCACCCCAGACAGTGGATACCCACCGTAAAAACCTCATGGCCAAACTTGATATCCACTCCGTTGCAGGATTGGTCAAATATGCTCTGCGGCATGGTTATATTTCTATCTAACCTGAACATTTCATGAACATCCGATCAATATTCCATGTTACGGGTATTCTTTTCACCGTAACCGGCTGCTCAATGGTGCTGCCGGTGATCTGCTCCATTCTATACCAGGAATCCGACCTGATCCCCTTAATCATTACCATGATGATCAGTCTGGCAATCGGCCTGTCTCTCTGGTTTTTTTATCGAAGAGATAATGAATTGGGGGTCAAAGACGGTATTATAACAGCCGTTTTTGGTTGGATTCTGGTCTCGGCTATTTCAGGCATCCCTTTTATTCTCCACGGCTCCATTCCACATTTTACCGATGCATTTTTCGAGATGATGTCCGGCTACACCACCACAGGAGCCACAATCCTGACCAACATTGAGTCCCTGCCCCACGGTCTGCTGTTCTGGCGCTCCCAGACCCATCTCCTTGGCGGTATGGGTTTTCTTACCCTCACCGTCCTCTTTCTTCCAAAAGGAATGGGAGGACTGCGTATCTTCAGGGCCGAATCAAGCCCCGGTCAGGTTATGACAAAAGAAAAATTCATCCCCCGCACCAAGGATGCCATGATCTGGTTATGGGTGATTTATCTTGCCCTGAACCTGGTTCAGACCCTTTTACTGGTTATAGGCGGCATGCCACTCTTCGACTCACTCTGCCATGCCTTTGGCACTGTATCAACCTCCGGGTACTCCCCTAAAAACCAGAGCATTGGACATTACAACTCAGCTTATTTTGATTGGATCACCATTCTGTTCATGTTTCTCGGCGGAAAGTCCTTCATCCTCTTTTATCAGATGCTGAAAGGTGATTTTAAAATAATCAAAATCAACACCGAGTTTCGCTGGTATATCGTTATTCTTCTCCTATTCTGCCTGGCAGTAACCGTTATTCTCTGGAAGAATGGTGTTTACGGAGGTTTCTTTCAAGCACTTCGATACGGGACTTTCCAGGTAATATCACTGTTGACGACAACCGGTTTTTCCACCGCTGATTATGAGCTATGGCCCCAATCTGCCCAGATGTTTCTCTATGTTGTCTGTTTTATCGGTGCCTGTGCCGGCTCGACCACCAGCGGGATTAAGATCATCCACTTTGTGATCATCAGTAAATTCATGTTTGCTGCCATTCGTAAGATTTTCTTCCAGCCTTTGGCCGTTGTCACCATCAGAATTAACGGTAAAGCCATCGATGCCTCTCTTATTGATCTCGCTGTCTGCTATTTTATTATTAATATCTTTATGGTGCTTGCCGGCGGCTGCTTTATGGTTCTCAGTGACAATATGGACTATGTCACCGCTATGAGTTCGGTAATTGCCTCGCTGATGAATATTGGCCCAGGGTTCGGCGACATTGGACCATCAGAGAACTTTGCCTTCATCTCCGACATCGGTAAGTGGTTTCTTGCCTGGAACATGCTGGTGGGTCGACTGGAGATGTTCTCCGCATTGGTGATCTTCTATCCCTCCTTCTGGAAGCAGTAGCAAGATATTCTGAGTTACTGAACACATCGTTTTACTGTTGATCAACTCCACTGCTGATCAACAACAGTTCCTCCCATAAGGGGGCCTGTAAAATCGACTGCAAACCCTTGGATGGAGGCAAATGGTTGGTGCTGGTTTCAACAAAATCCTTACCACCAATAAATCCCGGTTCCAAAAAGAAAATTCCCTTTAAAAGGGTTCTCAAGGTGACCCGGGCGGGCAAATTCAAGGTAGCTCTATCACTTTCCCCCAAACCTGCTGCCATCAGCGGCAAAACTGTTGGTCTAAAAAAATCGCTCAGTTATACCTTTGCTATACGAGCAAAAAAGATATTAAGACCATCTGCTTCAGCTCCGTCTGCATCCAATCTCCCCGGAGCACCTTCTCAGCCGGCTGGCGAGTCTGTGCCGAGTGGATCTTCCTCAGAAAGTACTTCACCATTTAGAAGAATGCATCCAAGTGAGTAAACAACTCATCAGTACAGCACATTGAAAAACACCTGCAACATTCTCTTTATTTATCTCCATTACCTCTCCCTGAATCCGTCAGGATTTAAAACTGATATCTAAAACCTGGTATCATCCAGAAAAAATGTGTATAAGCTCAAATCAATTTCGCTTACATTTTAAATTCAAGTTTCTGATTTGACTTATATTTCTCTATTATTGTAGTAATTCTATCTCATTATTGTCGGCAAATTCTCCTGAACCTCTTTTTGACGATGACGCTTGACAAAAAACTAACACTTAGGAGAAAATTTTTTAATCGGACAAATAATGAATCCCACTATCTCTCTCACAAAATATAGAATTTTTGTGTTTTTTATTAATTCCGATGCTTAAATTCTCAACATATATCCTGAGAAACAAGCATGAACGACGAGATTTCAGCTAAGGAAATTGAAGAACCGCAACAGACTTGTGGCCGTGTGAAAAAATTTCTTCAAACCGTTGGTTGTGATTTCCACCCTTATCAACGACCGGGCGGCCATCAATCCTTCATCGGTTGATCTGGCTGTCTGTTGCTTGATAGCAAATATTTTTATAATGCTTGCCAGCGGCTGTATTATGTTGAAACCGACAATATGGATTACCTGACTGCCATAGTTCGGTAATCGTGTCACTGATAAGTATCGGGCCAGGATTCGACGATATCGATCCGTCAGAGAACTACACCTTTATCTCCGATTCCGGCAACATGGTTCCAGTCCTGGAACATGCTGGTGGAACGGCTGAAGATGTTCTTCGTAGTGGTGGTTTTCTATCCCATTTTCTGGGAATAGTAGATTTATAGAAAAGCAAATACTTTTATTCTTATATAGGAGAAAACAAATGTCCAAAACAATCACCGAACAGGAAATCACCGAGGCTCAACACAAATGGGGAGATGGAATTGTTGCCATTGGCCAGGCTTTTTTAGATAAAGATGATTTTATTAAAGTAGCGAAAAATCATCTGGATACCCTCTACGGCTTTGAATTTGGTATTGTTCTGTTTAAACCGACCAAAGCCAGTAAAATCCAATTCAGGCCAACCAGGGAAGGAGCACTTTCCTATTTTATCGGAGAAAACAGCAGTTACCCTGAAGATCGTGGTTTTGCTCTCCAACCATGGTCAAATGTCCGTTTTGAAAACTACAACATATCCATCCATGGTGATCATGCGATCGCTATGGGAAACTACTTCTTCATGCACCTGGACGGTACCGAAGTAAAAGTAGAATACACATTTGGTTACATTAAAACACCGAGCGGTGAACTCAAAATCTACTTGCACCACTCATCTCTGCCCTACAGCGGCTGAGCAGGAATCTGTATTGTCACTTTCGGAGTAGTTGAATTGTGTTGCAGAGGTACGTGAAGCTTCTCAGGAATGAGTGTCAATGCAGAAAGAGTTTACGTACATCTTTTAGATGATCAGAACCACATATAGCGATCACCCGTTCTTTAGCTAGAATGTGAGTATCACCTATTGCTGTATGCCACTCCCCATTACGAAAAACTGAACCGATAATTATCTTCCCACTAAAGGAAGGGGCCAGTTTGGCAAGGGGCTTTTTCGTTACAGGAGCGTTCTCTGCTGCGATCAGTTCAACCACTTCAATATCAAATCCATGCATATGAGAGATCGACAGCAATTCATCCCGGCGAGTAAATGAGAGAATTTCATTTCCTGCAAGGATCTTCTTATTCATCACAATATCGGATCCTGAGGTGGAGGCAAGCACCAGGTATTCCTCCTTGTCAACCAATGCTATCGTCTTTCTTTCATGAACGGTGTCATCGCTTTTTGAGCCATTCATCAGGTGCTTGGCTAAAATAGAAGACATTATATTTGTTTCATTTTCACCGGTTGCCGCAATGAAGGTATCCATATCCCCCAAACCGGCCATTTCCAACACATCCTTATCCGAACCGTCTCCGTGAAGCACCTCCGTATCAGGCAACATTGACGCCAGCGCAACCGCTCTTTCTTTGTTTTTTTCGATGAGTTTGACTTTCACTGTCTTACCGAGAATCTGGGCAACCCGACTACCGGTCAAGCTACCACCAAGAATCATGACCCGAAAACGCTTCTGCTGCTTCATTCCGGTCAAGTCCATCAAATGGGGTAAGTCTCCGGTATCCGCCATAATCAGGACATGATCACCCGGAAGGATCTTATTGTTTCCTCCCGGAATGATTGTCGATATACCTCTGGCGATCGCAACTATTCGAAACGAATAATCAGAGTATTGCTGGGACAGGTGTCTCAGCTCTATATTGGCTAAAGGAGAAGTCTCATCAATGCGAGTGGCAATAACCTGCATCTGCGCCTGGGCAACATCAATAATTTCATTTCCCGAAGAGCGCTGGATCAGCATTACAATTTCCTGGGCTGCCAGCTCCTCCGGATGGATGAGCATGTCAATTTTAAGCTGCTCGGCAGTGAGTATTGAGTCCGGTTCACCAAAATCAAGTGAGCGTACCCGGGCGATCTTTTTCTTTATCCCGAACTGATCGCCGATCCTTGCTGCCATCATGTTGACTGCATCGTTATTTGTGACCGCAATCAGCAGGTCCATATTGGGGGCATCAGCCTCACGCCAGCATCTGATTGACATGGCATCACCCGTCACTAATCGGGCATCGATATTGCCATCAGCATAGTCGATTAATTCCTGATTCGATTCAATTGCCGTAACCGAATAGCCCTCGTGCAACAACCGTTTGGCCAGATAAAAACCGATCCCGCCAAGACCGAGGATGAGTACGGATTCCGCTCTACTCTTCTTTTTGCCAAAGATATTCATGACTGTTCATGACACATCATCCCAACTTTTAGTTATTTTCCCTTTCCCTCTGTTTTTGCTGCTTTTTCCATCTTCTTCAGCTCTTTTTTCAACTCTTTTTCTTTTTTCTTGTTTTGTGAGATCTGATAGAACTTCAACAGCTTTTTATAGGATGGTATCACTTTTGGGTTCTTTTTACCGTACAGCTCCTCTTCTATTTCAATGATTGTTTTCAGACATTTCTCAGCATCTTCAGGCACTTGAGCCATGGTATAAATAATCGCCAGGTGGTTCCAGGCCTTGAGGGTATTTACCGTTCTTTTTCCATAAATTTTCTGCAGCAATGCCAACTCTTCCCAGGCCAAGGCCTCGGCATCCATAAATTTACCTAAATGGGTGGAAATCATCGACTGATTACCAAGAGAAATGGAGAGCTTTTCCCTCTCCGCTTCTGGTAACTGTCTGGCCATGTGAATGACAAATTTATTAAGACCTGAGGCCTTCATAAATTTCTGTTCTTTATAAAGATTGATGACCTTAAGATTCAATTCTTCCCAGCTCTCCTGGTTTTCACCTTCTTTAGCAGGCTGCTGTTTTTTTACCTCTTTTAAATGCTCAGCTTTTGGAGATGCCTTGTCTTTAGCAGTGACAGAAGCCGGAAAAGCGATGAAGAGAATGAAAACAAAAATGGGTACAATAGAAAATAAATACTTCATTAGCATACTTCCTTCGTGGATAAAATAGACGTTAAAAATGATGGACTACGCAGATAAAAAAACTGGGGCAATCTTATCACAAAAAGTGACAAAAACAACTGAACAATGTATAAAAAGGGCCATTGAAACGAAACAGAAAAACTTTCACTTTAATTTACATTTATTTCAAAACAATGAAGAATCTTACAAGTGTGTTGAGAACCATTATTCTATCTACCGCCTTAATCTTTCTCTTTACAACCAATAGTTTTGGCCTTGAATTTCAGCATCAGTACGATATCCCTTCAATGACTGATCGCAAGATAGCTCTAAAAATTTGGGAGACTGTCGAAGAAATTAAGGGTGTTCTTGATATCGATGTCAACTTAGAACGTAAATACCTTTTTGTTACCTATGACGATACCTATGTGGATGAGGATGCTATCAAAGAGGTAATTGAAAAAGCCGGTTATAAGGTTAGACGGGTTTCGCTCATGCTGGAGCCGCGTGAAGGGGTTATGAACTAGCTTTGGGCTCGTTTATCTGAAAAAAAGCCATGAGCGTTATGCTCATGGCTTTTTTTATCACGCATTTCTTTGTAATATCAATTACTTACCCGACCAACCGCCGTAACTCAGCGGACTTTCAAAAACCGGGAACCAGACATCGCAAGCTCATGGGGTTCCGGCTTTTGCTGGAATGACAACAGAGGATAGTGGAATCTTGTATAGAGCCGCTTTGAGGAATGGGTACCTCGAATAATGAGCATTTTCATTCAAAAACGAGGCGTGAGAGAAATTTTACCACAGGCATATAGCTGATATCACGAGGATAAAATTTTTCTCACACCGAAGCGTTTGGCGAGGTAAGCATAGACTCCGAAAGGCAATTTTTCAAGATGGCCTAATTTCTCTTTTCCGGATCCTGATACAGTATATCCGTTTTGGTTACCGGATACCCGTGCTCTTTCTTCAATGGGATTCTGAACTCAAACTTCTCATCTTCCAGTTCCTCATCATCAAAGAAGATGATAACAGTGGTGTTCTCAAGATAAAAATCGACCTCAATTATCCCCGGAAGGGTGTCGATAAAGGCTTTGATCTTTTTCACATCTTCCTGGGTCTTCATGGTCGGAATGGTGTATTTAATCTTCATATCAAAGGCTAAGGCCATTTGAGAAAATCCGATTACCAGTGCTGTCACAAGGCCGATTGTCAGCCATTTCAACTGTTTTTTCATTGTTGTCTCCTTTTGTCTCTTTATTTCATATGGATAAGGGTTTAAAATATCTTTCACCTGATTACCACCTGTTCTCAGAAGAGGTAAGAAACTAGCTTTTTTGGCATCTATGAGTAGAAGTCGTTGTGAGGCCGCAGGCCGTGGCAGGCAAGCGGAGACTCCGATCTCAGCTAACTGACTGAGTTTGCTTCGTTTCACCCGCAATGACTGCTTTTCATTTCCGTTGAAAAGCTGACTTTCTTGCCAATTTATTGATGAATAGGGGCAATCAGAATTTTTCATGAAGCTAACACAATAAAATACCATGATGAACAGGAAAAACAATCCCCTGTTTCCGGTAGAAATGGAGATTTATCAACGTAACAGGGGAGCAATGAGTGGCTCCATCATCTCAGGTAGAACCTCACCGATGGATTGATTACGGATGATACCTGATCGATCAACGAGAAAACCGGTGGGATATCCTTTTATTTTGTAGAGATCAGCAATCTGCCCTTTTGGATCAAGCAGGATTGGAAATGGAAGATCAAGCCCAGAAGCAAATGTTGCCACCTGTGCCTTTCTCTGTTGAACATTAATGGCTAGCACAATAAAACCTTGTTTATTCCAACGGTTATAACTTTCTTTTAAGTAATCTAGATCTTTGGATGTAAACGGATTTGAACTGTTCCAAAACCGTATAAAAACAACCTTGCCCCGATAACGCAGCAGATCACTCATCATCCCGTTTAAATCCTGGGTATAGAAATTAGGCGCCCATGGCAGGCTTCTACCCTTGCCTGCAAGCAGCCCTTTTACCTCTCGGCCTTGATAGTCGTGGATATGTCGGGCCGCATCTCCCGGATCTTTAAAGACATGCAGGCTGCATTCATTTTCATGGACACTTATCTTGCTGGATTTGACCCAATAGGCAAGAGATGCATCGATAGTTTCACCGGTTATTTCATCAACCACACTGATTGTCCCACCTCTGGAACCTTGGATAGAACGTTTGATTTCAGGATTTCTGTCCAACCAATCTGCGGCGCAGCACAACGAACAGAATCTGTACTCTTTACCATCACCTGCTGTTACACTCACACGGTGAATCGGCTTGATCCGATTCCCATCAAAATCACAGCGATCACCCTTGGTTTGGTGCAATTCGGAAAATAGAGCTATCAGGATAAGTGCTGTAAAGAAAGCGACTATGTAGGAAATCTTCTTCATACTCAGGTGTCACAAGTTAAGCACAGGGTGTTACCTATTCCAAATACCCTTAATTAATCGTCATTGATTATACGTGTCGGCAAATTCAACACCTGAAACTCGAAACTGCAATCACAGCAACAGATGAACAGAAACCATCACCAGTGAGCCGCTCAGGCAAATAATTCCAATTCCAAGGCACCAGCCAAAAACACTTTCAAGCAACCTCCTTTCCGTCCATGACTTGGCCAGCAGATACACCGGCATAAGAACCGCAAACAGAAAGCTGCCGATGAGTAACAGAACAAGGATCAAGGCCCCATCAAGGGTTTCCTGTACGAAACAGTACAGACAATGATGGAAGGAGAGCCCCATCACATCAGGAGCTATCAGCTCGATCATTGCCAGCAATGTCACTCCTGCTGCAAGCAGTGACGAAACAGACAACAAAAAGAGCTGAAATGGTGCTATTTTCGCCCGTTTCAAGCGCACCCATGTTACCCCTCCTAAAACAACCAGAAAGGTGTTTACAGTATAATATCCGATCAACAACGGATATTCATATTCACTTCCCAAAAGCGACTCAGGGACCCAGACTGTAAAACGGTTTGGAATATCGGTAATTGTGGTACAACAGGAAACTGCCAGCTCTGCCGAAGACTTGACCCATAAAATGACCGATCCGCCACTCTCCACAAGTGCTGTCAAAGTACATATAAGTAGGAGCACAAGCATCGTTGCTACTGCTCCACCATCTGCGACTGTACTCCGTCTATTTAATCTTTCCAGGCCAAATATGAAAAGCCAGAGCATACCCAGGAAGAAAAGCAGCGGTTTGATGATCTCTAAAAATAATGTCAGTGCAGGCAGCAATTTGGTCGCCCCAAAAATGCACATGGCACCGGTTACTCCGGGGACAAAGCTGTGAAGTACCAGATAAAAAAATGGCCAGGACAATAATCGGATAAAGAGAAGAACTGTCCCAAGCCAGAAGAGCAGATAGAGTTGATTTTCCCTTTTAGTAATCAACTCTCCGGTCAGAGAGGTCTTTGAAAAACAACCTGGAATCTGGCGTATCGTTTTTACAAAGCCTGCCAGTGCCAGGCCAAACGATACAGTGTCGATGGTAAGAGCCGATACGGAATAGGGATTGACAATCATTGGTTTCCAACAAGGTGTCCTTTCGACAATCGTATAACATGATCGGCCAATTCAATCATCTGAGGGTCATGGCTGACAATGACAAGTGTCTTGCCGTTATCCAAGAGATTTTTGAAAAGAGATAACATATTCTCTTGAGTGTCTTCATCAATATTGGACAGCGGCTCATCACCAAAGATGATTTCCGGGTCAAACACAAGCGCTCGTGCAACAGCAACCCGTTGTCTCTCTCCTCCTGAGAGCTGGCGCGGAAGATGATCCATCCTGTCGGCCAGACCAACCTTAGCAAGAAGAGAAGCCGCAAGCTCAGACCTCTTCCTTTCATTCATATTGGTAACAACAAGAGGCATGGCCACATTTTCGCGCCCACTCAACTCCTCCAGCAAATTATACTCCTGGAAAATGATGCCAATTTTTCTTTTTCTATAGCGGGCCTGTAACAGGTCGGAAGCAAATGAAATATCCTCATCGTTTACCCAGATCTGGCCGGAAGTGGGTCGATCCAAAGCCGCCATCAGGCTGATGAGGGTTGATTTACCAGAACCTGAAGGACCGGTAACAACCGTCAGTTTCCCTTTTGGGATACTGCAGCTCACATCCTTGATAGCCTCAATCCTCTGGTGTGCACCAAGATCGTAGACTTTCGTGAGGTTATTGGTCCGAATAATGGAACTCACTTACCCTTCTCTTTATCCTTTACCTTCTTAAGCTCTTTTCCAGCCTCCAGGTGATCACCTACCGCATAGGGATTCTTGTCCCAGTTTTTCGATGCTGAAACTTCATAGGGCGGATCAGCAAGTGACCTGATAAAAGCAATGATATGAAAAATTTCCTTATCACTGAGGATATGTTTCCATTGCGGCATAATGTGGGAGAGGTTGTTGGCTTTTCCACCGAACTTAATCACTTTAAAAAACCGGACATCGGGCTGCATATTCATATAAAAACCGTTTGTATGGTCCCTGGGAGGGGGTTGCAGCAGTTCATTTCTGGCTCTTGCGCCTCGTCCATCACCTTCCAGTCCATGGCATGGAGAGCAGTACGATTTATAAATTCGACCACCGCGCTTGGCATTGGATTCTGCCCTGATCTGTTCGACCATACCCAATGCAAAAACAACAAGCAGAGTAAACAGGAAAAACGGAATTGATTTATTCAGTGTTCTCATAACTTCTCCAACAGTGAATTTCTCTTGTTTATGACAGTCTTCATTTTCAATCCAATGTAAAATAGCACATCACATCTAAAATGCTATTGACGTGAGTCAATTTGAAGATTGCCAAGAAAGCTCAACCTAATACGTGGTGTTGTCAATTTGTCTGGCTAGCCTTCGGTCAAGAATCACTCCTCTACGGGTGGCAGTACATGTATTTTTTTAATTTCTTTACCTTGATGAACATCAAGATCATAACCCGTGATCCTTGAAATACGCCAGCCAAACTGACAACACCTCTTTTGCCGTCAAGGCTGAGAATCATTGATAATCAGCTATGACCATGATTAGCGCAACTCCTTCTTATCTTTATCTTTTTTCGATAACACTCCTATCTCTATTAAAGTGTTCATGAGCAATGCATCTTTGGACAAGCACAGTTTACTGCTATAGTTTTTTCCTATGCAGTAAACTGTGCTTGTCCAAAGATGCATTGCTCAGGGACACTTCAACCAATTGTTGTGAGTGGGGGTGCTACCGCCGTCCTCCACGTCGGCAACAACGTCCCCAACAATGTCAAGACCAAACCAAATAGAAAAGACAGTAAAGCCGGTAAAGGTGCAAACTTGGCCGGTACTGCAAAATCCGGCACCCATGACATGCCGCTTATAAACAGGGGCGCAATTCCTATACCATTGAACAGCTTCAGCCAGACAATAGAGATGATAATAGCGCCAATGGAACCGCAAAGAGCAAGCAAAATATTTTCAAAAAAAGTCATCTCCAAGACTTCCAGAGTCTGCCAGCCTGTTGCTTTTAAGATACCGATCTCTTTTCGTCGAATGGTTCTGCCAAAACCTGCCAAAATCAGCAATGCTGGGATAGCCAGGCCAAGGGCCGTGGTATAGAAGACCGAAAAAACTCCTGCCTGTATATCAAAACCTCGATTAATATATCGCTCAACGATCTGTTTCGTCTGGATTCTCACTCCCGGTTTATTATCCCACGGCTTCACCAGCTTTGAGATAGTCTCACCAATCTGCTCGTTCATACCGGGTCGACAGTAGATCAGTATTTCCGATGCCTTTCCGGGTAATTTAAAAATTTCTTCACCATCTTTGAAGCCCATAACGACCATAGATGAACTCCACATAGCCAGTTGAGGATCCAGGATTCCTGTAATTATAAACGTTTTTGCAGGATGAAGAGTAAAACGGAATTCATCTCCAACAGAGACATTCAGTTTACTAGCGAGCTCACTGCCAATAAGAAGATGGGAAGAGTTTGTAATTGAAGTGCCGGCTTTAACACCAAACTCATCCAGGGAATCGATCGCAACCACAACAGCCAGATCCTCACCAAGGTAGGTGCGACCAACTATGCGGGGGACAACCCTGACGACTCCTGGGATCTTTTTAATCTGTTCAATAAAAGAAAGGGAAATTGGCCCGTTGCGGCCGTACTGCTCGCTCGAGACATAGAGATCGGCTCCTGCTGATACAGATATTTCGGACTGTTCCCGAACCCCTTCGGATACGGCTATTCCTGTAATATATGGGACTAAAACCCCAAGAAGGCACAGAACAATAACAAAAGAGCGGCTCCGATTACGTAGAATCGAAGCCGCTGCTTCAGTAAACAGATTGAGATGTTTACGCATATCGTTGAACGTCTATTGAAAACTCTGAGTGTTCACCTTTTCTGGAATTCTTGTGTACCTTGTCCATTAAACGAGCTGACCATTGACAGCCTGTCCGGAGAGTAGGAATAACCGGATGGGACAGGAAAAACTCGATCAGCCGGACTTTTTTGCAGTCTCGGATCAAAGTCACTGAAATTCCAGGCCGGAACGAGTGTCGAACCCAAGCCGACACCGCCTATTGCCTGTTGAAAGGCAACTCGTTTTTGAAACAGCTGCTTACCCGAATCCGTATTAGCCAACAGGAAAAAAAGAGCGACCAGTCCTCCCATGGCAGCAATAACCCGGAGAAAAATTACACTCTTGGAGCCCATGGTGGGTAGATCCAGACCTACCGACGCCGACGGCGACGTTTTTTCTCACCACCAGCGGCAGCATCCTTTCCATCTCCAACCGCTGGAGCTGATGGCTCAGGCCCTACGACGGAAATCATGGCCTGCATGGAGTGAATCGGACAATAATACGGGAAGTCACCAGGTGTTCTAAAGGTGAAGCTGAACTTATGTCCTTTGAGGAGTAGATATGAAAAAAACTTATTGTCGTGACGCATATCCACACCGGATATAACCCAGTGGCCATAGTTCATGGTATTCTCCCAGACAACCGTATCACCGACGTCGATGAGAGGGTCCGGCGGATAAAAATTGAAATTTTTAATAACAATTTCATGGGTCGTCGGCTCCGCCTGAATATTCTGTCCAGAACAGAGGAGAAGAGCAAAAATTGCCAGATAAAAAACGAGTGCTCTCTTCATGATTGATTCCTTTCTATATCGTTATCGTTGTTGTGTTTGTCTATAGGTTTCCGTGTGATACTTCAACTTAACAGGATCGTGAGCCGGCCAGTCATGGAGTTGAGCATCAAAAGGATCCTGAAATTTACGAGTCGGACTGTTTTCATTATGACACAGACGACACGACCTGTGAGGATCGGGAATGAAACCGACATGGATAAGCTCTTCCTGCTCATAAACCCTGCTTCTCTTCTTCATAATAACATTATACAGCTTTCCAGGTCCATGGCATGCCTCACAGCTGACTCCGACCATGTTTGGGGTCTTGTCAAGACTGGTAAAGCCACCTTCTTTCCCCCAACCGGTAGTATGGCAGGGAAGACAGGTTTTATCCTGAGTATAATCCTTTTGCGGGTCAAGACCGGCTTTTTTCTTTATCTCGGCACGCTGGCCAGGTTTTAAAATCTCGTAAGACATGGCCATTTTTGATTTCTTCCATGACCTGAACACTTTTCTATGACACTTCTTACAGGAGAGAACTCCGGCAAAATCAGATTCTACGTTCTCTGCGGCAAATGCTGGTGCGGCCAAAAAAAAGACTGCACATAATATTCCAATAAATTTATTCATGACGACCTCAATACTTAGTCTCTATTATACCTTTTTATACAAATCAGTTCTGTTGACTACTTCTTCGGAGGAGGAATCGGCTTACCGGTCCATTTAGGATCAAGGGCAATGGACCTGATATAAGCTACCATATTCCAGATATCCTTATCGTTTAATATGTGTTTCCATTGGGGCATGATGTGGGAAAAATTCATCGATTTACCGCCTTCCTTGATGGTCTTGAACAGCTGAACATCGGTCCGCTGGTTCATATATTTCCCTTCGGTATGGTTTCGCGGTAATGGATCGAATTTCTCGACAGTCACCCGTGTGCCATCACCCTTACCTTCCTTGCCGTGACAAGGTGTACAGTACTGGTCATAGTTCCGCTTGCCCCGCTTGATGTTGTTTGCCCCAAAACAGGGAACAACCAGGCTGATAATCAATAAAGCGATGGCAGAGGCGACCATGAATCGAATCGACCTTGATTTTCCGGCCATAACATTTTCCTCCTTAGATAAATATTTCTTTTCTCCTGCTCTGTCTGCTCGTATATAGATTAACCACGACCAGAGACAGGGTTGATTTTTAATAACAGAAAAACAAGACATAATTTACCCTATTTTGTTTGTCTGTCAGTAAAAATCCAGCCGCTTTTCAAAAATGCCGGGGCAGTCAAACGACCGCCCCGGCAGTGATTACCTTTCAGTTCAGAACAGTACTACTGCTGATCTTTAGGAATCCAGTTAAAGTTAGAGTTTTCATCGGTCAGATAGGTTTTTGAGCCAGCCTCAATAACCTTCTTCTCTTCAGCTACGACCGGAATAGACCAGATGGCTTTTCCGGTTTTCTTCTTCAGACCTTTTTTGAAGTAATCGTCAGAAAAAACGATCGGATCGGTCTGCCAGAAGCCGTAACGAACGGTGTCGTAGTAAGAACCAACCTTACGTACATCACCATTGGAGATACCTTCCTTGACCATACGCTTGGCACCACCGGTCAGCTTCGCAGAATCACGCTTTAAGAGTGCGCCGAAGTTCTGCTCCTGCAGTGACAGGTAATAGGCAGCCCTGTAGGCGTTGGACTTGTTCAGCAGTCCATCCATTTCTTCTTTATTGAGGAAACGGGCACCCTTCTGGGTGGTAATCTGCAGCGGCTTACCATCAGCAGTAGCGATCTGCTTGATCTGGAAATCGATGGGCAGTCCGGCACGCTTGGAATCAAGCTGCGGAGCCCAGGTTTTCTCTGCCGCATAGAAGACAGAACGACCAAGACCTGCGGCAGAACCGTTGGCATGACACTCATCACAACGTCGACCACGCTGGTTTGTGGTGTGCGGTGTATAAGCGTTCATGACCAGACCGGGACGCCCGTCTTTGGTCTTCACCAGTGAGTTATCCAGAAAGATCTGAGCTTTGATCTTCTTCTTCAGTGCACGAAGTTCAAGCTTGATCTTCTTGCGTTCATCCGGATTGGAAGTCATCAGAAGCTTCTTCTTGATGCCTTTTTCCATTCCACGCAGTTTGCCGACATCAGGCCCGATATGGGAAATGAAGTACTGGTACTGCGGACGGAACATGGAGACTTTACCGTCGGTATTTTTACCAAGGATTACGTCTTCCCAGTTCCTCATGGTCATGGAACCGAACCAGATACCGGTGGTCTCCTCACCATTGAGAAGGTCTTTGGATTGAGCTGCAGGCCACTTGTCCTTCTTCATACCTTTGAACTTACGATCAACGGTCATGGTCTTGTCACCAACACCACTGCCAAGGGTCGCATACAACAGTTTCAAGGTTTGTGGGTCCGGCTCACGCCAGCGCTTCCACTTCTTGTAAGAAGGATAGTCCTCTCTCATCAGGTGAGTACCGAAATCGCCTGAAATCCAGCCTGAGTGACATGCTGAACATTCCATGTTGGCCACATGACCTTTAACGGTATGGGCAACAGGCTGTTTTTTCAGCATCTTCAGGGTCGGAATCATATGCTCTTTTCCGGTGACCTTTGAAGTCAGAACCATGCCTTTAGCGGTTTTCTTAACGTTACCAAGCTTGGTACCTTTTGAGGTTACCGCAACTTCATCACCAACAGCTACAGAGTAGTTGGGATTTACTGCAGCAGCTCTTAAGGCCGCATCGCCTTTAGCAACTTTGGCGGTTTTCGGTGCGGCATCAGGAGTTCCGTGACAGGTGTCACAGGAGACTTCCATTGCCTGGTGAGCAGCCGCCAGAGTCTTACCATTACCCATCATCTCAGTTCCGGTATGGCAGTCTATACATGCCAGCCCGGCTTCGTAATGAGCATCGGGAGAGAGAGTATGATGATCGATTCCATACGGTGCCGGTGGAGCATTCCACTGGTAGCGAGGGGTACGATACATCTTCTCATAGTCATGCTCGAACAGACCGACATACTCGTTACCAACTCTGTTTCCGGAGTGGCAGCGTACACATTGGACGGTCGGAATGGCTGTGGTCAGACGATGCTTGACCGGATAACCGCGCTTGGAGATCAGACCGGAGAGGTCCATCTTCAGCTTGGCGCTTTTTGCTTTTTCTTCTTTATTTTTCTTCTGAGTTGCCTGGATGGCTTTATCGCCGGTCAGTGTTTCACCGGTGTTCTGGTAAATCATATGACAGGCAGCACAACCGGTGGCGCGGAAATCACCAAGACGGTTCGGCGCAGGCGAGTTGATGTGGCAGCGCAGACATTTCTTACGCAGCATATCATCAACCAGCTGACCGGACTCTTTCTGAGTCGGGATAGTCTTGAGACCACCGACAGCAGCGACACCGTATTTGGCATCTACAGAATCCTGGGCACCCCAGGCATATCGTGTGGCATTGATCTCACCGGCGGCGGTGGCCATCAGCGAGGTCTGGACTTTGCCAACCTGATCGGCATGACAGTCCTTGGTACCACAGGTTTTAGCTACAACCTTGCCATCTGAAGGGTTGGAAAACATTCCCTTGTGAGCGGCATCTACCTCTTTTGCCTTGTCATCACCCATATGACACTGAACACAGGCGAAATCATGGGTATCGGAAATCGCTTCAATACCTTCATGACAGCTAAGACAGGCACCGCCTTTGGTGGCAGCTTTTGCTCCGGCAAAAACTTTATCTACCGGAAATTTAATGGTTAAATATTCCTCTTCAAGCACATGCCTTCTGGTGCCGTCCCAGGCAAAAGGAACACCTTCCGGTGTAACTTTCATCTTCTCACCGTTGACAGTCTTCATCGGACGTTCAAAACGGCGGGCATCGGCAAAGTCCTCGGCAGTATCTTCACTCTTGAGAGGATACATTTTATCACCGACTTTGATCATCTTGTCAGCCGCAAAAGAAGTGGAGGTTGCTCCTGCAACAAGCAAAACGCCCACACTTATGAGTGACAAAATGGTAGCAAGTTTCTTCTTACTCATGTGCAGCACCTCCTTATTTAGCGGCCATATTCTTTTTCAAGAAATCATCTTTCTTGCATTTGGTTGGGAAGTCCTTATAGGCCTTGTAGATGTCCTGATAGATCGGATCATCGTAACCGTCGTGACATGGCAGACAGTTACCAACCTTAAGAATACGATTCAACTCAGCCTGATTAAACGGCCTGGAGCCCACATGGGATGTGGATGCAATCTGATTTCCTTGCGGAGTCATCAATACATCCAGCGGGAAGGCGGCACTGAGTCCGGAACGATCCATCTCGTAGGTATACCTCATATTATCTTTGTTACCTGACGGATCGGCGTCAATGACTAACTGACCGGTACCAAGACCCATGGCTTTCGGGTTGAGATGACAGTCTTCACAACTTCTAACCTCTGTTCTGATCGAGTGAGTGAACACAGGGTTGGTAGCAACTGAAGAATATCCTTCAGAAGACTGGAATACGAAGTTGTCGAAATCACCGATGATCTCGCCCTTGGAGTTGACAGCATTAAAGAATACCTGACAACCTGGGACATAAGTGGTGACAAGACCTTTGGCTGAGAGGCCAAGCAGCGGCGTATCGTAACGTACGTAGGTACGGAACTCGGGCCACTTCCCTTTACTCTTCTGGAAGGTCAGTTTGTCTTTACCTTTGTTGATCTGGTCATAGTTGTCGTGACAACCATAACATTGTGAAGTATGACGGGCATGACAGGCCCAGCATTCCATCCTTTCCTGATGCTGTGGAATGGAGTGAACACCTTTTTTATTGGTGAGAATCGGAGTGAGATGCTCACGGCCGTCAAATTTAGAGATCAGAATCGGCTCACCGTCAATGATCTTCATGTTGGTGTACTTGTTACCGCGGGCGGTAACGACCATTTCGTCACCAACGGCATTTTCGTAGTTGGGAGAAACCTTACCCAGACGGATAACACGGTCGTCCTTATCGGTAACCTTAGTGGTTATGATACCTTCTTTGTAGGTACCATGACAGTCCTGACAACGGACCTCGCACTGCTCATGCTTCTTAGAGTAGAGGTTACCGTCGCCCATGGTGTCAAACTGTGTATGACAGTCAATACATTCCATACCCTTCTCATAATGGATATCCATCATCGGGGTATTGTAGTATTTACCATGGTACTTCTCAGGAGAGTGTTTACCTGCATCAAACGGCGTTCCATAAAAGTCCGACTCAACGCGACCTTCATAGGTTACACCTGTACGACCGCCACGGTTGTGGCAATGGATACATTGATCAGCAGGAACCGCAGTGGTAACCTGGTGAACTTTACCGTGACCACGCTCATCTTTGGGGATGGTCGGGTCAGAGCCTTTGTATTTACCATCGTTGTCATAAAGAACATGACAGGAAGCACAGCCCTGGGCACGATAATCAGCCGGAGCCTGCTTTCCTTCATTCCAGAAGTGACAGCGGGCACAGGATTTACGCCACTGAGAGTCGGCATTTTCACCGGAGATACGCATGGGGTTCCCCATATCATCCGTAGTGATAATGTTACCATCATCATCGGTCTCCAGATCTTTAGCAGACATAACAGGCAAGGTGTCCATCTTCTTCACACCGCCACGATGGGCGGGTATATAGTCCTTGTCATCCATACCGACACCGGAATAGATGGAGAACTTGGTCTCCTGGGCACCATACTGGTAACGCAGAGCGCCGGAAATACCGGACTGCAGTCCCATAACGGTACGACGGACACGATAGACATGGTTCCTGTCGTCCTGGTGATGGCCGTAATGACACCCAACCAGACCACAGGATTTTTCTAAGATTCGAAGGTTTGACGGATTTCTCTGGCCCTTCATGGATCGAGCGGAAATCATATTATTATGAGCTTCCGCCTTAATGAGTGAATCGGGTTTATCGCTGCCGTGACAAATTGTACAACCATATGTGGCGATGGGATGGAAAGCGGAAATCTGCTCAATACCATCGTGACAGGTCATACATTTTTCCGTCACTTTGCCTCTCTTTGCCTTGTGCGGCAGCTTGGCATCATCAATGACCAGAACCTTCTCGACAAGCCCCTTCTTCAGCCACATATCTTTCTTACCAGGCTGTTTGGATGCCATCTGTTCATTGTACTTCTTCTGCCATTTCTTCCATTCGTTGGCAGGGTCATCTGCCGCAGTCGCAGGCTGAACGCCAACGAATGCTAAACAAATGAACACGCTCACACAAAAGGAAAGCAAGGATTGTGTTTTTTTGAACTTCAACTTCATACAAGCCCCTCCATTAAGTGATTGGCTATTCGTTAGACTACTAACTTAGTTCGCACTAATACTTACCTTGCGCACGCGTAATTTAGGCCCCTCCATAGCCCGATTGTGCATTTACGTGGTTTACCAATTTTTATTGGCCTGACACTGACAAAGTTCCCGCAGACGCAGGACAACCGATTTCAATTTAATATCACCCAGGACCGCTCCCCAAGGCGGCATCAAGGTGGATTTAGCAACCTCAACTCCACCGAGGTCAACCACGTCAAAGAGTTTCTGGTCATTTCTCTCCGACATGAATTTTGCATCCGTATGGTTGGCTGGCTTGACCAGTAGCCTGGGGGCATTGAATCCATTGCCATCACCCATATCTCCATGGCAAGGAGTGCAGTAATGCTGATACACCTTTCGACCCAGCTCAAGGCTCACTTCTTCTGTTGGTTTTTGCTCTTGGGTTTTCTGTTCGACTGCTGCTGCAGCTTTCTTTTCTTCCGGTTTTTCATCGGATGCAGTTACCTGACCAAAACAGAGAAACAGCATGGTGGCAGTAACAACCAAGATGATATGAACATTACGTTTTATTACGACATTCATGATAATTCGCCTCATGATAATTGCTGTTGAATGTGACTCGGCTATTGACTCGATTGACTCATCTGTTCAGCCTGTTTAGCCAGTAACTCATCATCCCATCGTTTCTTAATCTGATCCCATACAGCCGGTGAGATCTCGTTGAAAGTCATTATCAGATCGGCCAATAACTCAGCCTCATCAGGATAAAGCTCAAAGTTGGGCATCTGCACATCGGGAATAAATTTCTGCGGATTGAGAATATACGCCTTCACCCATTCACGCCGCAAACGTCCCGCCAGATCTGACTGGTCGGGCCCGATAATACCGCCATCTCCATTCCAGGCGTGACACGACTGACAGGAAAATGTCTGCCAGAAAATTTTCCAGGCCTCATCCCTGTTTTTCTGAGACATCTTCTTCTTTTCCAATCGATAATATGGATAATCGACCTTGTTCATGTCGGCAAAATAAGCTGCCAGACTATCCGCGTCCTCCTTGGAGAAGTTAAAAGTCGGCATCCGGGTCGGTTCAATATCGACGGGTCGTATTTTTGTCGGCTTTTCAATAAATTTAGATAACCACTGTGGGTTGGCCCGTTGACCTTCAAAAGAGAGGTCCGGCCCAACTGTTCCACCACTTTCTCCAATCTTATGGCAGCCACGGCAGTTATTGGACTCAACCAGGACTTCACCTTTCACAGAAGGCTTATTCACATCGTGCAGTACTTTGACAAACTCGGCCGGAATATTTTCCCGGTCTCGAATTGAGAGCAGGAAGGTGAGCAGATCTTTTACCTGCTCTTTATTGAAACCAAAATCAGGCATCAAGGTCGGCATTTCCTCCGTGTTGAAGGCTCTTGGATTCTCGACTTTCAACAGGAGCCAGTCGACCAGTTTCTTGTCGATTTTGGTGTTGCCGAAAACCAGCTCATCAACCCGCTTTTGACCTATGCCGTCATGGGGTGGCGCGTTGTAGCCAAGGCTCCAGTCTCCAATCTGATGGCAACCGGTACAACCGGTATCCCTGGCCAGCTTCTCACCATTTGCTACCAGTATCTTATCTGTGACATCGCCAATATCAGCAGAAGGATTATCTCCTTTCAAGCTCAATAGATAGGTAACAAGGTCCTGAACGTCCTCTTTGGGAACTCTTAAGTTGGGCATAGATGTTTCCGGCCAGTATTTCTTCGGATCAACTATCCAGCTATACAGCCAGTCCGGATTTGTCTTTTCACCAACTCGTGAGAGTTCGGGGCCAAAACCGGAATCCGTGCCATCAACACTGTGACAACCAAGACAACCAAGATCGACCAGCTTTTTCTCACCCCGCTTTACCGCCTCAGCAGAATCAAGATTTGATCTGGCATCGGGATTTGAGTCTCCGACCTTGGATAGAGAAAAGATATAAGCCGTTATCGCCAGAATCTGCTCATCGGGCAGCTCAAAATCGGGCATTTCTGTCTTCGGCAGATAAGCTCTTGGTTTCTTGATCCAGGCAGCTGTCCAGGACGGCTCAGTCTTAGTCGTGATCTCTGTTAAAACAGGACCGATGCCCTTGTCTCGTTCAAATCCATTTACAAGGTGACAACCAAGGCAGTTATTCTCAAGGTAGATAGCCCTGCCTCGGGAGAAAGATGGCGCGTCTTCCATTACAGCATTCTTGGCCACACCTCTCTTCATCGGATGACAGGCCTGACACGAGGATTCCGCCTGGGCTCCCGGCAGCAAAGGTTTCATCCAGTTATGATGATTATGGCCATGGGCCTCTTTCTCATCGAGGCCAACCCCCTGTCCTTCGTGACAGATAACACAACCAAAGGTATCCGTCACATGTCGGCTTGGGTCGATATGTTTGCCCGGGTGGGCAGTAAACGGTTGCGGGGCATCTTTAAACCTGGATAATTCAACGCCCTGATGACAGCTCATGCAGCGATCCACCTCATCGAAATGGGTCAGCCAGCTCTGCATAATCACCGGTTTTTTCTTATTGATCAGCTCCATACGCTTATTGAGCATAGCAATCTTTGCCTTCTTCTCGTCCGAATCGGGCTGGGCCAGGACTGCAGCCAGTTCTTTACCACTGATCTCTTTATCCAGTTTGACGAATTCACGTTGATAGCTCTTCCACGGTCTGTCCAACTCAACCTCAAACCAGACTACGATGGCTAAGAGTGCCAGTAAACCGACCGAGAACCCGACCAGTACTCTCAGATCTTTCGTTTTCAGTTCCATTACTCGCCTCTCTTAAATATTAAACCAGGGTGTAACAAAGACATACCGCACATTGAAAAGCTGTCTTAAAACGATTTTGATCGGCACAGCGTACATCAACAACAGAAACACCATCAACAGGGTATACCGCACCCAGTCCAGTTGGCTGGTTGCCTTCCATTTCCGGATCTTCGGCCAGGCCAGCCAGGCGGCTGAATAGATAAACAGACAGATACCACCGATGGCATTGGGAATATTGACCAGCAAATCATCGGCATGATGGCCGGAGTCGTCCCACACTTCCCATGGCCAGAAAAAGAGCCAGGAGGGGCCTCGCATGAACTGACCGACGACGATAAAACCCATCCACAGGACATAGCCCACCATAAAATGAAAAATAGCAAATTTACGAACCGACCAGGTATACTCCCCCACGCCTTTTGGATTCGTGTCCAGATAAGGAATAGCCATTAGACCGACCAAGATGATAGATGGCAGAACAACACCTGCATACCAGGGATCAAAATAGACCAGCAGCTCCTGTAGACCGATAAAGTACCAGGGCGCCTTGGCCGGGTTTTCCGTTCGTGACGGGGTGGCTATCTCACCTAATGGGGCATCCAGCCACAAGGACCAAATGATGAGTACGATGGTGACAAACACCATGCACATGAGTTCCATAAAGGGTAAATCCGGCCACACAAACGGATTCCGCTCTTTCTTTTTCTTCGCGACTGCTTTTTTCTTCTCTTCAACCATTCTCAGTAAACCTCTGCTTGAGTCGTTTATTATCCAATTTACAGGGGCCGGGATATACCGCCGTCCTTTCGAATACGCCAGAAGTGAACGGCCACCAGAACACAGAGTATCGCCGGCAGAGCAATCACATGAGCAACGTAAAATCTCAGCAAGGCGTTGGCACCGACATTGGTGCCGCCAAGTAGAACAAAACGAACATCTGAAAACTTATCGACAAAGGAGAAAGGTCCCTCAAATCCTATAAAGGGTGTGGCCGCCCCCATATTCGTTCCGACTGTAATCGCCCAAAATGCAAGCTGATCCCACGGCAGCAGATAGCCTGTAAAGGAGAGCAGCAAAGTAATGGTCAACAGCACAACACCGATGACCCAGTTGAATTCCCGGGGAGCTTTATAGGATCCGGTTAGAAAGACTCTCAGCATATGGACCATAACAGCCAGTACCATCAGGTGCGCGCCCCAGCGATGCATATTGCGTAGCAACTGACCATAGGGAATATCAAACTGCAGATATTTCATATCCATATAGGCATGCTCAATAACCGGATGGTAGTAGAACATCAAAAGGATACCGGTGACGCATTCAATAAGGAATGCAAAGAAGGTGATACCGCCCATGCACCAGGTAAAACGGAGTTTAAAGGCATGTTTTGGCATGCGGATAGGATGCAGGTGAAGAAAGACGTTACTGCGAATCACCTGGCCCCGATTGGCCGGGGTATCGTCAAAGCCATGCCTGAAAATCGACTTCCAGAGCTGGCTCTCCATAATCCAGCTCAAAAGGCTCTTCTTCTCGCTCATTTATAATCTCTCCCTAAGCCTTTAAAAAACAGCGTTGATTATCAAAGTCACTCACGGTAAACAACTCCCCTTTATCAACGACAATCCGCCCGTCTTCAAGGGTGGATATAGCGTACCGATCCATGGGACGCGGAGCTGGACCTGCAAAGTTAACACCGTTTGAGTAATACTGAGACCCGTGACAGGGACATTTAAAGAGCCTCTCATCAGGAAACCATTTTGGTGTGCAACCAAGATGGGTGCATTTTGCGAAAATAGCATAGAGCTTATCCGCTTCCCGTACGACCCAAATCCGCTGGCTCTCCATGTATCGTTCACTGACACTGACAACCCCATGTTTATCGGTTTTACCACCAGGGTAATCAGCCATCTTGCCAATTTTAAAGGTTGTTGGCGGTTCAAAAAGAACCCGGGGATAAAAAAACCTCAGCGACCCTGCCGCACCGGCTGCCATGGTGGCAAAAAAGGCGCCCCAACCAAGGCCTCGCATCATTTTTCGTCTCGATGCAGAAACTTCGCCGCCTGTACATTGACAGTCAGCTGGGGTTTCAACCGAACCCTGTTCAGTTGCCATGCTTGCATCCTCCTAAAATATCTTTTATTTTCAGCAAATTACATGCACAGGCCGAACCAAATTGGCCTATTTTTACACAAAAATAAACATTACCGATTCGTAACAGTATCCTATCTATTAAAAAATCCTATACCGGCAATCCGGTATTTTTTAATGGACGAGTTTTCAAAATAAAAAAACCAACCGCAACTCAGCTGTGGAGAAAAGACATTGGATAATGAGACAGAACAGGTACTTAACAAACAGCTTATTCACCTGTGAGAACAAAATAAAAGAGTGTTACAGGAACCTTGCGCCCACCTTTCTCTTTACAATTTTATTGATTCGAGGATTTTCCATTTGTCCATGTCAGCTTTCAAGAAGCTTGGCTCTTAATATTACAATGTCGTAATTTTCCTCTTTTTCGTTGACAATCCTTCTTTGCTCATGGTAGCAGATACGAGTTCCTAAGCTCCAACGGCTATTCGCTGCCAAGAGATGTGACCCTATTCCATTCTCTTTGCTTTCACTGCTGTCTTTCTTTCCCCATTCGGGTGGTTGAAACAGCTTATTTGACACAAATAATCCTGATGAAAAAAAGTAATCCAATCTGGTCCTTTTTCGCTTCTGTGAAACTAGCGCTGTTCACTCTGGTTACATTGGCAATAACATCTATAATCGGCACCATTATTCCTCAGAAAAAGAGTTTTATTGAATATGCCGACCAATATGGAGAATCAACCGCCAAGCTTTTTGAGATACTTAATATAGGAGACATGTACAACTCCTGGTGGTTTCTCGCCCTTTTATGTCTGCTTTCCATCAACCTCATTATCTGTTCTTTTGATCGATTCCCCAATGTCTGGAAACAGATCAAGGCGGACAACCTTGCCACACCGCTGAAAAGGCTTGAGAGAATGAACCAGAAGAGGTCCTGGAAATCTAAGCTCTCTTTAGCCGATACCATCAGCTCAGTTACAAAAAAAATGCAGGACAAGGGCTGGAAGACTGAGTCAAAAGAAACTGATGAGGGCACTTTTCTCTTTTCACAGAAAGGCGCCTGGAGCCGGACGGGAGTCTATATTGTCCATGCCTCGATCCTGATAATTTTCGTTGGAGCGATTATTGGCGAATTAACCGGTTTCAAAGGAGGAATGAGTATTCCTGAAGGTTCTGCCTCTGACAAAATCTATTCTTTTTCTCTGGAAAAATATATTCCACTTGGATTTACCGTTCGATGTGACAAATTTGAAATTGAATATTATCGAAACGGAATGCCAAAAGATTATCGTTCAGAGCTGACAGTTCTCAAAGATGGCAAGGAGGTCTACAAAACCCCCATCGAAGTGAACTCTCCAATGATCTATAAAGGCATCACTTTTTACCAGTCAAGCTATGAAGGATCGAGTAATTTTATTCTCAGTGTGACAAATATTGAAACCGGGAAGGAGCACACAGTTGCCGTTCCTTTTCAGAAACAGACTGTCTGGCCGGATGAAGGTCTTACCTTCGGTGTTATTAATGCTGAGGCTACCAGACAACAACGCATAGTCAGGATGAAAATCTGGTTTAAAGATGAATTCTCCCCACCTTCTGTTTTTTGGATGGAGCCAGGAAAAACGGCAACCATTGAACGGCAGAAGGCAAAATATCGCCTCGAAGCCAAACAGATGTATTCTACGGGTCTTCAAGTTGCCAAAGATCCAGGCGTCTGGACAGTTTACATAGGTTGTACCCTTATGCTTCTAGGTCTCTATGTTGCTTTTTTCCTGTCTCATAAACGCGTCTGGGTTTTCATTGAAAAAAGTGAAAAACCGACTGTTCTTATTGCCGGTTCCGCAAATAAAAACAGGGTCGGGTTTGAGAAACAGTTTACCGATTTGTCGACATCACTTGATGAAAGTTCTTGAGAAAGATTCTCAAAAAGCTTTTCTCAATTGAGAAAATAGGTTAATTTAATTGTTTTGTAACTGACGAAAAAACATACGTGAAAACGTATTCTATTTCTGGAGAATTTATATGGATAGTTCACAATTTTTAGGTATCACCACCTTTACCTATCTCCTCTCCTCGCTCTTGTATATTGGTCTGTTTGTATTTAAAGCGCCAAAAATCGGACCATTTGCAACAGGCTTTACCGTTTTAGCCTGGCTAGGAAACACTGTCGGCATCGGCTTGCGATGGTACGAGTCATATCAGATGGGTATCGGCCACGCACCGCTCACCAATATGTACGAATCGGTTGTCTTCTTTGCCTGGACCATTGTCATTGTTTATCTTGGTCTTGAGTGGAAGTTCAAAAACAGGGTTATCGGAGCCTTTGCACTTCCCTTTGCAGCCCTGGCCATGGCCTATGGTGCGCTGGACCCGAACATCAATCGCCACATCAGCCCACTGGTTCCTGCACTGCAGTCCAATTGGCTGATTGCCCATGTTATTACCTGCTTTATCGGATATGCGGCCTTTGCCATTGCCGCAGGTCTTGGCACCATGTATCTGATTAAAAACAGAAGCAAAAACAGAGATAATGAGCAGACTCTTATCGGTTCTCTCCCGGCTCTTAAGGTTATTGACGATATTACCCACAAGACCATGGTCTTCGGTTTTATATGGCTTTCCGCCGGGATCATCACCGGAGCTATCTGGGCAAACTCGGCTTGGGGAACATACTGGAGTTGGGACCCTAAGGAAACCTGGTCGCTTATCACCTGGTTCGTTTATGCAATAACCCTCCATGCCAGGTACACAAGAGGCTGGGGTGGAGTTCGTATCGCCTGGCTCTCTCTTTTAGGCTTTGTTTCCGTTATCTTTACCTACTACGGTGTCAACTTTCTGCTGTCCGGACTGCACAGTTACGGTTCAAGCTAAAAAAAGACACATTTACTTGACTTTCAACCAGCAAGCTAATAATACAATGTGGTATCAGCATATTGTGTTGTTTAAACGTATCCAGCAAATAGATCTCAACAAAATAAAACTTAAAAGAAGGAGTAAAACATGCTGAGAAAAACACTCATTGGTTTTTCCGTGGTGGCTTGTCTCTGTTTCGCCTTTGTGAACATTACAACAGCAGAGGACCAGGGAAACGGCCCTGAGAAGATGATTCTAAAAACCACCCAGGTAAAAAAGTTTAAAAAATCTTTGCCAGATTTTCCCCACAGAGCACATCAGGAATTTGTTAAAAACGACTGCGGCAAGTGTCACCACGGGATTGATAAAGACAAAAAGCAGACCCCCTATGTCAAAGGCATGAAAATTGAGAAGTGTGAAAAGTGCCACTTTAAAGGCTCCGGTATGCCTTCAAAGAAAGACAAGAAAAAGAAGATTGTCAAACTCGACACCTTCAAAGATGCGGCCCATGCCAACTGTAAGACCTGTCATAAGATTCAGAAAAAGAAGAATCCCAAGTTGAAGAAAAAATGGAAAAAATGTCTGCCGTGTCATGTGAAGAAAAAGAAGAAGTAAAAACCGATACAGCAATACTGTAGTTAAAAAGGGGCGCTCAACGTATTGAGCGCCCCTTTTTTTTCAACTTCTCTGCGGAGAACAAACAATTAACAAACAGATTTATAGTTGCCGCTGAAACTCTTGTGGCATTCCTTCGCCTCATTGGCTACGAAAGAGTTGTCTTCTTTTGTTTTGATACTTCAAAGTAAGTGCGGACTATGGTTCCGCCTGACATCACAAATTACTACCGCTTTCCATTCAGGAAATAGTACCAATTAACTGGACCAGCCAGTTCGTATTTGAACAAACGATCTTTACAATTTCTACCTTCTACCGCTGTACACTAGGTCCTCCACCAACTCCAGTTGCCGGCATGACTCTTGGCCTGTTAGAAGATGGTTGACTGCTTGATGAACTCGCTTTTGGCTTGCTGCTGATAGTTTTCTTTTTGACTATTGGTTTGTTACTTTTTTGCTTGATCTTCTTTAATGGTCGCTTGACAAATCCAGGCTTCACAACAACTTCCTTTGTCCATGTGAGCGTACGTATAGGCTTAAAACCTTTTTTTGCCATACTCAGCGACACCTTCAGCGGAGGTGGTACAAGATAAAGGGTAATCTTATATTTCCCAGGCACTTTTGCAGAAAAGCTTCCTAAAGAAATCGAAGTTTCCGTACTTGGAGCAAGGTTTGGAACCGTTACATTTTTATAATTTTCACCACACTTCTTTCCCTTTGGGTTAGTGCACTTAACCTTGAGCTTGTACTGTTTTCCTTGTCCATCACCCTTATTACGAATTTTAATTTTAGATAAACGAAAACTCTTATTAAGGCCAGCTACCGGATTTTTTGGATAAACACCAATGGTTGCCGGTTTGTTCTTGATGTACATCCTGGCCTGGACCACCGTTTTTTTGGCAAATTCTTTAGGTTTTGCAGCAACACCTACCTTCTTCATCTGTTTTCCCATAGAAGGATATTTTGACTTCTTCTCTTCAATTGTATTTGATACTTTAACTTGTAATTGATAATCGGTTTTTTTCTGGAGTATATTTGAAGAGAGGATGTAATTCAGCTCATTGTTCTTCTCCCCCAGAGCCCCTTCAAGGATTAAGTTTTCCGGGTCAACAACAGCTTTTATTTTTATTTGAAAAAGCCCTTCCGGTTCCGTGACCGGTTGAGTTCTATATGTTTTCCAGGTTTCTCCAGGTCCAAGCACACCCCCTGGACAACTCCAGACTATATCATGCAGAGTTGCACACATCTCGTCAGCTGCTTCCAGACCTTTAATGACTTCACAAGCAACTTTGAATCGGGTCGGTATTTTATTGCTGTAGTCTGTTGATCCAACATTCTTAACTGTCCATCTAAATTGCCAGCTCTTCGAACCCCACTTCTCATCTGATTCCGGATGAATCTCTGCAACAATCAGGTCCGGCACCGGTTTCATAGTCGGAACAGAGTCTTTCTGACCATTCTCCTTTACTTGAAGGGATTGAGAGGTGGGCACAATCGAAAAGTTACTCCACTCGGTATAGTACTCCCCCCCGCCTGGCGACAAAGCCACAACACGCAAACGATACGTTCCAGTTGACGGGAAAAATGACAGAGGGACTGTCAAGACTTTCACTGGAAATGAGCCCCAGTCAGTTGGCACTTTCTCATAATAGGTCCATTTCAGCTCTGCCTTCGGTCCGCTATCTACTGTTGTGATTTCTGTTCCGGAAACTCCGGTATCGCTTTTTACAATAACGGATTCCCAGTGAACCTTGATACGATCCGGAGGGTAGGTAGAATGAAATGGCACCAGAGCAACACTCAATTCACTCATATTATCAATTGATAATGGCCCCTCTGGCAATACGATCATCTTTATCTTATATGCGTCCAGTGGTGGAGGGGCCGGTGGGCCTGAATAACCGTCAACTTCCTCATACGTAACATTATGCGGAACCCTGCCGGCAGTGGCAAAACCGCTGAAAACATGAGTAAATCCTTCAAAACACTCACCACCTGCACCATGTTTTCTGTTTAAACAACTGGCACCACCCGGTCCATATATGAATGGGTCTAAAAAGCATCTTTCCATGGTTGTCTGGATTTTACCAATTTCGTTTTTTGCCTGATCTTCAATAGTGATTTTTTCAGCTGCTTTTTGGGTAATTTGATCGTAGGCTGACTCGACTTTGAATGTTATCTTGTCATTCTCGTCATGATTGAGACAAAATGAACTACAGTTGCCTTCAAAAGTATAATCATATCGGTTATCACCAGTCTTCTTCGCCTTAGTAAGAGCAGCGCTGGACACACACTGCGGAACAAGTTCAGGTGCTCCAAATTTATCCAGTTCAAGAATCTGTCCCATCGATAAAACTGAAGATGGTTTCAACAGGGATAGAACTACGATAGAAAGCAACAGGTAGGAAGTTGTACGAATTCTGTAACCGGGAACGGATACCTTTGTGGCGGACTTTTTAGACTGCCAAGCATTATAGTACTTTTCAATTTGACCCCATGCAGAGTTTTCCATATCGCTTCCCCTCATTTTGAGATGCTTGTGAGTAAACTCTCATCTGCATAGAAAACAGGAAAATCGAACCCACAATATCATATAACCAGACAATCATTCCAAATAGTCTGACAACTCAAGGATAATTTATTGCTCGTCAAAATCTGTTCATGCAAAAAAACACACTATTACTATAACATAAATAGACATATAAACAAACCTAACTGGGATAAGTAACTGAGATGCTCAGGGGATATTGCGAATACGATTTAGAAGTTATTTGGAAACTTGAAAGGATTTCGAATCAAATACAGAACAAGAAAATTTCGTGAGTAAGGATTGGTTAAGCAGTATTCGTATGAACTCACCTAAAGAGGCTCACCATACCAACTGCAAGACCTGCCGGAAGGCGATGGAGCAGAAGGAAAAGAAGTGCCCGCCTTGTTATGTGAAAATAAACAAGAAGTACGCAGGTAAAATTCTCCAAATCTCACTGAACCAATGAACAGCGTTGAAAGTTTAAAAAGAGGACAACCTTTTGAGCAGTCTCTTTTTAAGCCTTTTTCGAGCCGAGCATCATGCCCCTTTTTCTTTAACCAAGCCCTAAACTCCTCCCTACTCCTGACAAAATGATCCAACCACCTGTTATGATTTCTTTTTTTAGGCAGAATATGTTATAGGCTCATGTTGAAATAAGATTTTCCATACCAAATAATTCTGTTTTAATTCCATTCTCAAATTCAGGAAAATTCGATGAAACAACTCCTGACATGCACAAGATGTTCAGCACTGTTCTTTATTGTTCTTTTCTCCGGTTACTTCTTTTGCTCTTCTCCTGTCCATGGCGCTGACGGAACAAACCCGCCATCCGGCAATCTCAACGATTATCCCGGCATTGGGGACTGGCTTGGAACATTCGGCAATGATCATTATACCAATAGTTCCGGTGCTACTATCACTGGTAATATAAATATGACCCAGGGAGGAACTGATACCGTAATCAATAAGGGGACTCTGAACGGAAACATTGTTGGCGGTAGTACATCAAATAATACTTTTCTGAATCAAGAAGGGGCAAGTATCGTTGGTAATATCACCGGCACGAACAATATTTTGCCTCTCAGTACTGGTGGCTCAAATACGATTACCAATCAAAACACAGCCAGTGTTGTCGGTAATATCATCGGCACAAATAACGTTTGGCCAGGAACCTCCGGTGGTTCAAATAGTATTAAAAACAAGGATTCAGCCACTGTTACTGGAAATATTGTTGGAACCAACAATGGTGGTCAAGAGAGTTCCGGTGGCTCAAATATCATAAAAAACCAGGATACCGCAGCTGTTACTGGAAATATTGTTGGAACCAACAATCTCGGTCAAGAAAGTTCTGGAGGCTTAAATACCATTAATAATCAGGACTCGGCAACCGTTACCGGCAATATCGTGGGAACCAGCAATATCGGTCAAGAGAGTACTGGTGGATCAAATATCATTAAAAACCAGGACACGGCAAGTGTTGTTGGCAATATTATTGGTACAAACAATGGTGGCCCTGACAGTTCTGGTGGATCAAACACCATTAAGAATCAGGACTCAGCTACCGTTACCGGTAATATGGTCGGCACAAATAACCTTTGGCCGGGTAGTTCCGGTGGATCAAACATCCTCAAAAATCAGGATACTGCGACTATTACCGGCAATATCGTGGGTACCAACAATTTCGGCCAGGAGAGCTCTGGTGGCTCAAATATCATTAAAAATCAGGACACCGCAAGTGTTGTCGGTAATATTATCGGTACAAACAACGAAGGCCAGGGTAGCTCAGGAGGCTCAAATAGCATTATTAACCAGGATTCGGCCACGGTTTCTGAAAATATCATAGGCAGCCTTAATGTCGGAGAGGACACAAGCGGTGGATCAAATATCATTAAAAACAAAAGCAGTACAAATAGAGCTGTCGGCAGCGTCAATTCCGGCTCCAACAGCCAAGGCCACTCAAACTTCCTGAGAAATACCGGAACGGTCATTGGAGAGGCCATCGGCAGTACTAACATAGGAACAGGCAGTTCCGGTGGAACCAACACAATTATTAACACAGAAACGGGAAATATCGGAACACTGATTGGTAGCGTTAACAGTGGCGAAGGTAGCAGTGGAGGTACAAATACTATTAAAAACAGAGGGACCACCGACAATCCTATCATCGGCAGTCTCAACTCAGGCACAGACAGTTCCGGAGGATTCAATCAGATATCCAACAGTGCCACCGGTGATGTCGATGCAGTTGTTGGTAGCCTCAATGAAGGTGTCGGCAGCTCTGGCGGCTCAAATAGTATTCAAAACAAGGCCGACACGTTTGCCCTTGTTGGCAGCCTGAACACTGGTACGGACGCCAGTGGCGGCTTAAATACCATTAACAACTCCGGATTGGTTCTTGCGTCAATCGGCAGTCTCAATTATGACGAGGGAAATAATGGTGGATCAAACACCATTAATAATTCGTTCGCGACACCGACAACATTTGGTGACCTGATCAATGATATACGAAGTGACGGCTTTGGGGCCATTAGCTCTGGTGTCTCTTTGCTAACAATCGGCAGTGCCAATATTGGTCGGGACAATATTGGCGGAGACAACACCATTAACAACAATGCTCTTTCACTGGCCAATATCGGCAGCCTCAACCTCGGCCGCAGAAATATCGGCAATTCCAACACCATCAACAATTCTTTCTTCACGCTGGCCAACCTCGGCAGTCTCAACCTCGGTCGCAGAAATGAAGGCGGTTCCAATACAATCAACAACAGTGGCGTATCTCTATTAAATATCGGAAGTACCAACCTGGGTGTTGCAAATATCGGCAATTCCAACACCATCAACAATTCCTTCTTCACACTGGCCAACCTCGGCAGTCTCAACCTTGGTCTTAGAAACGAAGGCGGTTCCAATACAATCAACAACAGTGGTGTATCTCTATTAAATATCGGCAGCACGAACCTGGGTGTTGCAAATATCGGAAGCTTCAACACGATTAACAACCTGGGATTGTCACTAGCAACAATAGGTAGTTTAAATCTGGGCAGAAGAAATATCGGGGGTTCGAATATTATCAATAATTTCGGTGATTCCCTAATTGTTATCGGTAGCCTTAATGTCGGCATCAACAACTCAGGCGGCTCAAATACAATAAACAATGACGGCAGAGCCTTGATTATTTTCGGTAGCGTAAATCTTGGTCCCAGAAATCAGGGCGGTTCAAACGTCATCAATAACACAGGCCTGGTCCACACCATCATTGGTAGCCTCAATCTTGGCCCCGACTCGAGTTCTTTGGGAAACAGAATTACAAACTGGGGAACGGTCCTAGGTGATATCTGGGGCAGTCTCAACTTTGGTGCCGGCTCAAGCGGTGGAAACGATACCATCACCAATTACGGTATTGTCAATGGAAACATTTATGGAGAAGACGGCAATGACCTGATCATCCTTGTCGGCGGCTCACAACTTGGGGGAATAGCCGACGGCGGACCCGATATCGATATGCTTGGCTTCAATAATATGGGAACCCTGGACGGCAGCCTGCTCGGCTCAAAGTATCTCAACTTTGAGAACCTTGGCATCTTTGGCGGCACAACGAACCTGATCGGCACCTGGGACTTTTCAACCGGTACGGCAACCGTCTTTTCCGGCAACCTTTTCATCAACGGCAACCTTATCACCAATCTGCTCACTGTTAATGAAAGCGGGTTTTTAGGCGGCAGCGGAAGTCTATCCGGCGACCTGCTCGTTTTCGGCACCGTCTCACCTGGCAATTCCATCGGAACTCTGACGATAAATGGTGATGTCTCCTTTATGAATGGTTCCAATTATATTGTTGAACTGGCAAGAAACGGTTCTGCTGACCTTCTGGGAGTATTCAAAATTCTGTGTCATCAGTTTTAAGTTCCAATTGACCCCGGTC
>CAZMFP010000014.1:0-87390 GCA_964565605.1 uncultured Desulfocapsaceae bacterium | reverse complement strand
AGAATGGATAATACCATAGCTCGTGGAGAATCAGCCTTCTCATTTTACCTTACCTAACCCAAAAGCTTCCTTGTGAGAAAAATGTTAACTTTGGAATATCAACTATATGCCTGTGGTAACATTTCTCTCTTGCCTTGATTTTGTCCGAAAATTCTAGTTTTTCAAGATACCTTTAAGATGTCAGTGTTGTCACTTGGAAAGTAAAAAATGAATGAGTGATGTAGACCGCGGGCAGGGCAGCTTCTGAAAGTGATTCCTATCGGTTTTTAAAATAGTCGCTGAGGATTTTTTTGTGGTCAAAGACAAGCTCAGGGAGATTCTCCTCATCAAACAGCTTGGCCTCCAGGGCATCGTCCTGTCCTTGCGGGACACCTTGAGCCTGGGCAGTGAAGACGGTGGATGCCGTATGGTGACGCGGGTCACGGTCTGGTTCTGAATAGGTGTGAAACTGGCGCAGATTGTATACTGCAAGACCGGTCTCCTCCTTTGCTTCACGCTGAGCAGCCTGCTCATATGATTCACCATAATCGACAAAACCACCGGGCAAGGCCCAACCAAAAGGCGGGTTTTTCCGCTTGATCAGGACAATTTTACCTTCTATTTCTATTATAATATCAACGGTTGGAATGGGGTTTTTAAACACCTGAACCTGTTTGTGGCAATGGGGACATTTCATGATTATTTATCTGGCAAAGAGGGGCATGTCTGTTTGAAGTCGAGCAGAGAGCGGATTTCCTGCCAACTGGAAACCGATGGTATCGAATCGGAGATGTTCCACGGCTGACGAAAAATAAGCGGTTGGATTCCGGCAGCATCCATCTGGCGACAGGTCTCCAGGCGATCATCGACAAAATAGTCAAGATCATGTTCATGGGCATATCGAACTTTATCGTCATGGTCACCCATGGCCACAAGAGTGATTCTGCTTTTTGCCTGGGATGAGAAAAACGCATCAAGCCAGTCATGAACCGGATTTTCCAGCGGCCTGGCTGTGATGATGGTAACCGGGCAGAGCCTGGTTAGATCGGTAAGTACTTCAACGGCACCGGGAAGTGGCTTGAGTTGGGTTGCCAGTGAGTCATCTAAAATGTCGGTAAATATTTTCTCGATAATAGAACTGGGCACAGGAATGCATTCTTCAACCTGGAAACTGGTAATGTCCTCCAGGGTGAACGAGCAGAATTCATACTGTTCACAAGCCATCCGGATGAAGGCTTCACCGATGTCGGCAACCACTCCGTCGAAGTCAAAACCGATTTTATTCGGGGGAATTGTTCTATTCACTAAAAGTCGGGGTAGCTTGTAGAGAAGGAGGCTTACCCTTCAGATGAGTACTTCTTTTCTATTGCCTTGATTTTTTGTACCAGGTCCAGATTGACTGGAGTTTTCAGACCGAGTCGTTTCCCTTCGACAACTACAGCACCGTTGATGGCATCGATTTCAGTTTTGCGGTTGTATTTGGTGTCCTGGAACATGGATGAATGATTTTTGCCGGTTTTTTGACAGATATCGAAAGTCAACAGCAGCGGATCTTGTCCAATGACAACATTGTTAGCCTCGGCAACAGCGCAGGCCTCAATGATGGCGCTTCGCATCTTCGTCTTCAAAGTATCCGATTCAAGCAGACGTCCGTTGGTTGTTCTGTGAATGGCTGTCAAGGCATTGATACCCACATTAACAAAGAGTTTTGCCCAAAGACGATCTTTGATCGTTTCCGTTATCTCAGTTACAATTCCACCTCTGTTTAAGATTTCAACAACGTGTTGAAGAGTGGAGAGTGATTGGCTTTTCGCTTTGGCAAGAAAGCCGAAGAAGGTTACGCCAGAGCCGCAATGACGAACATGACCTGTGTCAACCAGGGTCGCTCCTTCTGAACTTGTTCCAAAAACGGGTATGGCCTCCTTGCTGATTTGGTCAGCCTCTTGGAGATGGGTAATGCCATTTTGCAGAAAGAGAAGAAGGGTTTTCGATGTGATGAGTGGTTTGCACCGCTTTATAGCCTTCTTCAGGTCATATGATTTGACACAGAAAAGAATTACATCCGGGTGTCCAATGATTTCAGGATCAGAGCAGGCGCGAACATCGATCTGTTCACGCCTGTTGTCTTTTTCGTAAATAAGTCCCTGACTGTTAATTTTCTCAGCTCGGGATTGTCGATGGTCGAGCAGCCAGAGCTGGTCCACATCTCTATGAAGTCCTTTTGACAGCAGGGATGTAAAAAGACAGCCCAGGGCCCCTGGGCCTACGACGACGATTTCCATCTGATCTGTTCCCGGGTCCGCAACCACAGCAATGTGCTGCCTGCGGACCAAAAGGTTAGTTATTTAATGATTTTTGCCTTTTCAACAATGGCATCATATTTATATCCGGCTCCAAAGTCCTTGTTGGCTACCATGGTGCCTTCTATGGTAATAACATCTTCGGAGCTCAGTTTTTCTGTTGTTGTAACAACGAGATCGTGGGTTTTTTTCATCGGATTGCCGGTTCCATCCTGAAGGTGGATCCAGTTTTTGCCCATGATGTTCGGGTTATATTTAACGATTTTTCCTTTAACTCGAACAGTTTTCCCATTGAGATCCTTGGATTTTGTGAAAATCTCTTCGACAGTGTAACCGTTTTTCCCTTCCGCTTTGGCCACTTTTGTTTCTGCAAAGGGAGCCGCTGCTCCAGCGCTGCCGCCGGACTGTTGTTCAGGTTGGCTGCTGGCTTCCATTGACGGGCCTGACTCGGCTTTAACGGCTGCGGCAAAAGAGTCGCCGCCTCCTTTCTTTCCGTGGGGTGAGCCCATTGATTTATGAGGATTCGCCATTCCTTTACCGGCAAGTCCAGAAGAAAAAATAATCTTATCAAAAGTGCGCTTCAGTGTTTTGGAGTGGAAATTGGGCATGACCATACCCTGATTGTAAGTGACTTTATCACCTTTTTTTACCTTGCTCGCCGGAACAGCAACCCAGATTTTCTCTTTGCCTGTATCGACATGCATATAGGTATAACCGGAAGAGTCCATTGCTTCGAGGACGGTGCCGGTTACAGTGTTTGCCTGTGGTGCTGCACCCCCGCCCCCTTTAGGCATTGCTGCCGCCTGGGTGGAAAAGAGCAGAAAGCTGCCGACAATGAAGGTGAAGAGGAACTTGGAAAAGGCGACTGATTGTTTGTTCAACATAGTGTACTCCTGATTTCGTATATATTTATTAAAATGTGTAAGCTCAGTTATAGTTTTTTATTAATCATCTTCCAACAGGAAGGCAAGTGTCTCCATGATTGAACGAGCCCAGAGGTCATAGGCCTTTTCGGTCAGGTGTACACCGTCCGCCTGGAACAGTGCGCTTCCGGAACCTTTGAACCGGTCAAACATGTTGAGGAAGCATGAGCCGGTCCTTCTAGTCATGTCGTTGATTTCATTGTTGATTCGAAGGATTGCCTCGTCTGTAAGAAAGTTTGTCTGAATGGGAAAGAGGGAGTTGACAATAATTTCCGTTTCAGGAAAAGCTTTACTTAAATTGATGATAATTTTATCAAGTCCGGCAGTGAACGAGTAATTTTCACCCAGAACATCATTGGTTCCAATGCTAACCAGAATGATATCTGGACTTTTTAGCCCGCTGATAACTGAGGCCAGCCTGCCCTGGAGTCCCTGTGTCGTTTCCCCGGGTATTCCAAGGTTGATAACCTCAAAAAAAGGCATACGATTCTGCCAATTAAAATCGGCAACAAGAGAGTCACCGAGAAAAACAAATTTTTTCTTTTCCATATTCAATTTTCGTTAATAAATAACTGTAATGATACACTGGGAAACAGTTCCCGTATCTTTTAGGTAGTGTGGCAACACGATGAATCTCTCAAAATACCATATGTAATCACCCATGCAATTTATTTCTGTATGAACTGTATGAAAGATGTGCAGACTCTTGATCTGATTTGCCGCGTGGTCAATGTATTGGGTTATTTTGGTATTGACTGGAATACGATGGCTGTCATGGAAGGAACACGTATCCTTGTTCCAGCCGGGACAGGGGTATCTGCGGCCGGAGAAATAAAATCGTCAGGGGAAGGTTGTGAGGTGTCGATAATCTTTCTCCACTGGCTGATCGGGTGGTCGGGTGTTTCGGGAGTTCGAAAGGTAACGGAGTTTTCTCTATCACCGTTGAGCATGATGAAGAAATGACTGCTGTTGTCTGTTTCGATCTGTCCATTTAAAATTAGACCCAAGTGGTGAGAGTTGTGAGACCAGTCTTCCTCGCAGGGCTTTAATCCCTGCCAGCGAATATCATGAAATGTCTCACAGCCGGATTCATCCTGATGACTGAAAAAATCGATTCGTCGAAAAGCGGCGTGCGATTTTCGTAGTTTGATGCAGAGTTGGAAGAACCGTAGCAGGCCATGATTGCTTTTTGCAAGATTCCAGTCGAGCCAGCTGGTCAGGTTGTCCTGGCACCAGCAGTTGTTGTTGCCTTTTTGGCTGCGGCCGAATTCATCACCGGCAGCGAACATTGGAACTCCCTGGGAAATAAAAAGAATAAGAGCAAAAGTTTTTGTGCGACGAAGACGCATTTCAACAATATCAGGATCGTCACTTTCACCCTCCTGACCACTGTTCCAGCTGGTGTTATGATTGTCGCCATCCCGGTTCTGTTCACCATTCTCTTCATTATGTTTTTCATTGTAACTGACAAGATCATGGAGGGTAAATCCATCGTGGCTGGTGATGAAATTAATTGAATTAATCGGTTTTCGACCGCTTGTCTGGTAAAGGTCGGAACTGCCGGCTATGCGGGTGGCCAGTTTTGGGATAGTATCATCCTGGCCGGCCATAAAACTGCGAACATCATCGCGGTATTTGCCGTTCCATTCAGCCCAGCGACTGTCTGAGGAAAATGATCCGACCTGGTAGAGGCCGGCAGCATCCCACGCCTCAGCGATAATCTTGGTGTCTCGTAAAATTGGATCTTCTGCGATCATTTCTATCATGGGCGGGTTCGGTAATGGATGACCATTCTGGTCTCTTCCCATAATTGAAGCGAGATCGAAACGAAAGCCGTCCACATGCAATTCCATGACCCAGTACCTGAGTGACTCTCGGATAAGTTCCCTCACTACAGGGTGGTTGCAGTTCATGGTGTTACCACAGCCGGAGAAATTGAGGTACTCTCGGGTTTGAGGGTCAAGAAGGTAGAAAATGGAATTGTCTATTCCACGGAAACTGGAGGTAACACCATCATAGCCTCCCTCTCCAGTATGATTGTATACCATATCCAGGATTACCTCGATACCGGCGCGATGGAGCTCAAGAACCATTTGTTTAAACTCGTTAATATGGTTCTTAACGTCTGAGCTGTATCCTGATTTTAAGGCAAAAAAGGAGATCGGGTTATAGCCCCAGAAATTCTTCAGGACCTTTTTTGTTTTCGGGTGAATAAAGAAATTATCATTCTCATCAAATTCCATCACAGGCATAAGTTCAACAGCGGTGATGCCAAGGGCTTTGAGATAGGGGATTTTTTCTACGATTCCAGCATATGTTCCCGGAGCGTTTACCTGTGAGCTTTCATGACGAGTAAAGCCACGGACATGCATCTCGTAAATAATTGTATCGGCCAGTGGGGTTTTTAAGGGACGATCCTGCTGCCAGTCAAAATTATGTTCAATGAGCTGGCAGCATGGTTCTGTTCCGTATTGAGAGTTTTCCCCCCATTTTCTGGGTTTTAATTTATGGCAATAGGGGTCGAGCAAAACGTGAGATGGATGAAGGACAACGTCGGGTTCGGGCAGTGATGATCCTTCTATTTTGAAGCCATAGAAAAAACGGGTATTGGTGGATCGAACAAGGATATGCCAGATATCCCCGGTCTTATGGAATTCGGGTGAAAGAGGTATTTCGTAACGCTTGGTGTCATTGCTTTCGGGCAGGGGCCAATCCAGGACAAGCAGAACCAGTTCGGTATGTCGGGAAAAAAATGAGAAGTTGATGCCTTCACCCAGTAATGTGGCACCAAAAGGTTCGGGATAGCCTCTATCGCAGAGATGTGGAAATTTTTTTATCGACATTTATAAAGAGAACCTGTATTGTGAATGCCACGATGTGGTAGTTGCCTGTCGTTTTTTAATTGTAAATGAATTTTGATGACAAATCAAATGACAGGCTCTTCCATAAAAAGGTGGGAAGAAAAGCGAAAATAGAATGTAGTGCAAAAATAAATGGAGAAGAATATGAGTATGCATCAGAGACTTCAAGTCGGTGATCAGGTTGTAAATGGAATTGATTGGGAGATGACTCCCGATTTGACTTTCGGAACCTATGAGTCATGGGGGGGAAGAGAGCGGGTTAGAAACAACAGTGAACGGATTCACTATTTTTTTATCGATGCCTGGGAAGATGAGCCGAAGCTCTGCTTAATGGAGCGGGGCGTAAAGCATGCTAAAGTTATGGCGGAGATCAATGCACCTAAAGAGATGGTGGCGGAATGTGTCAGAAAGCAGGGCAGTTCGTCACTGTTTGAGAAAAGTTATGCTATTGATGAAACAATTAAGCAATGGCTGTTGGACAACCTGTTTGGGCCGGAAGGTGCCAGTTTTATGAGCCCGTTGGAGGATGCTGCCGCTGCTGCTGAAGATATGGGGCCGGAGCTGCCCAAGCCAGAAGATCTATCCGGTATTGAACGACTTGTTCTGCCATCGGAACTCGCAATAATTAATGATGACACCATTGAGGGCGTAATCAAAAAATGGAATTTTTTTGATGCAGAGCTCAACCCCCAGGGAGAGTTTGAGAATCATCTTGCCGATTCTGGGGACTTTCAGACAGTGATTGATGAGAAGACCGGTTTAATGTGGCAGCGCGGTGGCCTGGATATCACTTCAATCAGGTCTATGCAGAGAAAAATAGAGGAACTTAACAAGCAGGGGTATGGCGGCTTTCACGACTGGCGGATGCCAACCATGGAAGAGGCCATGTCGCTTATGGAAAAAAGTGTGAACGAGAAAGGGGTCTTTCTGCCACTCTGTTTTTCTAAAGAGCAACCGTTCATCTTTGTAGCCGCTCAACGAGAACCTGGTGGCTACTGGTTTGTTGATTACAAGCAGGGCAGGGCTTTCTGGTCATCAGGGACTATTCCTGGAGGCTTTGGCAGGCTCTGTCGGTCGATGTAGCCTGAATGTTTCATGAGAATCAGGTTCATTCCCGCGTAACAGATTGTGGTTAAAAGCAAAGTCCGATTGTAGGGCTGCTTGATGAACATTGCAGAACCTGATTGCCCAGGAAACTCAGCCTAACATGAGGTGTTGTCAATTTGTCTGGCTAGCCTTCGGTCAAGGATCACTAATTAACGGATGACAGTACATTTATTGTTCTATATTTTTTTACTTTGAGACACATTTAAACCCTTAATCCGTGATCTTGAAATACGCCAGCCAAACCGACAACACCTCTTTATCGTCAAGGCTGAGAATCATTGGTAATCAGGTTGCAGAATGTTCATCAAGGGCCAGTCGATGTGGCAGCATCTGCTGTATCATTGCACCATACGCATAGCCAACTGTCGCGTATTGGTATTCTTTATAAATGAGCAGCCGCCTCGACTCGTGAATAATCGAGTAGTGGTCGATTATCTCATCCCGAACCGTTTCATTTTTTTCAGTAGTCCCTGGCGGCTGATGTGTAGCAGCTTGGCGGTCTGGGATTTGTTGTTGCCGGATTTTTGCAAAGCCCGACTAATCAGCGTCCGTTCAAGTTTCTCAACCTGGTCCGGGATGGAGAGGTCATCTGCTCGCCGAAATTGTCGCGAGGAATTCACTTCAGGGTGAAAATCCAGCAGTTCCCTTGAGCATTTATCCACAGTGATTGGCGCTCCATTTTTTGTCAGTGCCACCAGCCGTTCGACCTCTTTTCTCAGTTGTCGGACATTACCGGGCCAGGGAAAGAGCTCAAAGAGCTCAATGACTTCACCGGAGAAGCTGTCTGTCTGCTTTTTGAATTTGACATTTGTTTTCTCAAGAAATGAGAGGGCTAAAGGTAGAATGTCGTCTTGTCGCTCCCTTAAGGGCGGGATTTCAATGTCGATTGAAAATATTCGAAAGAAGAGATCTTCTCGAAAGGATCCTTTCTGGACTTCTTCGGTCAGGTTTTTATTCGATGCGCTGATCAGCCGGGTATCGTATTGGATTGTCCTGTTGCTGCCCAGGCGGCTTCCTTCGCCCTCCTGGATAGCGCGCAAGAATTTTGGTTGAATGGAGATTGCCATATCGCCAATTTCATCGAGGAAGAGCGTGCCTCCGGTTGCCTCCTCAAAGCGTCCTTTTCGGGCTGTGGATGCGTCGGTAAAGGCGCCTTTTTCGTGACCGAAGAATTCACTTTCAATGAGTTGCTCGGGAATGCAGGCGCAGTTGACTGGAACAAAAGGGTTGTCAGCCCGGTTGCTGAGGCGGTGAATCATCCGGGCAATCAGCTCCTTTCCTGTTCCATTTTCTCCCTGGAGAAGGATGTCGATGTCCAGGGAGCTGACGGTTTCGACAGTTTTTAGTACTTCCCGCATACCATATGATTCAGCGATAAACGATGGGCCGAACGGCAGCTTCTGGTCAAATCGTTTCGCCTCTGAGTGTATTTTGTCGGCAATTTCCAGTATTTCACGATTAAGTAGAAACGATTCGATTGATATGGCCAGATAACCGCCAATTTTCCTCATGGCACTCTGGTCGGTTGAGTCGAATGCCCGATCGTTCTTTTTGTTAAGGAGCTGGACAGCGCCGATAACAGTCCCTGTGCTTAGGGAGCGGATCGGCGTGCAAAGTGTATTGATGCTGACAAAGCCGGTTAATTTATCCGCTTGCTGATGAAAGCCGGTTCGAGAACTTAGATTGTTGGCAATTATGGTTTTGTTTGACCTGATCACTTCCCCGACGATTGATCCCTGCATCGGTGGTTCGATCTGTTTTGCTTCAATACCGGTGGCAAACATGGTCAGTATTGTTTCATTGTTTTTGTCGCAGATATAGAGAGTGCACCGCTCAACCTCCATCACTTTCGGGATGATGTTCATGTAAAAAATTAGAAAATTGTTGTGGTCATCAATGGTCCACGCCCTGCCAAGTTGAGAGAGCTGTTGGTGCAAGTGCGATAGTCGGCTGGCCGGTCTGTTTGTATTTTCCATAAAGATGAGAAATAGGTGCGTGTTAAGAAAGTTTACAGTTACAGGTAAGTTGTGTTGCTGTCTTCTCTTCTGTCAGCCTATTTCCTTTTCCCTCTCCATGTCAAGTAATTTGTCTGTATCCCTTGTGTGTAGTATGATATCGGTTGATTCTCTTTGCTGTTCTCTGTTCATGATTTCTTTGGTGTAAACAAGGTAGTCAGGATTTTCGGCAAATTCTAAATTTGCAAACTATGTTTACGATATTTTGTTGTGAAGACTCCCTGTCTGGTCTATGCAAGATTAAGGATGATTGATGATGTGGTATGGTCGGATGTCTCTAATGTAGGGGGATCGCTTGTATCTTGGCGATTATTTGAGAAAATGTAGAGGTGGCGGGACATTGTTATGAAGTAAATTGAGTTGCTGGTTTAAGAGTAGTGATGAAAATCCAGAATAGTCGTGTGGGTGGCCCGTATTGTGCAATGAGATAAGAGTATAGAGTAAAAATTCGTTATATGGACATATCGTCCATATGAACCGAAAAATGATGAGCCAAAAAGAATATGGACACCCGGAAACGGTCCTCTCCTCAACCTTCTCTTCTCGAGGTATGATCCTGTCTATTGTTACTATCTTATGGCCTGTGGTAAGTGTTGTATTCCTTTCTCGAACATCACCGACCGTTTCCGAGTGAACATCTTTAAATTTCAACCAGCAGTCCTCGAGTACACTCTTTTTTCAGAAGCAGATTGGCAGTGTCTTTTTTTTCATAAAAAACACCCTTAATTCTATTATTGGCTGTTTGGTCTTCTCACCAATGGGCAATTCCCGATAATTCAAGGTGAAATTGGTGTTTACACGTTTCTGGGAAGCCCGGAAAATGATAAGTTTGTGAAGAAATGTACATTTACATTATTGCAATGTTACTTTTTGTGCTGTAATGTAAATATACAATCTGGAGGTGATATGAGGCTGACTGAAAAGCAGAAGCGGTTTTATGATTATTTGGCGACCAGGCTGGAGGAAGAAGGAAGGGCGCCGAGTTTGCGTCGGGCTGCCGGAGATCTTGGCATCAGCCATACAGCCGTGGCACAACTTATCACGCAGTTGGAGAAGAGGGGTGTGTTGGTCCGCGATGGCCATTACAGTCGCACAATCAGACTGCTGCCGCAGCAGCCGTCTGTTCATGTTGAGCAGACACTCGGGCGTCAATTGCCGATTATCGGTAAGGTCACTGCGGGGATGCCGATGTATGCGCAGCAGGAGTGGGACGGTGTTGTCGTTGTGGATAAAAAAATGTTTCGGGGCGAAAACCTGTTTTGCCTTCGTATCCAGGGGGATTCCATGCAAGGAGCCGGAATCATCGATGGTGACCTGGTCGTTTGCGAGCCCAGGCAGTATGCCGAGGATGGTGAGATAGTAGCCGTTTTGATCAACGGTGAAGAAGCCACCGTCAAGCGTTTTTTTCTTCATGCTGACCATATCGAAATGCGGCCGGAAAACCCGGCCTATCCCGTTATGCACTACGGCTTCGGTGAACTGCTGGTACAGGGGAAAGTGGTTGGGTTACTGAGAAACCATTTTGATGGGGCAGTTTAGGCGTATGTCCAGGCAGAAAATGCTCAATAGTGAGCAAGGAAGATTAAAAGAAAACCACATGGGTTGATATCTCTTGATTGGTATTCTGCTGTTTGAAAGCATTGAGCGCAAATCACTTTATTCGGCATGGAAGAACTTTCGGTTTTCTGAAGGAAACAATTCAGCGTAAAGCAATGAAACAGGAAAGGACAGAAAAACAGTATCATTCTATCCGGAAAGATGAGTGTGATATATTCATTGGCACCAGCGGCTATTCCTACCAGGAGTGGGTTGACTGCGGCTTTTATCCGCCGGGAACACGAACAGTCGATATGCTGCCGTTGTATACAAAACAGTTTTCAATTGTTGAGCTGAATTATACCTGGTACCAGATGCCAAGAGGTGATGCTCTTGTGCGAATGGCCAAAAAAGTTCCTGCTCATTTTCTCTTTAGTGCCAAGCTGACCAGAACATTAACCCATGAGCGGGGTGAGGGCTGGAAAGAACAGCTGCGCCTTTACAAAAAGGGCATAGCGGTTCTTAAAAAACGCTTGGCAGCTATCCTTATTCAGTTACCGCCGGATTTCAATCGCAGCACATCGCATCGGTGCTACCTTGCCGAGTTGTTGGATGAGTTGCATCCATTTCCGGTTGCGGTTGAGTTTCGTCACCGTTCCTGGGCTGTAGACTCAGTCTTTGCCGAGCTTGAACGGCGAAAGGTGACCCTGGTCAGTGTGGATGAGCCTGAGCTTCCCGGCCTGTTTCCTCCACTTGATGTGGTGACAAATCCGCAGTTGTTTTATGTGCGCTTTCACGGCCGCAATACGGCCGGCTGGCGGACATCCAATATGCAGAAGAAATTTGACTACAATTATTCGCGGGCGGAACTTGCCGATTGGTATGAGACGCACATCAAAAAGATGGCATTTGCGGCATCCAGAGGCATTCTCTTTTTCAACAACCATGTTCGGGCCCAGGCGCCGGCAAATGCGCTGGAATTAAAACGGATCCTGAAAAAGCACCAACCTCGAACAGGTAAGTGAATGGAGTGGAGAGAAAGATGCACCTTGAGCGAACGGTTCTGCATATCAATGTTGCCGATTTCGGCGTGGCGGTCGAGCGTGTGGAGGACTGCTGCCTGCGAAGGCGACCACTGATTATCGCTTCCCAGAACGTATCGAGGTCTGTTGTCTACGATATGAGTGAGGAGGCTTATCATGCAGGTGTTCGCAAAGGGATGCGGCTGAACCTGGCCCTCAAGTGGTGTAGGGGTGCCACTGTGCTGCCGCCCCGTTTTGATGTTTACCGGCGGGCGATGGTAGCGCTGATAAACCATGCGCGCTGCTATTCCCCTCGGATTGAGCACGGTGTGGTGGATGGGCATCTCTTTGTCGATGTAACGGGAACCCACCGGCTGTTTGGCCCTCCTCCCGATATTGGCTGGAAGTTTCGCAACAGTGTGAAAAACAGCCTGGGGATTGATCCTATCTGGTCCCTCGGTTCGAGCAAGCTGGTGGCCAAGGTAGCTTCAAGGCTGGTGAAACCGGTGGGCGAGTATATTGTCGGTATCGGTGAAGAGCAGGAATTCCTCGCGCCGCTTTCTGTTTCGTTGCTGCCCGGTCTTTCCACATACGAAATGCGGCGGATAGGGGAGTTGAATCTCAAGCGTGTCGGCCAGCTGGCAAGGCTGAGTAGTTATCAGCTCATGGTTCTGTTTGGCGGACGTGGTATGGATATTTACGGACTGTGCCGTGGTAGAGATGACGAGCGGATTGGTAGTGAAGACAATCAGGCGGAGGTGATCTCCCGGGAGCACCAGTTTGCCACCGATAGCAACGATCGGCAGCAGGTCCGGTCGGTTATTGGTCATATGGTGAGCCGGGTGGCGGGTGAATTGCGTAGACGGAGGCTTGTTAGTGAAAGGGTGCGGGTACGGGTCGATTACAGTGATGGTACAACCAGTATACGCCAGGCCGTGGGCAAACAGAGCAGCTTCGACGACAGGGTGCTCCTTGAGCTGGCGTTTCTTGCTCTCAAACGGGCCTGGACCCGCCGCACCAGGTTGCGCGGCTGTATGCTGCTCTGTGACAGACTGCGCAAAGCTTCTTCACAACTGCTGCTTTTTCCGGAGTGTGGGGAAAAAAAACAACAGCACAAACAGGTTGTTGCTGCCATGGATACAATTAGAGATCGTTTCGGTCACAAGGCCATTGGGACAGCAGTCTGATTTCATGTACCGAACCTGTGAGCATCGCAGGAAGAGCACCTGTATGCCGCAGTTAGCAAGCACCGCATCTTTGTTATCTGACAATTCATACAAGAGAGTTCATGTTTCCTTTACGAGTTCACTCATACTATTCCCTGATGAGAGGAACGGCTTCTCCCAAGCAGTTATGCCGGGCAGCCGCTGAACTTGGCTACACAGGCCTGGCAATGACGGATCGGGACAATCTGTATGGGCTCTGGCCCTTTCTGACCGCCTGCAAAAAGATGGGACTCAAACCGATTGTCGGTGCAGAAATCTCCGAGCCGGACTCGCGGCGGACGGTTGTTCTGCTTGTTTACAAAAAAAACGGCTATGTAAATTTATGCAACCTGTTGAGCCGGCGTCAGCTGCAGAAAAAGTTCTCGTTGTCGGTGGAAATTCCAAAGTCAAAAGAGGGTTTGATTGTCTTATGTGATGGTTTGAAGTTAACGAAAGAATTGCAAATGGCAGGTGTCGAGGTGGTTGCCGATCTTGGTCCACAACCGACCAGTCATGGATCAAAACTGAGAAAATTGGCTGGCAAACTAGGCATTGCGGCCGTGGCAACGCCGGACAGTTATACATTGTCTGAGAGTGAATACGATTTTCACCGGTTATTGAGGGCCATCGAACTGAACTCCACCCTGAGTGCTATCGATGAAATTGAAACGGCCGGTGGCCGGAGGCCGTTAGTTGAGAAGGCTGTTTATCAAAAACGGTTCACTATGTGGCCGGAAGTAATTGATGCCACCGAAGAGATTCATGCCAAGTGTCTATACAGCGGACCCGAGCACAAAATTATTATGCCGCCATGGCAGAGTGATGGGAAGCGCGCTGAGGACGTTCTGCATGATGATGCTTATAGAGGGGCGCAACTGAGATATGGGGAGGATTTGCCAGAGTCGGTTGTCGAGCGCCTGGAGCATGAGTTGCAAATCATCGGTATGATGAACTTCTCTTCCTATTTTCTGGTCGTCCGAGATATTGTCCATCGTGGTCGGGGTGGTTGCAGAAAGCGAAGGATCTGCGGACGTGGTTCAGGGGCAGCCTCCCTTGTAGCTTATTGCCTTGAGATAACCAATGTCTGTCCGGTGAAGCATAACCTCTACTTTGAGCGATTCTTGAATCCGGAGCGATCGGATCCTCCGGATATCGATATAGATTTTGCCTGGGATGAACGGGATAACGTATTGGCAGATGTTTTTGAAAAGTATGGTGACCATGTAGCCATGGTGAGTAATCATGTCTGTTTTAAACCGCGGATGGCTATTCGGGAGACGGCAAAGGTGTTCGGCTTGCCCGATAGTGAGATTCGAACAATGACCAAGAGAATTCCCTGGTTGTACAGAACCAAGGGGGAGGATCTGGCAGATCAACTCAGGCGGCTTCCGGTGTTAAAAGACCAGGATTTTACAGAGCCCTGGCCGGAAGTGCTGCGTTTGAGCGCAAGATTAATCGGTCTGCCGCGATATCTCTCAGTCCATCCGGGAGGTGTTGTCATTACACCGGAGCCGATTTGCAACTATGTTCCGGTGGAGAGGGCAAGTAAAGGGGTGAGAATTATTCAGTGGGAAAAAGATTCTACTGAGGAGGCCGGCCTTGTCAAGATTGATCTGCTCGGTAACAGGAGCCTTGGAGTGATCCGGGATTGTCTGCAGGCGATACAGGAAAAAGGAACAGGTCTGGACGAAATCGGATGGCAGCCGGAGGAAGATGGCTTGACGAAGGCCAATGTAGCTGGTGGGAGGACCATGGGCTGTTTTTACATCGAGAGTCCAGCCATGCGGCTCCTGCAGAAAAAGGCTGCCAGCGGTGAGTTTGAACAGCTGGTGCTGCAATCGTCAATCATTCGTCCAGCGGCCAATGAATTTGTAAGAGAATATGTGCGGCGCCTTCACGGAGGTGACTATCAACCGCTGCACGAAAAGGTAGAGGACGTTCTTGTTGAGACTTTTGGCCTGATGGTTTATCAGGAAGACGTCTCCAAAGTGGCGGTCGCTCTCGCTGGATTTTCTCATGGTCGGGCCGATGGCTTGCGGAAAGTGCTGTCAAAGAAAGACAGAAACTTGAGGCTGCCGGACTACAAGGAGGAATTTTATCAAGGGTGTAAAAAAAACAACCTTTCTATGGAACAGATCGAGGCTCTCTGGCAGATGATGATGAGTTTCGACGGTTATTCGTTTTGCAAACCGCATTCCGCGTCCTATGCCATGGTGTCGTACCAGGCAGCCTACCTCAAAACACATTTTCCTGCGGAATTTATGGCGGCGGTTATTTCAAACCAGGGTGGATATTATTCGACCTTTGCCTATGTGTCTGAGGCGAAGAGGATGGGGTTGAAAGTACAACCTCCGGATGTCAATCGTTCGTCTGTTCGGTGGAAAGGTGGAAATGGGATGATACGGGTAGGGTTGCAGTCAGTCAAAGGGCTGAGCAATAGGCTCATGGAGAGGATTATCCACTGCCGACGGAAACGACACTATCTAAACTGTGAGGATTTTTTTCGGCAAACAAGACCGGATGAGGACGAGGCGGTTGCTCTTATTCATGCGGGCGCGCTCGATACACTGATCCAACCGCCAAGCCGTCCTGCTTTGTTGTATCAATTTTCCTGTTTTCAGCGGATTGCAGAGGGACGGGGCAGTCTGCCGCTCTTTCCTGTCAGGCTGCCGCCACCACCTGATCTACCGCAGCAGAGCAGCCGGGAGAACATGAGGAATCAGTACCGGGTGTTGGGTTTTTTGTGTGATGAACACCCCATCCGATTTTTCACAAAGAATGGTGCTGGGGTCGGATGGGTAAAAGGTGTTGAGTTGCATCGTTTTATTGGAAAAACTGTCCGGTTTGCCGGATGGTTGGTTACAGGAAAGCTGGTGTCGACCCGAACGGGAGAGGTTATGGAGTTTTTGACCTTTGAAGATGAGACAGGAGTCGTGGAAACAACATTTTTTCCCAAGATATATAAACGCTATGCCTATCAGCTTTCCTCAGGAAGGCCGTATCTGCTGTCGGGAAAAGTGGACGAGGACTATGGTGCATTGACCTTGACGGTTGCGTCTGTGCAATTATTAAAATGAGAAATTGAGTTTTTGATGTGACAGCTATTTTCAACCGGTATCGATTTCTGTCATTTGGGTGAAGAAAGGAATAAAACCATTTTGCAAAATATCACCATTTTATGATATAGGATTCTGATGACCCTGAAAGCTCTGCCACACATGAGGTACTGCAATTTTTCCATCTGGCCTGCAAGTAAGAACCATTGCTTCATGGGTGACACTCCTAATCTTTTTTAATATCTTCCTCACCTTGAGAGCATTTAAACCACAATAGATGATTCCTGAAATACTGAAGCTAAACTGACGGCACCTCTTTTGTCGTGCAGGGTGGGGGCCGGCAGTAATCAGGCATGGAGGGGTTGTGCGAACTATTCATCTTGAGCAAGAATAGGGTTTTTATAAAAAACATTTTCAAATGAATGGATAAGTGGTAGCATTTCCTAATCAACTAGGGGTGTTTTTTTCTGGTTCGAGAATGGAGACAATTCAACCAAAAGAGTAGACGTGAAACGAATTCTGATCATAGATGATGAGCAGCCAATCTTGCTTTTTCTCAGGACTATTCTTGAGAATGAAGGGTATGAAGTTGTTGAGGCTACAAACGGTGAAGAAGGAATGCAGCTCTTTAATGAGGGTCGTTTTGATCTTCTGATTGTAGATATGGTTATGCCGGAAAAAGATGGTCTGAAAATGATTTCAGAAGTGATGGAGGAAGCACCCGATCAGCCCGTTATAGCTATTTCAGGTGGTGGAAGGATTATTCCGAAAGAACGATATTTGACCGTGGCATCACTTTTAGGGAACGTACAAACCATTTCAAAACCGTTCAGTCGGGAAGAAATAACTTCAACGGTCGGCAGGCTTATTGGTTAGCGAAGGGAAAAAGTGTTCACCTTTTACCCATGCAGTTTGAGGCGATGCATTCTTCTTAGAGCCGATTGCCCAGAGAAGGCTGCTTTGCGGCTGCTATCGCTTTTGGAGTTGTATTTGTTGAGGCAGCACGTGTGTGTTTCATAGCAAAAAAACCGTGATTGACCAGTTTCTTCACATCATTCCACATTTTATTACTTGCCATTAAGGCAATAATAATTTCTTGTTTACCTCGCTTGAATTTACCCACATAGGTCTGCTTTGCGGCCCGCGTATACCCGGTTTTTCCGCCAACAGTGCCTTTGACCTGCCATAACGCCTTGTTGTGGTTGCGTAAGGTTGAACCGTAAGAGGTCCGGACTTTTGTTCGTCCTATCCGTTTAACGAAATCATCATCCTGCATAATATGCCTGAATATTGTTGCAAGATCCCTTGCTGTACTTCTCTGGCCTCGTGCCGTGAGGCCGGTTGCGGTTTTACAGACAGTTTTTCTGGCACCCCAGATTTTTGCTCTGACCGTCATCATCTGGGCAAATGATTGTTCGGAGCCGGCAATCTTTTCAGCAAGGGCAACACTTGCATCATTGGCTGAGGCCAACAGAACCGCATTGATAAGATCATTTGCCCGGTACGTTTTTTGCCGGTTAAGATATATCTTGGACCGGGGTTGTCTGGCCGCCTTTTTGCTGACCGGGATTTTGGTATTGACCGACAAGGATTTGAGTGCAATCATCCCTGTAATCACTTTGATTGTTGAGGCAGGTTGGCGGGGTATATCTGGAGAAAGCGAAAAAATTGTCTTTCCACTTCTTGCATCAATGATTATTGCGCTTTTTGCAGATAGCTGCTTCTTAATTTTTTTGTTTTTCAGCAGGAGCGCAGTTTTCGAGGAGCGGTATTTGTATTTTGAAATATCTCTATATTTTCCGAGAATTACCGGTTTAGAGGAGTAATGGCGTTTTTTGGCGGACAGGGCTGTTTTCCCTTGCTCTTTTAGTACGGGGACGGCTAAAGAGCGAGAAGGGGACGAGAATACAGCAAGAACGGTTACGAAAACAACAATAATGATGGATGGAAACCATTTCATTTGTATCAGGCATTCAATGAGTTCAGGGTGATCGTTTGCCTCTTTACTCCTTGATATCCTTACATTATATTGCCTTCCGTGTCAAGCCAATTTCCATCGGAAAACAGAAGGATATCACGAGCAAAATCGGTAGATAAAGGGCATCGATTAAAAAGAGACCGTTACTTTTTCACTGTAACATAAAGTTAACGATGTATTGATCAACTAAACTAAAAAAAATCTGTTTAAGTTTCAAGAAAATATATATTGGGTTATTCTCATCCCTTGATCTTGAAGAAAAATATTCATACATTAACAGATAAAAAGAAAGGGTGTTTACTCTGTTCTCGCTCTGTGGGTAGGGAAGTAGACACAAGTCACTATCATCCGAATTGATGAAAACAAACGGCGATAAATAAGGAGTGTGTACATGTCAGAAATGACCAAAGTGGGAATGACGCTGAATTATGTTATCGATTCCAGCCGAGCCCAGTATGGAGATCTTCCGGCCATGGGCATGGCTCTTACGAAACCACTGACCTATGAAGCGCTGCATGATCGGATCATCGCACTTGCCGGGATGCTGCAACGGGACGGTGTGAAGAAAGGCGACCGCATTGCAATTTTAGCCGAAAACTCCCACAATTGGGGAACGGTATATTTTGCGGCTGTACGGCTTGGTGCCGTTGTGGTTCCCATATTGCCTGATCTCTCAGAAGTCGATGTGCACCATATCCTGCTCGAAATGCAGGTGGCGATCCTTTTTACGACCCAGCGTCAGATTGAAAAAGTATACGAACTTCGTAAAAGCTATCTGAATAAAGTTATTACCTTAGATGATTACAACTGTATCCTCGGAGTAATTAACACCAATACCTTTTCAGAGTATCTGACAAAAGCCATGGATAAAATGGGCCACGATCGGCAAAAGGGAGGTCAACCTTTTGACGAGATTGATGAAGATGATCTGGCATCCATTATCTACACCTCAGGTACTGCCGGTTACCCGAAAGCGGTTATGTTATCCCATAAGAACCTGACAGCGAATGTGTTTTCATCAACAGGACTTGCAGATATGCAACCAGGGGCGGTTTTTCTATCCATCCTTCCCATTTCTCATATTTATGAATTTACCTGCGGTTTTCTTCTTCCATTGATTAAAGGAGGGCGGATTGTTTATGCCGGCAAAACACCAACGCCAGTTATCCTGCAGAAACTCTGCAAGAAGGAAAAGCCTTTTGCTATCTTCGTTGTCCCCCTTATTTTAGAGAAAATATACAAAAAACGGATTCTGCCAAGGATCAACAAGAGTAAATCGTTATCTTTTGCCTGCAGGACAACCTTTGGCCGTAAACTGATTTACAAGAAACTCGGCAATGAGCTGCTGGACTTCTTCGGCGGTAAGTTACAAATGATGGGGATAGGTGGAGCAAGCTTGAATAGAGAGGTAGAACAGTTTCTGGTGGAGGCGGAGTTTCCATACATTGTGGGCTATGGTCTCACTGAAACGTCACCGCTTATCTCAGGTGGACCGGTTGGTGATAAAACCATTACGATCGGGTCATGCGGCAAGCCCATTCCAAATGTAAGTGTGAAAATTGATGATCCGGATCCGCAAACGGGGATTGGAGAGATTCATGTCAGCGGACCCAATATCATGAAGGGATATTACAATGATGAGCAGGCAACGGATTTGGTGGTTTCGGAAGACGGCTGGCTCTCAACAGGGGATCTCGGTTTAGTTGATGAAAATGGAAACCTTCATGTTTATGGCCGCAAAAAAAATGTAATCAGTTTGCAGGATGGCACGACAGTGTCTCCAGAAATGATAGAGCAGATGATGAATAACTGCCACTGGGTCATAGAAACGCTCATTGTGGAAAACAATGGCCAACTGGAAGGATGGGTCTATCCGGATTATGAATTGATTGATGAAAAAACCGCCGGTCAGACCCAGTCGGATCGCCACAAGTATATCGAAACACTTATCGAAAAACTACATCAGGAGATCAACAGCCAGCTCCCGGCAAGCCAGCATATCAAGGATATCTTTGAACGACGGGAACCCTTTATGAAAACAGTTACCCATAAGATCAAACGATATCTCTATGACGCTCACAAAATGATCAGCTGACAACAGCGGTAGTAGCTTTCTGCCTTTATTACCTTATCGTGGCACTTTTGAGGAATATCAATTGTCGCCAGACCATGCTCCCGGAGTCTCTGTTCTGATATGAAACACAATATCAGGCCAGAAGAAGACTGTTGGCAAAGCTGATGATAGGAAGGATCAGTTTGCCGAGTATGCCTGAAAAAGCGAGCAGAAGGATGATGATAAAGCCATAGCGCTCGATGGAAGCGTAGGATCTGGCCATTTCTTCGGGTAGAAGGCCGCTTAATATTCTGCTGCCATCCAACGGTGGGATCGGCAGGAAATTGAAGATTGCCAGTACAAGATTGATCCAAACCGATGCGATCAGCATCTGGTGAAATGGCACTAAAACGGCCTCCATCAGCTTTGAATAGGGAACAATCGATGCCAGCAGCCAGACAGCTTTTGTCAGAATTGCGCTGACAATCGCCAGAAAAAGATTGGAGGCTGGTCCGGCAAGCGCAACCCACAACATATCTTTTCGTGGATTTTTAAAATGAACCGGGTTGACCGGAACCGGTTTAGCCCAACCGAATTTAATAAAGAAAAAGGCAATGGTACCGATGGGATCGAGATGACGTATAGGGTTCATCGATAATCTGCCCATCATTTTAGCGGTAGGATCACCCAGGCTATAGGCGACAAAGCCGTGGGAAAATTCATGAAAGGTCAAGGCCAGCAGGAGCGGCGGTGCCAAAATGATAATTTCTATAATGAATTGGTCCATATTCTGTTTGTTCACCTGAGAAAGTAAATATTTTCAGGCGGTTTTTGTTAATTAATTAAATTACTTCTGAAGCTCAGCCAAAGAAGAGGGGTAAGCAGCTTGGCAGGCCTGTTAAGCATTCCTCTTCCTTGATATTGTCTGAGTACAGTAGTAAACAGTTTTGTTCATTGACAGAAATCGATACTATCTTTGCAGAGTACAAGAGTACTCATTTAAACCTGAAAGATAGAACAAAGAGAACTGGATAACATCGTTTCTCTTAGCATTGATAAGCACTGGTATGCTCACGGGCAAGGCTTAGCGCTCAAAATGTTTGAGGATGAATGCTTTTTCTTCCTCTCTATTTGAAACCTCCTCGTCCAACCGTGCTGTTCTTAAGCGAGTCAGTATTTTTTTAAACTGGTACCCTTCTCGGTATCCCATTGTCTTAAGGTCGTTGCCGTTTAATTCAGTTTTAACCTTTTTCATATTGGTCACAAAATGGGAGACACCTTTTCGGATATCATTCTTTCTTGCAATAGCTGAAAGATACAGCAAACCTTCGTTGGACATATGGTGAAGAAGCTCAAAAATTTCACTGTTTTTCAGTTTTTTCCGATGATACATTCTTCGTGCTGCCTTGTCGCCTAACTCTTTCTGGCGAATCAGGTGGTCAGTCGTCTTTGGTGACAAAGAAAAACGGCTGCAGAATGCACTCAGTTCCCTGGTTGTGGAGCGGCCCATAATTGTCAACAGATACACTTGCCAGCTGCGACATTCCTCGTCAAGATAGAGCATTTTCCACCAGGCCAGCGCGCTCTGTGCCTGGTTGATCGTAAGGGCTAAGCGTCGGTCGATTTTCAGGTGCGGCTTAAGATCAGGCCATAGAAATGGGAAAAGACCGTATTCTTCCAGGCGATAGATGGCGGGAATGGGGTTCTCTTCGGAGAAAATAAGTTTGAGTTCGGTAAAAAAACGATGGTCGTCACCTTTATTAAAAAGCTTCATTTTAACGGCATTACGGATAAGCCGTTTAGTATGAGCGACGATTATAAAATCCATTCGTTTTTCAAAGCGGATGGCCCTGAATATCCGGGTAGGGTCTTCAACAAAGCTGAGGTTATGTAATACCCTGATTGCCCGATGCTTTAAGTCATTCTGACAGTTAAAGAAATCCAGCAGATTGCCAAAATGGGCCGGATTCAGCTGGATTGCCATGGCATTGATGGTGAAATCGCGTCTGTACAGATCGAGTTTGATGGATGATAGCTCGACGGTGGGAAGGGCAGCCGGATAATCGTAATATTCCAAACGGGCTGTGGCAATATCGATATGAAAATTGTCAGGGAGAAGGACTTTGGCTGTGATGAACCGTTCATGGGTGGTAACTCTGCCACCAACTGCTTCGGCAAATTTTCTGGCGAAGGTGATACCGTTTCCTTCAATGACAATGTCAATGTCAAGGTTAGCCTGTTTGAGTAGAAGGTCTCGGACAAAACCACCGACAACAAAGGCATTATACCCCAGACTGTCGGCAACTTCGCCGACCTGTTTCAGCATACGGATGATTTTGCCATCCAGCATATCGACAAGCAGTGTGCTGAGATTTCTGGTTCTCGTCAAAGAGGGATGTTCCGATTCATGCAGCAGATTTTTAGGGAAGTGGGCAGGGTCATTTACCAGTCTGTTGAGCAGATCTGTTCGAGTAATGATACCCCGCAATTTGCGGTCATGGATAATGGGGACCAGCCGTTGTCGGTGTTCAATGATCAGCTCCTGGATGTCAGCCAAAGTGGCATTGAGGGAGAGTACCTCAAAGTCGGTTGTCATGTAATCACTTACAGGAAGATGGCCAAGATTATGATGGATGGCTTTTTCAACCACGCGTCGCGATATGGTACCGACGATTAACGGATCCAGTTTGGAGGCGCTGTTCTTGTTTTTTGATTGAAGTATGGGGATTGCTGTAACATTATAGCGAGTCAGAATTTCATGGGCTTGCCAGATGGGGGTGTCGGCAGATATGGAGAGTGCCGGGCTGGACATCATCTCTTTTGCAATAGCCTGTGGCCGAACATGTTTGTGCAGAGTAAATACCAGTTTTTCTTCCGCTTCAGTTATCGTTGTGTCTCTGATTGTTGCAGAAGCAGCTGTGGCATGGCCACCGCCTCCAAGATCTCGAGCGATATGGCCAGCGTTGACTTCAGGGATGCGGCTGCGGCCAATCAGGTAGATTCGTCCGGCCATTGAAACCAGCACAAAAATGGTATCGAGGTTTTCCATATTCATAAAGCGCTGAACAATGACCGCAAAATCATCAACATATCGTGGCAATATAAGTGTGGCCACAGCTATGGGGATATCAGCAATGGTGTATCGTGTAGCCGACATCATCAGATCATGAAGCAGTTCAACCTGTCGGCTGGTGAGGTCGTGGCTGATGAATTGGGAGATGATTTCCAGATTTGCTCCCTGCTCCAGGAGCCAGGCAGCGGCTTTAAGATCTTCAGCAGTTGTGGTCGAGTGGGTCAGAGAACCTGTGTCCTGGTATATTCCCAGGGCGAAAACAGTTGCTTCCTCACCACTGACCGGGATCTGTTTTTCCTGGAAAATCTGAGCAAAGATGGTCATGGTGGAGCCAACATCCTTGAGCACTTCGTATGAACCTTGCATGGCCCCTTCTGTCGATGGATGGTGGTCGTACAGATGAAGTGAAAGCCCGGGGTTGTTCAAGCAGTCGGACAGAGGCCCAAGCCTTTTAGCGTCGCGGGTATCGACAACAACCATGCTGTTGACCTGTTCAAGATCAATATTTTTCAGCTTATGAAACTCATATCGATAGAGCAGGACTTGAGAAATAAAATCTCTTACGATCTTCTCCTGAGAGCCGGGGAAAACGAGCAAACCATCAGGGTACAGTTTGTGGGCGGCTATCATTGAGGCGAGACCGTCGAAGTCGGTATTCAGGTGAGAGGTAATGATCTGCATGAGATAAGTCTATCATTCCACATAATTTTTGCAATCCCTTGCACTATTTAGCCCACATTTCTTCTGATATGACGCACCAGTTTTTTCGGATAATTTCAGAAGGAGTTCGGTTGTTAAAAAAAACTATCTGATTACCAAGAAAGCTCAGCCTAACACGAGGTGCTGCCAATTTGTCTGGCTAGCCTTCGGTCAAGGATCACTTCTAATTGAGGTCAATACATCTATTTTTTAACTTTTCTTTACCTTTAGACCCAGTCCAGCAAGAGTTTGTGATCCTTGAAATACGCCAGCCAAACAGACAACACCTCTTTTACCGTTATGGCTGAGAATCATTGGTAATCAGGAAAAACTAAGAAAAGCTGATATCCGTTTGAGAAGCTTCTCATACCAGCCAGGTGATTGATAGGGAGATTTTCTCAGCCACGGGGGTGAAATTTCTTGTGAATAGTTTTTAGTCGGTCCTGATCAATATGGGTATAAATCTGAGTTGTGGCAATGTCCGAGTGCCCCAGCATCAATTGAACGGCACGAAGATCTGCGCCATGGGCCAAAAGGTGGGTTGCAAATGAATGACGAAGCATATGAGGGCTGATCTGTTTTTTGATTCCAGCAGCCCGGCCGGCCTCTTTTATGATCTGCCAGAACCTGAGTCGTGTCATGGAACGAGCGCGCCCGGTGACAAAGAGGCTGCTTGAACGTTTGCCCTTGAGGATGGCCGGACGGCTTTGCTCAAGATAGGTTGTCAGCATTTCTTTCGCCCTTTCTCCAAAAGGGACAAGCCGTTCTTTGTTTCCTTTTCCAATGATTCGCACGAAACCAGAGGTCATATTACAGCCGGCAAGAGGCAACCCTACTAACTCCGAGACCCGCAGCCCGGAGCTGTACAGCAGATGAAGCATGGCATAGTTGCGGATAATAAGGGGTGTATGTACTTTCGGAAGTTCCAGCAGACGACTCACTTCATCAAGTGTCAGCGCTTTTGGAAGAGTATGTCCGCTTTTGGGTAAATCAATGGAATGAAAAGGATTGTGGTTGATGAGGTTCTCTGTTGCCAGAAAACTAAAAAACAGTTTCAGCGCAGAGATTCTCCTTGCATTAGAGCGGTGGGAGATGTTTTTCTTTTTACAACTGTTGAGAAAACGATGGATAATTTCAACGGTTACATCGTTGAGATTGGTGGTTCGACTTTGACAGAGAAAGTGAAGAAAAAAACTGATATCGGCCTCGTAGGCCTTAATACTGTTTTCCAGGAGCTGCCGCTCGGAAATGATATAGTGCAGAAACAGCTCTCGGCAGCTGAGGAAGTGGTCGGATAGTTGTTTGTCCCTGGCTTCTTTCGTCAATAGGGCGTCCTTTACAAGGAGGATGCCTGAAGTTCAGATGCGGATTGTACAGTGTGTAACGGGAGAGGGAAAACGGAAAAATCTTCTCCAGGGCTAAATACCCTTGGATCTATTCGTAGCAATTTTTCCGTATTTTCCTGATAACCTAGAACGATTTTCTCATTCGGTTAAACTTGCGGAGTTTTCTACGGGCTTCGGCCTGCTTTCTCCGTTTCTTAATAGACGGTTTTTCGTAATACTCACGTCTTTTAAGCTCACGCTTGATACCGTCAATCTGCAGCTTTTTCTTCAGCTGTCTGATGGCATATTCGAGATCTCCCCGAACTTCTACTTCGATCATCTTTTACTCCGTTATCAAAACAAATCTTAATTTCCCACTCACTTCAAAATAACGCCCGTTCCGTTCGTCTCTTACGGTGGCATGTTCCGGCCAAGTGAGAAGCTCATTTACCAAACAATAAACATACCTTTATAAGAATATCTTCTCGCATTGTCAATGAATATCTTGTTGGCAGCTTATTGGTTCATAACCCTTTTTCAATTCTTCAGATGCGCTACTGTTGAGATTAAAAAATGATATCCAAGCTAATGGGCATGCTTGTTAAGCGATCTATGGTACAGAATAGTAACCGGATTCAAACCATTTTGTAAGACACCGACTGAAAAGTGATCGGAAGAAGAATGGAAATATTTCTGCCGGGTGGTGTATTATTTCACTCTTGCCATATCGATATTTACTCAAATAATTTTTTTTCCATACTGTAATAGAGATACCCTTGTTTGAAAATATCGAATAATATTGTCTCATTGAGAGAGATATACAGCAAAGAGCAGATAAATAAACATGGAGTGGGTAAATGGAGACAGCAAAGAAAACGGTTGCTTTGATAGCTGGTGGAAAATCAGGTGAACGCGAAGTCTCGCTGAAGGGAGCGGCCGAAGTTGAAAAAGTTATTGATTTTAAAAAATATATTGTCCAGCGATATGATCCGGCAGTTGATCTGGGTCGTCTGGTAGCCGATGCAGCGGATATTGATGTTGCCTTTGTTCTGCTCCATGGTCTATGGGGTGAAGATGGGAGTGTTCAGGGCCTGTTGGATCTGCTTGACATTCCATATCAGTGCTCAGGCGTTTTAGGCAGTGCCATGGCCATGGATAAAAATGTGGCGAAGCTCATGTACAGGCTGGCCGGCTTGCCTGTAGCCGACTGGTTGATGCTGTTGGAAGGAGAACCTGTAGATTTAAAAGAATGTGTTGACTCTCTTGGTTTGCCTATTGTGGTAAAACCTGTTCGAGAGGGCTCAAGTCTGGGGATGACCATCGCTGGCGATGTGGATGGGCTTCAAGCTGGAATAAAAAAGGCATTTGAACACGACTCCGAGGTCATGCTGGAGAGGTTTATCAAAGGAAGAGAAATAACCGTCGGTGTCATTGGTGTAGAAATACTGCAACCACTGCCGATTGTTGAAATTATCCCTGGTGAGGAATTTGAATTCTTTGATTACACGGCAAAATATGTTCCAGGAGCTTCAAAAGAGATTTGCCCGGCAAAGCTTGATGATGACGTGAGCAGCAGAGCTCAGCAATACGGCGTTGAGGCCCATCGCTGTCTGCACCTTCAGGGTTACTCACGAACAGACATGATTGTCACAGATGATGGTGAAATAGCCCTGCTCGAGACCAATACTATTCCCGGCATGACACCAACCAGTTTGCTTCCACAGGCAGCGGCTGAACATGGGTTGGGATTTGGAGCGCTTATTGATCTGCTTATTCAACAGGCAATTGATTAAATCAGCGGGTTAACAGAAGCATAAGCTGAATATAAAACTACTTGATCACCAATGATTCTCAGCTTTGATGGTAAAAGAGGTGTTGTCAGTTTGGCTGGCGTATTTCAAGGATCACAGATTATTGTTGAAATGTATCTAACGGTAAAGAAATATTGAAAAATATCTATATTGTTCTCAGCAAGGAGTGATCCTTGACCGAAGGCTAGCAAGACAAATTGACAACACCTCGTGTTAGGCTGAGCTTTATGGGTAATCAGATAAAACTATAAGCCAATTAGAGTTTATACGTTCAGGGAAGGATTAAACCGCATGGTTTTGCCGGGTGGTAAAACCATGCGGTGTGAGTGTTGCTGTTTTAAAACCGCTGTTCAAAATAGGGAGCAAGAACTTCCGGTATTGTAACCGTTCCATCCTCCTGCTGGTAATTCTCCAATATAGCCAACAATGTCCTGCCTACCGCAAGCCCTGATCCATTTAATGTATGGACAAGCTTGCTTTTGTTCTCACTTTCAGGGCGATAGCGAATGGATCCTCGCCTTGCCTGGAAATCAAGGAAGTTAGAGCAGGACGATATCTCCCGATAAGTGTCCTGTCCGGGTAGCCAGACCTCAATATCAAAGGTTTTGGTTGCTGAAAAACCCAAATCGCCGGAACAGAGGGTGACAACCCGATAGTGCAGCCCCAGGAGCTGTAATACCTCCTCGGCATCGGCAAGGAGTGACTCCAGTTCTTTATTGGAAGTCTCCGGAGTGGTGAACTTTACAAGCTCCACTTTATCGAACTGATGTTGCCGGATTAATCCTCTTGTGTCTCGACCGTATGATCCAGCTTCAGAACGAAAGCAGGGGGTGTAGCTGACAAATTTTACAGGCAGTCTGTTCTCGCTTATGGTTTCGTCACGAAAAATATTTGTAACCGGTACCTCTGCTGTGGGAATCAGGTAGAGATCCCAATCCTTAATTTTAAAAAGGTCTTCTTCAAATTTAGGAAGCTGACCTGTTGCAGTCATTGAAGCGGAATTGACCAGAAATGGTGGCAGAACTTCCTGGTATTGATGTCTTTGGGTGTGCAGGTCCATCATGAAGTTGATAAGTGCCCTTTCCAGTTTGGAGGCAAAACCGGTAAGCAGGGCAAAACGGGCACCGGAGAGTTTGGCTGCACGTTCGAAGTCAAGATAATTTTGCTCCTCACCGATCTCCCAATGGGCCTTTGGTGAAAAGGAAAACTGAGGTTTTTCACCCCACTTTCTCACCTCGACATTGTCACTGTCGTCTTGGCCGACAGGTACGGAATCGTGACAAATATTTGGTATGGTGAGAACGATATCTTTCAACTGTGATTGTATGGTGCCCAGTTGTGAGTCGAGTTCTTTGATGCGCTCCGAGGTTTTTCTCATGGCGGCAATTAAAGGTTCGGCTTTGGCCTGATCACTCTCATTGCCTTTTTTTAAGACGGCGATTTCTCTGGAAGCCTGATTTCGTTTGTTTTTTAACTGTTCTGTTTCTGTCAAAAGTGTCAGCCGCTTTTTGTCAACAGCAGCAAATTCATCGACAATAGAAACATCAAGGCCTCTTTTGGCCGTTTTTTCTTTTACAAGTTCCAGGTTTTCACGTATAAATCTGAGTTCAAGCATGGTTTATTTCCCTGATTCTATACACAGCCGAAGGTGCTGAAATTGAGCAGGCTGCTGTTGTTTCACTGATTGAATGGGTTGAAGATCAGTCAGTTTTTTATTATTCAGCGAGTTATAAACTGTGTCTCCGGATAGGGCAACCCTCAAAAGTGTCTTGTTGTCGAAACTTTGTATCAGCCGGATAGTTTTTTTAAAATGGGTAAAAGAGGTACAGTAGATTTTGGGCCCCAAAGAAGAAATGAGGTTGTATGTTGTGGCATAACACATTGATTGTATTTGTTGATGAGCTGAGAAAGACAATCAAGTATTTGATACTTGGGGTAGCCGGCTTGACTCTTGTCGCCTTTTTCTTCTCTTCAGATTTTCTTGGATTGATTCAATCACATTTAGCAGCTCGCTTGGATATTGAAGAATATAGCGCTCAGAAACTCTACTTTTTCTCGGTGGCAGGTCCTTTTCTGGCCCATGTCAAGCTGGCGCTGTTTCTAGCTCTTTATGGTCTGATGCCCTGGGTTATGAGTGTTTTATGGAGAGCCATAGGTAAGCCGTTTAAAGTGACCAAGACTCAGCTTTTCGGTTTTGTTTTTTTTACAAGTCTGCTTTTTTATATCGGCACCTTGTTCTGCTATATGATTACATTACCCTATGGTATTGAGTTTCTGTTGGGGTTTGGCTCTGAGCAGCTCAAGCCCGTTATTTCAATTGGTCGGTTTGTCAATTTCACAACGCTGTTTATCCTTGCATTCGGTATCATTTTTGAGCTACCGATATTTATGGTTTTTTCATCAAAAGTCGGGATTTGCACCAGAGGTTTTTTTGAGCGTAATCGACGGTACGCCCTGCTGATTATAGCGATTATTGCAGCACTGCTTACACCGACGCCTGATATATTTAATATGATGCTTATGGCAGGCCCCCTCTATCTTCTTTATGAGGCCGGAATCCTGATTATAATGGCAATGAAGATCCGCTGACAGGTTATTGCGGATTTGGATGCGACAGGCTTCTAGAATTCATGCAGGGAAAAACCGTTGTTGGATAGCAGGGCGGCTGTTACACCTTGAGGACTGTTGACACCACAGGACGGGCTGTTTGCTTTTAAAAAAACAGCTTGAATAGGCTGCGATTGGGCAATACTGAGAACCTGGTGGGCACCACTGAGAAACTGGGCAGTCACATCATCACCGTTTCTGGTTATGACTTTGGCTCTTTTTTCTAAGACATCCTGGGCTGTGCCGTCAACAATACCGGCTGCCGGTCTGGGAGTAGGAAGGCCTCCGAGCTGTTCGGGGCATACCGGAATCCAATTTTTCCCCTGGAGTCTCTCTAAGCATGGGGCGCTTGGTTTAACGCAAGCATCATACCGAGTGCATAGGCCCACAAGACAACTGCTTACAAGGTACAATGGGGACTTTTGAGAGTTCATGATCTGAGATGTTTGGCGGCGACCTTGCTGATAACACCTGAAGCCGGGTTATTGGCAGTAACACCAGAAGGCTGATTCGTTTTAAAATATTTTAAGAAGATATACATATCAATGAAGAAAAAGCGTACAGTATCTCTGCAGCAGCCGCAACGAAAACGACTGCTACGCATCCTTTTTTGTTTAATGGCAGTGGCCCTTGGTTATCTCACTTTTTTTGGTGATCAGTCATTACTGTCCATTATTAAAAAACAGAGACATTTAGAACGGATGGAGAAGGAAAGAGAGGAGTTAATCCAGGAGAACAGCAAACTGCAAGAAGATGTGAAGCAGATTACAACCAACCCGAAATTCCTTGAAGAGGAAGCCCGGAAGATAAATATGTTAAAGGAAAATGAGGTTATCCTCGATTTTTCCGGGAAGCCAACTCAAAAAGAGAAGAAAAAATAGAGCTTTGATGTGGGATTTACAGTACCACCGATAAGAAACGGGTCCTGTCTTTTGACTCTGGGTCACAAACCATAGAAAAAGTAGCGTTGTGATCTTTTGTTATCTTGCTTGATCGGCTACAGACCCACACCTTTTCACGCACCTCTTTAAACTGTTACGGCAGCTGATGCTGAAGCTGTTTTTTAAAAGCTGTTTGCCTTTTTAGTAAAACTATCCAAATGTGTTTCAACCTCACGGGTTGCAAGGACTAGGCTCAGGAAAAACCTGACTTTGATGAACAGCCGGAAAGTGCGCCTGCAGGTATGGAAGAACCTTTGCTTGTCCTGTAACTTGATGCCGATATCCGTTTGCGGATGTTTGGGCTGTCACATTTTACACATCTAATATCATTTTCCCCACCACTTGACATGACAAGTGTCTCAAAATTTGAGCCACAGCTGTTACAGGTATATTCGTAAATAGGCATTACTGATCCTCATATATTCGTTTGCTGTTGCCAGGAATTCCAGCCAACAATCAATTTAATAATATCGTTAAATTCAAAGAGACAATAATCAGAATTGTAATCAATTCAAGGGGAAGGTGAGAATTATTTCATCAGTGATTGGAAGATTTTGCAGGTTCGGCAAATCTCGATTTTTTCTTTACAGCTGGAGTATTCGCCACATGAGCAGAGCGTACCGCAAAGAAACCAACAGAGATGGCCACTCTGAAATTCCCAGGCAGGGCATTTTTCCTTCAAGTCGCAGTTTTTTACTTCCCAACATGGACGAATTGGTATTTTTCTTTTCTGATTGGCAAGCAGAAAATAAAGCTGCCGCTCAATATGGGAAGGTATCGTCCGCCAGCCTTGCTCGTAACTATGTATCGTCTTCAAGGATACTCCGAGGAGCTCAGCCAGTACTTTTTGTGTTTTTCCGAGTTTCTTTCGGGCTTGTGAAAATTCAGCTTTATCCAAAGAGCGCCTCGTGTCGATGACTGTTTTTAAGTTAATCTGCTATACTACCTTGTAGCCTATATTACCAGGAATTGGTTAAATTGCTTGCTGTTTTTCCAAAATATTATCTCGTTGGCATCTTAGGCCAAATGTGGGTATCATTGTCTTTATTCAGAAAAAAGTTTTCATTTTTGGTGCAGGTTGAAGAGCCAAGAGAGAGTGAAAGATGGAGCCGTACGAAATAGATTTGATTAAAGATGTTCGTTCCCTGATCCGGTATCACCGAAGTATCGGTCTTGGCGGGTATTGCAGAAATGATGAAACCAACAACTTCATCAGGGGGGAGAGATTTTCTTCAATATCGACCCCAAAGAGTAGTCAAAGGACTGTAGGTCGTCAATGTTTGCAATCATGTGAAGGTACACTTGCTGACATTTGTAATGAAATTGCAAATTGTCATATCTGTGAATTGGCAAAGCGAAGGATAATAAGTGTGGTTGGCCGAGGCAGTCGGCGGGCAAAGTTGTTCGTGGTAGGTGAATGGCTGGCTCTGCCTGCTGATGGAGAGGAAAACAGCACCCTTCTTTTTGGCCATGAAGAAGATGCCATGTTGTCTCGGATGGTTGCGGCAATCAATTTAAGAGAGGAGGATGTCTTTGTTACCAACTTGATTAAATGTGGTCTCGATTCGACAACACCACCTTCGCCAGGTAGCTTTCAGTCTTGTTTGCCCTATCTCCACCGCCAGATTGGTCTTGTTCAGCCGCAAGTTATCTGCACGATGGGCCCAGTTGTTACTCAGTTGCTGTTACAAAACAGACAATCCTTGTCCCAGCTCAGAGGGCGGTTTCATAACTATTCCGGGGCAGATGAGCAGTCTATTCCAGTTATGCCGACATATCATCCGTCCTATCTTTTGAAAAATGAGGAAATGAAGAAGGTGACCTGGTTGGATTTGCAGGCTATCAGCAGAAGGTTAAATAAAAACCAAAGCCTGTAAGCACAAACGGAGGGCAAGCGGCTGCCGCTAGAATTTTAACGTCAAGTGCTGGGTAATAATGGCCATGTCCTCTGTTTCGACATCGACGTCATTGCTCTTGAAAAAATCGCCCGTGGCCATATATCCTAAATGGAGCTCATAGGTCAGATTGTCCAGGATTTTATATCCAAGGCCGATATTTGCTTCCCACCCAAAATAATTGTTACTGTCAAGGGGCGTTTTGTCGGCATTGGCTGCTCCAATGGCTGTATGCAGCTTAATCCTTGGTGATGCTTTATAATCGGCTATAAAGGCTATGCCGTCTATTCCGGCGCTCTTTGTCTGGCTGGAAAAGGAGGAGTCACCAATATCGTCAGAAAAAATGTCAGCTTGGGTTCCGGTTAGAATATAGAGTGGCCTGAAGCCCCGTTCCTTTTCTCTGGAAAAGGAGTAGTCACCATATCGACTGAAATCGTGATTTCTATCCATATGAAAGTAGACGGTCCGTGTATTCAAATTGCCGAACTTGGAATTAAGGTCGGCGGAATACGCAAGTGTTGGCAGTTCGAGGTGGGGACCGTCGGGGCCGAAGCTGTCACCTGCCAGGTATTCCAACTCGATTTCCAGGCTGAAGCGATCTGACAATCGAAGACGTCCGTGTCCATTTGTTCTAATGGCAAACTCTTTAGTGGGTGAAGCGAATTGCTGGTCAGAAGGGATGGGGGTGGATAACAGGTCAGGTTGCTCAGTGCCGAGATGGCTGTTCTCAAATGAAAGGGTGATATCGCCCCAGTCTCCTTTGATTCGACTGTCGATTTCAAAATAATTGATGCCGGTAATTGGGTCGTCGAGTTTTGGCAGAATTTCTCGTTTAAACAGAGTGCTTACGTCAAACCGCTGGCCAAACAGCTTGTTCGAATAGAATGGCACCTTCGTTGCCGTGGTACTGTTTTGGTTGATAAACGCATTTTCCCAGGCAACCGGCTGCGGATCCGTCCATGGGTCAAACGAAGAGATAGAGTTGCTGGATCTGTTCGAGAGCAGTGAGCTGTCACTGTTTTCAGAAGCGCAGACAGAGGGTGCGCTCATTGAAATCAAGCAAACGGAAATGATTGACAGCAGCTCTTTCATAACTTCTTCTGTGATTTGCCTGGGCAGGCCGCTTTCAAAAGCGACCAAAAACCGGCAATGGGAGTAAGCCTTGATATGTTCATGAACGGTCTAAAGGGTTGAGTCGTGATTGTTTAATAGCTGAACGCAGAGTACAAAAATTTTAACCCTCTATATAACCTATGCATATGATTCGCAAAAAAGTCAAGAAAAAGATTGGTTAAGTATGTAAAACTTAGGGGGAAATCATTGACCTGATTGGCTTGTTTCCCGGTTTCCTTTCGAGTTCGGAAGCCGGAGTTCCACTACCGCACCTGTTAACTAGTAGAAGTAACAGGTAAATTGCTGTACGTGTCAAATGTCCTTGCTCATTTTAGGCTTTGATGATCCGGGTCTGGGTGTACCTGTTTGTCAACAACATGGACTTTCCTTCAACAACCAGATTCCAGTTTGTTTTTAAGATCAAGATGCGAACAGTATAATATGATTGCACCAGATTACAGTTTCTTGCAACAAGGGGAAAAGTGCGCTATATGTTTAAACTTGATCCACAGTCTGCAGACGGTGAATGTGTAATCTTTTACCGATCTAAAACCATATTTTTTTTAAGGGTATGCAATATGCAAACAGTTAGGAAACGGACATGGGAGAGTGTCTGCTGTGTCTTTCTTCTCTCTCTGGTACTTCTTTGGCCCGTAAACGGCCAGGCGAGAGAGGGCGGCGATTCATCTAAAATCGTAATACTGCCTTTTGAAATAGGCGCTTCAGGTCAATTTGATTATGTGCGGGACGGATTGAGAGCGATGCTGGCCGGGCGATTGGTCACAAGTACCCCAGCTGTTGAGTTGGACTATTCACTGTTTGAGAGTGAACTGAAAAGACTGGGCACGGCGCCGTCGAAAGAGCAGGTTGGAACACTTCTCAGGAAGTTGCAGGTTGACTATCTTGTTTCAGGAACGCTTTACTCCCTCCATAAGAGCTTACGGCTGGAGCTGGCTTTTTATCCTGCTTCCAAAGAAAGAGATATCGAAAAGTTTATTGCTGACGCAAAGGAGCCTCAAGCGATCTTTACCGCGCTTGACGGAGTTGCCGAGGAGGTGGCAGAGAAGGTATATGGGGTGAAAAAAATCCTCTCAGGCCAGCCTGAAGGGAGAGATAGTGATGGCTTGAGCGGCTTTGAAACAGCCCACCCTGAACGGATTTTCAAAAAAGGTATCTATTCGTCATCACTTCTTGGAATACGTGCAGGAACACTTGTCACGTCAAAGAATATCAGGCAGAGTCCTCGGTTGCCCATTGATTTAGTCACCTTTGAAGTGGCCGATTTGGATGGTGATGGTCAGGTTGAGTTGATTCTCTGTTCAAGAAACCAGATAAGGCTGCACCAATTTATAGGAGAAGAATTTAAGCAAATCGGGCAGTTTGACTTGCCGGGTGACGTGAAAATCCATGCGGTAAATCTCGCAGATCTTGATGGAAATAACAGCAAATCTCTTGTCCTTAGTGCATCACGGAAGTATCAGCCGGCTTCAGCCGTTGTGGAATATAATGGAAATGGGGCTTTTGCTTATCGGTTGAAAAATATACCTTTTTATCTTCGTCCAGTAAAAATGGGCCAGGGAAAAGCTGCGGTACTGGTTGGTCAACGAGGCACCACAGACATAGCCGAAGAGAAGGAAGTCGTTGAGCCGGGCCTGTTCTACCTGGACCTGAAAGGATCCACACTTGAAAGCGGCAGCAAGCTGAATGTTCCAGAGAAAGTGAACCTTTTTGATTTTGCTTATGTAGATCTGGATGATGATAAGGTCTCAGAGTTGATTGTGATTGATGACAAAGAAAAGTTAAGGGTTTATTCCCATGATAATAAACTGCTCTGGGTATCGAGCGAGGAATTTGGCGGCAGTATAAATTATTTTGGTCCACCACTGATAACTGATAGCGCTGGAGTAGAGCGACTCCTTGTCTATATCCCGACCAGAATTATTGTGACCGATTCCAATCGTGACAATAAACCGGAAATACTCATCGGCAGGAATAGACCATCAAAGGTATCTGAGTACAGGTTTCTTCCCAACTCAAGAAGTTATGAATCCGGCTTTCTCTCGGCCTTGACCTGGAATGGCACATCGATGGATGAACTGTGGCGTACAAGCATGATGAAAGGATATATAACCGATTATCGTTTCAGGCTGGATAGTGATGCGGCAGCGTCAGAGCCGGTTGGCGCCAGACTATGGGTCGGTAAGATCAATGAGAGTGGTTTGCTCGATATCTTTTCGTCGGAAAAGAGTGGAAGTCGGCTGCAGGAATATCAGCTGGAATTCCCGAAAAAGCAGGCAGCAACGTCAGGCAAATAGGGGAGGTATAAATTTTTATACTCAGGTAAAAAAAACTTGACATGACTGTTAGCCACTGTATATAATCTCAGCCAGAAAGTCCTTTCTACGCTTTCCTGTGCTTGTGAATTTGATTAAGCCGGATGCGCTGGAAAAGGAATATAAATGGTCTCAATAGAAGAGACCAAAAACCTTTTAAGGAGAGATTAAAATGAAAAAATTTATTGCTGTTGCCGCGGGCCTTGCAATGGTCGGTATGGCCTCTTCCGCTATGGCTGAGGTAACCTTCGGTGGTTCTGCTCGTGCTCGTGCTATTATGCAAGAGGCTTACAAAGATGGTCGCTCTGTAACCAAGATCGATTCCCGTGTACGTCTGAAAGTTAATGCTAAAGCTAAAGGCGGTGCCTTCGCAAAAGCCAGAATCAGAATGGCTGACGGCATGTGGGACGGCGGACAAGGTGCTACCGGTAATGCCGCTGATTCCAAGAATATCTATGTTGATTATGCATACATCGGAGTTCCAATGGGACCAGTTACCGTCTCTGCCGGACGTCAGGTAACCAACTTCTCCAAGTGGTTTGCTTGGGATGGTCGTAAAGATCGTCTGAAAGTTGTTTGGAAGGCTGCTGGTACCACCGTTGCTGCGTTCTACGATAAGAATGCCGAACTCACCGATAAAGGTACTGCTACAGTTAGCTGGCCTGCAACCAATACCGCTACTGGTGTTGTTGGAACCTATACTGTAACAGGTGCACCGATTGTCGGTTATGCGTCCACAGACTGGACTTCTGATAATGATAAGAACGGTTACGGTGTTGTTGTGAAGCAGAAGTTTGGTGACTGGATGGCCAAAGCTATTGGTATTTATCTCCAGGACGAGACTCCTACATCTAACAATGTTGTTTTAGGTTCTGTAAACCTCACCGGTAAAGCTGGTCCAGTTGCCGTTGCAGTTGAAGGTTCTTTCAAGAAGGCTGACGCTGCTGATGACACCCAGTTTGGTGCATTCGGTTCTGTTTCCACCTCTTTTGGTGCCGTTTCTGTTACCGGTATTGTTGGTATGACCAAAGATGGTTTCTTGGCTGATAACGACTTCGGTACTCACATGATCGGTAATGGTAACAACTCCCCGATTACCTGGGTATCTCAGATTGGTGCTGGTGGCGATACCGTATTTGGTGTAGCTGCTCTTGGTTTCAGTCCTGCTGCCAACTTGGCACTCAACGCTTACCTGACCTACGCTTCTGTTGACGGTTATGCTAACCTCATCGAAGTTTCTGGTGGCGGTAAGTACACCATCTCTGACGGTGCTGCTCTGACCTTCGCAGCTGGTGCAGTTCTGCCTTCCGACGAAGGTGGCCTGGGTGGTTATGATGATACCGCTTACGGTGCATACATGAAGCTTGAGGTCAAGTACTAAGAAGTAAGTCGTTAAAGATTACTCTTAAATCTTGAAAGGGCGGGTTCGAGTAACTTCGAACCCGCCCTTTTTTTATTCAGCTATAGAAATACGGTTTTTGTAAAAACCTGGGGCCCCAGTAGGTGAAGACCAATTCTTTAAACAGAGTCCAGAGAAGGTATGGTTTTTTGGTTGTTGCCACGGGGGTTTTTCTGGCAACAATGGACTCAAGCATGATCAATGTTGCCCTGCCATCCATCATGCGCCATTTCGGCTGCACATTTTTCCAGTGTCAATGGGTTGTCCAGGTCTACCTGTTGACCATTACGATCACTTTACCTCTCTGGGGGCATATTTCCGATCGGTTTGGAATGGCCAGACTGTATGTGTTGGGCATGTTACTGTTTGTCTTCGGCTCTGGGGGAAGCGGTTTGTCACTCACTCTTGGAAGTGTTATTTTTTTCCGTTTTACCCAGGCTGTTGGGGCAGCAATGATGATGGCATGTGGTCCGGCTATTATTGCTCACATCTCTCCAGTCGGGCATTTAGGAAAGGCCTTGGGGTTCATCGGTGTTGCAACTTCTGCCGGGCTGATGAGTGGTCCGGTAGTATCGGGGTTCCTGCTTCACCATTTTTCCTGGCGTTATATATTTTTTGCCACAATACCTTTTGGTGTTTTCACCTTTATCGCCGGTTGGTTTTTTATACTTCCAAAAATCAAAACGGGAAAAAAATCACCAGCCATACCGTTTGGCTGGCCTTCTTTTGTTTGTTGGTCACTCTTTGTCGCTGGTGTCATTATATTCACAGCATCCGTCAAGAATATGGCGAACACAACAATTGGTTGGCAAATCCCCTTTCTTTTCTTTTTGTTTTTCCTGCTGATCTATAGTGAGCGTAAAGCTGAAGTTCCACTTGTCCCCAGAGAACTGATTGGTCATAAATATTTTACTATAGGGATGTTGACCTCGATTCTGTCATTTTCGGTTCTGTTCATTGTGATTATTCTCATCCCATTTTATCTGACTTTTCTATTGAATCTGTCAACTATTGAGATTGGGACTGTTATGATGGCACTGCCAGTTACCTTGTCGGTTGTCTCACCGATAGCCGGCAGATTATATGATTATCTGGGTGCTAGAAAATTGACCACAATCGGTCTTTTGATCTGCACAATAAGTGTCATATCTTTTATTTTCACGCAGGCAGACACTTCTACAGGGCAGGTGATGTGGGGTCTGGCTCTATTAGGAATGGGTCAATCGATTTTCCTTTCTCCAAATTCCGCCTCTGTATTATCAGGAGTTGAAGAAAAATATACCGGGATAACATCGAGTTTATTGGCGACATCCAGAAATATTGGTATGCTCTTTGGCGTGTCCCTGGCCGGGATTGTTTTTAGTTCTTCGTTTTATTATTTTTCACAAGGTGCGAGTTTGAATGGATTTGAACCGCATCATGTTTCTGCTTTTCTTCGATCACTGCATATTAGTTTTATTGTCGCAGCAGCTCTCTCTTTGACCGGGACCTTGCTCTCTTTTTTCCGCTAAAAAACTCCAAACCTATAGATGAAAAAAATATTTGCAAAAGGTGGCTTGCTGGAAAAGGCTTTGTCGGAGTTTGATTTTCGTGCAGGGCAATTGCAGATGGCCGAGGCCGTTGACGAACTATTGCAGCAACCATCCGCTCCAGGGATGCTTGGAATGCATGAAAATTTATTACTGGTGGAGGCGGAGACCGGTATCGGTAAAACTCTTGGTTATCTCATTCCTGCGATTCTTTCCGGCAGGAGGGTCGTGGTTTCAACAGCTACTATAAACCTGCAGGATCAAATTTTACGAAAGGAAATTCCGCTTATAGAGAAGATTTTCGAAAAGGATCTCGGTGCAGTCTGTGTGAAAGGCCGACAAAACTATTTGTGTTTATATCGATGGAATCAGTATCGAAGCTCTTTGCAGCTCAGCCTTGTTGAAGATGATCGCTCAGAAAGGATAGCTGACTGGCTCGAAACGACACTGACAGGCGATCGTGCCGAGCTTGACTGGCTACCGGAGTATTCACCACTGTGGGCCAAGATTTCTGCTAATTCCAGTCAGTGCCTTGGCAGTGATTGTCCGGATGGTTCTTTTTGTTATGTCAACAGGGTTCGCAGGCAGGCTGGATCTTCCAATTGTATCATAGTTAATCATCACCTTTTCTTCTCCGACCTGGCCCTGAAAAAGACCGGGTTTGGAGAAATTCTTCCAAGATACGAAGTAGCAATATTTGATGAGGCTCACCACCTTGAACGGGTGGCCACTCTTTTTTTCGGAAAAAGTTTCAGCCAATATCAGTTTGTTGATCTTCTGGCGGATATAGAGAGACTGGCTGAACAAGATTTAGAAGCAGATGAGTTTGATTGGGTCATGGGTATGGGAAGAGGTCTTAAAAAGAGGCTGGAGGGCTTTATGTCTCTTTTTCCGCCACATTTAGGCAGATACCCATTGAACCGTTTTGTCGACGGAAGAAAAGGTTGGACTGATCAGGTTGAAGAGGTCGCAGGTGGTTTTAGCGAATTTGGCAAAAAGCTAGGAAAATTTGGCCGCAAGAGTGAAGGATGGCATAAGCTTCAGGAGCGCTGTATAGGTTTAAGTGAGACCTTGTTGGATGTGGCTTTAATGCCAACGCAAGAGGATAAAGTGGCTGATGTTAACCGATATGTGCACTGGTATGAGAGAAGGAAGCGATCAGTTGTTATTTCTGCAACTCCTATAAAAGTAGCGGAAGAATTACGTGAGTTTCTTTATCCGGTTATCGGTGCTTCAGTATTTACTTCAGCGACTCTTACTACGGCGGGTAGTTTCTCATATGTTCGTGAGCGGCTTGGTCTTGAAGAGAATGTTAAAGCTATGCGGCTTCAATCTCCTTTCGATTATCAAAGCCGAACACTTTTGTATGTCCCGGAAAACAGTTTTCCAGAACCAGGAAACAGCAGCTATCCTGATCAGGTCAGTAAACGGATTTATAAGCTGATTCTTGCCTCGAAGGGCAGAGCTCTGGTCCTTTTTACTTCATTTAAGGCGATGGATACTGTTGCTGGGTATTTATCGGACAAACTGCCGTACCCGGTACTGGTTCAGGGGGAAGCGTCCAGACGGAGCCTGCTCGAACAGTTCAGTAGAGCAAATGAGTCGGTTTTGCTGGCTGTAGCCAGCTTTTGGGAAGGTGTTGATGTGGCAGGTGAATCACTGAGTTGTCTGATTATAGATAAATTGCCTTTTGAGGTGCCTGATGATCCGGTAGTGCGAGCCCGTATTGATGAGATTAACAGCTCGGGAGGTCGCTCGTTTTTTGACTTCCAGATTCCCCGAGCGGTTCTGTCGTTGAAACAGGGGGTCGGCAGGCTTATGAGAACGACAACAGATCGAGGTGTGCTGGCTGTTATGGATGTTCGTCTTTTTTCCAAAGGGTATGGGCGAGTTTTCTTAAGCAGCCTGCCCGATTCACCAATTGTGAGGGATCTGGACGCTGTTACTGCATTCTTTGAAGAGTAGCTCTTTTTTTCGCTTACTTCAGGGGCTCGGGCTACTGTCGAAAACGAGTCGACTGCCAGACACCTGGCAGCTATTTTCTAAGTTCTATATTTATTGAAGTTGTAACCCGGAAATGATGTGATCTTTTTGTGACCCAGGTGAAGGTTTGTTTTTTGAGGAAGATTCCTATCCGAAAACTAGCCGGAAGAACTGACAATAGATCGTATTGGGCTGAGCTTTCCTGGTAATCATCATCTCAGCAGGGGACTCGTTCAAGCTGAAAGAGCAACAGGCTACAGGTCGTTATCGTGAATTTGCTGTTTAGAGGTAATAATTATGAGTAACGACTCTATTCCCATGCGGGAGTTTTTGGATTATTTTCGTAACTATGTTAAAAGGAAAAGGAAAACTCAATCCTATATAATTACGTTATCATGAAACTGTTTGACCTGATTATTCCCGAATCAAAAAAGATCGATTCAGTCATGCGCGCAGACCTTGATGGGGTTACTGCAGATGTGGATGGTCTATTACAAGAAGTTCTTGAGTATTCCCTGTTTGGTGGTGGTAAGAGGTTCAGGCCGTTGCTGATGGTTCTATCTGCCCGTCTGTTCGGCACAAAGGATGAGCACGACTTATACAAATTGGCCATAGCATTTGAGTACCTGCACGTTGCCACTCTTCTTCATGATGATGTGATTGATAATGGAGAGACAAGGCGTGGCAAGGCCACTGTACATTGTCAATATGGGATGATTCCGGCAATACTTGCGGGTGATTTTCTCCACTCCAGGTCGATGTGGCTGATCGGGACATATGGCAATAAACAACTTCTTGATATTTTTTGTAAAGCCACCCACGGCATGGTCGATGGTGAATTTGTACAGCTAAGAAATGCAACCAATTATAACCAATCCGCTGATCAATATTTTGATGGAATTATCGGTAAGACAGCTTTATTGATAGGAGCAGCCACTGAAATTGGCTGTTGTTTCGGTGGTGGAAACAGTCTGGATAGAAAGGCATTGAGCCTCTATGGAATCAATTTGGGCTGCGCATTCCAGATAATTGATGACCTCCTGGATTATCAAGGCGATGAGGCCAAGACCGGAAAGTCTAAAGGTAATGACCTGGCTGAAGGAAAAATGACCCTTCCTCTTATTTATGCGATGAACAGGTCTGAGAGGAGTGATAAGAAACGATTTCTTGAGATATTGACCTCGAAAGAGGAACGGATACGGTCTTTTAATCAAGTTTATGACTTTATTCAGTCTCACAGCGGTTTTGCTGACAGCAGGAAAAAGGCGCAGAATCTGATAGATGAGGCTCTGCACCACCTCAAGCCATATAAAGAACATGGTGACGGACATCCGTTTGTTATTTTAGAGGAACTGGCTCATTATGTTTTAACCAGGAATAAATAATTTCTCCTTACCTGCATCTCATCCCTTTGGAAGTTTCTTGGCAATGGTCTGAATCCAAGAGCTGTTATAAGAAATTCTCTATCAAGCCTTTCAATGTTCAAAAGGATGGGTCACTATTTACGAAAAACAACGAGGACATTTTTTCCGGATTGTATCAAGATTCCAGATACGATACCGATGAATTCTGTTGAGGGTTTGGAGTGTTGAGAAAGGGCAGATAAATGGCAGGAAAAAAAAATAAACTTTCACGTAAGAGATCTAAAGGACCCAATGTCAGGATCTTTAAACGAGGGCTGACAACCTTTGCAGTCATCTGCTTTTTTCTTTTTACTCTATTGGTGGCCAGTTACGTAATCTTTTTTCGCACGGTGCTTGCCGGTGAGATTGAGACTAAAAAACAAAACTCAATTATTTTTGAAGAGCCTTTTGCTCCTGTGCCCCCAGAAGTTGCTGGGATCGTAAAAAAGAAGACAGAGTCGGACAAAGGGCGTCCAAAAGTTGCGATCATTATTGATGATATGGGGCACGATAGGGAGCTTGGTTACAGATTCCTGTCTCTTGAAATGAATCTGTCTTTTTCATTTCTACCTTTTGCCCCATTTACCCAGGAGCTTGAAAGCATTTCTTATAAAGATGGCAGGGCTGTACTGCTGCATCTTCCTTTGCAGCCCAGAAGCAAGGAGTGGGATCCCGGGCCTGGAGCGCTCTATATTGGCGATGGGGCACAAAAGGTAAGGGAATTGTTTGAGAGAAATTTTGACCGTGTCCCTCATGCTACCGGAGTCAACAATCATATGGGTTCCCTGTATACAGAAGATCGACAGGCGATGACTACTTTGCTTGGACTGGTTAAGGAAAAAGAGCTTTTCTACATAGATTCGTTCACCACATCAAAAAGTATCGGCTACCTTGTTGCCCGCAAAGTAGGGATTAAAACAGCCAGGCGCAACGTTTTCCTAGACAATGTCCTTACAGAGGAACAAGTGTGCAATCAATTGAAAAAACTTGTTCAATTGGCTGAGCTGCAAGGCAGTGCCATAGGTATAGGTCATCCAAGCAAGGTAACGCTTCTCGCGCTAAAAGGGTGCGGCAAAGAGCTGACTTCCTCTGTGGATGTTGTTGATATCACACAATTGCTTCAATGAAATAACCAGCTTTGCTGATTCCATCTTTTGCCAATTATTTTGAAATCTCAGCCTGATGCGAGGTGTTATCAATTGGGCTGCCAGTTTTCGCTTAAGGATCACATCTTTGGGAAGGATAATACATAAAATTTCCCATATTTCTTAACCTCTAGATACATTTAAGCCCTAATCCTTGGTCGTTGAAACACGCCACTAAACTGACAATAGCTCTTTTGTCATTGAGGCTGAGGATCATTGGGGAACATCTTTTTTACTGAAGCATCGTAAGCCGGTACGGTCGGTAGTAAATGATGAGATTGGGCTCTAAAACAATGAAGTATCAGGGAAGATAACTCTGTTGAAAACCACAGAAGGCTATGGTGATTATGGTTTGATCGTGAACTCTTTATTGGAGTGATAACAGGAGGCAATGGTGCAGTAATCGGTGGATTGAATATCCTGATAGATAATTCTATTATTGTAATTGGATAACCATAAAAAAAGGAGACACTGGTTTTAAACCAGTGTCTCCTTTTTCATTAGTGAGGAGAGTTGTCTAGGTGTAGCTGTTACTTATTTTTTTTCCTTCTGCGAATGGCGCTGCCAGCTAGTCCTGCAAGTCCGGTTCCAAAGAGCATCATGGTCGCTGGCTCGGGAATTTCATCGCCACCTTCAACAACATCATTGGCGCATGTCATCGCCATGTGTATACCCATGTCATCAACGAGTCCTAAGTTACCCCAAGTAACATTGTTCCACCGATAATTACTGTCACGAACCCAAAAATTCAAATTCATGGTTAAGGTTACAAAATCGTCACTGGCATCTGGAGTATCCCAATTAAACCATTCCCATGTACCCGAGAGAATGCCATTTTGCCAATTACCATTGGAGTCCCTGTACCAGCCTTGATTTAATACTTCCTGCCCGGTTGCATCATAGAGAACTTCTTGGCCATGGCGCACTGAGCTAGGATCTAGAGCAGCGATGTCCTCTGGGTAAATGATTCTACTTTCATCAACTTCATAGAGGTTAAATGTCCCGGTAGTGGTGGTTGGGGAATGGTCATCAAAAACCAAAACATATTCCCAGTCTTCTCCGCCAAAACCTTGAACATCATACTGATAGTTTACACCGGCTGTGTTTGGATTCCAGCCATCATTGCTAAGGAATATGTCTCCAAACTCAACGGGGGTATCGTGAGTTGCCATATAGTTCATGAAGACGGAGTGCACATCAATTTCTAATTCCGTGTTTGTGATGTCTACATTTACTTGGGAAATTTCAAACTCATCAGGCTGGCCAACAAGATCTTCTCCTGAGGGCAGATTATAACCAGTGCCTCCAAAATCATAATTTTGACCACCCCAATAGATACCGTCCTCATCCCATCTGTCATTAATGACAAAACTGGCTGCTAACACATTTGTTGCGCTGAAAAGCATTATACTAGCCAGCAAGAAAAACAATCTGATTTTTAATTTCATAACAATCTCCTCTTCTGCACTTTTTGTATTTCTATTGAGCAAATATCGTATTCTGTATATGTGAATATAAGTATTTACTGTTTTCTTTGCAACATGCGTGCCAAACCATAGATTTGATTGTTGGTTGGTAACAGGTTGATATTGTATAGATTGGTCTTGATGATTGAGGAGTGAAGCACCGCAATTTCAAATTTCCGGAAAAGCGTTTCATTTTTCCGGAAAAAATTTCATCTCCATCGGAGGAGAGATGCTGCTGTTCAAAAAGTGCTTCTAGGTTATTTATATGGCACATGTGGGGGCGATGAATGGTTGAGGATATGGCGATCAAGATCCTGGTACGAAATGAAAAAGAATGATAGGTCTCTTGCAATAGGAAGAGTTGATGTGTCAATGAGCAATTTCCAGAGTCGATTGAGTTGCCAATTTTTCTGCTGAGGATTGAATTGGCCGATAACATATCCTTTGATGATCAATTTGAGAATAGGAGGTAAAAATTGTCGTTTAAATTCGAATATTTGCGGTTTTAGCCATGCTGGTAGTCGATTATAAAAAAAGCCCGAAGAGACAAGTCGCCGGTAAGTTCCGCCCAGAAGAAAGGAGAGCTGGTGATGTAACCATTTGGCAAACCTGCAGCGATAAGCAATCAAGAGTCCCTTCTTGCCCCCGGCAACAACACGATGTTTGTTGTAGCTCCTGGCAGCGGTAACAATGCCGATTATATCGTTTCGGTTCAGTATGTAGGCATCGTTTGCGTTATTACCATCACCACGGGTAACAAATCCTTCAGGTATTGAGGCGATAATCCGATGTACGGTTTTAGGTTCGATTGCTGGTGGCTGGTAATAGATAACATCACCAACATTCAGGGTTTGTCCTTTATAAGATGAGACAATGAGTAAATCAGGGTGGTTCAGTGTCGGGCTCATACTATTGCCAAAATAGTTGACTATTATTGTATCGTCTCGAAAAAGAGGTTTTTGAGAAAATTGGCTCTTTGTTGTCAATGAAGATGTGAGGGGTATGGTACGTTTTGGTTGATGAGGAATGGTTGGTGGGGTTGTGCGGAATAGTTCTTCTATCTTTTTCCAGAATGGCCTGGATCGGCTGATGTCAAACCTGTAGGAAGGGGTGACACGCATAATTTCTGAGGCGTTGAGGAGCTCTTTCTCGTGAATAGGCTGTGCATCCACAAGAGGAAGTTGGCGGGTGAGAAGCTTTGAAACATGTTGGATTGTTTCCATCAGGCAAGAAGTTGCGGATGTTGGGGTGATGGGGCTGATTCGATCTTCTTCTGCCTGTGATAGAAAAAAAACAGCTCGAAGCGGAAGCCTGTATTGAGTGTCCCAGATGCCGCCAGAGCCAGGAGTTCCATCAGGTAAGTCGTTGAATCGGCTCCAGGTGGGCCATGGGTGTACCCAGTATTGACCGTCATCACCTGGCGATATCAGGGAAGCGTCATCGCTCAATGATTTCCAGGGAGGAGGTAGTCTATTGCTGGCAGTCGTCTTTCCGACAGTGCCGGGGCCAGCAAGTAAAATGCCTCCGCCACCATAATGAGCAGGGACTTCAGCTAAGGCGCCATGTACCAGAACTCCGCCTCTTTCTAATTCAACAGGAAGTATGCTCAGGCCAATATGTGACATGGCTAGTGCATAGAGTTCATTATCGTCTGGTGAAGGAAGAACGCAGATATGAGGTTTGGACTGATGAATATTAACGGTTAGTCGTTTGCCGGCAGGGTTTATGAAAACGACTAAATTGCTCCAAGTTGCTTCTTCAGGTACTTTCGTATCAGTTGCCTGGTTGACGAGGGATAACGACATGGCATTTGCAAAGTCGTTAACGATGTTGATAGCTTCCGTGTTACCGGCCTGTATAGCCCATTGCTGTCCCGTCAATTGCAGGATGTATTGCGGGAAAGCAGATCTATGATCACTGTATAACATATTCAGTAAAGGAGAGTATGCCGATGGCAAGAAAAGATGCAGTGATCACTTACAGCTGGATACCATTTCCATGTTTTGTTAACAGGAAATTGGTAGATCCAGCTGCTAACGAGTCAGGTCTTACCCAATAGAGTTGTCTGCGGAGCTGCCTGATCCTATGCAATTAGTTGCGTTACTGCCACTGTTTGAACAGTTTAATGATCCGCCGCTTCCAGGGACACAACCATATCCAGCGCCGGCGTGCATGTCATCTAATTTAGAAACCTGAGGAGGAACATATGCGGGTCGGGGGTCGCTTGAGGTCTTTTTTTCATTTTTTTTCATTGTTTACTCCTGTGTAATAATTATTTTCAGCCACTAGTCGTGCTGGTAGCAAGTGCTGCTGGTTTTTTTCTGGTTTTAGGGAAGAGGTTGTGCTTTTCGGCTTTTTCGCAGAGAAAATTTGGCCAGATCATCTGTTTGCTTTCAAGAAAATTTTGAGCAATACAGCCGGTTCGACATAATTTCGCTGCTAAGCACTTGCCGCAAATTCCTGGATATTCAGCAGTATTGTCCAGGTCCTTTCGTAATTGTAAGATAGTTGGATGGGATAACCAGATCTTTCGAATAGAATCCTTCTCCAGGTTGCCATAAACGAGTTCGGGGATGTTTCTACCGATACCGCAGAGGGCTATTTCCCCACCTCCGAGTATCCCAAGGATGCTTAACACTTCGCAGTTAAAATCACACCTTTTACCAGTAAAGAGTTCCTGAATAGGTGTCAGGGCTGGCGGGCTGTAGATGTATAAGTCGATATCGACGCCTTCTTTGGTCAGCTTTGGTTGAAGTTCATCATATATAAAATGATTTAAGGCAATTCGCTGGTGAATATCAAGGGTTTCACCTCGTTGGCTCATGCCAATTCCTCGACCGCTTTTAATTATGGGGTTAAACTTGACAGAGGAGGCGCCATGGTCAGCGGCCAGGCGGACGACATCTTCAATCTGCCTCTGGTTTTCATGATGAACAGACATAATGACCTGGATATTGTCATAGCCGGCAGCGACTAAGTGGTCGAGGCCATGAAGAGCTGATTGAAAAGCGCCTTTCACGCCTCGGAAACGGTCATGGTCTTGAGGGTTGCTGCCATCCAGGGAGATCGATATGAAGCTGACAGCAGACTTGTTCTTCAGAAAATGAGCTAGTTCAGCAGTAATGAGAGTTCCGTTGGTCTCCAAATCCAGGTTGAGACCTTCTTTGGTGAGCATCTCAACAATTTCTTGAAATTTTGGGTGAAGCAAAGGTTCTCCGCCAGTGAGTTTGATATTGCTCAAACCCATTGGCTTGGCTTCTTTAATGGCACCTCTTAAGAGTTCTGTGTCAATTACATCTTCCGTGTCCGGTGTGCCACTGACTAGAGAGGTTGTAATCCAGCAGTGACGGCAGGCAAGGTTACAGCTGTTGGAAAGGTAGAGGTAGAACGCTCGGAGCGGTGGAACTCCTTCCGGCAAGTCAAGCTTTTTATCAATGTTGCCCTCGGGTTCCTGGTAGTTACAACCGTTCATTGATGGGCTCCTTTCCTCTTTTGAAGTCGGTAACAGAAAGTAGGGTCAATTTCATTGAGTCTGTTAAATTTTGCCATTGCATTGGCCGGGCACCCGCCGGAGCAGAAACCGGTGTAATTGCAGTCGCTGCAGGTGGCCAGCGATTGCAAGGGGATCAGCATACGTTGGCGAACCACATTAATTGATGGATGGTGCAACCATGCTTCCTTTAGAGGTGTTGTACCGATTTTACCCATTGTCAATGCCGGCAGCATGTTGCATGGGACCATAGTTCCGTCATGGAGAACCGCCATTTTGTTGTAAACACCACCACATGAACTTAAGGTTCCTCGTCCTGGTAGTGCTGTTTTTCCTTCAGCCATAGACTTTTCTATTTCCTCTAAGTGGCGTTCAAAAGCAAGTGGGCCCGCATCTGCAGAGATGCAATTATCATGCCGCTTGTTTAGGTTCGAGAGGGCAGAGCGGGCATAAATGCGTTCTTCATCTGTCAAGGCCACGTCTTGGCCATTGCAGCGGGCAGTGCCCATCTGTTCAGCTTCGTTAGTGCTGAAACTGGATAACCCTATCTGAGATAAGAGTAATTCCGCAATATTATCGAGATCATTTATGTTGTGTCGATTTATTGTTACTCGAACCGTAACGGGAAAATTGGCTTGTTTTAATAGTTTTACGCTTTGTATAGCTCTGTCAAAACTGTTGGGTGGTCTGCTCTTGTTATGGATGTCTGCGCAGGACCCATCTATGGAAACTTGAATAGAGTCGAGCCGAAGTCGACGTTTGCCTTTTTCAAAAGCCAAGAGAGTCTCTTCGGTAATCAGGGTACCGTTGGTCAGAATCGAATAGCGCATTCTGTTTTCGATTACCCCGTCAATTAAATCAAAAAAGTCTGGTCGAGTAAAGACTTCACCACCACTAAGAGTAACATGGCGTACAGCAAGTGAGCCAATCTCCTGGAAGAAGGAGAACCAGTCTTCAGTAGACAGGTCTTCAAGGGCAATCATCTCATTATTGTAAAAACAGTATTGGCATCTGAGATTACATCGACCTGTAAGTGAAATGTCGATAGTTCTAGGTCGACTTGGCACTTCCGGAGGAGGTACAACTGGATCCGGTATCATTTGCTCTTGGGCCATAATTCATTTGGTTTCAATAAGAAAATCAGGTGTCAAGGTCTCGACGAATAGCTGGACATCCTCAGTAGCCTGCTGAATAGTGACCTTGCTGTAATTCTCTACGAGATGTTGAGCTGCTTCTATTACAGTCCGTGGCGTGTTAAAGAGCTTCCATAACTCTAAGCCGCTTAAATTGATGATCGAACTATCATTGGTGTCGGGGTTGTAGAGAATGGCACCATCTTCCTCTTCACCACACGAAACAACGGGATTGACCTGGTATGCTATTTCTTTGCTCATAAGTTGGAATGTTCCGGTTTGTACTCAAAGCCAATAAAGCCATCTTTTGATAATAACTCCAGTAGACCCAATACATCATCAGCAACAGTGTCAGGAATGTCCTGGAAGTAATCAATTAATCCATTGATGATGCCTTGTATTGATCGTTTGCCGTCAATCATCTCCCAGACTGTGAGAGCTGTTTGGTTTGTTAGAGCCAGGGAAGCAGCTGTGTCGGCGTTCATTAATATCATTTCATCAGCGACAATCTTTTGCCCAAGGACTGCCGGGTTTTTAATGGGCACGGCAGAAAGTTTCATCTTTCAGTTTACAAGGATAATGTATTGCTAAATCAATAATGATTGTTAATTGGAGTATAAAGTAAATATAACCAACTATATGTTGGTAGTCAATTGGATGCCAAGCGAAAATTTGGGAAGGTTTTGCTATGGCAATAGTGCGGTTTTGATTCTAATTAGTGCCGATTTGAGAGAATATAGAGAGTAAAAAGAAATCTGGTTGCCAGGAAAGCTCAGCCAAACCGGCAACACCTCTATTACTGTCAGGGCTGAGAATAATTGGCCATCAGGAGAAGAAAAGAGCACAGAATATGGTATTGATCATTTCCTGTGCTCTTTTCAAAGTGAATTTAATGCTTAAACGATCGCTGGCCGGTAAACATCATGGCCACTTTCGGATCGGCCTCGTTACAGGCCTGGATCGTCGCAAAATCCTTCATGGAGCCACCTGCCTGCAGGATCGCCGTGACCCCCTGGTTGATACCGACATCGGCCCCGTCTCTGAAGGGGAAGAAAGCATCGGAAATCATAACTGAACCGGGCAGACCGGCACGGTCTGCAACGACCTGGGCGTCTATTTCTTCCTTATCTGATTTGTTGCGTGTACCTTTGGCAATCTCAAGGGCCATATCAGCATAGGGAATTCCGTACTTATCAAAACAGAGGATGTCGGCGTATTTGATATAGGCTTTATGAACGGCAATCTCAGCAACGCCGACTCGGTCTTGTTCACCAGTACCTATACCAACGGTGCAGCCATCTTTAATATAGAGCACTGAGTTGGAGGTGACACCATGTTCAACCGCCCAGCCGAAGATCATGTCATCAATTTCACGCTGGGTCGGCTCACGGTCACAGCTGTATTCTTCACCTTTGAAGGTGGCAGTAGCCGGTTTTAAATCATTGATTGAACGAATGGAGTTAACAGCGGATTGTTGAATGATTACACCACCATCGATAAGGCTTTTGAAGTCTACAAATCGGTATTTTTCAAAATCTGCTAAACGGTCTATTGCAGCCATTCGGATGACTCGCAGGTTCTTTCTGGTAGCGAGTATTTCAAGACTTCCATCCTCAAAATCGGGCGCGCAGACTACTTCGAGGTAGTTCTCCGCCATCAGCTTGGCCGTATCATTGTCAATGGTCTGGCTGGTGATAACTGCTCCACCGAAAGCGGCAATCCTGTCAGTCCTGTTGGCTTTGTTGTAAGCATCGGCCATGGTTTCACCAACTGCGGCGCCGCATGGATTGTTATGTTTGAGGATGACAGCAGCCGGTCTGTCCACCATATATTTTATAATATTTAGGCCATTATCCACATCAGTAAGATTGATCTTTCCAGGATGTTTTCCAACCTGCAGCATGTCTTCAGCCGTGATGGCGGACACGAGACCATTTCCAGGCTCGATATAGGAACAGTCACCAAGGGTAAGGTTGCCATTAACCAACTCGTAAAGGGCCGCTTCTTGATCCGGATTCTCACCGTATCGAACCCCGCGCTCATCAACAGAGCCGTCTTCCATGGTAATTTTCCAGGTTTTTTTTCGGTAAACAAGCGTCTGATCACCAAAAGAAATGGTCATCTCCATGGGAAATTGATCGCCAAGAATTGTACTGTACATCTTTTTAATGTCACTCATTTCATACCCCGTTCGGAAATTTTTTCATCAAACCGTTTTCTATGTCATTCAAGCGTCTCTTCAAGACTAACTATCTTGAGGGGTTACTTTAAAAATCTGTATCCCCTTATTTTACTGTCAGGTTGTTAATTGAAATTCTCTGTCCCAGTCTTTATAAACAGGGTCGAATCCATTCTGTCGTATCATTTCACTTACTTCCTTGATGGATCTGTGGTCACCGACACTGAATTGCTCACCTTCAAGTTCCGGGTTTGCATACCCTCCGGGAACAGTACAGGAGCCGGCTGAAAAACGTGTCGGTCCAAGACCCAGCATTCCATTTCTGTATCGTTCTTCCTCACGGGTTGACAGGACCAGGCCAACATCGTGGTCAAAAATCCTGAGCGCGAAGATGAGCTGGCTCAAGTTTTTCTCACTGACATGAACAAAAGGATCAAATTCACCGGCAGCGGGCCGGATTCTTGGGAAGGAAACAGTAAGGCCGGTACGCCAGAATTTTTTCCGCAGCCAGCTCAAATGAAGCCCCAGAGCCAAACCTTCACAACGCCAGTCCGAGAGACCGAGTAAGGCCCCGATGCCGATTTCCCTCATCCCTGCGCCACCAACACGATTGGGCGTATCCAGTCGGTAGTCATAATCCTTTTTTTTGCCGGCAGGGTGCAGCTTGTCGTATAGCGATCGGTCGTAAGTTTCCTGGTAAACGGCTACACCTGTGATTCCAGCTTGAAAAAGACGCCTGTACTCATCAATTGACAGGGGCTGAACTTCAATGGAGATGGAGGCAAAAGAGTCTCGCAACCGTAAAGCGATCTCTTCGAGATAGTCAACACCGAGGATTTTTTCCGATTCTCCGGAAACAAGGAGAATGTGCTGGAAACCACGCTCCAGGAGGATGTCTGCTTCCTGCACCGCCTCATCAATGGATAGACATCGTCTTGCAATTCTGTTGTCGGCTGAAAAACCGCAATACAGGCAGCGGTTGGTGCAGTAGTTGGAAAGATAGATTGGTCCGTAGAGCTGGGTCGTCTTTCCGAACCGTTCAAGAGTGATCTGTTTAGATCGGGCGGCCATCTGGGAAAGATAGGGCTCTGCAGCTGGTGAGATAAGAGCGCTGTAGTGGTTAATATTACACTTGGAAGAGGTAAGCGCTGCCTCAACATCCCTGCTGGTTGCCGAGTGAATTGTTGAGCTGAGCTCTGAAAAAGGTGGAATATGTATCATAACTCAACTTAAAAAACCAAGATCTTCAGTCAATTGGCCTTCTTCGGGTGAGGAGGCGCTGGCTCGTAACTGCTGGGCACCCAGCCCGGCCTCAAAAGCTGTACGGCCTGCCTCAACGCCCTGGGCAAAAGCAGCAGCCATTTTCACCGGATCCCTGGCAACGGAGATGGCTGTATTTACTAAGGCGGCGTCAGCACCTATTTCCATGGCAAGCGCCGCATGTGAGGGTGCGCCGATTCCGGCATCGACGACAACCGGAACACTGGCCTGTTCGATGATGATCTCTATCTGGTATCGGGTAATTAAACCCTGATTGGTTCCTATGGGGGCACCGAGCGGCATAACAGCAGCAGCGCCAACATCCTGCAGACGTAAGGCAAGAATCGGATCGGCATTCATATAAGGAAGAACAATAAAACCGTCCTGGACAAGCTGCCTGGTGGCCTCGAGGGTTTCTGCCGGATCAGGCAGAAGTGTTCTCGGGTCAGGGGTTACTTCAAGTTTAAGCCAGTTTGAGCCGGAAGCGGTACGGGCCAGATGGGCCAATCGAATAGCTTCTGCGGCATCCCGAGCACCGGATGTGTTTGGCAAAAAGGTGTATCTGCTTCGGTCGAGGGAGGACATTATATCATCCTGCGGATTTTCCAGATCCACCCGCCGAAGAGCGACGGTGACCATTTCGGTTCCGGAGGCCTCAATGGCCTCTTTCATTACCGCAGACGATGAAAATTTTCCGGTACCTAAAAACAGCCTTGAGCTGAATTCTTTCCCAGCTATTGTCAACATATCATCCTCCTCCTACAAAACGAATCAACTCGAGAGCATCACCTTCTTGTATTATATAATCGGTTAAATCGTCTGGGCTGAGAATGGCCCTGTTTAACTCAACGACAACGGAGCCGGGAGCCAATTGCAGCTGATCAAGCAGATCGCTTACTGTGGTGCCGGCTGAAATTTTTTCTTGTTTCCCATTTATTTGAACGAGCATGTCACAGTACTGTATTTTTTCTTAATCTCAAGGGATAATTATGGCCTGGTCAACGGGAGAAGGATTATCTGATAGAAGATGAATCAATCTAATTGGAGAATGATTTCCTGTGCCTGGTGGTTGTGTACGGCTCCAGGGTAGTGTCATCCGAAATGGTTGCCCCGTTAAGGTAACTGTTTGGACCGATTTGAACATTATTGCCTATGTTGCAATTGTCAAGAACAACGTTGTTGTCCAGCAGACAGCCTTCACCTATCGTGGTTGCTCCGCGGATATGGACACTCGGTAGGATCGTTGTATCTCGGCCGACTGCAGCCTGGGGGTCAACACTGATGGTTTCAGGTGATATCATCGTTACACCATCGAGCATCAGGTTTGTATTGTGTCGCATTTGCAGCTCACCATGGGCCTGGGCCATTTCCACCCGTGAATTGACACCGAGGACATCAGCTGCGAATAGATTATTAAATTTTTCAACCGTATATGAGCCTGCAACAGCCAGGGAAACAATGTCGGTTAGATAGACTTCTCCCTGAGAATTGTCGGTTCCTATGTTTTTAAGGGTGTTAAAGAGAAATTCTCTGTTCACACAATAAATCCCGGTGTTGATTTCATCTATTTTCTTCTGCTCAGTGGTCGCATCTTTTTCTTCAACTATGGCTTGCACTTTCCCGGATGAATCACAAAGAATGCGGCCATAATGAGTAGGATTGTCAAGTCTGGTAGTCATGACAGTAACAGTTGCCGTGCTTTCCTTGTGCTGCCGGATCATTTCGGCAAGGGATTCGGTACGGATAAGCGGAGTATCACCACAGAGGATCATAACGGTTGTAATATCATTTTGAATATGATCTTCGGCGCATAAAACGGCATGGCCGGTGCCAAGCTGTTCTTTCTGGTAGGCAAAGTCTACACCAAACGTATCTACAGCAGCCATGACTTCCTGGTGCTGATGGCCAACAATGACAACAGTCTGTTCGGGAGAAAGAGATTCAATCCGTTTGAGAACGTGGCAGATCATCGGGGCGTGGAAAAGTTCATGGAGCACTTTTGCTTTGCTCGATTTCATTCTGGTCCCTTTACCAGCACCGAGTAGAACAACGGCAAGAGATTGTTTTTTGGTCATCTGTCTGAAATTGTAGTGTTTTTTGCGATTATAACAGCCCGTCGTGATTAAGTTTATACGATATTAAAATAACGGGAAAATGGAAAGGAAAAATAGCCGTGCATGAGTTTAACTCCCACAACAGAAATATGAAGGTTATTTTCTAAGCCGGCCGTTTTCAAGCGTATAGACTGTATCGGCCAAAGCTAGACTTCCTGGTCTGTGGGTGATGAGGATGACGGTTTTACCTTTCAACAGCTTTTTGCATTCTTGGATAAATTCTGTTTCTCCTGTCGGGTCAAACATGGCGGTAGCTTCATCAAGTATCATCACTGGTGGATCTTTGAGCATGACTCGGGCAAGAGCCAGTCGCTGTTTCTGGCCACCGGACAGTTTGATTCCCTGGTCTCCGATTAATGTATCATAGCCATCCGGCAGTTTATTAATAAAATCACTGGCATGAGCTCTTCTGGCAGCTTCCTCGATTTCCTCAGTAGTAGCCGTTGGTTTACCAAAAAGAATATTTTCCTTAACAGTTGAATTTTGCAAAAAAACCTGCTGTTGAACCATGCCGATCTGCTGCCTAAGGCTCAAGATAGAACACTTACGGATATTTTCCTTGTCAATGAGTATCCGACCGCTACCGGGATTGATGAATCGCATGAGTAGATGGACCAGAGTTGATTTTCCGGCTCCGTTTTTACCGGTTATGGCGATGGTTTCTCCAGCGGTAATTTTTAAATTAAGTTGTGAAAATATAGCGTCTCGACCGGGATAGCTGAAATTGATATTGCAAAATTCTATATCTCCGCGGACGTGTTCCAGGGTCGCTCCACTATATTTGTTTTCCGGAATGATAGAGAAAAGTTGATAGAGCCGCTTAGAGGCGCCAATGGTATGTTGAAGTTGTCCATACAGGCTGGCGAGACCGCTGATCGGTTGGGTAATCAGCATTCCATACAGGATCAGGGAGACCATGTCAGCCGAGCTGATCACTCCTTCGACTAGTTGGTTGGAGAGAAACCAGAGAATGATGAATATGATAACTGTTGCTAGAAATTTTGTAAGCGGTGCAAGAAAGGATTGTATTTTTAGATATTTGATGGTCTGCCTCAAGAGCCGATGACTGCTCCTGGAAAATTTCAGTGATTCTTGATTTTCTCTGGTATACGATTTGATAAGAGGCAGAGTTGACAGGTTTTCATCGGCAATGGCAAGAGTTTTGGAATATTCTTCAATCATCGATTGCGACAGGCCCCGGATAGAGCGTCCGAGAAGCTTGGTGATGATATAAAAGACAGGAATGAGTAAAGCCGCAAACAGAGTGGCCATTGGAGAAATAAAATAGATACAGATAAGAGCGCCGCAGATCGTGATGATAATTGGAATCAGCCTGACCAGGGTGCCGGTAATAAATGTGGAGATAATAGCTGCGTCATTGGTGAGAAAAGCCAGTATTTTACCATGTTTCTTATCATGGTAGTAACTTATCGGCAGCATCTGCAGATGATTGTAGAGTTTTATCCGCATGTCTGTCAGCATTTTCTGGGAGATCTTTCCGGTATAATAACTGTTAAAAAAGTTCAAGATTCCTTTAATTGCTAAAATAACCAGCCAGATCATAAGAAGCTGTTGAGATGAAAAAGATAAAGACGGTGAGGGGGATAAAAGCGTCTCGGTAAATCGACCGGCAATCCAGGGTGAGACAAGTGAAATAGCCGTCTCCATGACCATAAGAGCCGCAATGATCATAAGTGTCAATACGGGAGGAGTAACGTCACCGAACAGTTTTTTATAGTTGCGCCAAAAGTCCATTTATATAAGAGCTGGTGTGAATAATCTGTCTTGTTGTTCTGTTGGTTAATAGTGACTTGCTGTCAGTATCGTTCTGAGGCTTTGTATGTGTTCCTCTACCACAAGGATTACCACACAAGAAGGATTAAATGTAGTAAGAAATCGTGTTGTTTGGGTTGAAATAACAGGGGAAAACGATCTTTTTAATAATCATTCTTCTTTTTTTGTTGCATTGTCACCACAATGTGGTACTATGTAAGTGCAGTTAGACTCCTTCTATCTGTAACGGTGGAACAACCATATGGCATTTCTATTCTCAATGCGTTTTTCATACTGTCTTCTTTTCATATTCTCCTTTGCCCTAACATCTGGTTGTTCCACCAACTCTACAACCAGACTCATTGTCACAGGAGACGCCTCTTTTCTTGATACCGCCCAGAACCTTGTCTGGCAGCAGCATAAAAGCAGGCTTGTTTACAGTGCGGATGAGGCCCAAAAATATATAAACAAACTTAACCTTTCCGGGAACAGCGGTTGGCGGCTACCAACTCTTGCTGAATTTCATAATGTCTATTTCACTTTTGATTTTGGAGAGAAAAGCCGCAAAAAATCAGCTTTTAATCTAAGCGGTAAATTCTGGGTACGTAACCAACTCGGAGAGATTGTCGTTGGATCGTGGGATGATGCCAGTGGTGGCTGTTGCATCATCCGTGAATTTACACCAGCGTATAAGGGCCATGTTAAAGCCGTTCGGGCTTCTTCTCAATAAATCATTATAGAGTTACTTCTATCCAATACGGACCGTTCTGTTTCACTTCTTCATAAAACAATACGGGTCTATCTCTTTGAAAACATCTTTTCCCATACCGAAAGAAACAGCCATGCATCCTCGGCAAACTGGACGAATATCGCAATCGTTACAGTTCGATGGTCCATTTCGGTATAGCTCACCCTGTTTACCGTGATAAATTTTTAAGAAATCCTCCTTGAAGATGTTGCCCATGGGGGAGTCAAATTTGCGGCAGGCATCCACTCGACCATCGGGTAGGAGTGAAACAAAATTGAAGGCAGCACCGCAACCGTGACCGGCACAACCGCCATAAAATTGGGTTGCATTGTCCTGATACTGGAGCAGGTTGAAAAAATTGTCTTTCAGACCCATGGCAGGGTTGTTTTCAGCAGCTTTTTTGTAGTTTCTTAAAAAGTTAGAATATCCATCAACATCAACAGAGGTAAGGGCCGCCCCTTCACCGACCATTGAGAGCCGGTTAAAATTAAATCGATCGACTTTATCCCTTAGGAACTCGGCCAACTCCAGGACCTGATCCTGATTATCTCTTGTCAAGGTCAGCATCACCATTGAGTAGATATCGAGTTCTTTGAGCAGCTGTAAGAACTTAATCACCCTGTTAAAATGATTTTTTCCCCTGATATAATCATTATGACTCTCCATCCCTTCCAGGCTGACCTGGTAGTATTGCGGTTTTTGTATATGGAGGATTTCTTCAAGTTGAGCACGTGAGGTAGGGTTGCCGAGAATGGCTGTGAGAAAGCCCCGGTCTGTAGCCTGGCGATATAATTCTAGAAAATCAGGGTAGAGAAGCGGGTTCCCGCCGGTGAAAGTCACCTGACCGTAGACAAACTGTTTCAGGCAGAAGTCATACAACTCATCGAGTACATGTGTTCCCTGCTCAAGAGTCATTTCCTGTCTCTTACTCCTGTCATAACAGTGGCGGCAGTGCAGGTCACACTGCTGGGTAATGTGCCATTGCAGGGTAAAGACTCTGGATGAGAAAAAACTTCTGTCGGTAACACAACCCGCTTTAAATTCTTCTGGTCTTCTAATTCGTGAAGAGGGACTGATCAAAATCCCTTTTTGAATGGCGTTGTAAACAATATCATCGATCTGGCCAAGGGTGGTTCCGGCCTCCCTGGAAACTTGCCTGTAGTCGAGACTTTCTGAGACAATTTTAAGAGCAAGAAGATCATGGGGGTGAGCTTCAACAACCTGTATATCCTTTTCACCAGGAGTTCGAAAAATGCAGATATGAGACAACTTCCTGGTCGGGACGCATGGCTTATCATTGAGCAGGTTTGCCAGGCCGGAATATTGAACAGTGATGAGTTCAAGCTGAGGATTGACGATGATTTCTGAAGTCGGTATCTCTATTCCAGGTGTTGTTGATTGAAGCTTGTGAATGGATTGTTCAACTGAAAACAACTCAGGAAGAAAAGGAAATGTATCGACGACTGAAGGGTTGTCTCGACACAGTTGGTGAAACTCTTCTTTGGTTGTCACCAAGTCTGCCAGGTCGTTATTAACCTGCTGAACAAGACTCCAGGAGGATGGAAATCTTGTTTGAAAATTGTGGCCTTGCGATGTTTTCTTAGAATGATTCATAGGATCGGCTGAAAGGGAAAAATAAAAGCCGATGGTCTTTTAACCATCGGCTTTTATGAATTACAAATATCGTGCAAACTGCACGGGAAAATCAGCTTCAGCCACTTTTCCCGGACTTGTCGTCCTCAGACTTTTTAGAATCGGTGCTACCTGCACCGGATCCGCCGCCTCAGCCACTTGTTCCGGGATCTTTTTTCTTGGCCTCTTCTTCACTGGTTGGTTGATCGGTGCTACCTGCACCGGATCCACCACCTCAGCCACTTGTTCCGGGATCTTTTTTCTTGGCCTCTTCTTCGCTGGTCGGTTGGTCGGTGCCACCTGCACCGGATCCACCGCCTCAGCCACTGCCTGAAGCTTCTTTTTTTGAGTCGGCACCACCTGTGCCGGGTTTGTCACCTCATCCACTGGGACCGGCTTGGGCGCCGTGCATACCGACTCCGCCAACGCTGAGCAGGCTTGCGACGCTTAGGCCGGCAAGAAACTTCTTTAACTCTTTTTTTGTCATCTTTGCCTCCGTAGAATGTGAACAGATTACTTCGACCTCAAACAAAATTAGACTGCTATTATGCCTTACTTCTAGGACATTACCCAAGGGTGTGTCAAGGGAAATAGAGAAGAGAATGAATCTGTTATTAAATTGTGATACTGTCTGAAATTAATAGTATTTCGTAGGTATTGCACATTACTTCATGCCAGTAGCTCTGATGCGAACCACAAACAGTAGCTTGATTATCGATAATCCTCAGCCCGGATGAAATTACTTACAACAGCTCCTCTTTGGCTGGGCTTTCCGGCAAATAAAAAAACTACAAAATGATGGGACGAGGCGGAAAAAATATCCTGTTGATCTGCCTGCTCATCGTCATAATAAATTGTACAAAATTACCTGTAATTGCCGGTGAGTATGTCTACTCTTTCCATATTCCGGCATTAAGCGATACCTTGTTGCCTGAAATTGAAAAGGCTGTTCAGCTGTTGGAAGGGGTTGTTGACGTCTATCCGGATCTTGGTCGAAAACGTCTCGTGATTACATTTGATGATGACCAGACAGGTCTCGAACAGCTTTTAACTGTTCTTCAAAGAAATGGTGTTGTTCTACAAACTGTTCGTCTCCTGCAGGAACCCCATGGCGATATCATGTGATAGCGGATTTGTGATATGTGAAAAGCGACTACTTGCTGAGTGCTCCTGCGATTTTATCCGCCATCAACAGGAGATTATTTTCAATATCTTCAGCAAGTGGGTCCAGTGGAATAACATGGCCATCAATGGCTGAGGCTATGGCTGTTGCACTTTTTGGGTCAAATTGGGGTTGGATGAAAATGATTTTGGCTCCTTGATCTTTTGCTTTTTTAATAAGTCGTTGCAGTTGCCTTGGGGGTGGTGACTTCCCCTCCACTTCAATTGCTTCCTGGTGGAGGTGATAGGTTTGGGCAAAATAACCAAATGATGGATGAAAGACATAAAAAGATGAACCAGTAAAAGGGGCAAGCTTCTTTTTTATTGCTGCATGGATATTCTCAAGCTTGTTACTGAGTTTTTTCAGGTTGTTTTTATACTGTTCACGGTTGTCCGGATCTTCTTCGATGAGTACATCAGAGATTGTGGTTGCTATCTGTTTGAGGATGACGGGTGAAAGCCAGATATGCGGGTCAAGGGGCTGAAGAGCTTTATGGTCAGCATGGTGGTGATCTTCTTCAAGATGAGTATGTCGATCCATTTGGATCTTGTGGATGTTTTGTGAAATATCAACTACTTGAGGTCCTGTTTTCAGGTGCTTGATTCTGTTTGATATGGTTTTTTCAAAAGCCATATCAATGGTAAAATAGAATCGGGCTTTTGAGAGATGGGCGATCTGTCTCGGTGTGGGTTGAAAAGAGTGTGGATCCTGACCCTTGCCAATGAGAGTGTTGACTGAGATCATAGTTCCTCCAACTTGGCTGACCAGCCACTTCTGTGGAGCAATGGAGACTACAATATCAATCGGTGCACCCAGGGCGGCACCAGCAAATAGAAGAATAGAAATCAATTGGAGTGGAAAAATAAGAAACATTTTTTTCATGGTGTTGCCGTAATATGCTGATATTAATAAGAAATATTATGGTAATACATATTAATACCAATATGGTTGAAAAGCAACAGGTGATTGCTTTTCATAAATAATCCGGCTACCATTTATGAAAATTCATATCAGTTCACATGATGATTTTTACCAAAAGGAGCGGCTGATGCGATCAAAAAACGGAGCCATTATTCTCATTGTGCTTGGGGTTATCTTTCTTCTATCAAATCTTGATATTCTCCCCCTTGGAGATATCAAGTCTCTACTCAGACAGTGGTGGCCCCTTATTCTTATCATCGTTGGAATTATTCATTTGAGGAGATAGAGTTTTCCAACAACTAACCCGGATTTCTCATGAACAGTTTGAGCGCAACTCGATAACATGTTGATTGCGCCAGGTTATTTTTAATCACAGTTGACGGCTGGTTGCTTACAAACTGTTCACCAAAGGCGAGCCGATACGACCACATCTGCTTTGTCACTGATCCAATAAGCATAGGAAACTATAGCTCATTGGATCGTTTCGCGCATATGCAGCCGCCTCGACTCGTGAGAAACCCGGGCTAAAGTTCTTTTCAATGTTGCCGGTTTACGAGTATTGGTGTGGAAATTGTCACATCACCTGTAACTTTTTCTCTGGGCGGAGGTAGATTCTGACCAGGCCGAGAAGAGATAAGCGATCGGCTTAATACTGATGCGATGTTTTGTTTGAATCGGGAAATAAGATAGGAGCAAGGCTTTTCAATCAGTTCCCAAAGGTGAAAAACTCAATTTAAATCAGTGAGTATTCTTCTGCTATTAGGTTTGTAACTGCCGGATTTCATCAGCGATGATTTTCACCCCTTGGCGAACATCATGTTCATCTTGTGAGTATGTCAAACGCAAACACTCATCCATATGTTTCCAGCCCGGTTTCAGCCCTGGGAAAAAATAGTGACCGGAAACAACAAGAACACCTCTTTTTTTCAAACGTTGATAGAGTTCTGCAGAACTGATGGGAAGATCCTTGAGCCAGAGCCAGAGGAACATAGCACCTTCGGGAATATGGATCATATAGTCCAGTCCTGAAAAATACTCATGCAATGCTGCCACAGCGTTTTTCATGCGGTGTTGATAAAAAGGCTTGATTACCTTGCGGCTCAATTGCAGAATCTTACCACTGGCAACAATGTCTGTTGCCAGCATAGCCCCAAAGCTCACGGGGGCCAGATTACAGATCGAATTGATACCGGACAGCGCTTGAATGATCTCGGTATTTGCTATCACAATACCTGTTCTGGCTGCTGGTAAACCGAATTTAGAGAGGCTCATGCAGACGATAAGATTATCATTCCACACTGGAGTTGCTTCGGTATAGATAATCCCGGGAAAGGGAACTCCATAGGCGTTATCGATAATAAATGGGATATTGTTTTTTTCAGCGAGTTCTGCCAGGCCGATAATTTCATTATTGGTCAGTACATTGCCTGTGGGATTTGTTGGTCTTGAAACACAAATGGCGCCAATATCGGCGGTGATTTCGATGGAATCAAAGTCAACCCGATATTTAAAGGTGTGTTGGTCAAGTTTTTCAATTCGGGGTTTAACTGTGATAAAAAAATCGTCGCACAGTCCCAGGTCAGCATAGCCGATATATTCAGGCGCCATGGGCAAGAGTATTTTCTTCTTATCTCCTCCTCCGAATTCTCCAGCAAGCATGTTAAAAAGAAAGAAAAAAGAGCCTTGGGAGCCGGTGGTTAGACAGATGTTTTCAGGGCCAACTTCCCAGCCATATTCTTCTCTGAGCAGATCAGCAAGGGCTTTGAGAAAATCCTTGTCACCCTGGGGAGGATCGTAAATACCGATCAGTTTTTGAAAAGATGAGGTGTCTGAGGCTAGTTCTAATAGCCGCTTCTGCAATAGCTCCTGCACTTCAGGGACATGGCCGGGATTGCCTCCCCCCATCATGATCATATTGCCTTCGGCCAGAGCGTTGCCGAGATCATCCATCAGCGAAAGAATGCCGCAGTCGCCGGTAAAACGAGCACCAAATTCAGAAAATTCCATAATCCATTCCAGGTTGTCGGGTATGAGACTGTTCACAGGTACGACAGAGAGCTACCATTAGAGCTTAAAAGATACGTTATTTCATTCTGATTTTCATTCTTTTCCAAAGTTTGCAGGTGAAATGTCTTACTGTGAGGTGGTTGATAGATGTTTCTCTTGTAATTAAGTTTCCTGGAGTTGTGGTCCAAAGACCGTATTGGTTATTTTGACATACCAGGCGGCAGATTGTGCCTGGATAATATAGGACAGGGCTATGACGAGAGCTGCGTTGGTCCCGGCCTCACCAAAAGCATTAATAGCAATGGCCAGTGCAATGGAGAGGTTGCGCAGTACTGTTCCATACACCAGGGCAATGGCGTCTCCTCTAGCAAACAGAGCTTTACCGATACACGTGGAGAGAACATTGTTGGCTAAGTAGATGATAAGAAGGGGGATGAAGATGTATCCAAGAATAGTTGGGTTATCCATGACTGTTCGTGCTTTCAGCGCCATGGCAACAAAGACTATCCCTAAGACACCAATGGTTGACATTGCAGGAAAGCGGGGTGCGATGTCCTTTTTAAATTTAGGTATCGTGTATTTTTTCAATAACAGCTGCCGAGTGAGATAGCCTAGAACCATCGGGATAAAGACAATTATGGAAATCTGTTTAATAACCATAACAATATTCACATCAACTGTGGCCCCCAGGAGAGCTTTGATATAAAAGGGAGTTGCCAGGGAACCAATAGTAAGCCCAATCACGGTCATGTTAATTGCTGCCCCCATATTTCCTTTGGCAAAACCGGTCCAGGAGATGGTCATTCCCGATGTCGGCAGCAGGGCGGCAAGAAGAAGGCCGAGGGCCATATATGGCTGGTTGGCGAAGAAAACCAGGCCAAGGCCATAGGCGATAAATGGAATGATTGCAAAGTTGATCAATTGGGTTATCAGTTGCAGTTTGACGTTTTTCAGACCCTGTTGCAGATGCCTGATGTTCAGGGTAACCATCATTGGGTAGACCATGAGGAAGGTCATCGGCACGATGAGAGCTTTTAGCTTTTTTACAATGGTTGGGTCGGCTGTCATCCCGAAAATAAATCCTAAAATCATAAGGGTCGGAATAGCATAAACGAGCTTTTTATTTATGGAGATGAGTAGTTTCCACATGGTGTGTTTCCTTGATGTTTCGGCGTTCTCAATCATGAATAGGTGGCGATAGGTCGTACTCTAAAGTGATAGATTGCAGACATCCGGTGGTTTTTCTGTTGTCTATTCCCGTGCCAGTTTAAGATCAACTGCCGGCAGCTCCTGATTCAACGAGTCGGCTTTATCCGGCTAACTTTATTTTGGATAATTAAGCCGTAAAATTTAATATTTTGCTGCGACCTGGCCCGACGCTCAAATCGAGCATATGCACACAAGTAGTTGCAAAAATAATGGCTGTCAAGCTCTAAGATTTAATTTATCAGATAAATAGTATCGTCTGTGAGTTCGACGATATTTTCACTTTGCAGCTTTTGCAGGATGACATCATCAATATTTTGGCCGTTTTCACTTTTTGTTTTTTTCCGAATAGTCGATTGGATAAAAGCCCTATACGAATCAACAGAGACAACACCATTATTCTGCCGAATAAATTTCAGGGTGGAGAGCAAAAGAAAGATCGTGGAGAATTTTCGTCCAATAATAAAGGTTGTCAGGTAGAGAAGAATGAAAAGTGCTGCTACAAAGAAGTAGCGTTTTTCATTGATACAATAAACGATTCCAAAAGTGAAAATGACAAGCAGCAGAAGGATGAACAAAAGGTAGGTTGCATAGCGGATCCTGAGAGACATAACAGAAAAGTTCCTGAAAACTGATACAAAGCCAAGCAGACTTAGAGTACAGACCTAATTCGAAAGAGCCTAATAACACACCATTTTTCATGCTGCCCAAATAGTCCTATTGTCTTGTGACAACAGGTGATTATTCGGCTGGTTATTCTTCTTCCATTGGCCATTGCCGTGTTTCAACTTGTGCCAGATAGCAGAATCGGTTCCAGGTAAATTCTCTTTTACTCACCGGGCACTTCAGGGTCACCTTTTTATCATCGGTGCCAAGAACCAGCCAGTCGCCCTTTCGTGGACCAGCACTGATGAATATTTTTTGCCCGGGTTTAAAGTCAAAGGGGGTAAAGACAGCGATTTCTTCTTGCATTAGAGACCTCGTTAAATCTGATTTTTCAGTGTGGAGAGTAACCATTTAACAATTCTACTGTATTGAAAGAATAGTCCATTTTGGGACAAGTCGACAATATAAGAAAAACCTGAGATTCAATATCAAGTAGTATTATTCCCAATTATAGAAGCTAGAACCGTGTTATTTTTTTCATTTAACTAAAAAAAACAGATAGTTTTTAGGCAAATGTTCGTTTGAACCCTGAGCTGATGAGCCGGGTGGAGTGCTGATAATCAAAAAGCTCACTCTAACACCAGGCGTTGTCAGTTTGTTGCCTGGTCTTCGGTCAAGGATTATTCCTAATCGAGGAAGGCACATAGTTTTTCAACATTTTTTTGAACTTTTTCACAATTATGAGCACTAAGAAATAGAAAGGATGTTTTTCGCCGTTATTCTTGTGATAAGATGAAGGAGGATAGCATCGTTTTTTAGTCCAACAATCTCAAATTGTCAGTTTGAGTGCATGATGTCTAATTTTTATTTTCAGGAGATAGATATGCTGAAAATCATTTCAAACAATCTATTGCTCTCTTTGGTCGTTGTCTCTGTTCTTCTCGTTTTTAATGGTATGTGCTGCATTGAGGCATACGGTGATAATCTGTCGAAGTTGAAGTTGAGTCAAAAATTCAAGGTTGACATTGATCCGGCGAAATTGATCAAAGTACCGATCGTGACCATGCATGTGCCATTTAATATCAAAAATTGGCCGGTGGCATGGCGGCATGGTTCTGTCAATATTTACAGTATGGTAGTCACCCCCGGTGGATATGCTTTTGGATATGCTTTTGGTATGACAGAGAAGGTTGATCTGTTTAAAACAGGGGACTATTTAGGGGTTGTTGATGTCGTCTTAGACAAAGGGTTAGGAGCTTTAACTTCTTCCGGCACTCTTGAGGGATTAGCTTTTGCTGTCATGGAAAAAGGGGATGAGTGTATGTTTGTTGGTATTGGAACAACAGATGGGTTTGACAATATGCAAATTGGATCAGGAATACAACTGCCATGTGAACAGTTATATACGGAAATTCCATTCCTCGAAGATATTAAAAACCATTTAACTCCTTAATCCCTTCACCTTCAAAGAGGAGATGCCATAGCTATATTCTTAGAGGAATGGTTGCAGGGCACTTGCTTCTTTTTCAACACCTTTCAGGAGCGCCGAATCTTTCATGTTTTATCATTATAAAATTACCAAATAATAGTAAAGGCTCTTCTTGCTTTCTTGATTGTTACCGCAGGAACGATCTTTTTCTATGGTCAAGCTTTTTCTGCAGCACCGGGTATTCAACAGGATGAGAAACAAAAGGGTTTGGAAAACCTGCAAATCCCTGTGAAATTACCTGAGGAAATCACCGTCTCAACAATTGAGTTTGATGGCCTGCCGGCAGGCTCTGAATTGCTGGTCTCAACGATTCAATTTGATGGACTTGAGCCTGGAGCGGAACTATCTGTCTCAACAATCAAATATCCCCAATTTACAATCCAACCACAAAGCAAACCGTTGTTTGCCAAGCCTTCTTCAAATCCCATATCCCAACAAACCACAACCAGTCCTCCAGAGTGTACTTCTCCGAGTCTCGAGATCCTCTCACCAACAGACAAGCAGGTTGTTAATGGAGACCTGCACCTTCAGATAGGGCTTTTCTGTACAACGGGTTCACCGCCGGTCCAGCTTGAATGGGTCTGGTACCCGGAGAGTGTGCCTGGTCAGTGGCCGGATACAGCTCTGCAGCAGTCAGTTTCTCTTGTGCCCCTACTTTCAGGCCAATATGAGATAACGATTCCTGGCTCACAGTTTCCCCAAAATGGCAATTATCATGTTCGGGCCACTATGGAAACCGGCCCGAATCTACAGAACAGTGATATGAAACGATTTGTCGTTTCGAAAGTACAGACCATGAGCCAGGGGGCGATACAAAAAAATCGTTTCAAACAAAGCAGTGTATCGATACATGAAATAAAAAATTTCTCACCGCCTGTTATCATCCAGCCAAGGGAAAATCAGAAGATAGCAAAACCTCAAAGAGTGAAAATACATGCCACTGTTTTTCCGGGAACTGGCAAAATAGCCCATCAGGTTGAGTGGAAGTCTTTTACTTCGAAATCTTTTCAAAAGGAACAAGGGAGTCATTTTTCATACCAACCGCAGTTGGGGAGCCATTCCATTGTTGGACGCCTCAGTGTGAAGAAGAAAGGTGTCTATAGGATACGGTTAAAGTCGGCTCATACGGGATCAAGTTGGGGGAAGTGGCGAACCTTCTCGGTCGGTTCTAAAGATAGGCCAAAACTTAATATAATAAAAAGCAGGGCCGAGGTGTCCGGCAAAAAACTCAATCGTATCAAGCCAACGATAAAAATAGAAAAGAACTCACTCAAACCGGTGAAGCAGAAGAAGATAAAAAAGAAAAAGAAAATTATCCAACCCACCATGCCCCTTATAAGAAGACAATAGGAGTGCTTTATCCGTTAATAAAAATCACTGCAGGTAAAAACTATTGCAACCCGGTATTTCTGACTCTAGCTGATCCGACCCGACCACTGGAGTTATCGAATAGTTGAACGTTTGTGGCTATAGCAACAATTATTTCTCATCACCAATGATTCTTCCCTTGGCAATACCCAGTGTTATCAAAGCTTTCTTAATAATCAGATAATTACGTAGTACAGCGAGTTGCTGCTCCAAAAGCATTACCGACTTCACAGTGGGGAGGGAAGGTTACAGTTGTTCCAAGTTGTCTGGCAACCCCTGGAAGAAATGAGGAAGCCGCAGCCCCAATACCGATAATGGGTATTTTGAGGGAAAAACTGACACCAAGTTCGGGATGGTTATTTCGGCTGGTGATAAACGAGGTGAGAGACTTTCCCCAGTTTCTGCGGATAATATAATCGATGATCAGATCTTCAATTTTTTCCTCTGTCTGTTGAATGATTTGCCGGCAGAACTGCTCGACATTCATACCAGCTAATTGAGCCAGTACACGGGCACCGGCAACAGCCTGGTCCTTAACTCCCAAGCTGATGCGGTCCAAAACATGAAGAGCATCTGTCGGTGTGAAACCGATCTCCTCGATGAGCTGTTTTCCCGCAAGCTTTTCCAGGTTTTTCTCCAGCGGAATTGTACTTAATCCCGTACCTTTTTGAAGCATGCCCAGTGTGGCTGAACCGTGTTTGTGTAAATAGTCAAGAATAGGATCAGGATTTTCACCGTCTGTTTGACTGTCAGGAGAAAGAAGAATGGATTTTGCCGTATCATCTCGGCCTAACCACTTTTCTGCTTCTGTGAGACTTTTACTCATCGACAGAGGCGTTACTCTGCCCGGCCCAATTTCCATATTCCCGTCGGTCAATAGACGTACCAGACTGTCACCGCCAATGCCACCGGTCATCATATTCACAGCTTCCACATGGGTCTGCCATTCACCGATTCGGCAGCCGTCCGGAGCCATCTCCGGCTGAGAGTTTTTGATGATGGCAATGTCCGTGGTGGTGCCGCCAACATCAACGACCAGGGCACTATTTTCAGTCTGCATACTGCCAAAAAATGCTGTACAGGCGGGCCCGCTGGCAACTGTTATTCCGGCACGATCAATGGCTTCGTGGGTTGAAACCGGTTTTCCGTTGCCACTGATGATCGATACTGGGCAGGAAAGACCTTCTTGTATCATGGCGGCTTGAATCCCGACGATATAATCCTGCATGAGCGGCATCAGCTTGGCATGCAGGGCTGCTGTTGCAGCTCTTCCCTGCATACCGGCATGAATGGAAACCCGGTGAGAGCAGAAAACAGGCTTTGGGTCAAGCATGGAAATAGCTTTTTCAGCCACTAATTCATGGCTTGGATTCTCCATGGCCATGGCACCGCAAATCGCATAGGCATCAACCTCATCTTTTAAGCCGTTGACGGAATCAACAATGTTTTCAATATCAAGGGGTTCTTCCTCATCCCCTGTAATTGTGTGTCCGCCTTTGATAAAAATGTTGGCAACAACAGGTAGACGAAAATGTTTCACATAACCGATAACAAAAAGACCCACCCTGGCCCCTTTCTTTTCAACGACTGCATTGGTCGCAAGGGTTGTGGAAATAGCAAGGTGGGAGATTTCATAGCTGTTCACAGAAGACCTATTTAGAAGGCTCTTGAGTGTGTTTGCCGTGCCGACTGCCAGGTTGTGGTGAGTTGTCGGCTGTTTCACCGAGCTGATCACAGTATTATTTTTCGCCTTGATAAGAATACCGTCTGTATATGTTCCACCTGTATCAATACCGATTATATATTTTTTCATCTTGCTCAATTAGTATTATTCAATCATTTGTAACCTTTCTGGATTACGGAAAATTGCGCCAATACTACTTGAAAGTTTCTTTGTCGGCAATAAACCCTCAAATTTTGCCCTTGGAAATAAAAAGAACATTGCAGAATGAATTGATGCCAGCAGGGAGAGTAAAAGAGGTGCGACAAAATGCCACACCCTGGATGAGGCGTTGTATGGTATAGTGGTTAGGAATATCTGCAAATGGCCTTTTACTCCTAACTCTTCGTTGTAGAGAAAATTAACTCCTTGGGATACCAGCAATATGGTTCTGGTAAGATTTTTTCTATGCCTTGATGTGGGAAAAATTCATTTATAGATAGATACTCGTTTAATAAGGGAGAGTGGAATATATTGATCTTTTCTTCTATCATTACAGAGTTGTTTGATTTTTCCACTTTGAAACCGGTCTTTTAAAACTATTGGGGAACTATTATGAAAGAAAATAATACAATTACTCGCCGTATGGCTCTCAAATTTATGGCTTTGACCTCTGCTGCCGGATTTGTCGGCTTGTATAGCAGAAATGCAGCTGCAAAAAGTGTTGGCGCCATGCTACCTGGAAAGGGTTGGATGAAGCAGGGTGAGAGATGTGATGGCGACGGTACACCATTGCAGTTTATTCCCAAAACCGCTCCCGATGCTAATCCTTTGAAAGATGACATGACAAAATATAAGAGATGTCCTTATTGCGGGATGGTCAGAAAAATGTGGAGCCATAGCCGTCACCTTGTTCATTACAGTGATGACCTGGTAGATGGAACGTGCTCTATCCACTGTCTGGCAATTAGTCTTTCTCTTAATCTTGATCGCGGAATAAAGGGTATCTATGCTGCCGATTTTGGTGCAGATGGCAAGATGAAGCCCCTGGCGAATGTTGATAAAATGACCTACCTGGTCGGTTCAAAGCTTCCGGGCACAATGTCGGCAAAATCAAAAATGGCATTTGCGTCACCGGAAAAAGCAAAGGCTGCCCAGGCTGCCAATGGCGGAAAAACAGCAACATTTGATGAAGCCTTAACCGAATCTTATCTGGGAATGGCCAAGGATACCATGATGATTCGAAAGAGAAGAGCGGAAAAACGGAAGATGATGATGAAAAAGATGAAAATGAAAAAATAACTTCATCGTAAATATTCATCAGATACAAATAGATAAAGCCCCGGCCGGTTTGAAATCGGTCGGGGCTTTATTTGTTTTTAGAATACTTAAAATAGTGAAGTAGATTGTTAAAGGATCTTCGTTAGAACAAAATATTTCTGTTTACTCGCAACCCGGCCCTCCTCTTTGGGCAGAAAATCATAACTCCTGCCTACACCAGCCATCCTGAACAAGTGAAAAAGAAGGGGATTTCACTTGATCAGGATAGGCCGGGGATACTCCTCCTGTTTACTTATTTCATGCTGAAGGCGCTCACTTCTCTTCAGCTTGTTCTTTCATTTCGGCATAGTAGGACGTTGAACTGATTTTTTGTGACTCAATCTGCTCAATGTCTGATCGTTTTAAATGAAAGAGACCACAGCTGGGACATCTGCCATCAAAATGCTCTCCAACCGAGAGTGCTTTCAATTCGTCGATGGTCATGTGATCAATATTGCCGCAGGCTCCGCGAGGATTCTCGGCACGAACCGTCGGTCGGTTTGATCGTTGTTTTTTCTGTGACATAGAGCAACTCCAATCTGGCGCTGGGCAGCGCTTGCATAGACCACCATTTCTCTCGCCCTCTATGGTTTTGGGTAACCTCCGGGGAATAGAGGAGCGAGAAAAAGGTGAGTCAGTTTGATAACGTTTCAATCAGTTTCCCTTTTGCATCAACAATGTCAAGAGCAAGGGGGATGCCGCCATCCAGGCGGTGAGTGGCGCAGGACATTCAGGGGTCGTAGGCCCGGACTGCCATCTCCACCTTGTTTAAAATTGCCTCGTCATATTTTCCGTCTTTGATCAACAGGTTGGCCGCCTGCTTGACACTCATGTTCATCGGCCCAATATTGTGGGTTGTCCCCACGATCAGGTTGGCATCCTTGATACAGCCGTTTTCATCTGTTGTGTAATCGTGAATAAGAGTACCCCTCGGGGCTTCGACGACTCCAACACCCCGACCGGCCTTGGGTTCAACCTTGGCCCGGACATTGGTGTCGGTTATACCGTCCCAGTTAAGCAGTTCGATGGTCCGTTCGCAGGCATAAACCAACTCGATTAAGCGGGCATAATGATAGAGCAGGGTGGCCTGTGCCGGACGGCCGAAAGCCGCGCGAAATTCTTCAAGAGCTTCCTGTGCCTTTGGTGTGGCCATCTGGTCACAAACATTGATACGGGCTAGGGTATTTGCCCTGTAAATGCCTTTAGGGGAATCCAGGTCAAGGGAAAATCCTTCGTTCCATGATTTGGCATACGGCATCTTGCCATAACTCCATGGTTCTACGTGTTCTCCAATGTAGTTAAGATACTCCTCTCCCTCAAAATCGATATAGCTGCCATCCGGTTTCATCAGCCGCTGTATGCCGTCATAAATCCTGAATGAACCATCCTCGCGGTCAACAGTGCCTAAAAAACCGGTGTTGATGACACCCAGTTCTCCAATAACGTCGATATATTTACTAAAGACGTTTTCTTTTGCGTAGTCGAGAGCATAGCGACTGAAGTCAAGTAAGGTCTCTGTGTCTTTCAGAAGCTCAACACGTTCGGACTCCAGCATCGGTTTGGAAAAACCACCGGTCACTGCGGCAATGGGATGGATGGCCTTGCCGGCAAAGCGGTCCAGCATCATCTGGCCAAGCTGCCGCATTTTCACAACCTGGGTCGCCAGTTCAGGAGCCGCTTTGACTACACCAATAACATTTCTAACTGAATAATCGGCATCCGGCCCAAGGACAAAGTCAGGTGCTGCCAGGAAGAAAAAGTGGAGGATCTTGTCATTAATATGAGCCATTACCTGTAAAAGTTCTCTGAGCCTGTGACCTGTCGGAGTGGGGGTTACGCCAAAACAGCCATCAACCGCCTTGTTGGAGGCTGTATGATGCATCCATGGACAGATGCCGCAAATACGGGTTACTATCCGAGGGACTTCTTCGGCCGGTCTGCCCTCGATAAATTTTTCAAATCCTCGCAGAGACATCAGCGACATATAAGCTTCGTCTACATTGCCGTCATCGTCAAGATGGATGGAGATACGAGCGTGTCCCTCAATTCGGGTTACCGGTTGTATGTTTAACACCTTACCCATTTTAGCTTTCCTCCTTCACAATCTTTTTCTTAATTGGCCTCAGATTGCCGTGGGCTCCACAGAACCTCTGGATCGACTTTCTGTCGACAACGGATGTGTAATCTATTCCGTTACTGGCCAGAGCGTTCATCATATCAAGCAGTTGGCTCCCCTTGGGACGGACTGATCCGAAACAGCCACGACATGGAACGCGGGCTTCGATGCAGGTGGGTACACCACGTTTTTGGCAACCGGCAGCAGTTACCGGTCCCATGCATAAAAAACCCTGTTCAAGTAAGCATCGCATTTCACTGATGGGCTTTTCCGGGTCAAAGTCGGCATTCTCAACAAAGCGGCGAACCTGCTGTACTTCACCTTTTCCCTTACGCAGTGTGGGGCAGGTGTCGCAGACGCTTTTGGTCGGCAATACCGGATCACGGTCTTCCAGTAAGGAGATGATGACTTCAGCAATATGAGCAGGATTGGGCGGGCACCCGGCAAGCTGCAGGTCGATCTCAACCTTTTCATCGAGGGCGTATGTTCGCTCCAGGAGTTTGGGGACCACCTGGTCAGGCAGTGAGGCGCCGGGGTCAGTGGAAGGGGTATGATAAATTGCCTTAAAGCTTTCCTGGGAATCCTGGCCATTCATCAGGGCAGGGATGCCTCCTTGAGTGGCACAGGAACCAAGGGCGATGAGTACTTTGCACTTTTTGCGCATTTCCTGCAAAACCTCAAGGTGTTCTTCATTGGTAACGCCGCCGGTAACAATACCGACGACCGCTTCAGGAATTTGCAGTTCTTCACCTTCATCACCGCATTGTCCATAATATTTATGGTCCATGATCACCGGGGCATGGACAATGTCCAGCTTTTCGGTGAGGATAGGAACCAGGGCTTCACCAATATTCAAGACAGCAATTTCACAGCCGGAACATGAGCTCAGCCATTCTAATGCAGTTGTTACTCCCATAGTTTCTCCTTTAAGCAGCTTGGGCCTGGTTGTCTGTCGGGCCCAGTTTCCTGACATGTTCGGTCATTTTTGTTACCGCCTGGACGAACTTGTCAGGTTCGGCGGAAGAGACCCATGAAATTGAAAACCTCTCGTTATCAAAACCAAAATCTTCCAGGAGTTCGTCGATCATATTTGATCTGGCCAGGGCTTTATGATTACCGTCCAGGTAATGGCATTCTCCCAGGTGTCAGCCCATGACCATGACGCCATCAGCCCCCTGCCGGAAGGCATCGACAATGAACTCAGGATGGACCATGCCCGAGCACATGACCCGGATGATCCTGACGTTGGCTGGATATTGCATCCTGGCAGTGCCGGCAAGATCGGCTGCCGCATATGAGCACCAGTTGCAACAGAAGGTTATTATTTTTGGTTCAAAACTCATTTCAGACTCCTTTATCTATTCAGGTCTTCGTTCATATCAGATAGTGAGAGCCGCTTCGATCTGGCTGCTGATCTGCTCCATGGTGAATCCCTGAATATGGACGCCGCGTTTGGGGCATGTTCCCTGGCAAAGACCGCATCCTTTGCAGCTTGCCTTATTGACGGTTATGTATTTTGTAATTTCATCATCCTCGTTTTCCGGTTGACGTTCAACAAGAGTGATGGCGTTGAATGGACAGACATCAAGACAAAGAGCGCAACCGTCACAATTGTCAAGATCCGGTTCCGCCTTAACAGCGTCTAGGCTCACGTGGCTTCTGGAAAGCAGTGTTGTGGCACGGGCCGAGGCAGCCAATGCCTGAGCCACCGATTCCTCCATCGGTTTCGGGTACTGGGCCAGGCCGGCAACAAAAAGGCCGTCGGTAGCAAAATCAACTGGCCGCAGCTTGACATGGGCTTCCTGGAAAAAGCCGTCACCGTCAAGGGAGACTTTGTAGAGCTTGTTCAGCTCTTCAGCATCCGGATTGGCAACAATGGCAGAGGCCAGAATAACCATGTCGGTTTGAATGTGTAAGGGGCGGTGGAGAACATGATCCCACACTTCTATTCTGACCTGCTTTTTCTCATACTCGACTTTCGGTTTTTCGTGTAACTCATAGTTAATGAAGATGATGCCTATGGATCTTGCCTTTTTGTAGAGAGCTTCACGTTGGCCATAGGTTCGGATATCTCGATAAAGAATATAGATATTCCGTCCCGGGTCTTCTTCTTTGAGTTTGATTGCCGTCTGGATCGAATGAGTGCAGCAGACCTTTGAGCAGTACATTCTGTCACCCTCGCGGGAGCCAACACACTGGATAAAAGCAAAGGACTTGCCTTTAGCGACATGCTGCTCTTTGAGCTCAAACAGACGGTCAAACTCTAGCCCGGTAACGACAAAGGGAATCCTGCCGTAGCCGTATTCATCAGGCCTGTATTCCCTGGCACCGGTGGCAACGATGCCGATACCGTGATTGATTATTTGTGATTTTTTCTTTTTGGTTGAAATAGATGTGGAAAAATTACCGATAAAACCTTCCGCACCGGTTACTTTGGACTTTTTATGGATGACGATTCTATCGTTATTGGTTACTTCGTCGATCAGTGCCTCCGTCTTGCTCTGAATCGACTCCCCGGACCAGGTATGGCCAAGATAAAGTGCATTGCCACCTAAGACATCGCTTTTTTCAACAAGATGGACCTTGAATCCCTGTTGGGCCATATTTAAAGCAGCCGTGAGCCCTGCGACACCACCACCGACAACCAGGCCAACCTGGTCAATCGGTACGGAAACCCGCTGCAATGATGACTGTTTGTCTACTTTGGCAACTGCCATCCGGATCAAATCTTTTGCCTTGGTTGTGGCAACAGCGGGAGTATCAGCGTGAACCCAGGAGTTCTGATTTCTGATGTTGGCCATTTCGATCAGGTATTCGTTGAGTCCTGATGCTTTGAGCGTTTCCCTAAAAAGCGGCTCGTGGGTCCTTGGGGTGCAGGCGGCAATCACTACACGATTCAGCCCCTTTTCTTTGATTGTATGTGTAAGTTGTTCTTGAGTATCCTGTGAACAACTGAACAGGTTTCGTTCAACATGGCTGACATTGGGAAGTGTCTTGGAATAATCAGCCACGTCTTCAACGTCGACAACACCTGCTATATTTGAGCCGCAGTGACAGACAAAAATGCCGATATTTGGCTCTTCCTCGCCTACATTTCGTTCTGGTGGAAAGGTCTTCTCTTTGGTGAGAGTACCACGGGCAGGAGCCAATTTGTCAGCAACAGCGGCCGCGGCAGCCGAACCTTCCATCACCGATTGGGGAATATCTTTTGGACCCGCAAAAACACCACAGGCGTATATGCCTTCCTTGGATGTCGAGATCGGGGCAAAATCCGAAGTTGAGGCAAATCCGTCATGGGTCAGTCGTACTCCGGCCATATCGCTGAGCTTTTTGACATGCTCCGGTATCTGCATCCCTACAGACAGGACCACCATATCATAATAATCCTCTATCTGGCGGCCTTCATCGTTAATGTAATGAATCCGTAAGTCCCCGCTTTCACCGTGCTCCTCAACTTCACCAATACGACAACGAATAAAACGAACGCCGGATTTTTCCCGGGCTTCCTGATAATATCGATCAAAGTTTTTCCCGTGGGTCCGCATATCCATCATGAAGATTGTGGTCCCAAGACCAGAAACATGTTCTTTGGCCATCACCGCTTCTTTGATGGCATACATGCAGCAGACTGAAGAGCAGTATCCGTTGCCGCACTTGTTCTCATCTCGTGAGCCGACACATTGCAGAAAGGCGACTTTGGTAATTTCTTTGCCATCCGATGGTCTGTTCAGGTGCCCTGCGGTAGGCCCGGAAGCTGAAAGTAGACGCTCAAACTGCATTGAGGTTACAACATTGGGGTATTGACCAAAGCCCCAACCGTTTATTCCTGAAGGGTCATATGGTTCAAAGCCGGGGGCCAGAACAATGGCTCCAACCTCAATGTTATGGTTTTTTTCGGTCTGGTCAAAATCGATAGCCCCGGCAGGGCATACCTTCTCGCAAAACCCGCAGGCACCTGCTTTTTTAAATCGGATGCAGCTATCACTGTCAATCTGATACTTCAGTGGAACTGCCTGGGCATATTTGACATAGATAGCTTTACGTTTACCTGTGGCCGCATCATATTCGCTGTCCACTTTTTTGGGACATTTCGCTGCACATTCGCCGCAGGCAATACATTTTTCCATATCCACATAGCGTGGATGTTCTTTGAGCTGAACTTGAAAATTCCCAGCTTCACCTGTTATTCCCGTCACTTCGCTCAGGGTCATTAACTCGATATTTAAGTGCCGACCGCACTCAACCAGTTTTGGCGCAATAATTCACATCGAGCAGTCATTTGTGGGAAAGGTCTTGTCCAACTGGGCCATGGCACCGCCAATGGCTCCAGACCTCTCCACCAGATAAACGTAATATCCGGAATCGGCCAGATCCAGTGCTGTCTGCATGCCTGTAATTCCGCCGCCAACAATCATTACTGATCCAATTTTTTTGGTGTCCGGCATAATATCTGTCTCCTAAATTCGCTTTCAACTCACCTGTACAGATTGAAATCATACAACTGAGTGGGTTATTATTTGTTTTTTAGGCTTTTACGGGCACTTCATCAGAGCTTTCTGTAACAACCAGGCTGTCGGCCACAAGCTCCCATAAATATTTAACTTCAATGTTTAAATCATATTCCTTGTTTAACGATTTCATCAGCTGATCGCGACAGTTGTGGCAGGGTGCAATAACGAGTTCTGCTTGGGTGTCCTGGATCTGTCTGGCTTTGCGTCGTCCATAGAAAACTCTCTCGGGAGCAAAAGGCATAGCCCAGGCACCGCCACCGGCGCCGCAGCAATAATTTGTTTCCCCGTTTGGGGTCATGTCCTGAAAATCTGAGCAGACTGCCTTGGTGATGGTGCGTCCTTCTTCGTAATAGGCCTTGCCGAAGGCCTTCATCGATTTCCTGCCGTAATTGCAGGGATCGTGATAGGTCGCTTTCATCGTGTGGATGGTATCGTCAAGCTGGATGCGTCCATCGTTCATGTATTCCATGAGAAGATCGAAGACGGATAAGATCTTGAACTCTTCAAGGGCTTCAGGAAACCATCTGTTCAACCCAGACCGGGTTGCAAAGTAGGCGTGGCCTCACTCGGGTAGGAGCAGCGCCTCGCACTTGAGCCTCCTCATGTTGTCAACAATCCTGCTGACAATGGTTTTCATCGCCTCATCATCCCCAGAGAACAGGCCCCAGTTGACCCCTTCCCAGTTTTCAGAAGAAATGGTCCATGATTCACCAGCGGCATGGAAGATTCGCCACCAGTATTTCATGTCATCGGGTTCGGCAAACGGTTCCTTGGAGTTGACTGTGACCAGCAGTCGTGCGCCGACCTTATCGATGGGTGTTTTGAATCCGGCGAGACCCTCTTCTTCAAGCTCTTCACCCAGCTCCTCGCAGAGAAAGACAAAGTCATCTTTTGGAATACCCAGGTTGTTGCCCCGTTCCAGACAGGTGGCCACACCTTTGTGAATTGGGCCGGGGACCAGGTCGCGGTTACGGGTGCCGCGCAATCGGCGAATAAGAGCCATGATCTCAATTGAGGCCGGGCAGACGTTTTCACATTTTGCACACATGGTGCATTTCCAGGGCCAGTTGGACTCCAGCAGTTCTTCTTCCATGCCAAGCACTGCCATCCTCACAATTTTTCGAGGATCCAATCCATCCACACCGGAAATGGGGCAGGCGGCGGCGCAGGTGCCGCAGGTGAGGCAGGCATCGGCCCATTGCGGATCTGTGTAGATCGTTTTTTCGACTTGGCCAATGTCCAGCGGCGCCGGTACAGATTTGTCATCTTCAATTTTCTGGACAGAATCCAGATCGACATTACTGGTAGGCCTGATGTGCGGTTCCCGGCCAAATTTTTCGCACAGGGCGTAGTAATCATCGAATTTCATCAGGTATTTCCTGCCGGGACCGGCTTTGGCAGACAGGGTGCCGGCATTGATCCAGTTCCTGATGGTATTCCGGTGAACACCAAATTCATCCGCCATCTCACTGATTCTAAATTCATACATCATGGGATGTTACCTCGTGTAGACTCTTTTCTTTCAGTAGGTCCAGGACCATCTCACATGCTTTTGAAACGGCTTTAGTCATTGGGAGAGAGAGGCCCGGTTCGATTTCGGTTGGGATATATTCGGCCTGTGCGGCAATAATCGTCACATCTATGCCGGTATATTCTTCAAGCTCATGCAGAAGGTTGACTGTTGGAAATTGATGGAGAGAAAAATCGTGAATTTTTTTACATGGAATAGATGATGAGTCGATGATAAACACATCACCGGGGAAGCGATCCACGAAATCGACAGCATCAAGGATGATGATATGTGCCGGCCTGCACTCTTCGCACAGGAGGTAGTCGAAGAGATATTCGCGAATACCGGTATCCGCATCAATGGCAGTGGCATTTGACGGGAGGTTATAGCTGGTGCTCAGCTCTTTTATAACCGCTGGGCCAAACCCATCATCCCCCATGATTGTGTTACCGCACCCAAAGATAGTAGTTGCATCCATGATTGACCTCGGCATCTGTGCATATATGAACAATACGCACAATGGTAGCACTTAGATTCGGCCTGTCAAGAGAATTTTTAGAATATTGGCTGAAAAAGGAGGAGAGGGATTTTGTCTTTGTAAAGTATGGATCTATCCAGGTGAAAAAATGGGAAAATACAATCAGTAGTTGATTGTGGGAAGTTTACTCATCAGCTGTTATTCATTGAACATAATCTGGCAACAAGTCTTTCTCTTAATCTTGATCGTGGAATAAAGGGTATCTATGCTGCCGATTTCGGTACGGATGGCAAGATGCAGCCCAGGCTGCCAACAGCTGAAAAACTACAATATATGATGATGCCTTGAAAGATGCCTATTCTGGTATGGCCAGAGATACCATGATGATTCTAAAGAGAAGAGCTGAAAAACGGAAGATGATGAAGAAAAAGATGAAAATAAAGCACAGATAGAGCTGGAGTATATTAAACAAGAGAGTTGGGAAACCCTCAATCGACTTTGAGCTGATCGAGGGTTTTTTATGTATGCTGCTATGCCATATTCATGGCTTGTAGCAATGAGTTATAAATTATATGTCGGTAACAGTACAAAAAACCCTGTTCTGGTCAGCTATAATAGAGACTCAGTGACCGGTCATCCTGACTCCTGTGCTTGTAGGTATGTCTTGCCAGGTGACTCGATGACTGCCGGTATTGTTTTGTCCAAGGGGATCACAGTTCGAATCAATGATCCAGCCAATTACATTGTCGACGGAAACCGGTCCTCTCCACGTGACAGTATGGGTTGCTCCGGGTTGAAGTATGGGAATTGTTTTGCTGTCGTAATAGTCATACCCTTCGGGAACCCGCGCATTTTGCATGGATACGGAACAAGTCCGGGAACTATTGGGGCCAAGGTTTTTTGCTGTCAGATTGATTGTGAAATTGGAACTATTTTCATACCTGAGGGTTAGGTCATCCATTTCAAGATCTCCGGTAAGAGCTCTAAATGGACGATCATACATTCGAGTACTGTTGGCAGAGTCACCAATGCCACGAATTTCAACGAGCAGGGAGTCATTCTGGGTATCAACCCGGTCTAAAGGAAAGGTGAATTCACAGGTGCCACCTTGTCTGAATTCACAGGTGCCATTTCGAGTCCTTGAAGGGGTTGATAGACGAACTGACAAGCTGTAGGTGCCAGCATAATTATTACTGATCTCAGTCTCTAGTAAGAGCTTAAGCATGATAGAGCTTGAGCCATGATGATTTTCTATCATTCCCAGGAGGGAAAGGTCACCCAGTCGGAATTCAGGGAGTTGCAGGTCAAAGTTTTCAGTATGCCACCTCGAATCAGGATCAAGCTGAAAGGTTTGAGAAGCGGGTTGTTCGCCAAGAATATCCCGCATTTTTACAGATAGTCGATAATGATGTCCAGGTATCAGCGAGGTATCGATGCGATAACTTCCAGAACCATCGTAAGGAATACCGTATTGCCGATTCTCCGGGTCATCAACAAAATCAAGAAAAATATATTGTACTCTACTGTCAGCTGGTTCCCCATTAATCCGAATGGTACCAGACAGTACATAGAGTTCGTTTTCCTGGCTTTCGATATTGCTGAAATCAAAGTGAAGATTTTGAGCTTCAGCCGGGTTGCAGAGAAAATGTTTGATGCCGATACTGTTGGCGTGGGGTGAGTCAAAGGTAAAGACTGGCTGTAACCCATGTCTCCCGGCGGGGACAGAAAGACCGTAGTTGTTTCCGCCGATGCGTGCAGAGTTCGAATCTCTTTCGCCTGTATCGAGATTCACAAGGTGCATGTGATAGTCGTATACAGGTTCTCTATTTACAGTAACAGCTCCGTGAACATAACATGATGTCGGATCATCAAACGTGTCTGCAATACGATGAACGGTAAAATTCTTCGTGCGTACTTCACCAGTTGAAGAGGTCAAAATTGCATAGCTACTGGTTTGTTCATAAAAGAAGGCATCTTTTAATGAAACAGACAATGACCAGTCTGATAATGGCGGCAGGTCTAAACGATATTGGTTATTAACGATCGGAGTACGGATTATCTCCAGGTCGCTGTCAGGGCTCCGGGCACCATTTAATCGGGCAACCACCTCTCCAGCAACAATGTTGGAGGAAGAAGGCTCTTCGATAATGGCCCCGAGTAAAATAGTCCAGCCTTCTTGATCTTGGACTCTGGGAACTGAACCCATTCGATTGTCGATCTGCAAGTTGTTTCTCAGCTGCAACACACCATCGGTCACATTCTGAGAGCCAACAGATTGAACAGATTGCATTAGGCCGAACAGCCGGTTTTGTTCCGGTTGCCTGGTGGTTTGAGACAACGGCAGTTTGAATATATTATTTTCTTCGTTTCCTTCATGGATTTCATGTTGAGAATCAATCTGACTAATAAGCAGAAAGGTGTTGCCCTTGGCAGGTGTAAGAGCGGGCGGCTGCCAGCTCAAAGTAGTTGATTGGCCACTTTTTAGTTCTGGACAGGGTATTTCCATGTTCAGTTCTTTTGATGTTTTATCTTTTCCAGCACCTGTAAGTGTCAGTTGAAGACTGTTTTTATCAGCTTTTTTGCGACCGATGTTTTTAACCGTAACTAGGATATGGAGGGCATAAGATACAGTATTGGGCTTTCCAGACTGAACAGGCTTCAAGCGAACTTGAGATATCACTAGATCAGCTAGAAAGGAACGATTCGGTCTAGTGGGTTTGACAAAGCGACTCAATCGTGGGATCTGATCAGCGCAGTCTTTGAGGGCTTTTTGTTTCGAGTGGAAATACTCTCCCTTGAGTTTGGAACATGTCTTCTTGTTTTTACTGGTAAGTTCACCTTGGATGCAGCAGAATCCTCGCTCTTGACGGCAAAAACTGGCAGCTTTGAGACGTGATGAATGATGACTGCCTTTTTTACTCAGACAGCTTTTTCTATCTACCCGTAGGACTTTGGAGTCTATACAGCAGTACCCCTTTGGAGGAACACAACCAAGTTTTGCTTTTTGGGGAGAAGAAAAGAATTGCACGTTTTTCCCCTTACACGATTTTTTTTCTCTTCGGGAGATCTTGCCTTCTTTACAACAATATCCTTTTAGCGGTCGGCATTGTCTTTTTGCCAATGGTTTGTCATTTAAAAATTTGCCTTTTAGAGTGGTGCATTTTTTACGATCAATATTGTGCAGTTTCCCTTCAGTGCAACAGTACCCTTTTTTATTGCAGCTTCTCTCAGCTTTTTTTCTATTACTATAGAATGCCCCCCTGGCACGTTTGCACTGGACATCAGTAGTTGACGAGAGAAGATTGTTATTGCAACAGTAGCCCTTTTTTGGAGTACAGGCTTTTACAGCTGATATCTTGCTGCTAAACCAATTTCCACTCCCTTGTTTACACGACTTTTTGCTCAATTGTGAAACGCGATAGTCCTGACAGCAGTATCCTTTGATTGAACCGTTTGAGGGTTTTCTGTTCAATGGAGTACTGATTGGTTTCAAGTCTTTCTTACATGCTTTGCGAGCCGTTGTCAGTGCATATAAAGGGTAATATGTACCTTTTTTAATGTTACATAATATTTTAGTCTCTTTGCTAAGCCGATTGTCTAAACAACAATAACCTTTCTTGTCCTGTTCTTTGGTTGATTGTTTATTTATTGATGCCGCAGATGCAAGATTAGCAAGGACACAAAGAGCAACGACTGCAATAATCGACAAAACTGGAAATAGGCGGGTACGGTTCATAATCGTTTGGGAATGGCTGACTTCAGGACCTTTTCTGAATGAAAAATGTGTGGGAGTAGAAAGCGTTATCTTATTTGAATTTCAGAAAAAATTCCGACTATAGGGGGAAGTGGAACAATTTACAAGAGAAAAGATAAGAAGAAATCTGATTACCAAGAAAGTTCATCCTCACACGAGGTGTTGTCTATTTGTTCACTTGGCCCTCTGGTCAAGGACCATTCCTATATAGATGACAGAACACATACTTTTGAGCAGTATGATTTCGAATGATACAGCTGTTTTTCGACACAAATGAGATATGAAGCTGTTTTTGGAAACCTCCGTTTTGATAGATATCATTTAAAAAGAATAAACAACTAGACTATGGATAATTGTTTGAGTAGACAGGGTATGTGATTTACAGTGCAAGAGAGAAGGGTGAGTTTTGCTTTTCCTGAAACAATCCCGAAAATTTCACCAGAACAACCACTCTAAAATAACCAAGCTTATGAAATCAAATTTAACACTTATCGGTATGCCTGGTGCAGGCAAAAGTACAATTGGTATTATATTGGCCAAGGTTTTGGCATGCGGTTTTATAGATACTGATGTCTTAATCCAAATTAATCGACAGAGCCCGTTGCAGAGTATTATTGATGAGAGCGACTATCTCAATTTACGGAAGATTGAAGAGGAAGAGATACTTAAACTAAATGTTGTAAATCATATTATTGCCACTGGCGGCAGCGCTGTTTACAGTGAAAAAGCAATGCGTCACCTGCAGAACAGCTCTGCCATAATTTTTTTAAAAGTGGGTTTTAAAGAGCTTACCAGGAGAATACATAATTACGAAACACGGGGTATAGCCGGGCCTGAACAACAGAGCTTTCAAGAGCTGTATGATGAACGCCAACCACTATATGAGAAATACGCTGACGTAGTTATTGATTGTGCCAATCTTGATCAGGATGAAATTGCCTTGGAAATTGCAAAAACACATCATCAAAAAGGGGTCGTGATGGAAAAGAGTAAGAAGCGCATCATTGTAACAGTAATTGGAAGTGATGAAATTGGTATAGTTGCAAAAGTAGCAACTGTACTCGCTGAGAACCAGATTAATATTATTGATATTAACCAGAAGATCATGGGGGGAGAGATTTTTGCCATGACCCTGTTGGCCGACAGAGTGAGTTCCGAGCTTTCATTGGCTGAGATTACTACAAAATTAAAGGAGTCCACCCAGGGTATGTCTGTTGAGGTTACAGTGCAGGACTCAGAAGTGTTCCAATATATGCATAGAGTGTAGGGGGAGCAGATGAAATTCAGCCATGATGAAATACTTGAAACGGTTGGGATGATAGCTGAGGATAAACTCGATATCAGAACGGTTACCTTAGGCGTTTCACTGTTTGACTGCTCAGATCCGGACCCTGCGGCCTGTGGGGATAAGATTTACCAAAAAATTTTGGCAAAGGGCAACAACCTCAGTGAAAAAGCTGATTATATATCTGATCAATATGGTCTTCCCATTGTCAACAAACGGATCAGTTTAACCCCAATCTCACAGGTTGTTCCTGTTGCTGATCCTGCGGCTTTTGTCCTTGTTGCTAAAGCAGTGGATCAAGCGGCCGCTGAGATCGGTGTAGATTTTGTAGGGGGTTATACGGCTATGATCCAGAAAGGAGAAACAGCAATAGATAGTGCTTTGATCGAGGCCATGCCGGAAGTGCTGGCAACGACAGAGCGCTTTTGCGCCTCAGTCATCCTGGCCTCCACAAAGGCGGGTATCAATGTTGATGGCTGCTATTCCATGAGCCGGGTGATGAAAGATGCCGCGGAACGAACAAGGGAGTGTGATGGTATCGGCTGTGCCAAACTTGTTCTTTTTGCCAATCCTGTGGAGGACAACCCCTTTATGGCCGGGGCATATTATGGAGCAGGTGAGAGCGAAAGCGCTGTTCTGGTTGGTGTGAGCGGCCCCGGCGCTGTCCGTCGAGCGTTGCAGAAACTTGGCCCGGATGCCGACCTGGGAGAGGTTGCTGAAGCAATTAAAAAGAGCGCTTTTAAGATCACCAGAGCCGGTGAGCTTGTCGGTAACAAGATTGCCAAAGAACTCGGTGTTTCTTTTGGAAACCTTGATCTCTCTCTTGCTCCCACACCGGCTGAAGGGGATTCGGTGGGACAGATTCTGGAGACCATGGGACTTGTCATGCCGGGAGCTCCGGGCTCGACTGCCGCTTTGATGATGCTCAATGATGCAGTGAAAAAGGGGGGACTTTTTGCCTCATCATCGGTTGGTGGTCTTTCAGGTGCCTTCATACCGGTAAGTGAAGATGCTTCTATGATCGAAGCGGCAAAAGTGGGAGCCTTAACTCTTGAAAAGCTGGAAGCGATGACCAGCGTCTGTTCCGTTGGTCTTGATATGATAGCCGTGCCCGGTGATACAAGTACCGAGACCCTGGCAGCAGTTATAACAGACGAGATGGCCATTGGCTGTGCCAACAATAAGACAACAGCCGTGCGAATCATTCCGGCTCCCGGTAAGAAGGAAGGTGACTTTGTTCACTTTGGTGGTCTTCTGGGTGAAGCCCCGGTTATGGCAGTGAACCAGGTATCCGCGGATACGTTTATTAAACGAGGCGGCCGTATCCCGGCACCTCTGCAATCGTTGAAAAATTGAGCAAGAGAATTGCCCTTGCGTGTTGGTCTGTTTTCAACGTTGGTTGAGATCTGCCATAAATTCTTCTGCCTATTATAATATAACGGTTATTCTCTTTTTTTAACCAGATTACCCCTGTTATTCAGTAAATTGAAAAAGAAGTCAGCCGGTCAACGGGAATCAAGCACAACCTTTGCGAGTGAAACGAAGCAATCTCAGCCTGGACGATAAAAGAGGTGTTGAGAGTTTGTCTGAGCTTTCAAACTATTCAGAAAAGAATATGTGTCAGATACCAGGCCCACTTATGCTTGGATTGTGTATTTAAATACAGCCAATAACGACTTGGTTATCTTTGTAAAAAGTTGATCTTCTGGTTTTGGATAATTTTGTTCATTGCCACAATCAATTTATACTCCGATACCGTCATTGCTTGAAAGTTACTATGAATAGAGTTGAACAACAAAAAGATATCTCACCATTTAGTGGACTAAGCCCCGAAACGGTCATTAATCTTGTTGAAGAAACACTCGGGCTCTTCTGCACCAATCTCTTTCGTCCCTTGAATTCATATATCAATAGAGTATTTGAATTGGAACAGGAGGATGGAACTGGGCTCATCGTAAAATTTTATCGCCCCGGCCGCTGGTCCCGTTCGGCATTGCTGGATGAGCATGAGTTTTTGTTGGATCTGTCCAAATTGGAGATTCCGGTCATTGCCCCTTTGGAAAACAGGGAAGGTAGAACTCTTGGGCAGTATGCAGATATCTTTTTTGCTGTTTTCCCTAAGTGCGGTGGTCGAAGTTTTGACGAGTACAATGATGACCAGTGGCTGGAACTTGGACGCCTGCTCGGCCGTTTCCATAATGTTGGAGCAAAAAAACAGTTGAAAGACAGGGTGATTATTTCTCCTGAGCTTTCAACAAAGGCTCATATTGATGCTATTATGGACAGTGGGCTCCTGCCCGGTGATCTGAAAACCGAGTTTCAAGAATTGACAACTGCCCTTGTTGACAAGATTACTCCATTTTTTCAGGGATTTGAGCGTATTCGTATTCACGGTGACTGTCACTTTTCAAATATTATCTATCGGCCGGGAGAGTCGTTTTATCTGATCGATCTTGATGATATGGCCATGGGGCCGCCAGTCCAGGATTTCTGGATGCTGCTTCCAAATTATATGGAGGAATCACTGGTTGAGATCGATCTTTTCTTGGAGGGGTATGAAACATTCAGGCGTTTTGATACGAAAAGCCTTCGTCTAATTGAGCCGCTGCGGGCCATGCGGTATCTGCACTACATGGCCTGGTTAACCTATCAAGTACTCCAGGATGGCCAGACGCAGGTCAATACCAACTTTGGGACCCCCCATTACTGGAGGACTGAAATGAAAGATCTGTATGACCAGCTGGACAGGATCAGTGAGCTTGATGATCATTTTGCCAATTATTATTAAGGTTTACTCCAAATTGGATGCAGAAGAAAAATCCAGGTCAATGGAACTGGAATAATTGGACGTAATCGGGGGACATCTATGATAAGTAAAGTCAAGAAGAAAACGGAGATTTCCTGTTAGCCC
>CAZMFP010000013.1:0-87996 GCA_964565605.1 uncultured Desulfocapsaceae bacterium | reverse complement strand
TCCATAACCTTCACCGGGTTCTCAGCTGCCGGCCGATCGGGCTCATAATTCATCGTTGTCATCTGCACATGGTCATTCATGGTCTTGTTTCCTGGTCATGTTTTTATTTTTAGAAAGGCTTAAAAGTGCGAATCTGAACCAGCCTTCGCATGGCCATCATCTCCTGACGTCCTTCCCGACTCCAGCCGCTGGGCTGAACCTGGGGAGGCTGCACGGTGGCCCGCGGTCCCCTGATACTCTCTTCCATCTCTAAATAACAGCTCACTGCAGCCAAGGCGGCAGCCGCTTTCTTTTCTCTATCACTCATGGTCGTCCCTACTCGTATACACCATATTCAGTTTTTACCCCAAGCAGCAGATCAATCTCATTCTGAATTGCGACTCTCTGCTCATTGTTGAACCAGCTGTACCAGTCTCTGGCTGATTGCCAGGTGCCAACAACCATGCATTCATCCGGCTTGTCGATCCGTCTGAATGTCTGACCGGAGAGATAACCCGCCTGGTTGAGTGTTGCGCTGCGGAGCTTGTTGAGCAGTTTGCTTAAATCTTCTTCTTTGTCTTGAGGAACAACTCGTTTGATAAATACTTTCACAGCCATTGCTAATCCTCCTGTAAACCTTTCTTGTAGCTGGTTTCAGATAGCTCTAAACTTAAAGTGATTACAAGTGCTCCTGGTTTTTACAGGCGTGGCTTTTCGTTATAGCTTTTCTATGCGGGAAGCTACGACCGTAAAAAGATGGAGTGGTTGTGGTCACTTTTAATCCTCCTTATAGAGGGATATTCCCATGCTTCTTCATAGGGTTGGTATCGCGTTTATTCTGGACAATTGATAATGCCTTAATAATTCTGATCCGACTCCTTGCCGGTTCAATAATATCGTCAATATAGCCCCTTTGTGCGGCCACGTATGGGTTGGCGACCATGTCGTGGTATTCCTGCTCTTTTTCAAGAAGGTGCTGTTTGGGATTATCCTGTTCCTGGGCCTCTTTGCCATACAGCACCCCGACCGCTCCTTTTGCACCCATAACGGCAATTTCAGCCGTGGGCCAGGCGTAGTTGATATCACCCCGGAGATGTTTGGATGACATGACGCAATAGGCGCCGCCATACGCTTTTCTGGTAATCACCGTGACTTTGGGAATGGTTGCCTCAGCATAGGCGTAGAGTATTTTAGCGCCGTTTCGAATGACCCCGCCGTATTCCTGGGCTGTTCCCGGTAAAAATCCCGGCACATCGACAAAGGTAACCACAGGGATATTGAAACAGTCGCAGAAGCGAACAAAGCGGGCGCCTTTGATGGATGAATCGATATCAAGGGCGCCTGCGTTGTGGAGGGGCTGGTTAGCAACAATACCTACACTCATACCGTTATAGCGGCCGAAACCGACAATCAGGTTGGGGGCAAAGTTCTCTTTTATCTCGAAGAAATCTCCGTTATCGATGGTTTTATGGATGATTTCTTTCATGTCATATGGGGCGTTTGGATTTTCCGGAATAAACGTGTTGAGTTCCTCAGACCGTCTCTCCGCAGGATCCGCGCACTGGACAACCGGAGGGTTTTCCGTATTGTTCTGGGGAAGGAAGGACATAAGCTTGCGGATGTAACCGATGGCATCCACACCGGATTCGGCGGCATAATCGGAAACACCACTGCGGGAACCATGCATATCGGCACCGCCAAGTTCTTCGACGGTGACATCTTCATGGGTTACAGACTTTACAACTTTGGGGCCGGTGAGAAACATATAGGAGTTCTTTTTGACCATTACGACAAAGTCGGTCAGGGCAGGGGAGTAGACAGCCCCACCGGCACAGGGACCGAAAATGGCAGAGATCTGGGGGATAACTCCCGAACCCATGACGTTGCGTAGAAAGATGTCGGTGTAGCCCGCCAGGCTTTCAATGCCTTCCTGGATTCGTGCACCTCCGGAATCATTGAGGCCGATGACAGGGGCACCGTTTTTCATGGCCAGATCCATGATCTTGCAGATCTTCTCAGCGAAGGTTTCAGAAAGCGAGCCGCCAAGTACCGTGAAATCCTGGGCAAAGACATAGACGATGCGACCGTTGATAGTGCCGTAACCGGTCACTACACCGTCGCCTAAAAATTTCTTGTCATCCATGCCGAAATCTCGGCAGCGATGGGTCTTGAACATGTCGAACTCCTCGAAGGAGTCCTTGTCAAGCAGAAGGTCGATGCGCTCCCGGGCTGTCATTCTGCCCGTTGAATGCATCTTCTCGATGCGTTCCTTGCCACCGCCAAGTTTTGCCTCTGCCCGGAGCTTTTTTAACTGTTCCAACCTCTCAATTGTGTTCATGGTCGTTTCCTTAGCTTCTTTCCCCAGGGATCTTTTTAGGGTATTGAAGTTACTGTTTCAGTTGTTACGCTTTAAGAGCGATTTATGATTGTTCCGATTAATAGAAAGCCTGTTGTGTTGTATAGTTTTGGTGCTGAGGAAACATTGTTACACAAGGGCGATGTTGTTGCAAGTGTTTTTTTAGGTATCCAGGTGCTGTCACCTATTGTTTTCTCCAGTATTTATTGTGAAACAATGTCTTTCGTCTTGAATTTATCTATTATATTAGTAGCTAACGGTATGGTCTGCCGGCTGCCACACGTCTGCCCGCCTTCATCTGTATAAGAAAAATATAAAAGAACATTGTTACTCATGTCGGTTTTTCATTAATCGCAAAAAATGTGGATGCTGTTGAATCAGCTGTCTCTGCTTGTTTTACACCTCTAAATTCCATTGACCCTGTTGATTGCGATGTTATAAAGAAAAGGACTTGGAAAGATCAGTTCATGTTTTGTCATACAACTCTATCAAATAGTGTGGGATGGTTGTTGGCAGGAATATGATGCTGGAGATGAATAATCAAAGGGAAAAATGAGGAAAAGATGAATCGACAAGTTATTCAAACCGATAAAGCGCCGAGTGCTGTGGGGCCATATTCCCAGGCAACGAAAACAGATAAGATGATTTTTACTGCCGGTCAGATACCCATTGACCCGAAAAACGGTGAGCTGGTCGAGGGTGATATTCGGGAGCAGACCCACCAGGTGCTGGAGAACCTTCAGGCTGTTGTTGAGGCTGCTGGTGGAGAGCTGGGTTCTGTTATGAAGACAACGGTTTTCTTACAGGATATGGGGGAGTTTGCAGCTATGAACGAAGTATATGCTGAATTTTTCACAAAAACACCTCCCGCCCGCAGCACCGTTGAAGTGGCAGCTCTTCCCCTGGGAGCCAGGGTAGAGATCGAAGCTGTTGCCCTGGTGATAGATTGATCTTCCCACCGGTGTATCGAAGTATTTATAAAACCACTGGAGGATAGTCTGAATTATCTATTCGACGTTAAATAAGCATGGGCCAAACACAATATATAGTTGCCGGGAGTCTGATTGATGGTGCCGGATCAGAGATTCGCAGGAAAGTCTACCTGGCAGTAAAAGATACCAACATTACTGAAATTGGTCCTGCAGCTGATATCCTTGGCAACAGTGATCTGGTTGTCGATGATCTATCACACTGCACCATTTTACCCCCCATGGTCGATGCCAGTGTCCTTTTGTCTCGCTCGCCATCTATAGGTGTTGATGTAGATTCAATCGAAGAGAAAATGAGCCATGAACAGCGAGCATCTTTTTTGAAACACCATATGCGGGACTGTTTTATGCATGGTGTTCTCGGTGTTGCCAGCGGCGATGACCCGGTAATTCCCATGGATCATTCTCTCCAGATGGGGGAAATGCTCAGTGAGATTGTTATTCGAACATCCGGCCATATTTATCCGGATAGTATCGACAGAAAAGCCGAAAACCTGAACTCTTTTGATTTTGTAAAAGTTCATTATTCTACCGGCATCGGAAATGACGAAATATCTCCGCCTTCAGTCCCTCACCGGGGATTTATGGAAACACTGCGAGGAAATGGCCTGAAAAAAGTGGTGGCAATTGCTAACGGGCCGGAACGGGTAAAGGAAGCAATTGAGCTGGGATGTGATGCGATTGAACAGGGTTACGGTATGGGCATGGAGAATCTGCAGACAATGGCGGATCAAGGTGTCATGTGGATTCCAAGCGTGTTGTTGGCCAAAAATGGCCTTGATAGTGTTGCCACCGGCGGGGATGTTTGCTGCCGTTTCTCCCAGCGATATGTTGCCCCGGGAAAACCTGTTCCCGGAGCCGCTGCTTTTTGGAAGAGGATGTTGGAAGGACAGCTGAGTCAACTTCGCCTTGCCCGGGAGCTAGGTGTAAAAACCGTTCTTGGAACAGGGGCCGGTAGTATCGGTATTCTTCATGGTGAATCGATGGTGGAAGAGATGAAGCTGTTTATAAAGGCGGGCTATTCACTTGGAAAAACACTTCAATGTGCTTCTGAAAATGGAGCTGACTTTTTCGCCATGAAAACCCTTGGACCACTCCAGGTTGGTAGCAAGGCTACATTCCTGGTCACCCGGGGTACTCCCCAGCAACTCCCCAGAAAGCTCTCTTTTTTAGAAAATATCTACGTAGATGGTATACCCAGTGCAGCCTATAAGAAAAATCCTGACATCGTACCCTCCTCTTGAACAAGGATTTACACCTGCTGGTATTTTGCAATCTAGAGACTACGGAAAATAATAGGTCGCTTCTGTTTCTGGTTGTTTGAATAATTGTATCTGATTACCCCTGTTCTTCAGTAAATTTGAAAGGGAGTCAGCCTGTCAACGGAAATCAAACACAGTTGTTTCGATAGAAATGAGTTGTTTTCAATAGGCTAGGTACAGTTGCCACGGCCTTCGACATCGCAGCGACTTTCAATAATACATGCCTAAATAAACAATTTTCTACCTGCGCTGACAATTAGAGGTGATCAGATGGCGGCCTGTTGCAGATGATCTCAATGTGGAGAGGGGGCAATTAAAGAAAAAAATATTGACGATTTTTCAACGACTTTACCTTGAATTTTACGTTGAACCGTGTATTAATAGCAAGTTTCAAAACATCAGACTGTTCCAAATTATTGGAGTATATAAATCAAATATGTGGAGTAATGAATGAAAAGCCAAAACTATCTGTTTACCTCTGAATCGGTATCGGAAGGACATCCTGATAAGGTTGCCGATCAAATTTCAGATTCAATTCTTGATGCTCTTCTGGAGCAGGACAAATATTCCCGCGTCGGTTGTGAAACTTTGGTGACGACAGGTATGGTGCTGGTTGCAGGTGAGATTACCACGAGTGCCTGGGTCGATATGCCGGAGATTGCCAGAAACAGGATTAAAGAAATCGGTTATAATTCCTCGGATATGGGGTTTGACTGGCAATCTTGTGCCATCATGACTTCGATCGATAAGCAATCCAGCGATATAGCCATGGGTGTTGACGAAGGGACCGGGACTGATCTGGAGCAGGGTGCCGGAGACCAGGGGCTGATGTTTGGGTATGCCTGCACGGATACCAAAGAATTCATGCCCATGCCTATTTATTATGCCCATCTGCTGACCAAGAAACAATCTGAAGTGCGCAAAGCGGGCATCCTCCCATGGCTGCGACCAGACGCCAAGAGCCAGGTTACCGTTCAGTACGAGAATGGTGAACCGAAACGAATTGATGCGGTTGTCCTCTCATCCCAGCATAGCCCTGATGTAAGTTATGATGATCTGAAAGCCGGTATTATGGAAGAGATCATTAAGCCGATCTTACCTGCTGAAATGCTGGATGCTAAAACAAAATATATGATCAACCCTACCGGACGTTTCGTTATCGGCGGTCCTGTCGGAGACTGTGGTGTAACCGGCCGGAAAATCATCGTCGACACCTATGGTGGTAAGGGATATCATGGCGGCGGTGCCTTCTCTGGAAAAGATCCATCCAAGGTAGACCGCTCTTCTTCCTATATGGGAAGATATATTGCCAAAAACATTGTTGCTGCGGGAATTGCCAAAGAGATTGATGTTCAGGTTGCCTATGCCATTGGTATAGCACAACCTGTATCTGTTAATGTGAACAGTTTTGGCACCGGTGTGATCAGTGATGAGAAGATTAATGAAATAATCCAGAATCATTTTGATCTGCGGCCAAAGGCAATCATCCAGCACCTTGATCTCTTGAGACCAATTTACAACCAGACAGCCTCATACGGTCATTTTGGCAGGACAGAACCGGAGTTTACCTGGGAGAGAATTGACAAAGTAGACGAGCTGCGTGATGCAGCCGGTTTGTAACATAAAACAGATTGAGAGAAGTTGAAAACCAAAGGGTCCAGTCAGTTTTACTACTGATTGGACCCTTTTTTTATTTTTTTTAAACCTGAAATCCAAATAATGAGTAGCTGAATATCTTCTTTCAACGGCATCTATTAGCTGAGAAAGCTTATTTGAATCTGATTACCTGCGATTCTCAGTCCGGACAACCAAAGTGGTGTTGCTTCAATTAAAAAAGGGGATATGGACCAACAGTCCATATCCCCTTTTCAGGTTATAGTTGATCGAGCCTAAAACTCTTTCATCATCCAGATACCGCATGGGCAGGTATCTGCACAGAAACCACAGCCGATGCATTTTTTATCGTCGGAGACATACTCATAGGCTACTTCCAGCCCAAATTCGTAACCGTTGGAATGATTAGAGGTTCTCTCTTCACGTTTAATGGCTCCTTCAGGGCAGATCGTTTCACAGAGGTGACAGTCACGGCAGGAGGCGCAGGAAAGACAACGATCAGCCTGGTCGACTTCGGTTTGACCGACGTCATCAGGATTGTAATGGGTAATGGTCAGTGCCTGTTGGGTGATTACTTCCTTTTTAAACGGCTGCCAATCTTTACCCGTAAAGTCACAGTAGATATATTCAGCTGTTGTTTTACCCGCTCCGAGGGCGTTGGTCGCGAGTCCTGGCCGTTCGACATCACCAACAGCCATGACTTTGGCATCCGTTGTGGCATGGGCCTCATCGGTTTTAATCCAGGCAGCACCGCCGACAGTTACTGTTTCCACAGAATCGGATAGAAAACTTAACTCTGGAACATCACCGATTGAGATGAAAACCGTCTGGGCGGGAATGAGCGCGCCACTCTCGGTAACCAGACCTTCCTCTGTCACTTCTTTGGTGATAACCGGCCATTGAAAAGTGGCTCCAAGGGCTTCGGCCGCCTCTCTCTCATGTCCAAAAGCAAGAGGCTTCTGGATGTCAACGAGGGTTACTTTCTCAGCACCCAGTCGATACGCCTCGCAGGCCACATCGCAGCCGACGTTACCGGCACCGATGACAACGACCTCTTTACCAACTTTCATGGGTGAATCGGTCTTGGATGTCTTAAGGAAGTCCAGTGCAGTGATCACTCGATCATCACCGGTAAATTTTAGTTTTCTCGGGGTATGGGTACCAACGGCTACGACCACATAGTCGAATTCCTTTTTCAGTTGGCTGAACTTTTCCTTATCCATGTCGACACCTAGATTGACATGGATGTTGGGGTAATTGGTAAAACGCTCAATTTCCTGATCCCAGATGGCCTTGGGCAATCTCTCCCAGGGGATTACCTGGGCAAGTTTTCCGCCAAGCTGGTTGTCTTTCTCAAAGATATGGGCCTCAATACCTTTCATGGCCAGTTGCCAGGCGGTATTCATACCACCGGGGCCGCCGCCTATAATGGCAACTTTCTTGCCTATGGCCTCTGCCGGTTTTGGTGGATCAACCTTGCCAACGGCTCGCCCGAGAATATGCATGTCAATAGAGTCATCAACACCTTCACGGGAACAGTTTTCCATGCAGAGATTGGGACAGACGGAGCCGCAGACAGATGCGGGCAGAGGGGTGTAGTCTAAAAGCAGGTCATAAGCCTCGTTGAGTTTGCCCTCTCGAATGAGGCGAAGTCTGTCAACTGTAGGGATATGGACCGGACAGTAATAGGTGCAAGGCGCAGCCGAATCCCTGTTGGCCCAGAATGGTTTTTTACGCCTGAGATCTCCTGTGACAATTGCCGGGATCGCCGAGCGGTCAAGTCCGGGCGCCAGGTCTCGTAAAGGGTCTCCACCACCGAAACTCTTGTCCCAGAACCGGTTGCGGTATTCAGCCATGGGCATGGGGCCGGAAAAGAGCAGCGCTCTTTCCTGCGGAGTAATGGCATTCAGTACCTGCCATTCATCCCGTACGGATAGAGTGGTTTCAAGGTCGGACCGGCCAATCCTGTCAAGGTAGACGGCCATGTTCTCAGTTAACCATTGCCATTCACTGTCAGTGAGCTTTTTCAGCGTAGCATTGTTCTTTGAGTAGGAAACATCAATAGGGCCGCGGAAAAAGATCGTTCCGCCAACCATACCGACACAGGGTCGATAACCGAGCACGTTGTCCGGGTTTTTGGCATTATGGCCACAGACAACAGCAGTACCACCGCAGTTGAATTCAGCAAAAGAGTCACCACAGGAACCAAGAACCCATAACTCGGGCTTTTCATAATCCGGGTTCCATTTTGTCATGGTTAATCCACGGGCGCCGATAGATCCGCTGATATACACTTTGCCGGCAGCCATGGCGTTACAGGCACCATTGGTCGCATCTCCTAAAACGGTTATTTCAGCACCGATATTAAGATAGCCCACGTCATCGGAAGTGGCACCGTCACAGCGGATCGTTGTGCCGGGCATACCCATGCAGCCGAGACGTTGACCGGAAGGTCCTTCGAGTTCAATATTCAGCCCTTCTTCATGATACAGTCTGATTCCAATATTGTGCTGGCCATAGGATTCCAGTTTGAGATTATTTGACTGCAGGGCAGCCTCTCGCACAATGATCTCAAAATCCATGGAACTGATTCGTCGGCCGTTTTCATCCAGGCCTTTAATGACAGTTGGTGTCACGTCTGTTACTCCTATTTTATGCGTTATCAGCAAACGTATTTAATATTCAATCGATCAGCGGCCGCTTTATCGGCAATGCCGATGGCGTCAGACATACCGACGGGTAGACTCTGGGAACGGCCAAGCGGTGCCATGATCTTCTTCATTTCAGTCTGGATTGACTGAAAAGTTTCGGCAACACGTTCAGCAACAAGGTCCGCATCGAGACGGCGGTACAGCTTCGGGTTCTGGCTGGTGATACCTTTTGGACAGATACCAACATTGCAGACGTTGCAACGGTTCTTTTCGTTGCCAAGGCAGCCGGCAGCTGATTGCATGATGTATTTGCCGATGTGGACACCGGATGCTCCCAGCATAACAAGTGCCAGGCCATTCTGGGCCACATTACCGTTTTTACCAATACCACCGGCGGCAAAAATGGGAATCTCGTTCTGTTTACCCTGCTGGGCAAGGTCGAGATAACATTCCCGCACACAGGAGGCGATGGGATGGCCGGTTGCGTCCATGGAGACATTGAAGGCAGCACCAGTACCACCGTCGATGCCATCAATCATTAACCCGGCTGCGTAAGGGTTACGTACCAGGTTGTTGAGAACCGATTTGGCGGATGTTGAAGCGGATATCTTCGGATACACCGGCACTTCATGGTCAAAGGCCATGGAGAGGGTCTGGATCATCTTCATAACGCTCTCTTCAATGGAATAGAGTGTCTGATGAACTGGCGGAGAAGGCAGGTCTACACCTTCAGGCACACCGCGTAATCTGGCAATCAGTTTGGAAACCTTGAACCACATGAGCAGTCCACCGTCACCCGGCTTAGCTCCCTGGCCGTATTTAATTTCAATGGCAGCAGGTTTGCACTGCATTTCAGGGATGGCGCGAATGATCTCATCCCAGCCGAAATAACCGGAGGCAATCTGAAGAATAATATATTTCAGATATGGGCTTTTCAGTACCCATGGGGGACAGCCACCCTCTCCAGTACACATAACTACAGGGATTCCAAGCACTTCGTTGCAGTAAGCGACTCCCTGAAGAAGTCCAAGCCACATGTTGGGTGACAGGGCACCGAATGACATGGAGCCGATAACAAAGGGGAAAATCTCTCTGGTTGGTGGAATCCAGCCGCCTTCCATTTTTCTTTTCAGAAATTCTTCCGGTGGAAGAACCCGACCAAGGGTGGTGGTCACATTAAACTCATGCCGGCCGGCATCAAGAGCCGGATCTGTCAACATGGAGATACGGTCGAACATGATCCGGTCCAGCAATGTCGGGCCGGTTGCGTTCCGGCGCCCGCCCCGTTTGTTGGGGGACCCGTTCTGGTTGTGGAAAAAGAGACTGCGATGCTCATTGTCATTGGGCACCGGCATGATTGCCTCGTTGGGGCAGACCATGGAGCACATGGAACAGCCGATACAGCCATTGGCCATATTCGTTTTCTGCCGGATACCGGTGAAAACCTTGTATTTATTGCCCCGCCTCTTTTTCATAACGTCCAGCTCCGGGAGCCGTTGACGACGGTATGTCAGGTGAATAGCACCCTTCGGGCAGACGGCTGTGCAACGGCCGCAGAGAGTACACCGGTCTTCCCGGTGTTGAATTATCCAGGGCAGGTCTGTGTATGTTAAGCTGCTTGGGCTAACGGAAACGGATCGTGCTGAGACCATATTGTCAGTTCCTTTCTATCGGGTTGTATAATTACTGAATGTTCACGCATTGGTTGAAAGTCGAGCTTTGGATCACGGTCGGGGATCATGGCATCGACCCCACACATTTCAGAGGCAATTGCCCAGGCTCCTTCTCTACCGCCTACTGTCGCCGGACGGAGTTTTTTCTGATCCATCACCAGCATGCAGGTTTCATCGGGCAGGGTGCCGATAACGGCATTGGGACCGTCGATGATCAGTCTTCGGCAGGCATTTCTCAATCCGATGAGAAATTCGCCCTGTGGGTGGTTGTTCAGCTCTTCTGTTTTCAGTGGGGTGATGATGTGTTTGTATGCCTGCAAAGGGAGGTTCAACTGCTTGAGGGTGTAATGCAGGATGTGGGCAAAAACTTCAGAGTCGCTCTGGTATCCCGTATAACCAGGAAAATGGCGACCAAGAAGCCAGTCCCTTATCGGTACAAAAGCCGTATTTTCACCATTTGTCATGGTGGCAATTCCTTGAAGAAAAAAGGGATGGCAGGCGTAGAGGTTGATGCCGTAGTTTGTGTTCTGGCGCCCTTGAGCCATGCAGACACGTGATTTCATCCGGTTGTCATTGAGTCCCAGGGCATCACCGATCTGCAGGGGCCAACCGATTTCCTTGATCATGGCGACATCAGGCCAGAACGAGAAGACAGTGAGGTCATCTCCGTGTTCTTCTCCATCTTTGCGCAATGCAAGCCGGGTCATCATCAACTCTTCGTCAATCACTTCCTGGGGTTGATCTTTAAGGCGACGAGGGAGCTTGTAGGCTCTTAAAAAATAGATATAACGATCTTTTGCTTCAACCTTGGAAAGATCGGTATCGAACTCATGGTCATATTTGACTAGCCAGTCCCGCTCTTCCATAAATTTGTGCAACCGCTTATAGGCGGCTTCGGAATGGGCTATCCCGGATAGAATGGGATATTTTTTATCGTACTTGAAGCCATCAAATTCAAGACCGCGGAGCAGGAGCCCCAGGCCAGACCCGTCATATCCTTCCTGCATGGCTTCCATGGCAGTCAGAACCGAGTAGGGTGAAAACGGCTCAATTGCAGTTTTGAGTGCTAAACGACACATGTGCTTCTCCTGGTTGATATATGTTTATAACCAACTCAAGGTCACCTTGAAAGATTGTCTTTGTACCGGAATTGTGCGCCACAGAAAAATAGAAAAATGCACACATATGGTTGATATGTTGTGCTTTTGTGCTTTCCTGTTCCTTGTACTGGAACAAAATCTTTAGCTTTTCAAGATTACCTCAAAAAAACGAAGATGATATCAAAAGCTTAAATGATATGCGTTTCTGATGATTTGTTCTGCGAACAACAATCACACAGAACTGCGAATTTTACAAATAAATAGTATTGCTGTCAAGCGAGAACAGGAGGGCAAAAAACAAAAGAAGAAAAGAAAGCGGACGGTATATCGGTTATTTTACGATATTGAAAAATAATTAAAGAGAGGTGACAAAACAGACGGCAGGTATCGTTGTGAGCCGGGAGGAAAAAGTTACAATGGATTCACAAAAATAAAGCAGAGATTCTTTAAACCGCAACAGGCAGGTGTTTGTGTGTGTGTGGGGAAGGGTATTGTTGGATTATTTCAATATGTTGGTGATATCTTTTGCTTTATTTACCTTTTCCTTTATTTCGGTAACTTCCTTAACACCCGGTATGTCTCCAACCAGTTCCTTTCCTTCCTCCTCAACATCGCTTACTCCTTTTTTAAACGATGTGATAGCCTTACCGAGGCCGGAGCCTATTTCCGGTAATTTTTTTCCGCCGAAGACAAGAAAGGCGATACCTAAGATCACGATCAGTTCAGGTGTGCCGAGTCCAAACATTCTATTTATCCGATTTAAAGATTGAGTATCAGTGGCTGGTTATGATTCGGAAGATGAGTCACCTTTTGCTTCATCATCTATCTTTTTGGGATCCTCTTCCTTTTTCGTTGCCTCTTTGAAATTCTTAATGCCTTTACCGATTCCTGATCCGATTTCAGGCAATTTCCCTGCGCCGAAAATAATTACGATTATGACCAGGATCACAATCAATTCCGGCATTCCAAGACCAAACATAATGGGTTCCTCTACAGATATGTATAAATTGTATAGTTATAATTAGTTTAAAACGAAGATAAGTCTGAATTTAGAGCAGTCTGTGGAGAAAGTCAACAATCATTGGTGACCCTGAATTGGTTTGGCCAGGATTTCCAATCGCCGGTTGACTCTTTCCAAGAGTTTTATCACTATTTGCCAACAAATATGTTGTTGCAAAAATCCTTGTTACTCTTTAGCCGGACTGTTCATCGCTAGGACTTCTCCGGCAAGTGTTGTCATCTCACTCAGTATCTCTTTTTCATCCAGTGTAAGAAGTTTTTTATTTTTCATGACAAGACGACCGTTGATAACAGAATGGATAACATCGGCTCCTGAGGCAGCGTAAACAAGGTGGGAGACAATATTGTAAACCGGAGTTAAATGCGGCTGGTTGAGATCAAGGACAATCAAGTCCGCTTTTTTGCCGGGTTTGAGGCTGCCGATTGTGTCGCTGGCTTTCAAGGCCGAAGCCCCGCCTGTGGTGGCTGCTTGAAGGGTCTGTTCCGCAGACATGACTGTTGGATCGAGCAAAACCCCTTTATGGATTTTGGCAACACTGTTCATCTCTGAAAACAGATCAACATCATTATTGGAGGCAGGTCCATCGGTACCGATAGAAAGAGTCACTCCTTTTTCAAGCAGTGCTGGAACAGGAGATGTTCCGGATGCCAGTTTCATGTTCGATTCCTGGCAATGGGCAATGCTCACCCCTCTTTCAGCCAGAAGGTCTATTTCATTTTCATCCAGTTTCACACAGTGGGCTGCCAGGACATTTTTCCCGAGTAACCCAAGCTTTTCCAGGTGGTTGACAGGTGTTTTGCCATACTGGTCCAGGCAGCCCTTTACCTCCATTTCATTTTCAGAGAGATGGATAACCCAGAGCGATTTTTTTGTTTTTGCCAGCTCACCGGTTCGTTGAAGCAATTCGGGTGAACAGGTGTAAACGGCATGGGGGTCGACGGTGATTGTGATGAGAGGATGGTCGGCAAATTGCTCAAACATCTCTTCGACATAGACAAATCCGTTTTCCAACTCTCCGTAATTGGGAGAAGGAAAGTCGTAGAGGACTTCACCGATCCAGCCACGCATGCCCGATTTATCAGTTGCCCTGGCGACTTCTTTGGCAAAGAGATACATGTCGCAGAATGATGTTGTCCCCGATTTGATCATCTCGGCACAGGAGAGCAGGGTGGCCTGGTAGACCATGTCAGCCGTCAGCTGCGCTTCTACAGGAAAAATGTGATCCTGCAGCCATGTCATAAGCGGCAGATCATCGGCGAGGCCCCGAAACAAAGACATGGGTGCGTGGGTGTGGGTGTTGATCAAACCCGGCATGATCAGGCCATGTTCTTCCTCGATCCGCTCACAATTGGGATATTTTTCTATTAGCCTGGAAGCTTCCCCAATTTCGAGGATGGTGTCACCCTTGATAGCCACAGCTCCATCAGCAATGAGATCATTCTGACTGCTGGTGGGAAGAAGATAACGACCGGTAATTAAAAGATCAGCTTGTTGCTTCATGCTTCAAGAAATATTGTTGAATTGAATAGTTTAGACTAATTACCAACGATTCTAAGCCAGGACGATTAAAGAGGTGTTGTCAGTTGCTGTCAATTTGTCCAATGATTTCAATGATCAGTTTTTTAAGCTGCGGCTCAACCTTGGCCGCCTCATCAATAATATCTTCTAAGATGATCGGTTGGAAATTATCAGGATCGTTCACGTTTGAGACAACGGAGAGACCGAGGACATCCATGCCGCCATGAATGGCAACGATTACTTCCGGCACAGAGGACATTCCCACCGCATCGGCTCCACAACTTCTCAGCCATCTGGTTTCTGCAGGTGTTTCAAGACTGGGGCCTGGAATGCAGACATAAACACCGCTGATAACGTTTTTCAGTCCGCAGCTTGTGGCGGAATCAAGAGCAGTCTTGATCAGTTTCGGGTGATATGGTTCTGAGAGATCGGGAAAACGAGGTCCCCATTCATCTATGTTTTTGCCCCTGAGCGGATTTTCACCAAGAAAATTCAGATGATCCCTGATGACCATGATCGATCCCGGCTGAAACAGGGGATTGAGGCCACCGGCCGCATTAGTCAACAGGAGACGTTTTGCCCCCAGAAGTGAGAGAACCCGTATGGGAAAGGCAACTTCCTTGGTAGAATATCCTTCGTAGAAATGAAACCTTCCTTGAAGAATGCAGACAGGATGATCGTTTATCCTGCCTGAAATCAGATTACCGTGATGGCTTGAAACCGTTGAACGAGGAAAATGGGGTATTTGATCATATGGAATGACCTGCCTGTCCTCAATCTGTTCCCCAAAACCTCCCAGCCCGGTGCCCAGTTGAACGACAGTCCGGGGCAATAGAGAGAGCCTGTCATGGAGGTAGTGGACGCATTCTTCGACCTGTTTTTTGTGGCTCATGGCTTTGCTTAAGAGGGTAGGCGCATGGCGTGCTGCTCAATGTACTTCTTGATCAGGTTAGCATCGCTCTCCATGAGCTCACAGCGACTTTCTTTCGTCATGATTTCCTGAAGTGAGGCCGGCAGTTCAACAGCTTCGCCGGTCGCTTCTTCAACAGCACCACTGAATTTTGCCGGATGGGCTGTGGAGAGACAGACCATGGGGACACCCTGCTTCTTATGATTGATTGCAGCCGTAACCCCTACACTGGTGTGTGGATCAAGGGTGTAGTCGGAATTCTCTTTGAACTGTTTGATGGTAGCCAGAACCTCTGCTTCAGAAATAGATTCAGCGTGGAAGTCACGGCGAATCTGATCGAGGTATTCACTTAAATCGATTTTGCCCGTTTTAGAGAAATCTTCCATCAGTTCTTTTGTTTTCTCCGGCTCTTCGTCGAGCAGATAATAGAGATATCGTTCAAAATTGGAGGCCGCCTGGATGTCCATGGATGGGGAGCTTGTCTGTACCACATCACCCAGCGAATAGTCGCCAGTGGTGACCATTCGGGTGAGGATGTCGTTTGAATTTGTAGCAAGAATCAGCTTATTGATCATTCCTTTCGGCAGCATTCTTTTGGCAACAAAACCCGCAAAGATATCACCAAAATTACCGGTTGGTACAGTGAAATCGACTGCGCTGCACTGATCATGTTTGATCACATGCAGACAGCTGTAGACATAATAAACGACCTGGGCCATGACTCTGGCCCAGTTGATGGAGTTGATCGCTCCCAGATGGTATTTTTGTTTGAAATCGATATCATTGAAGATCGATTTGACAATAGCCTGACCATCGTCAAATGTACCATTAATGGCGATATTAAATACATTGTCATCGGTCACGGTTGTCATCTGCTTTTCCTGGACCGGACTGACGCGTTTGTGGGGATGGAGGATAAAAATATTGATCCTCTCTTTTCCACGAACACCATAGATGGCCGCGCTTCCCGTATCACCTGAAGTGGCGCCCAGGATGTTTAAAATAGATGAAGATCTTTCAAGAAAATACTCAAACAGATTGCCTAGTAACTGAAGGGCAACATCCTTAAAGGCAAGAGTCGGTCCATGGAAGAGTTCCAGGATATGCAGATCATCATGGTGTACGATCGGAGTTATTTCCGCAGTGGAAAAAGTTGAATAGGAGCGTCTGATCAGCTCTCGGAAATCACTCTCAGGAATGTCATCAACAAAGCGTGACATGACCTCAAAAGCCAGGTCTGGATAATCGAGATCCTGCCATGATTCGAAAGTACTGGTGCCGATACGTGGGATCGTTCGAGGAAGGAGCAATCCGCCGTCTTCAGCCAGTCCCATCAGGACTGCGTCGGTAAATGAGATAGGGGCTATTGTTCCCCGGGTGCTGATATATTGCATGGTAATTTCGTTGTCTGTTTAGGAGTTTCTTTTCTGTTATATGGGTTCAACCTGGAGGGCATCATGCCAGAGTCCCTCTATGTCATAAAAAGATCGTTGTTCATGATAAAAGATGTGGACAACCACATCGTCAAAATCAAGAAGAACCCACATGCCTTCTTTCAAGCCTTCGGCCCTGGAGGCTTTTATCCGTTTTGAGCGCAGTTCACCCTCAATGGTTTCAGCCAAACCCTGGACGTGTCGGGTTGATCTACCGTTCATGATAACAAAAAAATCTGTGAACGAGGCAATTCCTCTTACATCAAGAATAATCAGGTCTTCTGCTTTGGCATCCAGTGCTGATGCGGCGCAGAGTTGTGCCAGCTCAAGACCGTCTTTATCGCGATGTTCTTTTTTGAGTTTTTTCATTTCTTTTTACTTTTCTTCTTTCTTGGCTTCCTTGGAGGGAATTCGAAAGAGATTTTTCCTTTTTTATCAAGCAGCAGATAGGCGTCGAAGGGCCGACGTTTTTTTGAGATAAAGTCTTTAATCAGCTCAGTTTTCCCTTTTATGAGCAGTTGCCTGATATTATCCGGTGTAATTTCTTTTGAGAGTATTGTCCTCGATATACGCAGCCCTTTTTTCTCATCATTGTTGAGTGCTGATTCCGAAATGTAGGCCATAGGTGTTTCAAATACCGGTGTCTTGTCAATGGGCGAAAGACCAAGAGGTTCGGAGTTCTTGATACTCTCTTTGTCAAGACTGTCCATGTCGTTGGCAAAGGTAAAGTCGACTTTGTTGTTCGTCAGTTTAACCGAGGCTGTGAAATTTTTCCCTTTTTTTGATCTGAAATCACTATATGGCCCGATGGTTTTACCGCTGAGCAGATCAATTATTTCTGTTTCAGCCATAACACGGCCACCGAGTACTTTCCTGATCGAAATCGACTCATCTTCAGAAACATAGGCCGTGGGGGTTGAATAAAAGCGAACATCACCCAGTGGGCTGAAGGCGCATTCCTGTCTGTTTCCGTTTGTTTGAAAATTCTTTACCTGGGAGATGATGTGGTTTGTGAGCTCACGAATCTCCTTCATGAACTGTTCCCGAGTTAAAGAGCCTTTGAGGATCTCGTTGAGCTTGTGCTCCCATTCACCTGTCATTTCAGGTGAGGCAAGGACATCTATCTTCATTGCCTTTAACAGGGCGAGCAGCTCAAAGGCTTTACCGGTGGGGGAGAGTTCCTTGCCTTCCCGCACAACATATTTCTCGTTTATCAGTTTTTCGATGATGGCGGCCCGGGTTGCCGGTGTGCCTAAGCCTCTTTCCTTCATCGCTTCGGCCAGCTCTTCGTCGTCCACTAATTTGCCGGAATGTTCCATGGCGGAGAGAAGGGTCGCTTCATTAAAGCGTGGAGGCGGTTTTGTCTCTTTTTCCTCTTTGATCACTTCAGAGCAGATCACATCAGCATCGTCGGGGATCGGTTTGAGAACCACTCCATCCCTGTCGCTGTTCGATTGACTGTATATGATCTTCCAGCCAGGATCGACAAGGATTTTTCCGGTGGTCAGGAAGGTCTCTTCCTGTACAATCGAGAGCCGTTTTGTATTGAGATACCTGGCGGGCGGGAAGAACACAGCCAGAAAACGCTGCAAGACCATGGTGTAGATTTTCAGTTCCGGCTCGGAGAGGTTTTCAGGCAATTTTGTAGTCGGGATGATGGCATGGTGGTCGGAGACTTTTGCATTGTTGAAAATACGCTTGTTCGCTTTGACATATTTTTTTTCAAGAATTGTGCGGGCAAATTCTCCAAGTGTGTGATTGCTCAGATTTTTAAGTGTTTTTCGAACGAGTGCAGGGTAGTCTTCAGGCAGGTACCTTGAATCCGTTCTTGGATATGTCAGCACCTTATGCCGTTCATAAAGCGATTGGGCAAGAGACAGCGTATTCTTGGCAGAGAAGCCAAATCTTGAATTTGCTTCTCTCTGCAGTGATGTCAGGTCATAGAGCTGAGGCGAAGACTGGCTGGTTTTTTTTGTCGATTCCTCAACTTCTGCCGGAAAACCTTCGCATTTGGCGATGATTTCTCTGGCCTTTTCAGGTTGCCAGATCCTGTCCGCTTTTGAATGTTCGTTAGTTTTGTCTTTTACAAAGTCGGGGTCGATCCATTTGCCTTCGTACGATTCACCATCATAGGTGAATATAGAAGTGAGATTGGTGTAGGGTGTGGCGACAAAATCCATCCTGGCTCGTTCACGCTTCACAAGCATCGAGAGCGTCGGTGTCTGAACTCGACCACAAGGTGTGAGAAAAAAACCGCCCTTTCTGGAATTATAACTTGTCAGTGCCCTGGTTGCGTTAATCCCGATCAGCCAGTCCGATTCCGAGCGACAAAGAGCCGTATCTTCCAGGGGCTTCATTTCCTGATTGTCACGAAGATGGGCAAGGCCGTTTTTGATAGCATCTCTTGTCATGGATTGAAGCCATAAGCGTTGAAAACTCTTTCTGGCAACAGAGCTGTTCCAGACATACGAAACAATATATTGAAAGATCAACTCACCTTCCCGCCCGGCATCGCAGGCGTTGATAATTCGATTGACGTCCCTGCGGCGTATGAGCTTCTGCAGGCTGTTGAGCTGCCCTTTGGTGGAAGGCAACCCTTTTAGAGGGAATTTTTCCGGCAAGATTGGTAACACCTCCATATTCCATTTCTTGTACCGTTCATCGATCTCTTCCGGGTAACAGATGGAAACGAGGTGACCAATTGCGTACGAAACAATATAATCCTTGGATTCAAAGTGGGTTTTCGTCCGCTTGAATTTTCCAGGAAGCACTTTTACCAGGTCGGCAGCCACACTCGGCTTTTCCGCTATAATAAGGGTTTTGTCGCCCATGAATATTCTTTAGTTATCAGTTGCAGACGAACTGTATAAGGTGATTGTGGAAGTCATCCGGTTTCTCTATATAACAGGCATGTTTGGTGTCTGCAATAACAGCAAGTTTAGAGCCGGTTATCTCGTTATGAAGCAAGGTTCCATTGGCAGGGTCTGAGATATGATCATTTTCTCCCCATATAATAAGGGTGCTTTCAGGTAGTATATTCAATTGGGAGAGGTTTTCTTGAACACCAACGGTGCCGATGAGAACAAGTCCACCGACCAGCTGAGGATTCTTAATAGCAAATTCGATGGCGATTCTCCCACCCATGGACGGTCCGACAATGATCGGTTTTTCCATGTTACAGGTGGTCATAATCGATTCAATTACATTTCCGGCAATAAAGTCGGCCTCAGGAGATTTTCCCCATCCCGGAAGATCGATTGCAACCGAAAAACAGTCTTTTTGCGCCAGGAGTTCAAGGGTTCCAAGATCTTGCCATGTTTTTGCCTCAAATGCCCTGCCGTGGAGAAAGAGAATAGGTCGATTTTTCCGATCTCCGGCAGCCATGGTATGGATGGAAAGGCTGTCCATATTATATATAGTAGATTGTATTGTGCTCATGTTTAAATCTGTGACGAAAAGAAAACCTGATAATCGATTGTGAAAATAATTAGTAGATCCAGCAAGTTATTACAGGTTGTGAGAGGAGCTAAAGTGTTTTTGGCCTGCTGATTTATATAAAAGTGTCAGTTGTTGTATTAATGGAATGTAGTTTTGTCAAATAGATTTTCTATACCGTAAGTCCTTGACCATTGGAGAATGTAAGGATTTTTTCCCAATCAACATCCGACAATTAGATAACTATATCAGACTGTTAAGCGGAGTGGAGATGTGTTGTTTGCAAATCTGTGGTGTGTAAAGATAATTTTCTTTCTGATTATCTGGAACGCCAAGTCTGAAACGTTCTCTATCCGTAGATATCTTTAAAAAAGCAATTCGTGAACCTGAAAATATGGTGGTTAAACAGACATTACCTCTTTTATTATCCAGGACAGGAATCATTGGCAATCCGGTTTTGCTTTGATAAGGTGTTGTTTCGAATTTGAAACAATTCAAATTGTGTTTACTAAAGAGTTTGGTTACACTGGAATCGATTGAAAGAGCGGGCATAGCTCAGTTGGTAGAGCACAAGCTTCCCAAGCTTGGGGTCGCGAGTTCGAACCTCGTTGCCCGCTCCAACAGTGCACGGTGTTGTTGAAATTCAGTCGGATTGCCTTTTGTCTTCACAGAACTGTTACTACGCTGGAGTTGGGAGAACTATCGCTTGACTTCTTTCTGTATTTATGGTTTTTTGGGATATTCCTGTTTGCTGTTTGGCAGCAGGGGATGTGATTTGCTTGAGCACGGAGCTTTGAGAACAAGGTCTCCTGGCAAGCAAGTTAGTTTCTGCGGGTTGAATCGCTAGTCGATTCGACAAATCTCCCGTGGTATGACACGGGTTATTTGGAAGTGGGCTCTGCCCGCTTTTTTTTATGTCTGTTGGTTGGTACCCGATATTGTTCTACAGCCGACAGGAGATAGTAATTGGATGAGTGAATTTGAAATTAGTCGAGTGCAGGAATTTGCCGGACCACTAGCCGAATCACTGGGTCTTGCGCTGCTCGAAATTCAGTTTCGTCGAGAAGGTCATGGTTGGGTTTTACGCCTTATTATCGATTGTGATGAGGGTGTTAATGTCGATCACTGTGCCAGAATGTCAAGAGAGGTGAGTGACTATCTCGATGTGGAAGATTTCATTGAGCACAAGTATCATCTTGAGGTTTCTTCTCCCGGTTTGGAGCGAACGCTGTACAACGTAAACGATTTTGTTCGTTTTTTAGAAAAGAAGGCACGGGTGAAACTCAAAGAGCAACTTGATGGGCAGCGGGTTTTTGTTGGGGAGATAAAGCGTGTTGAGAATGATTCAATTACCTTAAAGACAGAAGATGGACAAACAGTTAGTTTTTCATTTGAACAGATCAAGAAAGCACGCTTGACAATTGAATAGTGGGAAGTTGTAACACATGGAGTAAAAAATGATATCGGATTTGAAGCGGATTATCGACCAGATCAGTAGAGATCGCGGTTTTGATAGAGAAATGCTGGTTGAAGCTATTGAAGAGGCGGTATTGTCTGCTGCCAGGAAAAAGCTGGGAAGCAGGCGTGACATAGAAATTCGCTATAATGAAGAATTTGGAGAGGTAGAAGTCTTTCAGTTTCGCTCAGTTGTAGAAAAAGCGGAAGACGAACAGACAGAAATCTCATTTGATGAAGCGATACTCTTGGATCCCGATGTTCAGCTTGGTGATGAGCTGGGTGAGAAGATGGAGAAGATCGAAGATCTTGGCCGGATTGCAGCCCAGTCAGCAAAGCAGGTGATCATTCACAAGATGAAAGATGCGGAAAAAGAGGTCATTTACGAACTGTTCAAGGATCGGTTGGGAGAAGTGGTCAGTGGTATTGTCCAACGCTTTGAACGGGGTAATATGATTGTCAATCTTGGCCGCACAGATGCTGTTTTGCCGAAAGATCAGCAGATTCCCAAACGTTCATTTAAACAGGGAGACCGTATCAGGGCATATCTGCTGGATGTTCAGCAGAATAGCAGGCATTCCCAATTACTCCTTTCCAGGACATGTGACGAATTTTTGGAAAAACTGTTCGTTCTCGAAGTGCCTGAGATAGCAGAGGGAATTGTTAAGATTATGGGTGTTAGCCGTGATCCCGGTTTCAGAGCGAAGATTGCCGTAAGCTCGCTTGAAACAGATGTTGATCCGGTTGGAGCCTGTGTTGGAATGAAAGGTTCCCGGGTCCAGAATGTTGTGCAGGAACTCCAGGGAGAACGAATTGATATCGTTCCATGGAGTCCGGATCCGGCAAAGTATGTGTACAATGCCTTGGCGCCAGCCCGGGTCAGCATGGTTATCGCTGATGAAGAGGCCAAAACCTTACTGGTTGTAGTGCCGGATGACCAACTGTCTCTGGCCATTGGTCGTCAGGGTCAGAATGTCCGTCTAGCCTCTAAACTTCTCGGGTGGCGTATTGATGTGAAGAGTGAGCAGCGATGGGCCAATCTTGATGATAAGGGGTATCAGTCGCTGCTGGCCATTGAGGGAATCGGTGAAGGTTTGGCAGATAAGCTGTTTGCCCGGGATATAAAATCAGTTGCTGATATGGCGAAAGCGGCCATTGAAGACTTAACTATTATCAGGGCAATTGATGATGGGATGGCCGAGTTTTTCATCGAAACAGCTACTAAAATGGTTGAAAGCGGTGAGTTTACCCTTGAAGAAGAAACAGCTTCCAGTGAACAGCCAAAAGAGGAAGAAAAGCCTGAAGATAAACAGGGCGAACTGAACCAGGAACCGGAAGAACAGGACGTGTCGACCGAGGATGAGCCGCAGAAGAGTATTGAGAAGGAAGACGATACAGGCTCGGAGTCGGAAAACGAAGAACCTTCTTCATCAGAAGAGTAGTTTAGTCCGGCAGTGAAAGAGGTTGTTCGTACCTGTAAAGTATGCGGTTGCAAGACAGGAAAAGCAAAACTAAATCGCTATGTGATGAATAAAGGTCGACCTGTGCTTGATTCTTTGAAGAAGATGAGAGGGCGGGGAGCGTATTGTTGTAAGAAGGAACGATGCAACAACTTGTTTCTTGAAAAAGAGAATAAGTGGAAAAAAGCATTTCGTATCAAACAGTAGTGAGTGGTTGGGAACACTTCGCACCACAAAGACGGGAGTTCTAAATGAGCAGGGTGAGGGTCTACGAGCTGGCCAAAGAGGCTGGCATGAGTAGCAAAGCGTTAGCTGATAAATTAATTGGACTGGGTTTCGATATTAAAGGACACAGCTCAACAGTTGATGCCGAAGAGGCGGAGCGTATTCGTGAAACCGTTTTACAGTCCTCAAACACTGAGCTGGTTGAGAAACGCATCAGCGGTTCAAAGGGGCCGACGGTTATCAGGCGACGATCAAAGGTGATACATCGAAGACCGAAACCTGAAGAGGAAGAGGTTGTCGAAACAGAGCCTGCTCCAGATGAGACTGTTGAAGAAGTCAGCGCGGAAAAGGCTCCTGAAGTAGAAGTTGTGGAATCTGCTGAAACCGAGCCGATAGCTGAAGAGATCGCGGAAGATCCCACCACGGATGATCAGCCGGAAGAGAAAGTTTCCGAGAAAGAAGAGGAAACTGCCCAGGAGACACCGGTTGAACCCAAGGAAAAAAAGGTAGAGAAAAAGCCAAAACCCCGTAAAGGGATAGCCAAAGTCGTTGGGACTATTGAGATTCCGGTTGAAGAAGAATCCAAGCCCGCTAAAAGCAGAAAGAGAGGGAAGAAGTCGGGAACGGTGCGCACAAAACGGTCTGCGGTTGCAGATAATGTCCCGGCGCCCACGGCTGATACGAGTGGTAAAGGAAAGAAAAAAGACCGAAGAGGCAAGTCCGAGGGTGACGATCGTACAGGAAAAGGTAAGAAACAGAAGAAGGGTCGTAAAAAGGTGAAATTCACTCACTTTGGCGCCGACTACGAGAGTGGTTTTGGCGGAAGAGGGAGAAGGGGTAGGGGAAGGAAGAAAAAGAAAGCGGCCCAGCCTCCTTCAGAGATGAAGGCAAGTAAAAAACGGATCAAGGTTTATGAAACCATTACCGTTGGCGACCTTGCTTCACGTATGCGGGTTAAGGCGAATGAGGTTATCGCTAAGCTCATGGGACTGGGAGTCATGGCAACCATGAATCAGGCCCTTGATGTGGATACGGCAACAATTATTGCCGCTGATTTCGAATACGAGATTGAACAGGGAATTACTGAAGAGATCGGTATCCAGCAGTTGATTGAACAGGAAGGTGGCGGCGAAGAGGTGGCTCGTTGTCCGGTTGTCACTGTCATGGGTCATGTCGATCATGGTAAAACTTCGATTCTTGATGCTATACGTAAGACCGATGTGGCAGAGGGAGAGGCTGGTGGAATTACTCAGCATATCGGTGCTTATCATGTTCAGTCTAAAGATGGTGATGTAACTTTTGTCGATACTCCCGGTCATGCCGCATTTACGGAAATGCGATCTCGCGGAGCCCAGATCACCGACTTGGTTATTCTGGTGGTCGCTGCCGATGACGGTGTCATGGAGCAGACCAGAGAGGCCATCCATCACGCCCAGGCTGCCGAAGTTCCAATTATCGTTGCGGTCAATAAGATTGACAAGGACAATGCTGATCCCGATCGTGTTAAACGGGAATTGGCAGAGCTTGACCTTACTCCGGAAGAGTGGGGTGGTGAGACTATTTATTGTGAGACATCGGCAAAGAAAAACACCGGTATCTCCACCTTGATGGAAAATATGCAGCTCATGGCCGAGATGCTGGAACTTAAAGCTGATCCTGAGAGAAAAGCAAGCGGTAGGGTCGTAGAAGCAAAACTCGACAAAGGAAGAGGAGCTGTTGCCACTGTTCTGGTTCAGGAAGGGACCCTTAAAAAAGGAGATCATTTTGTTGTCGGCCAGTTCAGCGGAAAAGTCAGGGCCATGTTTAACGATAAAAATAAATCGATTAATACGGCTGGGCCGTCCATTCCTGTTGAGGTTCAGGGTCTCTCTGGTGTACCGTCTGCCGGAGATGAATTTATTGTTGTGACCGATGAAAAAATGGCTAAGACCGTCTCTCAGGCCCGTTCACTCAAAGCAAGAGAGAAAGGGTTGGCGAGCAACTCGAAGATATCTCTTGATAAACTCTTTGAAAAGATGAGTGAAGGAGAGGTTCAGGAGCTTCGGGTGATCCTGAGATCTGATGTTCAGGGAACGCTTGAGGCCTTTACCAAAGCGGCTGAAAAACTGTCAACGGATGAGATCAAAGTACGGGTGCTGCATGAAGGTACCGGTACCATCACCGAGTCGGATATTCTGCTTGCTTCCGCTTCGGAGGCAATCATCATCGGTTTCAACGTCAGACCGACTGCAAAAATAAAAGAGCTGTCTACCAAAGAAAAAGTTGATGTTCGTTCATATGATGTTATCTATCATGCCCTGGATGACATTCGCAAAGCAATGGTTGGTATGCTTGAGCCGACTTTTGAGGAAGATGTTATCGGTAGTGCTGAAGTCAGAAACACCTTTAAAGTTCCCAAGGTGGGAACCATTGCCGGTTGCTTTGTTGTTGATGGAGCGATCAGGAGGAATGCGGGTGTAAGGGTACTGCGTGAAGGTGTTGTTGTCTATACCGGAAAGATCAGCTCTCTGAAACGGTTTAAAGATGATGCCAAAGAGGTGGGTTCCGGATACGAATGCGGTATTGGTGTTGAGAACTTCAATGACATCAAGGTCGGCGACAGTCTGGAGGCCTTCGAGATGCGAGAGGTTGAAGCAGTGCTTGGAACGGAAGGTGAGTAGTCGTGTCGAACTGGGATCCAAAAGAGACACTTGATTCCATTGGGCTTGGACGCACGCAACAAAAGCGTTCTGTCAGGGTTGCTGATGTGATCCGCAATGAGATCTCAATGCTGCTGGTAAATAAAATAAGAGATCCCAAGGTCAGTGATGTTTCCATTTCCAATGTAGACCTTTCCGATGATCTTAAACACGCAAAGGTTTATTTCACCCTGCTGTATGGCGATGATAAAAAACAGAGCGCCATATCCGGTTTGTTGCGCGCAAAAGGATTTATTCGCAGTCATCTGGCCAAAAGCCTTAATCTCCGTTACACACCGGAACTGCGGTTTATTTATGACAAAACAGCTGAAAAAGTAGAAGAGATTGAGAGGCTGTTTGATGAGATAGCCAAAGAGAGAGAGGAAAACCAAGAGGGGATGACTAAAGGTGATTCCTGATCGGATTGTACGTGTTGTCAAAGAGGTGAACAATGTTATCCTTGTCACCCATATTAACCCTGATGGCGACGCTCTAGGTTCCTTATTTGGTTTTGCCGAGATATTACGATCCCTTGGGAAAGAAGTACTCTGCTATCTCGAAGAGCCTGTCTCTCACATCTGGGGTTTTTTACCGGATTGTGACAGGCCGGTCTGTAATATTACAGAGGTTCAGCGATTTGCCGATTCAGCAGGAGATGATGTGGCGATTATCTCCCTTGACTGCGGTTCTGCCGAGAGACTTGGAAAGAACCAGGAAGAACTGCTGCAAATTGAGCCATTTCTGGTGATTGATCATCATAGAGGTCATGAGCGGTATGGCACAGATCTCTGGCTGGAACCGGATCGATCGTCCACCGGGGAGATGGTATATGTGCTGGCTCAGGAGCTGAAGGCATCGATCAGCGCCGATTGTGCCTATAATCTCTATGTTGCCATTTGCACGGATACCGGGTCATTTCGGTATGATTCAACCACCGCAACGACCATGCGCATTGCAGCTGACCTGCTTGAGAAAGGGGCCGATCCGGCCAAGGCAGCTTCAAACATATATGACAATTACTCCCTGGCGAGATTACGGCTCATGGAGAGGGTCCTGGCAACCCTGGAACTGCATAAGTCGGAACAGCTGGCGTTTATTCATGTGACTCGAGAGATGCTTGAGCAGACAGGAGCTGAAGAGGGTGATACTGAAGGGTTCATCAATTATCCAAGATCACTTAAATCGGTTCAGGTAGCCGTTTTCTTTAAAGAGATGATGGATAATGTTGTATCCGTCAGCATGCGGGCAAAAGGAACGTGTGATGTGGCCAAGATAGCCGCACTATTTGGTGGTGGAGGCCATCGAAATGCTGCCGGTTGCCGATTTTTTGACAGCGCTCTTGACCAGGTGCGGACCAAGGTCTTATCCGCAGTGAGTGATGCCCTGACGAATCCGGAAAATTGATTGAAGGGACACGTGTCAAAAGAAGGTGATGAAAAGTTTACGGCTGGTGTTTTTTTAATTGATAAACCGGCTGGATTCAGTTCTTTTCAGATTGTACGCAGGGTTCGGTATCTGCTGGGTATAAAAAAAGTTGGACATGCCGGAACTCTAGACCCGTTTGCCACCGGTTTGCTTATTGTCTGTGCGGGGCGACCGGCAACCAGGCTGATATCCGGTTTTATGGAGACAGATAAGGAATATCTGGCGACAGTAAGACTTGGGGTGGAAACCACCACCCTTGATCCTGAGGGGGAAGTGGTGAGCCGTAAATCGGTGGGTGTGTTGACGGCTGATCGTGTCGAAGAGTGTTTACAACAGTTTCGGGGTGAAACCAGCCAGGTTCCTCCTCAATATTCCGCCTGTAAGCATAAAGGAAAGCCACTTTACTATTATGCACGAAAGGGTATTGAGATTGTCAAGGAGCCAAGATTAGTAACGATTCATACACTTGAGCGTACAGACAGTGGTAAAGATCTCTTTGGAGATGAGGCGGATCTGGAAATAAAGGTGATCTGCTCAAAGGGGACATATATTCGGACATTGGCCTCCGATATTGGTCGACAGCTTGGCTGCGGAGCCTATCTGACAAAGCTTCGTCGCACCCGATCAGGCTTCTTTTCCACTGAAGACAGCCTGGATGGGAATGCGCTTTTTGGTGAGAATGGGCGCGAACTGTTGCTCAGCGGTTTCAAACAGGTGGAAGAAGTAGTAGACCAGTTGGAAAAAAACTGATGAATGTTGGCGGTCTGGCTGGAGAAATGCTCTTTTTTTCAAAAGAAAAAGAGTAGTGAGAGACTTTAGAAATCTAATTTGTTGCAATATTCGGGTGAAGTGGTTATTTGTAGGGAAAGTCTTCAATCCAGCGAGTATTTCGACTTTGTTATAAGTGAAGAAAGAGGTAGCTATGGTTTGTTCTTAAGGAGTAAAGAGAAAAATCATAGTGTGAGAGAAAATAGAAGAGAATAAGAAGTTATTGACCATATCAGGAGGTTTGTTGTGGCGCAATCAGCAGTAAAAAAGAATGAAATTATAGAAAAATTTAAAGTTCATCCATCCGACACGGGTTCATCTGAAGTTCAGATTGCCCTGCTCTCAGACAGGATCTCGTATCTTACCGAGCATTTCAAGGTCCACAAGAAAGATCATCATTCCAGACAGGGATTGTTGAAGCTTGTTGGTCAGCGAAGAAGTCTGCTTGATTACCTGAAGAAAAAGGATGTAAACAAATATCGCGCTCTTATTCAGGAGCTTGGTATCAGGAAATAAGCTGATACCTCAGTAGTAATTTTTAATTATGCACTGCCGGCGGGCGGGAACAAGCCGACAGTGCATGTTTTTTTTGTACGTGTCTGGTCAGGAAATGGCCCTTTTGTACAAACCCTGTGTCATGCTTAAAAAGTTGTTGGATTTTATTCTCTACAAACTTTTTCAGCAGTCCCAGGTTTTGCACAAAAAGACCAATTTCCCGACCTTCACTGCTTAGTAAGTAAATATTTTGGAGAGGTTGGTCTCTTCCCGTCTGAGCCTGGTAAGAAATTGATTTTTTTGCCGAGCTCTCCATTGGAGAAAAAATGCATAGAAAAGTAGAAGCTGTAGTCGGTGGAAAAACAATTGCCATCGAAACAGGAAAATTGGCTAAACAAGCCTCGGCCTCGGTTACAGTCCAGTGCGGCGATACTGTCGTTCTGGTGACCGTTGTCGGAGCCAAAGAAAATAAACCGGAGTTGGGCTTTCTCCCACTCACAATCGAATACCAGGAAAAGCTCGCCTCTGTAGGCCGAATTCCCGGTAACTATTTCAGAAGAGAAATAGGTCGTCCCAGTGACAGTGAGGTTCTGACCTGTCGAATTATTGATCGTCCGATGCGACCTCTTTTTTCGGACGGTTATTGTGCCGAAACCCAGGTGATTGCAACAGTCCTGTCTGCCGATCAGGAAAATGATCCGGATGTTCTGGCTTTAACCGGAGCATCCTGCGTTCTGACCTTGTCCGACATCCCTTTTGAAGGACCAGTTGCTGGAGCACGAGTCGGGTTCATTGATGGTGAGTACATCATCAATCCAACAGCCTCCGAGCTTGAAAATTCCAAGATGGATATTGTGGTTGCCTGTACCCGCAATGCAGTGGTGATGGTTGAGGGTAAGGCTGATTCGCTCAGCGAAGATGAGGTACTCTCCGCAATCCTGTATGTTTTTGAACAGGTACAACCGCTGATTGATCTGCAGGATGATCTTCGTTCTACCAATGGTAAGGAAAAACGGGTTGTTGTTCCCGTTGAGATTGACGAAGAATTAATGGCAAGAGTGAAAGAAGTAGCTTCTGCCGGTATGGACAAAGTGGTAACAACTTCTGATAAACTGGAACGTGGCCGTCTCTATGATGAGTTGAAAGAAAGTGTTATTGGTGAACTTGATGAAGATGGTGATCGGGCTGCAGAGATCTCCAACTTGCTCTCCACCTATAAGAAAAAGGTGATGCGCTCAAACATCGTTGATAAAGGTGAACGTATAGATGGTCGTGCCTTTGATGAGGTGCGTAATATCAGCTGTGAGGTGGGATACCTGCCAAGGACCCACGGGTCATCTCTGTTCACCCGAGGTGAAACCCAGGCTCTGGTTACCGCTACTTTAGGCAGCGAGCGTGACCAGCAGCGTGTTGAAACCCTGGCGGGAGAGGCATATAACCGCTTTATGCTCCACTATAACTTCCCTCCCTACTGCGTTGGTGAGGCGCGTTTCCTTCGCGGTCCGTCACGGCGTGATGTAGGACATGGAACCCTGGCCATGCGAGGTCTTTCTGCTGTAATTCCAAGCGATGAGGACTTTCCTTACGCTATTCGTGTGGTCTCAGAAGTTCTTGAATCAAACGGTTCATCATCTATGGCCACCGTCTGCGGTGGTTCCATGGCCTTGATGGATGCCGGTGTTCCCATTAAGAAACCGGTTTCCGGTATTGCCATGGGTCTAATAAAAGAAGGTGATAAAGTTGTTGTCCTCTCCGATATCCTTGGTGATGAAGATCACTTGGGTGACATGGACTTCAAGGTTGTCGGTACCGATGAGGGTATCACGTCTCTACAGATGGATATAAAGATTGAAGGTGTCTCGCGGGAGATTCTTGGCCAGGCATTGGACCAGGCTAAAGAGGGACGTCTTCATATCTTAGGTGAGATGGAAAAAGGAATTGGAGTTGCTCGTGAAGAAATCTCAGAGCATGCGCCAAAGTACTTTGTCCATAAGATCAACCCTGATAAAATCAGGGATATTATCGGCCCCGGCGGTAAGATCATTAAAGAGATGTCAGCCGAATTTGATGCCAAGATTGAGGTGGATGATTCCGGCTTGGTTAAGATGTTCACCCATGGTGGTGAACAGGCTGATGCGCTTCTTGAGCGGATCAAAGAAATTACCGCTGAAGTTGAGGTTGGGGCAACCTATAAGGGTGTAGTCAAGACCATTAAAGAGTTTGGTGCCTTTGTTGAGGTACTCCCCGGTACCGACGGTCTGGTTCATATCTCTGAGCTGGCCCATAAGCGAGTAAACAAGGTAACTGATATTCTCCAGGAAGGGGATGAGGTTGAAGTCAAGGTTCTGGAGGTTGACGGTCGAGGACGTATTCGTTTAAGCCGTAAGGCTCTTCTTGACAAGGAATAGGGCTCTATAAAGAATAGAATCCTTCTTAGAAGTAAAAAGGCCGTCTCCAATGGAGGCGGCCTTTTTTTTATGGTCAGAGTGGGTTCTGATCAGGATATTGAAAACTATCTTGTATTAATCTTTTCCTGATTACCCATAAAGCTCAGCCTAATACGAGGTGTTGTCAATTTGTCTGGCCAGCCTTCGGTCAAGGATCACTCCTTGCTGAGGGCAATGAAAATATTTTTCTATATTTTTCAACCTTTAGATACATTTAAACAGTAATCGGTGATCCTTGAAATACGCCAGCCAAACTGACAACACCACTTTTACCATAAAAGCTGAGAATCATTGGTAATCAAGAATCTTTTTATTGACGGCTTGTCTATCAAGAGTCCAGGGTATACAATAAAATGCGTTGAAGATGACTCCTATCGGTCTTTTTTTATTTACGTTAATGATAAGAGAGGAAAAAATGAAAACCAAACGTATATCAACTGGTATCTTTCCAGTAATGAGAATTGTCTTTTTTACTCTGATCGCCATCGTAATGGTGTCTAATCCGTTAGCGGCCCAAAGTCCTCTTAAGGTTGGCAAGCAGGTTTTTGAAAAGCAGTGCGGTCGCTGTCATTCACTAGCTAAAGGTCTAACAGTTGTTCAGACAAAATCCCAATGGAAGAAAACAGTGAAGAAAATGGTCGCCTATGGAGCGAGTCTTGATCGGAAAGAGAGAAAGAATGTCGTTAAATATCTCAGTGCCCGTTCACTGTTTGATCGTTCCTGCTCTCTGTGCCATGAACTTGGTCAGGTGGTCACCGATGATTCCCAGACACAGGATTGGGCCAAGACCTTAGACCGGATGGATAAGCATTTTGGTGAGGTAAAATTTGAAGATCGGGTTGAAGGTAAACGACCGCCATCAAAGAAAGAAAAGAAAGAAATTGTGGAGCTGTTGAAAGTATTATTGGCCCAATAGGGAAAGGTTATAAGAGAATAAAAAAACGTCAGATCGTTTATGGACGATCTGACGTTTTTTATATGGGCCACCTTAAGTGGAATTATACTGTGGCGCTGTTCATCCATATATCATTGAGATTGCAGAAACTGGTTGCATAGATTTTTCCTTTATATCCGGCAGGCAGTTCATATGTTGATTCTGCCTTTTGAGCAGCAGGTTGAAAAACCTGTGCTCCGAGCATTTCCCCATTTTGCAGAACCAGTGTGTGGCGGACAATATAATGGGCGGGGGACATGCCATGCTTGGTGAATACAGTTACTTTGCTGCCGTTAACTGTGATTTTTGGCAGGTGGCCACCTACCTTTTTTGACCATTTACCGGGATTGTCAGCGGTAACAACGATACCTTTGGGAATTATTGCAGCGCTGGCACCGGTTGGCGTTGCTATTGTCAGGAAAATGGTACCATGTCAATGATTCTCTGTTTCCAATCTGAAAACGATTGTATAAAGTAGTTGCTTTCATCCTGATTTCGTTTCATGAGTTGCCCATTTGTCAAAATCCCAGGTGATTCTGCATACTCAAGCTATGGTTGAGGGGCCGGGAATGAACATAATATTCTCTTTTTGGAAAGATGTTGTGATGAAAAAACATGGTTTTCTTCAACTTGAATCTAAACAGTTTGAAAAGGTAGCCTGATGAAGAATAAAACACTCCAGTTCACCTGGCTCAATCCTGAGAAAAGCGGGGATATGCCACTTCCTCAATATCATTCCGAATATGCTTCCGGTATGGATGTTGCCGCCTTTTTAGATGAAGCGGTAACGATTGACCCGGGTGAGTCCTATCTTGTTCCAACCGGCTTTGCTGTCGCAATTCCGGTGGGCTATGAGCTTCAGGTTCGGCCGCGATCCGGTCTTGCAATCAAACATAAGATCACCATTATAAACACACCGGGAACCATCGATGCCGATTACCGCGGTGAAGTTCGAATTGGTTTAATTAATCTTGGAAAGGAGCCTTTTGTCGTGCACAGAAAAGACCGCGTTGCCCAGATGGTTCTTGCACCGGTCTACAGAGCCAAACTTGAGGTTGTTGATACTCTGGATGAAACCGGGCGAGGCAGCGGCGGTTTTGGTCATACCGGGGTTTAACCTGAGTTGAGCGGTTTTTAATCACAACCTGCGGTAAATTCTTATGTACTGGAGCTCTATAAAAAGTCTCAACAGACCGACAGGTATGCTTACGTTTTATAAAGCACCAGCACGCAAGCCTTTTCCACATCTTGCAATCAAAAATCGCTCACTCTAGGTTTAACTTATGAAATTTTCTGTGCTTGGCAGCGGTAGTCGGGGTAACTGTGTCTATATCGAGTCGCAGAAGAGCGGTATATTGATTGATGGTGGTTTTTCCGGTAAGCAGATTCAGGCCAGGCTTCAGAAGATCGATCGGGACCTTGACCGGATTGGCACTATTTTTGTCACCCATGAGCATCATGATCATATCGGTGGGGTGGGTGTGCTGTCCAGACGCTGCCGATTACCGATTTATGCCAATGGACCTACTTTTTCAGCCGGGGAAAAAAAGCTTGGCAAACTTCATAAACGGATTGAAACAGAAGTGGGAGAGACTGTCGCTTACAGCGATTTTCAGGTACGTTCCTTTTCAATTTCCCACGATGCGGCTGAGCCGGTTGGCTATGTTGTCAGTGATGGTGAGATCAGTCTAGGATACTGTACCGATATCGGCAAGGTAACGACTCTTGTCGCAAGACACCTCGCCGGCTGCAATGCGCTGGTACTGGAATTCAACCACGATCTTGAAATGCTGAAAAATGGTCCGTATCCACTTCAGCTCCAGCAGCGCGTCAAGTCCAGCCATGGACATCTGGCAAATGGTGATGCCGCTGATTTCTTAAAAGAACTGCTCCATGATGACATGAAACATGTCGTTCTTGCCCATTTAAGTGAAACCAATAATGATCCCACCTTGGCCCTTCTCGAGGCGAAGACCAGGATTCCCACCGAATTTACAGATAGGCTTCATGTAGCCGACCAGCATCAACCAACAGACCTTTTCGAAATATAGATGGTCATCCATAAACGGTATTTTTATTCTGACTCTTCGTTGCGGATGAAGAGTTATTATTTGAATATCAGTTAAATACCTGTGGTAAAAATTTCTCTACGCGTGAATTGAGTAGAAATATTCTTGTTTATGGAAAAGCACTGGCAAGTTGAGGGAATACTGTTCTTTGCCGTAGCCTCTTGTCTGTTGCGATGGCTTTAAATTCCAGTCTTGATAGGGGAAAAGCGTCTCAATCGGATACGGTTGAGAGCCAGGTCGTATAAATTTAGATTTGTTTTTATATGTTAAGTGTGTTAAGTTTTAGCTGCAGTAAATAACTTGCAGTTGTCGGTTTTTCTTCGATAGGTGAGAATATGAGTGAAAAGCGTGTATTCCACAATCATGAATTAGACAGACATTTGCGCAAGACAACCGTCCCAACCAGCAAAACCCTTCTGGAACTCACGGACATGATCTGTAAAACAATCACAAGTCGTGGCTTGAAGATAGTTCCAGGCAGGGCAGTGATTCGGTCTGTTTCAGATTGCAACAAAGCGTTACCGCAAAATCATATGTCCGTTCAGGCTGATATTGATAAGGACACAGCCCTGGCTTTTCAACAGAAGACAGGAGCGGAAATCAGCTACGACCACATCATAGATAGAAGAAAGGGAAAACGTTTTCCTCTGCTGACCAGGGGAAGCCCGGGAATGGCCGGTTCGGATCATGGCCTCTTCTTCATGTGTTCCTCCCTCTATTTAGTCAAGCCCATTTTCCATACTCATCCCGAATATAGAAATGAGCTTGGCCGATATAAGCCTTCCATATCTGACTTTAAAGCAATATATCTTTTAAAAAATATCCAGGAATTTAACAGTATATTCGATACAGTTCTGTTTCCTGATAGCAGTAGAGTTGTCTATGGTTTTGGGTGCGAAGGGCGCCCGCTTATACAATACAGACTAGCAACAAGATCATGATGAATATTGACAAATCCATGGGTGTTGATACAGACAACAGCGAGGACAATTAAGAAATTGACTGCAAGAGGAAGAACAATGACTTGGATCTGACCGGATAGTAAAACCGTGAATAGCGATGATGCCTTGGTGAAATGTGAGTGGGTACGAGATATCATCACCTCCTATATCTTTCCGTGGCTTTCTTATGATAATTTTTGCTTTTATAAATCTTAATAGAGGTCCAGAATGGCGACCAAGTTGGGTTAAGTGTTATTTCGGATAAAATTGAGCTTGTTGTAGGTGCTATGGCTTTGACTGTATCAAATAAACTAAGAGAATAAATATTTTATTACTGTTCCCATACCCCAGAAGATATAAACGGGCAGGACGATTAAGAGACTTGGGAGGAGAAGTATGCTGTAAGTGATACAACTGATGGAACGGGAGCAAAGAGATTCTTTGCCGGTGAAAACGAACTTTTTTTCAAGATGTTGGCTTGCCAGAAAACAGAAGATTGCCAGTGATAGCAAACCTAAGAAAGGGATAAGCAGGAAATTCAATGAATACAAATACAACAAAACTCCTAGAATAATGGGAGCAACCATCATTCCGGCCATACAGCTTAAATTCTGGTCACTTACCTCAAGTGTGTAATACGCTTCCCGGGTAGCAAATATTACATCCCTATCGTTTGGGTAATCACGGCGGGCTTCTTTTATTGTCTGAATGGTCTGGCTGATGTCACCAGGCGATTGGTTGCTTGCTCCAATCAGCAGTCCGATAAAACGTTCTTTTCGTTTGTCTGGTTGTAGCTCAAACGAGTTGAAAAACTGTTGAACATCAGGGTCTGTCGGATAAGATCGCTTGAGTTTTCTTGATATTTTATCCAATCTTTTTGACGCTTTTCGACAACCATGATAGCGATACTGATATCGGTTCCACTGGAAACGAAGTTTCAGTGTTTCTTTGCTTCTTTTTGTTTTTGGTTGTACCATTGCTTTGATGCTTCCGGTAACGTGAGATAATACGCGTCATCAACGGTTTTAGGGAATGGGATAGCATTCAGCATTTCTATTGCTTCTTGAATTCCTTTATGAATCTGGATAGTTCCGTCTAGCCGTGTCATTTCGAATAGGAAACGTATCTTTTCAGAGAGACCAAATACAGTTGGTACTATATATTTGTTTTGAAAAAACCGTATTATTTGACAGTAGAACCCAACTCCGGGGTCATCCATAAATTCAACGTTATTGAAGCTTATGGCCACACCTTTGACAGGCATATTTTCATTTTCTAAAGGTTCATACATTTTATTTAGAAATATCCTGTTCAGTTGCACAAAGTCCACATCAATTCGATCAGTCTGAAAAGTTAAGATCAAAATTGTTTCATGCTCTGGAATTCGTTCTAGCTGAATAGTCATGGGTTCCTTGGTTGATTCCTGAAAAATTAGCCCTCGATATTTAGTTTTCCTTTTGCTGAAGTCCTCCGTAAAATAACCACTAGGATAAATGATAGCTGGAGAGCGTCGGGATATATCAAGTCCGTTTATAATTCCGCCAAACGGAAAAAAGGATCAATTCTTTAATCTTATGAAGTGACTCTGCATAACCTTAGGTTATCTAATGATAGATTATTCAAATGTAGTTCCTGAACCTGATATGTGTTATTAAGAGGAACCAGCTTGCTATTGAGCCAGGAATGCACAAATCCGGCCAACTGTGGATTGCCAAGCTTGTCCAAACCTTCTGTCACCTGCATCCAGGAAACTTTACCCTCTGCAGTTTCCTTTCTGAGAGTGAATTCTTCAGTTGTTGTTTCTAAGATGAAGAGGTGGCATCGGAACTGACGGTATCTGCTTTCATCATAAACTGTTAGCAGCTTCAACCGTTTTTCATCAATTTCTTCTATAACAGCTTCTTCATGAAATTCACGGGCGGCATCCTTTCTGGATTTTTTGTAAATTGTATCTTTTGGGATAAAAATAAATGGAAAAAACCACTTCTTGCAGAGACCTTGGGGGAGAGTATAGCCGTGGTTAGTTACCATGGTTTCCAGGACAATAAGTTGTTGTTTTTCTTTATCAATGGCTGCAATTTGTACGGTGGCAATCCGATAATTGAAGAGTTTAGGGATGGAGGTTAATCTCTCCCAGATTGTTTTTCGAATGATAACATGAAAAAATTTACCAGCTAAAATCGTTATCCTGTTTACAGGTTTTAAAAATACCGTACCAGCTTGTTTCATATTTGCTTGGATCACAGTGGGAATCAGCGACACAACATGTTTTCCGTACCAGCGGTTAGCCTCTTTGCGGCCATCTAACGTATATCGATACCTGAATAATTCTTCCAGGTCACCCAGGATTTCATCCTTATCTCGGTACATGAAGAGGATGGTGAGCAAGAGCAATTTGGCGCTAAACGGTGGATTAATTGGATCTCCGTTGATGTTTTCTTCTTTCTTCGTCACGTTGTTCTCCAGTATTCCAGGTTTTTTTCCCATGTTTGATGCGATCAATATTTGTTTCAAATTCTTTCAACGTGTTCTGACCAGTTTTTGTAATTTGATAAAATGTCTTAGCCCTGCCACCTCGTTCATCCGTCGGTTCTCCTTTTTCAGGAACAATCAACCCTTTTCCAGATAAGTTTTTCAAAACCTTATAGACTGCACCATAGGCCAGATTTTTCCCTGTAAGTTGAGTGAGTTCCAAATGGATAGATACACCATAACCGGTCCCTTCCAACCGGATAATTGTCAACAATGTCAAGTATTCCAGACCACTTAAAAAGATTTTTTCTGCCATTGCTATTTGTTCTTCTTCAATAATGAGTAAAGGAAAAGCATGGAAAAAAGGCTGATCAGAATAAAATAAAAAACATCAGAATTTGTCAGCCTGAGTGGTTGCATGGAAAGAGGAAACAAGCTTGCTCCTATTCCTGCTTTAATAAAATAGAGACAAATAAAAGCTGCTATTATTAAAAGCGGTGAAAAAATAAATAGAAGAAAACAGAGTTTTGCCAATTTGTTCTGAATGTCAGCGTCTTCCGGTTGAGTTCCATCTGTTCTTTTTCTCCGTTCCTTACCAAATAAAATAACAAAAAAATAGCTGGAAAAAATTGGCACTAAGCCACGAATATCAATTGTATGAATAGTAAGCGGGTTTGATTCCATAATCGTTTTTTTCACAGCAGCAATTTGTACTCGGTTAAGCGGTTCATCCGGTAAATTTTTATTAATATCCAGACAGATCTTATCCGCAAAAGACTCTTGAAGTGTGTGGATTTTTTTCGTCATAAATCTATGATTCGCTCGCAGTATAAGTATTGTCAAAGCAATAAAACCGAGTATCAAGCTGCAGGTAGCTGTAATAATAGAAAACAGTACTGTGGGATGATTCATGTCATATCCGTTGAGATTACTCCAAAAAAACAGAATGTCCCAGATATGCACATCATTGGGAAGAATTTGCAGAATGCAAAGTTTACAGAGGAAAAGCGGGATAAGGATACAGGTGAAAAGAAACAATGGGAGGATCATGTAACCGATCAGCAGTTTATTGATTAATTTGTTTGAAGGTTTTCGGCACCCTGTTTTTTCACTGTCTGTTTTGTCATGATTACCTCTATCTGCTTTTTCTCGTGTGTCTTTTCCCCCAAGAAAAACAAAATAATAAGGCCTGCCAAAAAGGTGAAGAACAGTTCTGATATCAAAGGGTTGTTTTTTGAATGGTCGGAATAGAGATGCTGTTTCAAAAATTGTATTATATTGATGCTTTGAAAATGATGAAATGTCAGTTTCTTTTAATAGCGATCGAATACGATTTTTAAAAGGGTCTCGTTTCATGACAATAGTGCCAAGTGGGTATCGGATTCCTGTTAGAACAACTTGAATATATTATCCAACTGCGAATATATTACATGATGATTGAAACAGAGTCAAATCTTTTCTCCTTTTGATAGTTATATAATGGTGATTTGAATTGCTTTCTGCTGTATCTGAAATGATCCTGAATCTATACCGGTCTAATGTCCATGAAATATTTCTAGTGTCTGTCCAAAAGCAAGAATTTTTCTTCTAAATAGAGGCTTAGAGAAAATTTACCACAGGTATATCTGCGATATTCCGAGGATAAATTGTTCTCAACAACAAAGAGTTAAGAGAAAAAGGTTGTTTCTGGATGGCACTAGGCTAGGCTGCTCCCAACGCTGGCAGGATGAGCCTTTTACCCTCATGGATGATTTTTCCCGCCTCTTTGAGTGCTTTCATCGCTCGGGTAATGCTGACCCGATGGGCGCCTGTCAGAAAACCCATATCCACATGGGTGAGGGGAAATTGAATCACAAGACCCTGAGGGCTAGGAGATCCGTGCTCCTTGGCAACGCTGCAGAGCACTCGGTAAAGACGATCTTCAATATTCGTCACAGCCAGGCTTCCCACCCGTTGGGTCAACCAGGTGATCCGATCGCTTAAATTTTTAATGATCTGCAGACCGACCTTGGGATGTTTCAGGATCACTTCCTCAAATTGCTGTCGGCTGAATCCACAGGTCAAGGTGTCTTCAAGGCAATAGGCACTAACAGGATATTGCCCATCATCTGAAAACATGTTATCACCGACAAAATCACCGGCTTTGCGAATATCAAGGGTCAGTTCGGTGCCGTCTTCGAGAACTTTTGACAGTTTGACACGCCCTCCCTTGATCAAAAACATCTCATCGGTCGGATCACCCTGCATGAATAAGGCTTGACCTGTGGTCGATTTTTTCCTGATCGCCTCACGGCTGAGCGCCTCAATCTCTGCTGCTTCTAAATTCTTAAATACCCAAAGATGGCCAATACAGGTTGGTGACAAGGTGATATCCGGACCTGCGGCTTCCTGGCAAAGACAACTCATAGTTTTTTCTCCTTTGCATGGTTATTTCAATGTATTCGATCAGTGAGTTCCAGAAGATTATTTAGTTCAAAATCCGGTTTGCCGGGCAGTCTCTCTCTTGACTGGCCAAACCGATTTATCCAGGCAACGTGAAATCCAAAAGCTGATGCTCCTGATGCGTCCCAAGCATTTGAGGACTGAAAGATGATCTCGTGGGAATCAACTCCTAAGACATCAACAGCAAGCTGATAGACTTTTGGATCAGGCTTGAAGATTCCAACCTGCTCTACAGAGAGATTGGTCTCTATCAAGTTACCAATTCCTGAATTGTTAACAGCCGAGTCAAGCATTTGTGGAGTGCCATTTGATAAAATGGCCAGTTTCAATCCCCGGTCTTTTAAGCAAGACAGCGCTTCCGGGACTTCCGGATAACAGTCCAGACTCAGATAGGCCTCCATGAGATCGTTTTTCAGACCAGGGTCACTTATCCGGTACATATCAAAGGCAAAATCAAGCGCATCTCTGGTGACCTGCCAAAAATCAGCGTGATGTCTCATCAGGCTGCGAAGCCAGGTATATTCCAACTGTTTTGTTCGCCAGAGCAGCGAGACCTGATCTGCTGCATCGCCCAGGCGATTTCGATATTTGCCGACAGCCGAATGAACATCAAAAAGGGTGCCATAGGCGTCAAACACACATGCTTTTATTCCGTTGACCTTTGTTCTTTGAGACATAATTACTCCTGCAGTTATTATTTGATGAACTCTGCTAGTATATTTTTGCTATTCATTTATGGTTTTTCATTCCTCTATTACAATCGTTCTTGAACGTTTGTTCAAAATATATCTACCCAGGCCCCTTGTCAACGTCTTTTTGAATGATTATTCAAAATAATAGTGTATAGTAGAGACGTTCGTTTTAGGCTACCGCTAATCTTGAAATACGCACGCGAGGAAGATCCATGGCAAAAGCCCTATTTGAAAGAGATGATGTTCTCGACAGGTCGATTGAACTTTTCTGGCAAAATGGTTTCAGCGCATCCTCGATGCAGCAGGTCGTACAGGCGACAGGCCTCAAGCCCGGCTCAATCTATCATGCCTTTGGCAGCAAAGAAGCGCTGTTCCGTGAAGCGTTGCAGCGATATGCCGATAAAGGAGACGCTTACCTCCGCGATGTTCTGGAGAGCGCACCGAGTGTCGGGCAAGGTATCTGTACGATTCTTGAAGATATTGTTCGCCAGTCGACCAGGAAAAGGTATAGCAGCTGCTTTCTCATCAAGACCCAGCTTGAGCTGGCTTCCGAAGAAAATGAGCTCTATGATTTTGCCACAGCAAAATTGCAGGAGAGAGAAGCTCTCTACCGGAGCTACCTTGAAAAAGAATACGAACAATCGGTGAGTGCACGCCGTGCGGTGAGCATCATGCTGCATATCTTCGGCTTACGGGTCTATGGCTATCAGCAAGGCTCTGCCGAGAGTATGCGTAAAGGATTACAAGAGGGGTTACCCTGGCTTCCCTGGGAATAAACGAGGTGATTGAACAGGCCTATAAACTAGGAGAACAGCTGGCACTGGTGTTGAATAAAAACTGATGATTTAAGGTGGATATGTGCCGAAAGGGGACTAAACCATTGCTTTTGTCATCATCTTTGCTGAATGGTAATTTCACATTCTTTTTTCGCTTTAAGGTATGGCTGGAGCTGTTCCCAGAGTTTCTCTATGGTCTTGCCGGCAGGACTGTTCTGCATGCAGACGACAGGGATACCGTTTATCTGGCTCTTGACCACCAAGGGGTCAAAGGGAATTTTGCCTAGCACTTTTACCCCTTTGGCAGCGCACTCCTCTTCAATATGTTCTGTTATTTTCGGGTGGAGATCCCACTTGTTGATACAGACATAACAGGGGATTTTAAAGTGTCGGGTAAGGCCCAGAATTCTTTCCAGATCATGAAAACCGGACTGGGTGGGCTCAGTTACCAGAAGAATAACATCACTTCCTGAAATAGAGGCAATTACCGGGCAACCGATACCAGGCGGTCCATCGACAAGGACCAGATCGAGCTTTTGTGATTCGGCAAGCTCACGAGCCTTGGTTTTGACAAAAGCAACCAGCTTGCCGGAATTTTCTTCTCCGGCAAAAAGCTGGCTGTGGACCAGCGGGCCGTACTTTGTCTCGGATATAAACCAGGTGCCACAGTGATTCTCTACAAGCTCAATGGCCTTTTCCGGACAAAAATACCCACAGACTCCGCAACCTTCGCAATGGATCGGCTCAATCTCGGCTACCGTTCCCAGTGCAACGGCATCGAACTGACAAAGATCCTGGCAGGTGCCGCACCCGATACAACTTTCTTGGGTGACACGCGCCTTTACTCCCGAGATAAAATCATGACGTTCTTTCACAGTTGGAGAAAGAAGAAGATGCAGATCATCAGCATCCACATCTCCATCAACAAGTACCTTGTTTTCAGCAAGATAACCAAGGGCACCGCTGACAGTTGTCTTGCCGGTCCCTCCCTTGCCGCTTAAGACGACTAGCTCAATCATTGATGATATCCTCCAGCAGTTTTGTCAGACTCTTTCTCAGTTCAGGTAAGCTTTCTACCAAGGGTCTGCCGTGGGCGTAGCCTTCGGCAATCCTTCTGCTGAAAGGAATTTCTAAAAGAATAGCAATCCCTTTTTTTTTACACCAATTTTGAACCCGGTCATCGCCAATGTCTGAACGATTAATGATAACCCCATATTTTTTTCCAATATCGTCAAGAACCTGACTGGCAAGGCCCAGATCATGCAGGCCAAAGGGGGTTGGTTCGGTAACCAGGATAACAAAATCCGCATCGATAACCGACTCCACAAAAGGGCAGGATGTCCCGGGAGGGGAGTCAAGGATTAAGAGACTGTTCGGTTCTGCTGAATGTTTTACAGCTTTCAACAAGGGGATAGACATTGCTTCCCCAACACGTAAGCGACCATGGGAGAACAGCAGTGATCCGCTTTTCCCCTGTTCCATGACACCGATTTCCCTTTTTTTCTTAGCAAGCCCGTTATCCTCACAGACTAGAAAGCAACCCATACAGGAGTGGCAGAGCTCCGGAAAAATCATGACCGTTTCCCCAAACTGCTGTATGGCATTAAACCTGCAGATCTCAGCACATTTGCCACAGGATGTGCAATTGTTCTCGTCCAGTTCGGGAATGGTCAAATAAACTGTTTCGGGTTCATCCAATTTTGGGGCAAGAAAAATATGACCGTTAGGTTCTTCCACATCACAGTCGAGATAATGGATTTTGTTTTCTTTTGCACCACAAAGGGCCAGGCTGGTTGCCAGGGTTGTCTTCCCTGTGCCTCCTTTACCGCTTGCCACAACAATCTGCATACTGCTTCCTTGATCTGCGATTTATAATCACATAAGAAGATGTGATTTTTTTATGTTACTCACCTCATGAACGGCCGCCACCTTGTCCTCCTTGGCCACGACCCATGCCTTTTCCCGAGCCTCCGAGTCTTCTACATCCACTTTTGGAGCCAGAACTCTTTGTCCGTGAAAAAGCCTGGGAGGAATCACTTTGCTTCTCGTCTTTTCTTTGCTTCTTTCCGGCTTGCAGCGAAGTCACAGCTTCTGACACCGTACCGCTTACGTTGGAAACCACTTCTATGCCTGCCTTTTCTATAACTTTCATGGCTTTGGGACCAACGACTCCGGTAAAGATTTTTTTTGCCCCTTTTTCAGCGACCAGGGCGGCAGCAGCAATTCCGGCTCCTTGATCGACATTTTTACCTCTACTGTTATCAATGACTTCAAGAAGTTCTCCTGTGTCACTTTCAACTAGAAGGAGATAGGTAGCTCTGCCAAAACGGGGATCGACTTCTGCATCGATTGTCGGTCCGGTCGAGGAAACAATTACTTTCATTTGGGCCTCCTGACTTTTTTAATAAAATGTATCCATCCGTAATTTTGGTCGTTGTCTGATCGCTTGCCTGTCGTTCTGCTCCAAGTCTTACCGGTTTAGTGATGACAGTCTGCACCACCTTTGCAAGCCTGGTCACCTCTCATAAGAGGCAGCATATTATTGGCAAAGGCATCAACAACCGCCTGAACATCGGAAATATTATTTGCATCAGCGTAGTAGACATCGATCCCTACTTTACTGAATCCTTGCATGGGTTTTGCGCCTATGCCGCCAACAACAATGGCATCAGCCTTTGCATCGGCCAGGACCTTTACCGGTACCATGCAGCCTCCGGCGTCATGGGCAACATTGTCTACGGTTTCAACTTTTACTATTTCTTTCTCTCCATTGAATTCAACAATAGTGAAAACCTCACAATGACCAAAATGATCAGAACGACCGGCCTCAAGACCACCAGGATTATTTGTAGGTACCGCGATACGCATTATTTTCTCCTTTCAATTCTGTTTTTTTTATAAGGTGGCCATAAGTGTATTTTAACCATTTAAAACAAGCTTATAGCTACTTTGTAGAACCCAATAAAAATCTTTGTTGCCATATATTACGTGCATATGTTAATAATAAACACCTATCACAACAAATCAAGACTTTTATCAATGCTCCTTCCTGGAAATGTAGAAAAAGGGTTGATGCTGGACTGATAATATGTATTTTTATTTAGATAATTCAGGGAGATAGGGAAGAATGGCTAGGCCAGAAAAAAACAAAAAAAAGTCCCGCCAAAGTCAACAGTCCTTCGGCCAGGTACTGCGGAAAAGCAGCTTGGCATTCTTGGCCATGTCACCACTGCTTATTGGAATTATCGGTCTGGTTGGACTCTTTCAGGTTATTGTAACTCCTGAAATGATCGGGTCCTTTTTCAAAGGTAATCCTCTGGTTGATACGATAATAGGCACCTTTGCTGGAGCAACCGCTTCCGGCAATCCGGTAATCAGCTATCTCCTTGGAGGTGAGTTACTTGGCAGGGGGATTTCACTGTATGCGGTAAGCGCCTTTATTTTATCCTGGGTAACACTGAGTTTTATTCATTTACCGGCTGAGTCAGAAGTATTTGGCTTTGGTTTTACCTTTTTACGCAACATCCTGGCCTTTATCTTTACAATGATCATAGCCGGCCTTACAGGCTATACTCTTCTTATGCTGATATGAAAAATACAAAGAAGCCCTTTGTTTTTCGGGGCAAGTACCTGCTGTTTGCGGTTCTTTTTGCATATATCGTCGTTTTTATTGTAAACAGCGATGTTGCCTTGCAGGGGCTTTCAAAAAGCGGAGCTGTCTTGCTGAAGGTGTTACCGATTCTGGTGATAGTCATTATCTTCACTGCCCTGATTAACTACACCTTACATCCAAAAGCGATCGTTAACCATTTTGGGCGGGAAGGCGGGATGAAGGGATGGCTGTTGGCCCTGGTTGCCGGCGTGATAAGCCATGGGCCAATGTATGCCTGGTATCCACTGATTGAAGATTTACGTAACCAGGGTTTAAGAGATGGCCTTATTGCGACCTTTTATTATGCAAGGGCCATTAAAATTCCTTTGCTCCCTTTGATGATCGACTATTTCGGCCTTGCTTTTACCCTTGTTCTTTCACTGTTTATACTTGTGGGAGCTTTTCTGCAGGGTGTTATTTTAGAATTTCTGAAATGGAAAAAAATAGTCAATTTCAACTAATTTTCCACCAGTTCAATTCCATCATCTTTCACGACACATTGATTGGTTTCAACACAACCGAGGCAGCCCTGGCAAGGGGCAACCGTATAATCTTTTAACTTGATAAACTCTGTCTCTAAACCGGTTGCCTTCAGGGCCATCTTTAATGCCCGGTCAGTGTTGCTGTTTTTTATTGGACTCCAGGATATTCCAGTTACCTTTTGTTTCACTGCTTCCTCCTTGAAGATATGATTATTACTAGCAAAAGAACATACAGGAAGAGCAGGATGTATGTTGTAACAGTTGCTACAATTTACCAGCAATTGGGTGGTATTTAGGCTTCTGCAACCATTTTTTTCTCTTTACGGGTCAATAATTTCTTGTATAATGGGCAAATGCCCAGGTGTTTAACACTTGCTCAACGCTAATAATGCATAGATTTAACCATGACAAAACACAGAAACAGCAATCGCAGCAGGCTTGATGACGCTGCACGGGCCGCATGGCTCTATTATGTTGCCCACTATACCCAGGATGAAATAGCCGAGAATATGAATATTTCCCGCCAGGCAGCGCAGCGCCTTGTGGCATTGGCCATGCGTGAGGGGCTGATAAAGTTTAAACTGGATCATCCAATTTCACGCTGTATGGATTTGGCCAGGCAGCTCAAGGAGCGTTACAGCTTTGATTTCTGCGAGGTGACCCTGGCGGATCCGTCCTCTGATGACCCGGCCCTTGGTATTGCTGAAGTTGCAGCTGCAGAGATAGAGAAATATCTGAGTTCAAAAGAGCCGATAGTCATGGCCCTGGGGACGGGAAAGGAAATCCGCGGTGCTGTGGAACAGATGTCATCCATGCATTGCCCTCAGCATAAAATCGTCTCCCTGGTCGGCAATCTTGCTCCCGACGGTTCGGCAAGCTTTAACGATGTGATCATGCGTATCGGCGGTAAAACCCGCACGCCCCATTATCCGATGGCGGTTCCTGTTGTCGCAACCTCAGCTGAGGAACGGGATATTCTCTGTGCGCAAAAACCGATTCGCTCAAATATCGAACTGGCACAATCTGCTGATATTTCTTTTGTCGGCATCGGTGAAATCAACTCTGCGCCTCCTCTGCTGACCGATGGTTTTATCACCAGGGCGGAACTTGATGAGCTGATTGTCGGTGGCGGTGCAGGGGAAATCATCGGCTGGGTCTATGATGATGAGGGTAAACTGCTGCCAGGCCACACAAATGACCGCGTTGCCAGCGTGCCGCTGAGCCAGCCGGCCCGACGCCGGATAATTGGCGTTGCCAGAGGACCAAATAAAATACGAGCTATCCGGGGCGCCCTTGCCGGCAAGTGGATTACCGGCCTTATCACCGATGAGACAACGGCTGAAGTCTTGCTTGAATAACCATCTAAATAAAGACAACTCAACATTCTTTTCATATCAAAGATCAATCGCCCCAAGTGGGCAATTGATCTTTTTTTGTTGATTTGCTCAAAAATCTATTGACAACTCCATTTATTTTTGCGAGTATTTGCTCAAGCAAAAAGCAAAAGCTCGTTTTATCAAATAGGAGAAAACCAATGAGATATCTTACACGTGTTATTTTGGGTGTAGCTGCAGTTTCCATGCTGGCAACATCCGCCATGGCCAACAAACTCACTATTGCCACTGTCAATAATGGCGATATGGTCCGCATGCAAAAGCTGACCGATGATTTTACTGCCAAGAATCCGGGAATCAAGCTTGAATGGGTGACCCTGGAAGAGAACGTACTTCGCCAGCGTGTCACCACAGATGTGGCCACCAAGGGTGGGCAGTACGATGTTATGACCATCGGCACCTATGAGGTGCCCATCTGGGGTAAAAAGGGTTGGCTGGTCTCCTTAAATGACCTGCCGAAATCCTATGATGTGGACGATATCATTCCTGCTATCCGCGCCGGTCTGACCGTGGACGACAAGCTCTATGCCGCTCCTTTCTACGGAGAGAGTTCCATGGTTATGTATCGCAAAGACCTCATGGCCAAGGCGGGCATGACAATGCCTAAGGAACCGACCTGGGATTTCATTGCCAAGGCGGCCCGGACCATGACTGACAAGAAAAACGAGATTTACGGCGTCTGTTTACGCGGCAAGGCCGGTTGGGGTGAGAACATGGCCTTTCTGACCGCCACCTCCAACTCCTTTGGCGCCAAGTGGTTTGACATGGACTGGAAGCCCCAGTTCACAAGCGAACCCTGGAAGAAGACACTGAAGTTCTATGTTGAGCTGATGAAAGATGCAGGCCCTCCAGGTGCTTCCTCCAACGGTTTCAACGAGAACCTGGCACTTTTCCAATCCGGTAAATGCGGTATGTGGATTGATGCCACTGTTGCCGCTTCATTTGTCACCAATCCCAAAGACTCCAAGGTTGCCGACCAGGTTGGTTTTGCCCTGGCCCCGGACAACGGTCTTGGCAAGCGCGGCAACTGGCTCTGGGCCTGGAGCCTGGCAATCCCTGCCGGAACAAAAAACGTGGAAAATGCCAAGAAATTCATCGCCTGGGCAACATCCAAAGATTACCTGGCACTGGTAGCCTCAAAAGAGGGCTGGGCAAACGTACCTCCCGGAACCCGCGCCTCTTTGTATGCCAACCCGGAATACGCCAAAGTTCCCTTTGCCCAGATGACTCTTGACTCCATCAATACAGCTGATCCCACAAAGCCAACCGTTGACCCTGTTCCTTATGTTGGTGTGCAGTTCGTTGCCATCCCTGAATTCCAGGGAATCGCCACCACAGTCGGACAGCAGTTCTCTGCAGCTCTTGCCGGAAACATCACAGTGGATCAGGCCCTTAAAAATGCGCAGAAAATAACTGAGCGCTCCATGAAGAAAGCTGGATATATGAAATAGCCCCTCATCTTTTCGGTGCGGCCTGTGCAGGCCGCACCGATCCCTCTTTCTTTTCTCCAGGTCAGGGAGGTTTCGCCATGGCTACCGAACATTCTCGGATCGCCGCACGCTTTATGATTTCACCGGCAGTAGTGCTTCTGCTCGGCTGGATGATTATCCCGCTGGCGATGACAATCTACTTCTCATTCCTCAATTACAACCTGCTGTCACCCGGCATGGAGGAATGGATCGGCCTCACAAATTACCAGTTCTTTCTCACCGATCCCGCCTTTTTTGAAGCACTGGGCAACACCCTTCTGCTGGTGCTTGGCGTGCTCTGCATTACCATTATGGGTGGAATAGGCCTGGCTCTACTGCTGGATCAGCCCATGTGGGGCCAGGGCATTGTCCGCATCCTGGTTATTGCACCGTTTTTTGTCATGCCCACCGTCTCGGCGCTGGTGTGGAAAAACATGTTCATGAACCCGGTGAACGGCCTGTTTGCCCATGCGGCCAAGGCTGTAGGTCTTCAGCCCTTTGACTTTCTCTCACATGCGCCGCTGTTTTCAATAATCTTAATCGTTGCCTGGCAGTGGCTGCCCTTTGCCACCCTGATCCTGCTCACTGCTCTGCAGTCCCTTGATCAGGAACAGCTGGAAGCGGCCAAGATGGATGGCGCCAGGAAAATAAGCCGCTTTTTCTACATCATCCTGCCGCATATGTCGCGGGCGATTACCGTGGTCATCTTGATTCAGACCATCTTCCTGCTGTCGATCTTTGCGGAAATACTGGTGACCACCAATGGCGGACCGGGCTACGCCTCCACCAACATCACCTACCTGGTCTATGCCCAGTCCCTGCTGCAGTTCGATGTGGGCGGCGGCTCGGCCGGAGGTATCGTGGCAGTGGTTCTGGCAAATATCGTTGCCTTCTTTCTCATGCGAATGATCGGTAAAAACCTGGAGGGCTGAACCATGTCAAACAATGCGAAAAACACTAAGAAAATAGTTGTGACTGTGCTGGCCTGGGGTGTGGGATTGCTGATTTTCTTTCCCATTCTCTGGACCATTCTCACAAGCTTTAAAACAGAGGCGGACGCCATTGCCTCTCCTCCGATGTTTTTAAATTTCGACTGGACAATGGAGAATTACGGGGAGGTCCAGGAGCGCTCCAACTACTTCCGCCATTTCTGGAATTCGGTTGTGATTTCTCTTGGCTCCACCCTGCTGGGTCTTTTGATCGCCATTCCGGCTGCCTGGGCTATGGCCTTTGTACCGGCAAAACGGACCAAGGATGTGCTGGTGTGGATGCTGTCCACCAAGATGCTTCCTCCGGTGGGTGTTCTGATTCCCATCTACCTGCTTTTCAGGGACACCAGGCTGCTCGACACCCTGACAGGTCTGGTGCTGGTGCTCACCATGATCAACCTGCCGATCATCATCTGGATGCTTTATACCTACTTTAAGGAAATTCCCGGAGAGATCCTGGAGGCCGCCCGCATGGATGGCGCCTCACTGCGCTCGGAAATTCTCTATATTTTGACCCCCATGGCGGTTCCGGGGATTGCTTCGACAATGCTGTTAAACATAATCCTGGCCTGGAACGAGGCCTTCTGGACCCTTAATCTCACAGCAGCAAAGGCAGCACCTTTGACTGCCTTTATTGCCAGTTATTCCAGCCCGGAAGGGCTTTTTTACGCCAAACTCTCCGCCGCTTCAACCATGGCCATTGCACCGATTCTCATTATGGGCTGGTTCAGTCAGAAGCAGTTGGTCCGCGGTCTTACTTTCGGCGCTGTTAAATAGGAGTTTACTATGGGAAGCATTCAACTGAAAAACGTCACCAAAAGCTTCGGAGATGTTGAGGTCATCCCCCCTCTTGATCTTGAAATCAGCGAAGGTGATTTTGTGGTCTTTGTCGGCCCGTCCGGCTGCGGTAAATCAACACTTCTGCGACTGATTGCAGGGCTTGAGGATGTCAGCTCGGGTACGGTCATCATCGATGGACAGGATGCAACCAACCAGCGCCCGGCCAGCCGGGGCCTTGCCATGGTGTTCCAGTCATATGCTCTGTATCCGCACATGTCGGTGCGTAAAAACATCGCCTTTCCCCTGAAGATGGCAGGCCTTGACAAAGCAGAGATTGACCGCAAGGTTGAGGGCGCAGCAAAGGTCCTCAACCTGACCAGCTATCTTGACCGGCGACCGGGGCAACTGTCCGGCGGTCAGCGCCAGCGTGTGGCAATCGGTCGGGCCATTGTCCGGGAGCCAAAGGCGTTCCTGTTTGATGAGCCGTTGTCGAACCTGGACGCGGCGCTCAGGGTGAACATGCGTCTTGAGATTTCAGAACTGCATCAGAATCTGAAAACAACCATGGTGTATGTTACCCACGATCAGGTGGAAGCTATGACCATGGCCGACAAAATCGTTGTTCTAAGAGACGGCATTGTTGAACAGGTCGGTACACCCCTTGAACTATACAATAGTCCCGCAAACCGGTTTGTGGCCGGCTTCATTGGTTCTCCGAAAATGAATTTCCTCTCCAATGCTGAGGTGGAAAAATATGATGCCCATACTATTGGCGTACGTCCTGAACATCTAAGCCTTTCCAAAGAAGAAGGTCTGTGGCAGGGAACCATCGGTGTGGCTGAGCATCTGGGTTCCGACACATTTCTCTATGTTACCACCAAAAATGGCAACCAACTGACCGTCAGGGGCGCCGGTGATCTTGAACTCCACCACGGTGACACTGTTTACCTCTCAGCTGAGTCTGATAAAATTTACAGATTTGATAAGGACGGTCAGGCGATCAAATGAAGCGGTTAAAAGACAAATCCGCACTCATTACCGGTTCCGCCCGGGGAATCGGTAAAGTCTTTGCCAAAGCCTACGTCCGTGAAGGGGCAACCGTGGCCATAGCTGACATCAATCTGAAGCAGGCCGAGGCCACAGCAGAAGCGATCGGCAACAGAGCCTACCCCCTCTATCTTGACGTCACAGATATTGATTCGATTCAGCAGGCCATGGACACGGTGGAGAAGGAAACCGGCGGCATCGACATCCTGATCAACAACGCAGGGGTTTTCGACATGGCGCCCATAACCGAGATCACCAAGGAAAGCTATGATCGACTCTTTGCCATCAATGTGCAGGGAACCCTGTTTTGCATGCAGGCGGCAGCAAGAGCCATGATTGCACGTGGTCGCGGCGGCAAGATCATTAATATGGCCAGCCAGGCCGGCAGGCGCGGTGAACCTCTGGTAGCCGTATATTGCGCCAGCAAGGCAGCGATCATCAGCCTGACGCAGTCGGCCGGTCTGAATCTGATCAAGTACGGCATCAATGTAAACGGTATTTCACCGGGCGTAGTCGACGGTGAGCATTGGGATGGAGTGGATAGTCTGTTTGCCAAATATGAAAACCGGCCAATTGGTGAGAAAAAACTTGTCGTTGGTCAAGAGGTGCCTTTTGGCCGCATGGGTATGGCCGAGGACCTGGTCGGCATGGCCATCTTTCTGGCCACTGCTGAAAGCGATTATGTGGTCGCCCAGACCTACAATGTCGATGGCGGCAACTGGATGAATTAATCATGACAATTATAATCAACCACACAACCATTAGCAGGCTGCAGCCCGACATCACTGTGCCGAGCTATGATCGTACAACCCTTACTCCTGGAATCGTTCACATCGGTGTGGGAAATTTTCACCGGGCACATCAGGGTGTATATATGGACCGGCTGTTCAACCAAAACCTTGATCACGACTGGGGAATCATCGGGGCAGGCATCATGGACTATGACGCCCAAAAGCGTGAGCAGCTGAGTCGCCAGGATTGGCTCAGTACCATCATTGAGCTTGATCCGCACGGCTACACGGCCCGTATCAGCGGCTCCATGATCGGTTTTGCTGAGGTCTCAAGCCAGGGCTTGATCCAGAGCCTGATCAGACCGGAAATCCGTATCGTCTCCATGACGGTTACCGAAGGAGGCTATTTCGTTGATCCCGAGACCGGAGGCTTTAAGGCTGATCATCCCCAGATCGTATCTGATGCCAGCAATCCGGATAAGCCGCAAACCGTTTTCGGTGCCCTGACAGCCGCTCTGCACATTCGTCGAGAGCGAAACATGTCGCCGTTTACGATCATGTCATGCGACAATGTCCCGCATAACGGTGTTGTTGCCAGAAGTGCTGTGCTGGGGTTGGCCGACATGATATCACCAGAGTTCTCCGCCTGGATTGATTCCAACGTGGCCTTTCCCAACTCCATGGTGGACTGTATCACCCCGGCCACAGGGGAGCGTGAACGGGCCATGGCAGCCGAAAAATTCGGCATTAATGACCCTAGCGTCGTGGTGTGCGAGCCGTTTCGCCAATGGGTTCTCGAGGATTCCTTTTCGCAGGGAAGGCCAACACTGGAAGAAGTCGGGGTTGAATTTGTCCCCGATGTTGCCCCGTATGAGCTGATGAAACTGCGCATTCTCAATGGCGGCCATGCATCACTTGCCTACCCGGCTGCTCTTCTGGGCATTCACTATGCCCATGAAGCCATCGACAACCCCTTACTTAAGGCATATGTCAAGAAACTGGAAAAGGACGAGATCATCCCAACCGTACCACCGGTGCCGGGTATTGATCTTACTCACTATCTTGAACAAACCCTTGAACGTTTTTCCAATCCTGGAATAGGCGACACCATTGCCCGCCTTTGTCAGGATGGTTCCAATCGCCAGCCGAAATTCATCCTCCCCACCTTGGCTGATCGGCTGGATCGCGGCCTGCCGGTTCAGGGTCTTGCCCTGGAGGTTGCCCTGTGGTGCCGCTACTGCGCAGGAGAGGATGAGCAGGCCAAGCCGATACATATCGATGACAACAGGGCGGAGCCATTACAGAAAAACGCCCACACAGCCAGGACCGAACCCGGCGCTTTCCTGGGTATGACCGAAATATTCGGCTCCCTGGGGGAGAATGAAACATTTGTTGCCGCGTTTTCAGAAGCTCTTGACTCACTGTGGCAACAGGGTACGGAACAGACACTGAGAAACTATATCGACAAAGGAGTGTAACCAGTGATTATCTGCTGTGGTGAATCCCTTATGGACATGCTTCCCAGAACTCTTGCAGACGGAAGCGTGGCCTATCTCCCGGTTCCGGGCGGTGCGATGCTCAACACAGCCATTGCCCTTGGCAGGCTAGGGGAAGAGACCGGTTTCTTCTCAGGTCTGTCAACAGACATGTTCGGCCGGCAGCTCATCACCCACCTCAAAACTTCAGGTGTCAACACCGATTATTGTGTGCGCAGCGAAAACCCCACAACACTAGCCTTTGTCGCATTACAGGACGGGATTGCTCAATACAGCTTTTATGATGAAAACTCAGCGGGCCGGATGCTTGCTGTTGACACGATTCCGAGCTTCCCCGAGTCTGTCCATGCCTTTCATTTTGGTGCCATCAGCCTGATTTCAGAACCCTGCGGTTCCACCTTTGAAGAACTGATGCACCGTATATACAAGGATTTTGTCATCTCCCTTGACCCGAATATCCGTCCCGGATTTATCACGGACGAGTCTTCGTATCGAAAACGGCTCAACCGCATGATCGGCATGAGTGACATCATTAAAGTCTCTGAGGAGGATCTGGACTGGATGGAACCGGGCTGCCGGTTCGAGGAGGTTGCGCACAAATGGCTTGACGGCGGCGCCTCAGTGGTGACTCTGACCAGAGGAGAAGAAGGTTCCCGCTCAATCAGCCGATCAGATGACATCACCGTTCCAGCGACAGTGGCAGAGGTGGTTGATACTGTTGGAGCAGGTGATACTTATAATGGTGGTTTTCTGGCCAGCTTACGAGCATCCGGTGTTCTGTCAAAAAAACATCTTAAAGAAATCGATGAGCCCACGCTCCGGCAGGCCATAGAGTTCGCCTCGAACGTGGCTGCCTTTACAGTCAGCCAGGCAGGTGCTAACCCGCCCTGGCACCAGGAGCTTGTTGGTAAGTGATCACAGGGCACACCTGCTATGGACAGGTACACCCTGTGACCACATACAATTTTTCCTTGAGATTAGGTATGTTGCATACCCTGTGATTGGTAACGCTTGTTGATCCAGGCAGCGAACGGAAAACACCTTAAGCCGCTTTACGCTTTAAAATGCTCACTGGAACTGTACTTAAAACACTTTTTCTTCTTGACATAAATAAATGAACGTTTATTTTAGAAAGCATGAGAACAAAAGATGATGAAAAAAGAGAGGCGCTATTTAAAGCCACGGTCAAGCTGGTGAATGAGGTAGGGTTTGCCGCAAGCTCTGTTGCGAAAATTGCAAAAGAGGCAGGTGTTTCAGCAGCCACCCTGTATGTCTATCACAAGAACAAGGAAGAGTTGCTGGTTTCGACCTATATCGAGCTTAAACACGATCTGAGCCGGGCCCTTCTTGCAGGCTTTGATGATACGCTCCCCTTGAGGGATATTTTGAAAAACGTCTGGATAAGCCTGTTTAAGTATGTTACCGGCAACCCGGAATACTTTAGATATATTGATCAATTTGCCAACTCTCCATACATAGATCTGGTTGATAGGAAGATCATTGACCAGTACTTTATTCCTTTGCTTGAAGTATTTAATAGAGGTGTTGAGCAAAAGATAATTAAGGATGTGGATATAAACATCCTGTCGGCATTCTTTTGGAGTCCGGCAACGTTTCTGGCCGGCTCAAGGCTCTGTGACGATTTTGAGGTAACCGAAGAGAATATTGACAGAGCCTTCACCTTGGCCTGGGACGCAATAAAACTATAGGTAACCCCAAAAAATTTTGCTTTAATAATAAATGAACGTTCACTTATCAAAGCGAACTCAAAACATAAGGAAACAAGGACAATGAAAAAAGCTGCGGCAATAACTGCCACCATGCTGCTTGTTGGCACATCTTTTGGGTATCTGACTGATTCGATATCCTTTTCACGGGAGCGGGTCGAGGCTACTCCCGTGCACCGGCCCATTCCAATCGCTGAGGCGACTTTCGATTCAACACAGAGCTTTCGCTCCTTTCCCGGATCTGTTCGGGCCAGCAGCAGAGTTGACATTGCCTTTAATGTAGACGGTCTTCTGACCCATCTCAATGGAGTCGAAGGCACCCGGGTGAAGAAGGATGAGGTGCTGGCACGGCTGGATGACCGCGATGCGCGCAATGGACATGATGCTGCCCTGGTAAAATTTGAGGAGGCCAAAAGGAATCATGAACGCTCACGCCTGCTGTTTAAACAGCAGGCAAGTCATCAGTCACAGCTTGATTCGTTGAAGGCTACCCTTGATATTGCGGCAGCCGAAAAACGAACCCGCCGGAAGGCCTTGGAAGACACAGTCTTACGGGCTCCTTTTGACGGAATTATTGCCAGGAGGCATGTTGAAGAAAACCAGCACATTAAAGGTCAAGACGTCATACTCTCACTCAAAGATGTATCGCTTATTGATATTGTGATCCAGGTTCCTGAACGAATCATCGCCAAAGGCGGCATCGATCGTTTTAACCATGTCAGAGTTCAGTTTGATGCAGCTCCGGAGAAATGGTATCCGGCCCAAAAAAGGGAATACTCCATTGAACCCGATCCCCTGACCAGAACCTATGAAGTGGTGGTCTGCCTCTCTCCTCCGCAGGCCATAACCGTGCTGCCCGGCATGACGGCAACAGTGCTACTGGAACAGCAAAATGCAGCAGACAAAGATGGAGCAACCACTGTCTTTGTCCCCCTTCGCTCTGTTGTCGGAGACAATGACGAATCATCCTACGTATGGGTGATTCCTGCCCAGGGAGGTGCGCCTGAAAAAAGAACCGTTTCCATCGGCACGATGAAGAAAGACTCCATCCAGATCACCAGAGGGCTCAAGCCGGGCGAGCTGGTGGCAACAGCCGGCGTCCACAGCCTGAGACAGGATATGCAGGTGAGACCGGCCAGAAAAAACCGTGAGGGTCTCGACAGATGAACTTTGTCAGCTATGCCCTGAACAACAGGGCCGTCATGCTTGTTTTTATCATCCTTGTTTCTGTGGGCGGTGTAATGTCATACGGAAATCTGGGACAGTTGGAAGATCCGGAATTTACCATCAAAGAAGCGGTTACCTATACCCAGTATCCCGGCGCCACTGCCCGGGAGGTGGAGCTTGAGATTACTGAGCCGTTGGAAACAGCGGTGCAGCAGCTCAAACAGCTGCATGAGGTGAGATCCATCTCCAGGGCCGGTTTGTCCATTATTTTTGCTGAAGTAAAAGACAGCTACGATAAAGAGACTTTGCCACAGGTGTGGGATGAATTGCGCCGCAAAGTAAACGATGCAGCAGGTGAACTTCCCCCAGGCAGTTCAAGTCCGTATATCCACGATGATTTTGGAGATGTGCATGGGGTCTTTTTTGCCGTCACAGGGGACGGTTACTCCCAGAGGGAACTGCAGAAGACAGCAGAGGATCTGCGCCGGGAACTACTGCTCTGTGAAGATGTTGGCCGCATCGACTTCTGGGGCTTTGGCCAGGAGGTTGTGTATATTGAAACCGACAGGAGCAAAATGACCCGGCTCAATCTCCCTCACAACAGTGTTCTCAATACCATCAGCCAGCAGAACAGGGTGGTGGATGCAGGCCGGGTCAAGGTGGATAATGAACATGTGAAGATCCGGGTAACAGGGGATTACAATGCTGTCACCGATATCCGGGAGCAGTTGATTCAAGGCGGGCCGAGCGGCTCCATGGTTCGGCTGGGGGATGTTGCCGATGTGTACCGGGGCTACCTTGATCCGCCGGCGGAGCTGTTGCGCTACAACTCATTGCCCGCTGTAGGGCTTGGCATATCAACGGTTTCCGGCGGTAATGTCATTACCATGGGGAAGTCGGTTAAGGCAAAGCTTGCAGAACTGAAAAGCCGCATCCCTGTCGGCATCTCCATTGATGCTATTTCCTTTCAGGGTGATACTGTGGAATCCGCCGTGAACGGGTTCATCCTCAACCTCCTTCAGGCATTGGCGATCGTCATATTTCTGCTCTTTATCTTCATGGGATTCCGGGAAGGACTCATCATCGGCCTGGTACTCCTGCTGACAATCCTGGCCACCTTTATCGGCATGCTGCTCTTTGATATTAACCTGCAGCGCATTTCATTAGGGGCGCTTATCATTGCCCTTGGCATGCTCGTCGACAACGCCATTGTTGTTGCTGAGGGATATGTCATCAAGCGCAAACAGGGCGCTCCACCGAATGCTGCCGCCGAGCAGGCGGTCGGTGAGACGCAGTGGCCGCTTCTGGGCGCAACCGTCATTGCAATCTTAGCTTTTGCCGCCATCTCTGTTTCAAAAGATGTGACAGGTGAATTTCTCGGCAGCCTGTTTCAGGTCATCGGCCTGTCACTGTTTCTCAGCTGGGTATTGGCGATTACAGTTGTGCCGTATCTCTGTGTAACCTTTCTAACCGCTGATACTCAAGAAAACGGCGCATTATATGACAACTGGTTCTTTCATCTCTACCGGAAATTTCTTTCAAGATGCATCAACCACCGGCTGGTCACGTTAGTCACTGTCGTCCTTCTGCTTGGCGCCGCACTCTATGGTTTCGGCTTTGTGAAGCAGAATTTCTTCCCTGGATCCACAAGGCCGCAGTTTACCATCGACGTCACCTACCCGGAGGGGACCCACATCAATGAGACGGACAGGGAGATAAAAAAGATTGAGTCCTATGTGCGACGGCTTGAGGGGGTTACCGAAATCACCAGCTTTGTCGGACGTGGGGCACTGCGGTTTATCCTCACCTACGTACCCGAAATGGTCAACAGCGGTTATGGTCAGCTTCTGGTCAGTGTTGATGATTACCGGAAAATTGAGGAACTCTCAGCAAAAATTACCGCCTATCTGCAGGATGAACATCCAGACGCAGTACCAAAGGTGGAAGGTTTCCAGCTTGGACCGGGAGGCAAAGCCGTCGAGGCCAGGTTCGCCGGTCCTGATCCAAGGGTGCTGCGGGATCTTGCCGATCAGGCAAAGCAGATTATGTGGGCTCACTCAAACACCTCAACCGTCAGTTCCAATTGGGGCGAGCGGGTCAAGGTGGCGGCAGTCAAGATGGCTGAAGTTCGATCACGGGAGACCGGAGTGACAAGAGCGGATATCGGTTCTTCACTTGCCATCAGCTTTACCGGTTCCACAGCCGGGTTATACCGGGAAGGCAAGGATCTGCTGCCGATTATTGTTCGTCTGCCGGAAAAACAGCGCTCTAATATCGAGTCCATCGAAGACACCATGGTCTGGAGCAATGGCATCGGTGATTTTGTCCCCATCGGCCAGGTGAGCAACGGTACCCAGACCCTGTGGGAGGATCCTGTGATCCATCGACTCAACAGAAATCGGACCATTACTGTTGCCTGTGAGCAGGTGGAAGGAACTGTGAACGGCCTGTTTCAGGAGCTTCGTCCGCAGATCGAAAAAATCAGCCTGCCTGAGGGGTATACCCTGGAATGGGGTGGGGAATATGAAGCCTCGTTGGAGGCAAACCAGAAGCTGCTGGCAAAAGTCCCCCTGGCCTTTGCCCTGATGTTCTTTATTTCCGTGATGCTCTTTAATTCACTTCGCCACCCCGTTATCATTTTTCTCGGCTTGCCCCTGGCACTTATCGGGGTGAGCTGCGGTCTGCTGATTTCAGATATGCCGTTTGGATTCATGGCGCTGCTGGGCTTTTTGAGCCTTTCCGGCATGCTGATGAAAAATGAAATCGTTCTTCTGGATCAGATCAACCTTGAGCTGGCCAAAGGTAAAAAACCTTTTGAAGCCGTCATTGACGCTGCCGTGAGCAGGGTCCGTCCTGTGACTATGGCCGCTTTTACAACCGTACTGGGCATGATTCCTCTGCTGTGGGATGCGTTTTTCAATGCCATGGCAGTTACAATCATGGGCGGTTTGACCTTTGCCACGGTTCTAACTCTTGTGGTGGTCCCGGTTCTCTACAGTACCTTTTTCAGGGTGAGAGGGCATTAAATCCGGGGACAGTACATCCGGGGACTGAATAATTTTCGCATACTGCCGCGAAAAAAATTCAGTCCCCTACCGTTCATGAGGAAGGCAGAGATGAGCAGGAAAAAAGTCATTATAACAGGTGCAACCGGAATGGTTGGCAAAGGCGTATTGCTGGAATGTCTAGATCATGATTCCATTGAAAATGTGCTGGTTATCGGAAGAACTCCAATCGGGATGGAGCACCCGAAACTAAAGGAGCTGATCCACAAAGATTTTACCGATTTTTCAGGTATTGATAGCCGGATCACCGGTTATGATGGTTGCTTCTTCTGCCTTGGTGTAAGTTCTTCAGGAATGAAAGAGGATGCATACAAACGGATTTCCTACGATTTTACCCTTTCACTGGCAAAGGTGCTGGTCAACATCAATCCGGAAATGACCTTCAATTATGTGTCTGGAGAAGGAACCGATTCTACTGAAAAAGGCAGATCCATGTGGGCACGCGTCAAAGGGAAAACTGAAAACGACCTGCTGAACCTGGGATTTAAACAGGCTTATATGTTCCGCCCGGCAGCCATCATTCCATTGCGGGGGATAAAATCAAGAACAAAAAGCTACCAATTTATGTACAGCTATTTCATGTGGCTGATAAAACTGATCAAATTGATTGCCCCAAATTTAGTTGTCACCACAACCCAAATCGGGTTGGCGATGATTAACTCTGTAACAAAAGGATACGACAAAGAGGTTCTTCATCCTAAAGATATACTCAAGCTGTCAGAATAATCACATCAAGGATGAAGGCCAGCTGCCGAAAGGCTGCTTTTCAAGTTGCATTGACCCATCTGCGCCCTTGTAGATGTTTATCCAGGCCCGCCAGTTTGTATCGTCCATTTCCGGATAATCAAGCCGGTAATGGCTGCAGCGGCTCTCTGTGCGCATAATAGAGGCTCTAAGCTTCATCTCAGCTGAGATAATCATATTCCTGGTTTCATAGACCAGTCTGAGCTCATGCATATCGGCAGCTCTCAGCATTCCCATGTGGTGGTCCCGCAACTCCTCGATGTAGGCAAGTGCAGCTTTTAAAAGCTTCTCCTTTTTAATATAGATGATGAAGTTCGGAATCATGATGCCCTGCAGGGTCTGGGTGACCCAAGCGGGGCTGTAGCCTGCTTCTCTTTTTAATGGCGCCAGGATCTCGTCCTGCAGCTCTTGGATTTTTTTCTTTGAAACTGGCGTAAGATCAACACTCCTGCAGTACCCGGCCGCAGCTTCGCCGGCCACGGCTCCCTGAACTGCTGACCCGGCAAGGGATGAGCCGATCTGGGTGTAGATGGCACCCGCCATATACGACCCCAGGGCATCTCCCGCCGCATAGAGTCCGGGAATCGTTGATTCACACTGATCATTAATCGGCACCAGTCCCTCGGATTTATGAATGGCCATGCCGGCAGAGGAACCGCCAACTGGTGTGCCGCCCATCCCTGGTGGATGACCGTCTTTTTTTCCCTTTGGGGGACGACCACCCGGAGGAGGGCCATTAGGCGGGCCACCCCTTGCAAACTCAGCCGGCCTGTACGGGCCTCCTTTTATGTCCATCTTTCCATGCCTACCCGGCGGCCCTCCAGGAGGCGTTCCGCCCGACATATAGGCCAAATAATTCAGCTCGACCCCCAGGTCATGACGTATCCCCACGCCTGTTGTCCCCGGTTTTTTCTCAAACATGCCATGCCAGCCGTCAAAACAGGCTGCTGCGTTGGTTGCCCGGCCAGGGTGCCCGTCATTCCACTCTTTGCCAGTAACCTTTGCCCCGATGTTATAGGCCATGACAGTGCCGTCATGGGTGAGGTCGCAGATTGGAAAGCCATTGGGCTTGAAGCCGCCGGCTCCGGTACAGAGGATTACGCTCCCGGCCCTGAAGATATACACCTTTTCCTGATCAAGGCTGAATCCGGCAGCCCCTGCGATACGGCCGCCTGCTTTGATCAGATGGGTAATTACGATCCGCTCAAGAACAGCAATATTGCGTTCCCTGATCGGCCTGTTGAAACAGTTGTTATACAGAGGTGATTTAAAAAAACCCCACTGGCGCAACTCGTTGACCCGTGCCAGGGAATTCTCAGCCATTTGCCTGGTATAGACCGGGTTGTTCGTCCCTAGGGCCGAGCGGGAAACCTGGTCGACAAACTCATCAAGGCTCACGTCTTCCTTGTCGGCATCATAGGCAAATATTCCTTTGGCAAAAGGTGTCTGGCCCGAAGAACCCAGACGGCCCTTTGAGACAACCATCGTTTTTGCACCTGCATCATGTGCCTTTACGGCCGCAAACAGGCCTGCCATTCCACCGCCGATAACCAGAACATCGGTAGTGTTGTCCTCAACATCAACTGAATCAATATTGATTGTTGAACGATTGACGGCCCAGCCTGTAGGGACACCCATTGCCGCAAGGGTTGCCATGGTTGCAGCCCCTCCGGTAAGAGCCATGAACCGGCGACGGGAAAGGGTGTTGTCGTGGCCTGGTTGTTTCATTTGCTTACTCCTTTTTTCATGGAAATTGGTGACAGGTATTTTTTTACAAGAGGAACGACGCCGCTTGCTACAGTAATAATTATATAAGAGCCGAGCAGCGGCGTGACATGGCGGCCGAGTTCTATGGCGTGCCAGGAAGCTGCAACAAGAAGGAAAATGGCCAGGATACCGTGGAATATTCTCCACGTTGTATATCTAAATGGTAGTTTGTTTCGTATCAGGGAGGTGATGACTAATATGCACATCAGACTCCAGGTGCAGATGCCAAGCACAACACCCGGTGAACTCAAGGTCGTTAGAATTGTGATAAAGGCGTCCATACTGTCGATCCCAGCCTCAAAATATCGCGGCACTACCAGTAAAAAGGGATGGACGAGCAGGATGGTTCCAAAGATATAACCAAGAATTTTATGGGTTGTGATGATGCTGCTTCGCCTGTAACCGGCTGTCAGTCGTGAGTTTTGACGAATTAATAAAAACTGTGCCGCCATCAGAAAAAAAGCCAGAAGAGTGACAATGGAAATGGATTCTTTTAAGACAGTACGTCGTGGGAAATTACCCGTTGCAAAGATAAAGAGAGGCAGGACGATAAAAATCAATCCCAGCACCAGAATAGATTGTATTCCTGTTTGTTGTTTCATCATCAACCCCACGACACAATGACCGGAATCGATTTTTCCGGTGAGATCGTAATAGCGTCCACCGGGCAGTACATCCTGCACAGATGACAAATCTGGCAATCTGCCGGATACTTAATAATCGCTTTCTTACTTTTAGGATCAAGCCGCAAAACATCTGTGGGACAGGTCGCAACACATGTCCCGCAGCCTATGCATCCGTTAATTGCTTCAATCGTCATTTCCTGATCTCTTTAATGGTATTACTCGGGCAAACCGAACCGGTATCTGTTCGATTCCGGTTCGGTTTGCCCTTTATCAGTATGAACTGTTAACGTCTGCGATGTCCTTGCGGGACAGCAACCAGTTGCCCATCGACCATCTTGCACGTTGCTGAAAGAGACTCACCACGCCGTCCTGTAAAGGTTACACTGGCACCTTCCTGCTTTCCTTCACAGGCCTTGATTGCTTCCGGCGGAGGTCCTTGCTCTCTGCCTCCACCTCTTTTTGCATACGCTGTTGCAGATAACATCACTACCATCATGACAACTACCGCGGTTTTTATGATTGCTTTCATTTTCATAACGTATCTCCTTTTTGGTTTCCAACCATATGGGTTAATATTCTGTCATTGATCACCAGGCCAATGACAGTTTCGATCTCTACCTGTTGTGTTGTTCTGAAAATAACAGGGCAATGTGCAGCAAATATGGAGGAAATGTGAAAGTTGAATTGTTTCATATTATTTGCTTTCCCAGGCAGTTTTTCTGTTTCCCAGTGTTACAAAACAATCAATATTGTTAAGAGGGTACATGAGAGGAAAAGGCAATCAACGAAGTAAGAAGTCGGCCTCGCCCGTCGGACAATTTTCCTGCTCCAAATGAGGGTTTCTAAAAAGTAGCCTAGAATAACGACTTCTGTTTTCCAGTCGGTCAGTCTATTTTTCATCTCATTCATCATGTTTCACACCTCCTGGCTGTATGAAGTGATCAAATACTTTAGTAAACCGGGCCCCCCGACACTCAGGAGAGATTGAGGAAGGGAGGGAAGTGCCGGGGAACCTGATATACAGAGTGCTTTTTATAAGCTGTTGGAGACACACTACAGTGAAAGTTGGCAAGAAATATGGAAGAAATGTGAAATTAGAATATGGTTGAAAAAGGGAATGGGACGGCCTCCTGGTAAGCTACTATGATATATAGAGATGGAAATGCTGACGTTTACGTATTGAAGCGGTTCCGCGTACAATTATTTTATGAGATGAGTTGAACGATTCTTTATTGTAAAAAAACAATGCGGAATGGAAATCAGTTTAAATTTTTTCCAGACAATTCATATTTCTTCCACATTCAGAGGGTATTCTCGGAGACTACTGGAGGAAAACCAAAAAAATCATATCACAGGTAGAGAATTGAAAATTAAAATCAGGTATAAACTTTTTTTCACCATCCTCTTGACCAGCTCTGTTGTGGCCTGCGGTCTTTTTTTCTTTCTTCAATGGAATTTTGATCGCGGTTTTCTCAACTATGTCAACAATCAGGAAATGGCAGAACTTGAGAAGCTGGAGAAGCAGTTGCTCATCTATTACAGCGAGGAGGGCAGCTGGGAGTTCATGAGAGATAATCACCATCTCTGGATTGAAACTCATATGAGCCTGTTTGGTCCTGGACACGGAAGACCCAGGCCAGGCAAAGGACGGCAGCCCTTTGGCAAACATGAGCCTCCGCCAATGGCTCCTCACGAGTTTGGCCAGAGAATCATTTTGTTTGATGCGGATAAACAACTAGTTATCGGTGGAGGAGAGAGACCTGAGCCGAGATCAGATATCGTTCAGAAGCCTATTTCGTACCAGTCCCGCACAATTGGTTACCTTGGATTAATTCCTGCAACAAAACTGTCCAGGACAGGGGATCTTCTCTTTGTTGAGCAGCAGACAGAGGCGTTTGCTGCCATCGCCTTAGCCATGGTGGTGCTCTCCATACTTCTTTCCTTTCCAGTAACCATCCACCTGTTGAGACCGATCAATCACCTGACAGATGGCACCCGAAAATTGATCAACAGCCAATTTGCCACACGCATTCCGGTGACAACAGGCGATGAGCTTGGCCGATTGTGCGATCATTTTAATATCCTGGCCCAAACACTTGAAGAAAATGAGAAGGCTCGTAAGCGATGGATTGCAGATATCTCGCACGAACTTCGTACACCGCTTGCCGTTGTTCGAGGTGAGGTTGAGGCTATGCAGGATGGCGTACGGGAATTGGCCCCCATGGTTCTTGAACCGCTGCACGGAGAAATTTTGCACCTGCAGCGTCTTGTTGATGATCTCTATGAGTTATCCATGTCCGATATTGGAGCATTGAGCTATAAAAAGATCCCCGTGAATCCTGTTGGTATTCTCAAGGGGACCATTGAGCTTTTTGAACAACGATTTTTAGAGAACCGTATTGAAATTCAAACGAAACTGCCGACAAAGGAAGCCGTCACACTCCTTGGTGACCCTGATCGATTACAGCAACTGTTCGAAAATCTCTTTGAAAACAGTCTCCGCTATACGAAGAAGCCTGGAATATTGAAAATATCAGCTGCAAGCAATACAAAGCAACTGACCCTGAAGTTTCAAGACTCTGCCCCTGGTGTCGAACAGGACCAGTTACCCCTCATTTTCGACAGATTTTTCAGGACCGACCCATCACGGCAACGTGCCGGCAGCGGCGCTGGGCTGGGCCTTGCGATCTGTGTCAATATTGTTGAAGCCCACCAGGGTATCATATCAGCACATGACTCCCCATTTGGTGGTCTTGGTATCACCATGACACTTCCTCTTACTTCATAAAATCACCTATGGAAAATAAAACTATTTTACTGGTAGAAGATGAAAAGCGGCTCAGTGACCTGCTCAGTGACTATCTGCGCAAGGACGGATATGAACCGTTCAGTCTCTATGAGGGAACGGGTGTCGTTTCATGGGTAAAAGAGAACAATCCGAGCCTGCTTCTACTTGATCTTATGCTGCCCGGCAAAGATGGACTCGAAATCTGCACGGAAATACGTCGCTTTTCAGATGTGCCGATCATCATGATCACCGCTCGAGTTGAAGAAATAGACAGGCTGCTTGGTCTTGAGTTGGGAGCTGACGATTATATCTGTAAGCCGTTCAGTCCCAGGGAAGTCATGGCCCGGATCAAGGCTGTGCTTCGTCGCAGTTCCGGCAAGATGACAAAGAGAAGTGAGCTGGAATTGGATTTAGAGCGATACTCGGCCACTTTGCATGGCCAGACACTAGATCTGACAGCAGTAGAATTTCAGCTTTTAAGAATCCTCTTTGAGAAAAAGGGTCGAATCTTTACCCGTGATCAGCTCATGGACAGAATCTACACCGACCAGCGAATAGTCTGCGATCGGACAATTGACAGTCACATTAAGAAGTTACGCAAAAAAATATCCGCGGTTGCACCAGAGCTTGACATTATTCGTACGGTATACGGAGTAGGGTATAAGTATGAAGACTCCTGAGATACGTAATTTGATTATAATCGAAAATCAGCAAGCTGCTTAGTCGTCTCGATTGCTTGCCTAGCATATTTCAGGAATCGAGTATTTCTTAGAGGAAGGATGGAAGGATATTGAATGAGATGCTTCCTGACTGTAAATAATCAAGGATTTAACCTTGCCAATGAGATTGATTTTGGATACCGATTCAATATGGGGAGTGGACGATAATTCCCACCCAGCAGACCGTTCTGAAGGCCATTTGCAGCCCTTTGAATGGTCTACTGAGTGTATACAATATCCGCTTTATATGCACAAAAAGCGGTCTTCCTGGTTACATTCTGCCTCCTATCCCTGCTGTGGACGCATATCATCTTTGTTGATGCCTGCAACCGCCACCGGTTTTTTCATGGCATCGCGGCGGAACGGTTCACCAAGTTCCTGGTTGGTCAGAACTTCAATGAAGGTGGTCTTGCCTTCTTCCATCTGAGTCTTGATGGCTGTGTTGAGTTTTTCAGTTAAATCCTCCATCGATGTAGCGGTGACCCCTTCCATGCCACAGGCTTTAGCAATTCCGGCATACGAGACCTTGAGATCCAGTTCTGTGCCCACAAAGTTATCATCGTACCAGAGAGTCGTGTTGCGCTTTTCAGCGCCCCACTGGTAATTTCTGAAAATAATCATGGTAATGGCCGGCCATTCGTCCCGTCCGCAGGCGGTCATCTCGTTCATGGAGATTCCAAAGGCCCCGTCACCTGCAAAACCGACCACCGGTACATCGGGTTTTGCGATTTTGGCTCCCAGGATGGCCGGGAAACCGTATCCGCACGGCCCGAACATACCGGGCGCCAGATATTTACGGCCTTGCTCAAAGGTTGGGTACGCGTTGCCAATGGCACAGTTATTGCCGATATCTGAGGTGATAATCGCCTCTTTCGGCAGCGCCTTGACGATGGCACGCCAGGCCATGCGGGCGGTAATTTTTTCAGGCTCACGTGTTCGGGCGCGTTCATTCCAGCTGGTGCCGGGATCATCCACCTCATGATCCATGGTTTCCAGCTCCTGAGCCCAGCTTGCCCGTGTCTGCTCGATTAATGTTTTACGTTCCGCTCGGCCGTTGTCGCCGGCAGAGTCTGAGAGCTGTGCCATGATGGAGCTGGCAACTTTTTTGGCATCACCGGCAATACCGACTGCAACCGGTTTTGTCAGGCCGATCCGGTCGGGATTGATTTCAACCTGGATCAGTTTAGCTTCTGTCGGCCAGTAATCGATATCGTAACAGGGCAGTGTTGAGAACGGGTTCAATCGTGTGCCAAGTGCCAGGACAACATCAGCCTTGGAGATCAGCTCCATTGCCGCTTTTGAACCGTTATACCCAAGCGGACCGGTGAAGAGCGGATGGTTGCCGGGGAAGGCATCATTGTGCTGGTAGCCGCAGCAGACAGGGGCGTCCAGACGCTCCGCCAGGGCAACGGTATCTTCAATTGCACCACTGATGACGACACCACCGCCATTGAGGATAACCGGAAAACTGGCATTGGAAAGAAGCTTCGCAGCTTCAGCGATGGCATTCTCACCGCCGGCCGGGGTTTCAAACTCAACTACGGCCGGCATTTCGATCTCAATCTCCTGAGTCCAGAAATCTCTGGGGATGTTGATCTGGGCAGGAGCCGAGGCCCGTTTGGCCTTGATGATGACCCGGTTGAGAACCTCTGCTATGCGGGATGGGTGCAGGACTTCCTCCTGGTACGCTACCATCTCTTCAAAAAGAGCCATCTGGGGGACCTCCTGAAAACCACCCTGGCCCATGGTCATGTTGGCTGCCTGGGCCGTGAGCAGGAGCAGGGGAGTATGGTTCCAGTAGGCGGTCTTCACAGGGGTAACAAAGTTGGTTATTCCTGGTCCGTTCTGGGCAACAAGCATAGACATTTTGCCTGAAGCGCGAGTAAAACCGTCAGCCATCATCCCGGCGTTACATTCATGACCGCAATCCCAGAATGTAATACCCGCTTTTGGAAACAGATCAGAGACCGGCATGATGGCGGATCCGATAATTCCAAATGCATTCTCAATACCGTGCATTTGCAGAACTTTGATAAAAGCCTCTTCTGTTGTCATTTTAATTTTGGCCATGAAACTCTTCCTCCAATACGTGCTTGTACTTGTAAATATTGATGTTTTTATTTTATTCAGAATTGATAATGAGTATTCGACAGAAAAAAACCTATTTTATTCCATGGTTCTTTTCAGTTTTCCGATACCACTATTCAACTCTATTTTTTTTGTTCTTCCGGGATACCATCGACGTTCCAGCCGCGACAGCGGTAATACTCTTTGAGCATCAGCTCCATCTCATTGCTGGACAGTGTCTTGCCGGGTGGTAAAATTTCTTTGTGCAGTCGTTTGGGCAGCCTGTCGTCTACAGCCTGCAGACCTTCCCGGAGGTTAAAGCGTCTTGTCGCGGTGGCAATTACCGCGGCTTTCGCGCGAAGATCTTCTTTTTCAGCTGACAGACCGGTGACCAGATAGATCAGCTCTGTCAGCTCTTCCCAGGTATAGAGATCCCGGTAGAACCGGCAGAGGATCAGGCTGTCGAAGATATTAAGCCGATCTTCGTAGTCAACCAGCAGCTTGGCTTTACCGCTGGTGGTCTCCGGATCGATGATGCCTGCTAATTCCGGCTTATAAAAAGTGGTTCGCAGATGACATGCACCCCGGGGCGCTGTTCCGTAGGTGAGTCCCATACCCTTTAACACCCTCGGGTCATAGCCGGCAGGCTCCAATCCTTTAACATGAACGGCCTGGTCTTCGAGTCCCCATTCTTGTGCTGCTGCCTTGATTCCCTCTGCCAGCAGATCACCAATTCCTTCTCGACGGACGATCTTGTCAATCAGATCAGCAATACCATCGGCATCACCGTAATCGAGTTTGTAATCGATTTTGCCGTTTCTGCTTGCCTCGATGGTCAAAGCACAGAGGTTACCCGTGGTAATAGTATCGAGTCCGGCACGGTCGCAAAGATCATTGAGATAGGCGACTTCAGCAATATCTTTAACCAGGCATAACCCTCCAAAGACATAAATGGTTTCATATTCGGGGCCATCGAGTTTCAGGCCGGCATGAACTCCTTTGCCAATCGTTGTGTTGCGGCTGCAGGCGATAAAGCATTTGGAACAGGCCTTTGGCTGCACCTCATGCTCTTCGTGCAGCGTTTCACCACTGATCTGTTGCCAGTGTTTGCAGTTTCCCTGGCTCCAGTATTTGGCTGGAAATGCACCCACGCTGTTCATCAGGGAGACCATCATGGTGGTGCCCAGCTTCTTGTAGGCTTTTACTCCTGGATTCTCTTTATGTTCTTTTGAGAAATCCTTATAATATTCAACTACTTTATCCTGCTGGTAGAGTTCGCGTCTGCAATCACCCTGAAAGAGAATTGCTTTACAGTTTTTAGAGCCCATCACAGCGCCAACGCCGGTTCTCCCGGCGCATCTTCCACCCCCGTCATTCATGATGCCGGCAAAACAGACCAGATTTTCTCCGGCAGGGCCAATTGTGATCGCTCCGACTTTTTTGTACTGCTTTTTTTGCCTGCCAAATCGATCTTTGGCCTCCTGCTCTGCCTGGCCGGTGGACATACCCCATAAATCAGAACCGTCTAAAAATTCCACTTCCTGTGGTGTGATGGACAAGACAATCGGTCCACCAGCTTTTCCCGTGAGGATGATAGCGTCAAATCCTGTGGAATCAATGGCTTCTGGCACTCTACCCCCAGAGTAGGATTCGGCATAAAAACCGGTCTGGGGTGATTTGGTAAAAACACCGTATCGGCTTGCCCCCCATATCTGATTATTGCAAAACGGACCGGTAGTGAAGATCAGTTTATTTTCAGGAGAAAGCGGGTTAATGCCCGGTGGATTGCACTTCATCAGAAGGTGAGTGGCTAATCCTTTGCCACCTAAAGTCTCTGCAAGAATGGAATCGTCAATCGACTCCACTGAAAAACTCCGGTTGGTTAAATCGACAATGAGTATTTTATTATAAAAACCAAACATGTTCTTTTTCTGGAAAAATATGGATCAGTATTAAGGTTCAAGTAATATTTTCATTCCCTGCTTATCAATTGCCTTTTCAAATGCCTGGCAACTGTCCTGCAAAGAATAGATATCTGTGATTGCTGCCTCAAACTTAGCCTGCTCGCCTGTGGGAAGCGAAGTAAGAAGGGAAAGGGCTCTGCGCCATAGTCGTTCTGGAATAGCGGGAGTCCCCTTTATGATCAGTTCATTTCGGACGATGGTATTGAGATCGACTTCAGGAGGCTTTGCAAAAATACCCACCTGTATCATTGTTCCCTGCTTGCGCAAGAGCTGTAATGCCATGCGGGGACCGGACTTGGCACCGCTGGCTTCAAAAACCACATCAACACCTGCTGTTCTATCGGCAGAAGTTTTTACCTGTTTTAACAGCTCCTCAAACTCTCTGAAAATCTTGATATTGGGAAGTGCGGACTTGAAAATCGCAAATCGCTCCTCATCGCTTGGCAGACCGAGCAGGAAAATTCCGGCAGCGCCAGAGAGCCTGGCAAGCAAAGCGATAAAGTAACCGATCGGTCCCGGGCCGATGATGACCACATTTTTTCCCAGCAGGCTTCCTGTCTTGTGGACGGCTCCAAAGGAAATAGAGATCGGCTCTGATAAGGCGGCTAATTTGGCAGAATAGTCACCAGGCAGAGCATGACAATTTATAGCCGGCACGGCAACATATTCCGCCATGGCTCCTGAATAATGCACTCCCAGCAACTGCCGATGGTCGCAGATGGCCTCCTGTCCCGACAGGCATGGCAGACAGCGGCCGCAGGAAGTGGGGGTCCTGGAGACCACTCTGGTTCCTATGGGAAGATTGTCGACACCGGGACCTGCCGTATGTACCGTCCCCGTATATTCATGGCCGATGACGGCGGGCAGCAGACCCTTGAACCTCTGTTGATAATCAGGGGTCCACGCATAGGTGTGCAGGTCACTGCCACACAATCCCGCATACTCGACCTTGACGATGAGCCATCCGTCTTGTGCATCCGGAAGTGGAACGTCCAGCAAAGAAATTGAGTTTTCTATCGGTGTCTCTTTTACGACGGCCAGCATTTTGGAATTCGCAGTGTTAAGTGAAAATGGCAAGCAATATAACGTTTCTCAATCCATCAATGTGCCGCCGTTGATATCGAGAATATGGCCAGTGATAAAACCGGCCTGCGGCGAACAGAGGAAATGGGCGGCTTCCGCTACTTCTTCAGGCCGTCCAAGTCGTCCCAGGGGGACGCGGGTGCTGATTTTTTCCCATTGCTCTTGCGGAATCATGGTGCCCTCAAAAGGCCCTGGAGCAATACCGTTGACCCGCACTCCCTGGCCGGCAAGCTCCATGGCAAGGGATTTGGTCAACGAGATGACGCCTGCCTTGGAGGCGCAATAGTGGGCTTTTGTGGCAACGGGATTTACGCCCATGGCGGCAAATCCAGTCTTTCCGGCCCGGGAACTGATGAACACCATGGCACTGTCCCGGCTCTGCACCATGGCAGGAATCGCGGCTTTGGCCAGTAAAAATGAACCTGTAAGATTTACTTCAATAACTTTATTCCACTCCTCAATACTGAGATCAGCGATTTTAACAGCAGGTCCTGTTATACCTGCCGAATGGACCAACCCTGTTAACGGTCCGTGTTCCATGGCAGATTGAATCCATCTCTTACAATCTTCAGGCTTGGTTATATCACCAACTACACTGTGCGCCTGGGGGCCGATTTCCCGTGCTATGTCGGTGGTGTCGGCCAGATCCGCTAAAAGTACCGTGTGGTCGCGGGAAAAAACCCTGGCACAAGCCAGACCAATATTGTTTGCCGCTCCGGTCACCAACACAACGGGTCTGTTCTTTGCCATGAATGTATGCTCCTTAGGAGGTGTTAATAGTGCGTTTGAAAAAGCAAGTCGTCTGCTGCTCTGTTACACCAGCGGCTCTGTGTCGGCAGCGGGTAAATAACTGGCCTCAGGATCAATCCGTACATTGATCACAGTGGGGCGTTGCGACTTGTGTGCTTCAATCAAGGCGTCATCCAATGACGAGCGATTGTCAACCGATATCCCTGCAGCACCAAACCCTTTGGCAATGGTGGCGAAATCAAGATCACCGAAATCCACCGCGATTTTTTTATCCCCCATGTTGTCACGAACCATGCCAAGACCGCTGTTATTGGACACAACAAAAACAACGGGCAGATTGTATTGGACACAGGTGGCCAGAACATCGATGGACATAGTAAAGCCGCCATCACCTGTCAAGCAGGTCACCCGTTTTTCCGGCAAGGTTAATTTAGCAGCCGTTGCCGCAGGCGCGCTCCAGCCCATGCCGCCGGCACCGCCGGGAACGAGAAGATGATTGGGATTGCGCATGCGCAGCCGGTGGGTGTTCCATATCCGGTTGGCGCCCGCATCAAGGGCAAGCATGTCGTCAGGACCGATGAACTGCTGTACCGCGTCTGTGACCTCAGCATGGTGCAGAGTGCCCGGACGGGAGGAATATTGTGTCTGTGTGTTGTAGCCGGTGTCCTCTTTGATCTGTGCGATTTTTTCAAGCCTTGTCTCCTTGTCTGGACAGGTGAGCTTCTTTTCCAGCAGAAAGTCGATGACATCCTTCACATCTCCGGTGATGGCAAGATCTACCGGATACACCCAGCCGGCATTATGTGGGTCCACATCGACCTGCACAATCTTCTGTTCTCCGGGCCTGATCAGATCAGGATCGCGGAAGCGGGTATAATCCGGGGCCATGGAGGCTCCGAGAATCACAACCAGATCAGCCTGTTGCAAGACCCTGTTGGCTGTTTTATGCCCCCAGGTTCCCAACATTCCCACTGCAACTGAAGACAGCTCGTCAATGACACCTTTGCCGTTGTAGCTTGTGGCAACAGCGCTTCCAGTGTCCCTGGCAAATTGTTCAAGTTCGGTGCCGATTCGGGCATCGTAGACGCCCTGTCCGGCAACAATAACCGGAGATTTTGCTTCAGTTATCAAAGCAGCGAGTTCTTCCATCGCTTCAGGATCCGGCTTTGGCGCATTGTATTTCCAATACCCTTGGGGTTGATAGAGAGCGGTCAGTTGATTTGCGTCAACGTCCTGTTTGATGACAGGTGTCTTCATGATAACAGCAGCCGGCCCTTTTCGAGGCGTAGAGGCGTGTTTATAGGCCATTTGCAAACCATAGATCACAGCTTCGGGTTCTGTAGCATAGGTACTGAACTTGGTAATTGCCTTCAAAGACGCCTGAATGTCGGCAGCACCATAGTCACCGGTCATGGTCTGGTAGACACCATACTGGCCATAACCGTTGTAGTCGGAAGTTTCGGTGAGAATCACCATTGGGGAGCCGGAAAAATAGGCTTCCAGAATACCAAAGGAGCCGGTGGTGGAAATCCACGGACCCTGGCCCATCAGCACACCCGGTTTTCCCGTTAATTTTCCGGTCACCTGGGCCATTACAGAGGCGGACTGCTCGCTTCTGGTCAACACAACATCAAGGTCTTCTTTGCGCTCGAAAAAACCGGGCAAAGACCAGGTGATTCCCAGTCCCGGAAGGGTGAAAACTCTTTTAACCCTTGCCTCAATAAGGGTCTCGACCACCTGCTGGTATGTTTTTTTGGCTTCGCTGTTTGATGATTTCACGCTCATTTTTTTGCTCCCATAATCCAAGGGATAAATATTCCAAGTTTATGTGTTCATGTTTTCAATGTTCTTCAAAACACCGGGAAGGACATCCAGGATATGTCTGGTAACATATTGACCAAGTTCTTCATGATCCTGGTCCGGGTCTTTAAACATTTGAAGGATCAGTTGGTGTGTGTCAACGGATGCCTGTAAATCCTCTTCAGGGTAGGGGAATGACATGCGATGCCAGAAGCTGTGTGTCCGCAGGATATTAAGAAAATTGATCAGCAGGCTGTTGCCGGAATTGAAAATAAATACATTATGATAGGTTGAATGATGCTTCCAGTAGCGTTTTTCATTGCCATCATCAACCGCATTTTGCATCAAGGTAAGGGTGTCACTCAGCTTCCGATGATCACTCTCCAGCATAAGCCCTGCGGCCTGTTTGGCAGCCAGCCCTTCGAGTGGGGCTCGTACTTCGTAATTTTCCCTGATATCCTTTGGTGTTATATTCTTAACAAAAGTACCTTTTCGAGGCTCGATCGTTACCAGTCCAAGTTTTTCAAGCTCCCGCATAGCCTCCCGAATGGGTGAACGGCTAACACCTAGTTTTTTCTGCAAATGACTCTCTACGATCTGTTCCCCTCGCTGCAGCTCATTGTTGACAATGGCTTCTTTTAAGAGGGCACTGATCTGGTAGGAGATGTTTTTTGGTTTGTAATCTAGTTTGCTGATATAATTAGTCATTTTACCTCATTTGCTTAATTGCCTGAATCAAGTCAATTGATAAACCCGAAAAGCTTGGGGAAATAAAGCGTAATTGCAGGGACATATGTGACAAGTAACAATACAGCAAATTCAGCCGCAAGAAAGGGGATTATTCCTTTGCTCAATTTGGTCAGGTTGGTCTTGGCCACCCCGCACATGGCAAATAACACTAAACCAAATGGAGGGGTCGCAAGCCCAATGGTTAGGTTCACGCACATAATCAGGCCAAAGTGGATTGGATCTATTCCCAGATTATAGGCTACCGGCCCCATCAGGGGCCCCAATACAATAATAGCAAAAGACATATCCAGAAACATCCCCACCAGCAGCAGGATCACATTGATAATCAGCAGCAATAGAATTTTGTTTTCAGTTACTGCCAGCATAGCTTTGGCGACATGGTCCACAAGATTATAATAGGCCACCAGCCAGCTGAAGCTTTTGGCACAAGCCAAAAGGAACATAATCATTGCCGAGGTCTTAACTGTTTTCACCAGAATTGGAGAAATATCTTTCCATGACAATGAGCGGTAGATGACAAAACCGACCAGTAAACCATAGATCACGGCTATACAGGCTGCCTGGGTAGGACTGAAGAAGCCGGATAAGATTCCGCCAATGATAATAATCGGCATAAACAGAGCAGGAAGGCTCTGAAATGTATATTTTAATAGTGTTTTTATGCCGACAAAGGCCTGGCGTTCTCCATATCCTTTTCGAACACACTGAATATAGGCGACAACCATCAGGGCGAGTCCTACCAGGATGCCGGGAATCATACCGCCAAGGAACAGGGCTGCTACAGAGACATTCATAACTGATGCGTAAATCAGCATGGGAATGGATGGGGGGATAATGGGGCCGATAACCGAAGAGGCCGCAGTGACAGAACAACTAAAGGTCTTGGAGTACCCCCGCTTTTCCATGGCCGGTACCATTATGGAGCCGATGGCAACAGTATCGGAGACAGCAGATCCGGTTATACCGGCAAACAACATGGAGGCCATAATGTTGGTGTGGGCCAGTCCGCCGCGAAAGTATCCTACCAGTGAGGAGGCCAGATTCATGACCTTATCGGTAATTTTGGCGTGGTTCATCACCTCGCCGGTCATGATAAAGAACGGTATGGCCAGCAGCAGGGATTCCTCGGTTGGACTGAACATCCGTTGAGGGATCTGCATCAACAAAGGAGCATCTCCTATGTTGTAATAGGAAAAAATGGCTACCAGGACCAGACAGAAGGCAACCGGCACTCCTAAAAGGAGCAGGACAAAGAAAGCTGTGAATAACCATCCCAGCATAATGATCTCCTCACTCTGGTGACGAAATTATGTTGATAAAATAAACTTCAATGACCGTGACGCTTTGAGCCTTCCAGAACAAATCCCAAACTGTTGAGACCAAGAATGATGCCTCCAACCGGAACAGACAGATAGTAGTAGGTCAAGCTGATATCCAAATAGATGGAGGTCTGGGATTTGCCGACAAAAAGTGCGAGTTTCACACCGTAATAGAACATCACCCAGACGATGATGATGGCCAATACTGTGTGAAACCAGTAGATGATTTTTTTTAATTTCTCGGGGAAGAAGTCGATAATCGTATCGACCCCGATGTGGCCGCCGTATCTGGCGACCACACCGGCACCCAGAAAACTTGTCCAGCAGAAAAACAGGGTGTTCATCTCTTCTCCCCAGGCAAGGGATTGACCGACAATAGCCTCGAAAAGAAGTCCCAGCCCGGTGTTGATGACTGCAAGTGCCATACACAGACCGGCAGCAAAAAGAACCGGTTTTTCCAGCCAGTTTAAAAAGTTGAGGTACTTCCGGGTGTAACTATTCATTTCGATCATCCAGGTTCTTCTATTTTATGGCGTCCATTGCCTCCTGGCGGATTTCTTCTTCAGCCTTCTTGGTGGCTGCCATAATCTTGTCGACCCATTGTTGGCCATTGTCACCAATCTTGCGTACAGAGATGTCAATATATGGCTTTTGGCTCAACTGTTTAAATTCGGCAATTTCTTTTTCTGTTGGTGTGTAAAATTTCACGCCTTTGGCTTCAAGGTCATTTACGACTTTTAAGGCACTCACACGGCAATAGCTGTTCTGCACATTACGTCCGTAGATTGCACCTTCAGCCAGCAGTACCTGGTATTTCTCCGGCAATGATTTGAAGAATTTCTCGTTGACGATAAAAGGATGCAGGTTATAGCCATGTTTTGTCATGGTGACGAAGGGCACAACTTCGTACAGTTTCTTACCATACATGGAAACCAGCTCGGTCTCACAGGCATCGGCCATACCGGTCTGCATTCCTGTGTAGATCTCTTTCCAGGTGATTGTTACCGTTTTTGCTCCCATTGCCCTGAACATTGCCAACAAACCAGGATTTTCAGGAACTCTGACTTTCATTCTCTTCAGATCAGCAGCCGTCTTGATCAGCTTTTTCCTGCTGTAAAGGTTTCGGTAGCCGTTACCTTCACCCCAGGATAGGATGCGCAGTCCGGTTTTTGCAAGAAATGCCTGGCTCAGATCTTTGCCAAACGGGCCGTTCATGACTTTCCAGGCAATATTGCTGTTTTTGAAAATATAAGGAATCTGGGTAACCCCAACCGCCTGAACAAAAGGCACCAGGATGGAGGTGTAAGGGCTGACCATCTGGATAACACCAGTCTGGCACTGCTCCATCATGGTTCTTGCATTACCAAGTGATGATGCCGGATGGAGTTCAAACTTGATTGCTCCTTCAGAGGCCTTTTCAACATAATCCGCCATGGCCAGAATACCCGCTGACCTTCCTGTTCCCGGCATGCGGATGTCACCTTCAGACACATACCCCATTTTGATAACTATCGGTTCGGCCCAGCTTGTAGCGGAGAAAGCTACTAAAACAGCAAAACAAACCATTGCAATAAAACCATTTCGTCTCATCTTGATGCCTCCTTTTCTTTTTTCGTGAAGGGTTTCAATTCCATAATTAATGGTACCGGAGCCACTTAGCGGGTCGTATTGTTTCATCCAAATTGGCCGGAAAGAGGGACTCACCGGTAGCAAAAGTAAAAGCCACAGGTTTGGTCGATAATTAATTATGCATTGTCGACAATAGCAAGATGGTCAGATTTGTCAAGCTAAAATCGTGGCTGGCACTATGAGAAAAGGTAGCTTAAGGAAGGGAGTTGGAACTGGATTGAGAGCGATCCATTGCCACTTTGCATGGCCAGACAATAGATCTTGCGGCAAAGAAACTTCAGCTTTTAAGAATCCTACTTGAGAAGAGGGGACGGACTTTTATTCTTTCAGGAGCTATGAAAAAGAAAAAGCTTCTTTCTGAAGCCAAGTAAGATTCAGGAGTAATGAAAATGAACCATTACTCCGTTTCTAAGAATCTATACAAGAGAGTTGGAGCTAGCCGATATCAATACATTTGTTCAGGTATTTAACATTCGGCAGGTTTGAAAAAAGTTATTTGAGTGTTGCTGATAAGTAATCCACAAAACGAGCCCACGATTTTTTATCCGCGTCTTCACGGTAACGGGGAGATCCGAAGATTGTAAAGGCATGGGGTGCGCCGCTGTATGTGATCATTTCATGCTCAATTGTATACTTTTCCAAAGCCTCGGTAAGTGTACCAAAGTCGTTCATGGTAACAGCTGTATCTGCGCTGCCGTGAAGGATCAGGTAGCTGCCTTTGGCTTGAGAGTAATCCTGGCTTTTGGGAATGGCCAGACCTCCATGAAAAGAGACAAAACCCTTCATGTTTTTTCCAGAGCGGCCTAGTTCGAGAATACAGGTACCACCAAAGCAGTAACCCATGGCCACGGCGTTCTCCAGATTAGCGCCTAGTTCTCTAGCCTTTTGAAGGCCACCATTAAGAAGTAAGCGCATCCGTGGTCTGTCGGAATAAAGGCTTTTGGTCATCTTTTTCTTTTCGGCCCGCTCGGTGGGCCGGACACCTTTTCCATACATGTCGACACAGAAGACTGCGTATCCCAGTTCAGCAAGCATAGCGGCCCGCTTCACTTCATAATCGGTCAGCCCATCCCAGTCATGGACCAGAAAAAGCAACGGTGCATTGGCTGACGGACTGATATAATATCCTTCGAATTGTTCTTCCCCAACGGAATATGGAATCACTTTCCCCTGTCCGCCATAGGCAGGAAAAGAAAATAACATCGATATCAGAGTAATAAAAATTATACGCATAGGGCACCTCATGTTCTAACCCGAATTTCTCATGAACATTTTGCTCAAACCAAGTAACATACTTATATTACAGCCTAATTATTAATTTTCATGAATTCTGCTTCTTGCAAATGTTCGTGAGAAAGTCGGGCTAACTATTTTTGCTGTTACCAGTGCTGTTGAGTTTACAGTGAAATTATTATGATCTTTTTTATAAATGAAATCAACCGTAAGGATTTGCTTGGTGCAGTACATCGTATCAATACCAAACGGAGGGTGGAGGAGGGAGGGGACTTACACCAGCCCTCCGCTTGATATTTTTTTTCAGGTATCAGGAATCGAGTCCTAATGCATCTCGTTTAGACTGAATACGCGCATCGATGAGCTCTGCCGCCTTGAAAGGATCGGGCTCAATGAGAAAACAACCGCCCACGAGATCATCAAGTCCTGAAAGGGCCAGGTTGGTTACCAGTTCAGATCCAGTGACGTTGGGTGGATGTCCAAGGTGGGTATACACACCGGAAGCAACAGCGTAGGTGCCGATGGCAGCAGCTTTTTCCGAATACCATTCAGGAGATGAGGCTGCCACGGGCAGATCGGAGATATCCACACCGATTTCGTTGGCCAGCAAGGCGCAGAGCTGCAGGATGCGGGCATTGTCCACACAGCTACCCATGTGCAACACCGGCGGTACCCCGAGGGCGCCGCAAACTTCCTGCAGGCCCGGACCGGCCTGATCAATTGAACCCGGCACCAGCAGGCCGGCTTTACCTGCCGCAGTGGTGACGCAGCCGGTGGCAAGGACCAAAATATCTTTTTTAATCAACTCTTTAGCCAGATTGACATTGCAGGAATCATGTTTGTATTTTGGGTTGTTGCAGCCGACTATACAGACGGCTCCCCGAACCTTTCCAGCTTTGATGGCATCTATCAGCGGAGTGAGTGAGCCTCCGAGTGCTCCCAGCAGCGCTTCGTTGGAAAAACCGGTGACAATATCAACGGGCTCGCATGGAATTTCCACCCGATCATGATTGCGCAGACTGTAGAGTTCAATGGCCATGCGCACAACTTTTCGGGCCTGCTCCATGCCGTTGTCCATGCTGAATTTAACATGCTCAGCGCCGGTGAATTTCGCCTTGTCGGCCGTGGTGACCATCTTGGTATGATAACAGGAACCGACCTCCACCAGGCTCGGCATGATACACTGATAATCGACAACGATCAGCTCAACAGCGCCTGTGACAATGGCCAGTTCTGTCATCAGATGGTTGCCGGCCATGGGTACGCCCTGGCGCATCATAAGCTCGTTACCCGTGCAGCAGAGTCCGGCCAGGTTGATGCCGGTGGCGCCTTTTTCCTTTGCAAGATCTATGAGTTCCTGTTCATTAACCGCTTCGAGAATTTTTTCTGAAACAATTGGGTTGTGGCCGTGGACAAGGATGTTGACCTGATCTTTTTTCAGAACACCCAGGTTGACCTGAGCAGGTCGCGGACTTGGAGTGCCAAAAAGGATGTCTGAGATTTCTGTGGCAATCATTGAGCCTGCCCAGCCGTCGGCAAGACAGGTTCTGGCCGCATGAAGCATGGTGTTGGCGGCATCATTGTCGCATCCCATATGGGTGCGATGCATCATTTCAGCAATTTCCCGGTCCACTCCGCGGGGAGTGATGCCAAGATTTTCCCACAACTGTCGCCTTTTTTCAGGAACTCGGCCGATAAAGGAAAGCTCACCCTTGGTTGTGCCGTAATTTTCAAAGAAATCCATGGTCAACTCTTTGGCCACATCCATCAGTTCCCTGCCTTCGGTTTCAATACCCACTTCTGCCGCTATGCGCATCAGCTTGTCAGGATCCTTGATCTCATAATCCTCAGTTTCCCCAAAGGCTACGGCATGCAGGGCCTCGATGCAGTCACGGCCATGATCTGAATGACCGGCAGCACCACCGGCAACGAATCGACCAAAGTTACGGGCCACAATAACATCAGCATCAGCACCGCAAACCCCGGTGGAGGCCTTTTTACCGATCCGGCAGGGACCCATGGTGCAGATTCGGCAGCAGACTCCACTCTCACCAAACTGACAGTGCGGTGTTTGCTTTTGCAGACGGTCCCAGGCTGTTTCAACACCATCTTTTCTGGCTTTATGTAACATCTGCTTGGCATCGTCCCAGATCGTTAACTCGTCAATATTTAATTCTTTTTCAGCCATGTTCAATCTCCTGATGTTTGTTTGCTATGAAGAGACACCCCCTTGATACGTCTGTAACGAAATGTAGACGTATGATGAGAGTAGCTAGAGTTTCGTTCCCGAATCTAAACAAAAGAGATTGCAATGTCTGTCAGCCAGCTGACACAAATGATGTTTAAAACAAAAGAAATTACATCACGGAAAAATTCTTGAGAAGTTCCTTGCTGGGGATTAGGAAAATGCCGCGATCCTTCTTCCTCAGGACATCGGCACGCTGCATATCGTTGATGATGGTTGATACGGTTTGGCGAGATGAACCGATAATGGCGGCCAGCTGTTCCATGGTCAGGTCCAGATCCAGCACTATTCCGTCACTGTCAATACGGCCATGATGCTCGGCTTCATAGAGGAAAAAATCGACAAGCCGGCTGCTGATATCCTTGAAAACCAGGCTGTCGATAATGGAAAAGGACTGTTTCAGCAGCTCACCAAGAATTGATATGATAGTTTTTGAAAATGCAGGATGAGCGATCATCAGTTGGTAAAATTTACCTGTCTCCATGGTGAGCAGTTCCACATCTTCGGTGGCAAGGACATGGGCCCTTGTATGGGTGGCATAGATGTCACCAGGCTCCAGAATGGCCAAAGAAAACTCTTTATCCTCCATGGCGAGATAGATTCTTACTTTTCCTTTTTGAATGATAAATATCAGATCGTTCTCATGACCAGGGGCATAAATAAGTTGCCCCTTGCTATAGGAGTGGGTTTTGAATCCACTGCGAATATGCGCATACTCCGAGTGTTGCAACTCATCGAGAAGATTGAATGAAGTAAATTTCGTTTTCATATATAAGAAGAAAGCAGTTTGCCTAAACGCAGAATTGATGAGTTCATCTTTCACCGGAAAAAGTGCAAAAATGCGACACCATCAGATTTTCTTTTACAAGTAGTAACCATAAAAGGAATCTTCTGATATGAAAAGATGAAAAACATCCGGTTTTTTGGCTGGGACTGCGGTTGGATTCTTATTTTATCAATTCTTTACTTGATTACCAATGATTCTCAGCCTTGATGGTAAAAGAGGTGTTGTCAGTTTGGCTGGCGTATTTCAAGGATCACCGATTATTGTTTGAATGTATCTAAAGGTATAGAAATAAAAAAATATCTATATTGTTTTCAGTAAGGAGTGATCCTTGACCGAAGGCTAACTAGACAAATTGACAACACCTCGTGTTAGGCTGAGTTTTATGGGTAATCAGAATTATTTATATTCCAACTATTAATTGAAACAACAGCTGCTATAAATCGAACATCCTGCAACTAAATTCACTTGGAAAGTACCAAATTACCTACTCACTCTGCTCCTTTTCAAAATTCCAGATGTAACCACCACATGTTTGACCATCCCCTGGCAACAATCTTTATCATTGATTCAAGTTTTAAATATCCGTAGTGAGGGCAGGAGATCAATCTACCAATGAGTAGCTCTATGCATTGAGGCGGATTATTAGTTATTTTTCGTTATTATGTGGTATTTTGTGGTTATTGTCCACGGTCAGATTAGAGTCCGGTTCAGTTATAAGGAGTGACTATGAACAATTCATCGAAAGACACATATCTTAACACCAAAGAGGTTGCCCGTTTTCTTCAGGTCAATGAGAAGATTATTTATTCTCTTATTAATCAGAAAGGATTACCAGCGACAAAAATCACCGGTAAGTGGTTGTTTCCGCGTCGGCTTGTCGAAGAGTGGCTGGAAACCAATCTATTGAACTATAAGAAGAGTACGGCGGAAAGGACAACGGAGGCTGGTAGGCTTTATATAGCCGGCAGCGATGACCCTCTGCTGCAACAGTTGTTTGGTCTCTATCGCACAAAGGTTCAGGAGCCGACCCTCTTTTTTGCCAATCTGGGAAGCATGGGTGGCCTGAAGAGTCTTCGCCGGGGACTTTGCCATATTGCGGCCTGTCACCTGATGCAGGATGACAGGCAGGAATATAACTTTGATTTTGCCGGTCAAGAGCTGGAGCATCAACCGGTTTTCATCAACTTTGCCGGACGAGAGCAGGGACTTCTGGTGCAGAAGGGAAATCCGAAAAACATAAGCTCGGTGGCCGACCTGGCGAGACACGACGTAAAGATGATTAATCGTCCCTTGGGAACGGGAACCCGGTTGCTTCTTGATTATGAGATCGGCCGCTCAGAGGTCTCGGTGAGTGAGATTGAAGGCTATAATGATGAACGGTCCAGACATTTAGATGTGGGCTTAGAGGTTTTGTCTGGCAGGGTTGATGCGGCTCCTGCCATCAGGGCTATTGCCGGTTTTCTTGATCTTGATTTTTTGCCGCTAAGATGGGAACGATTTGATCTGCTGGTCGATCATGAATGCTTTTTTGATCCGGCGGTACAGTCGTTTCTTGCCCTTTTGCAGGATAAAGCCTTCCACCGGATAGCAGAGTCGTTTGAAGGATATGAACTTTCACTTTGCGGAAAAGTTATTTTTCCCAATCCATCAACATTAGCGTAGGACTTGAAATGAACAGATCAGTTTCATCTTTTTTTGTGATAGTACTCTTACTGTTATGTGTTGCCAATAAATCTATGGGATCAGAAAGAATCCTGACCATGTCAACCACAACCTCAACCGAATCTTCCGGGTTGCTTGATGTTCTTCTACCGGCCTTTAAAGCTAAGAGCGGTATCACTGTCAAGGTGATTGCCAAGGGAACGGGAGCCGCTATCAGAGACGGCATGGAGGGCAATGTGGATGTGATTTTTGTTCATGCCAGGGCACGGGAGGATAAGTTTGTTGCCGATGGATATGGGACACAACGGTTTCCTGTGATGCATAATGACTTCATTGTCCTGGGAGGGCCGAGCGACCCGGCAGCTATCAAGGGAATGGGTAACTGCAGAAAAGCCCTTGCGAAAATCGCGGCAGCAGGATCACTTTTTATCTCCCGGGGTGATGATTCCGGTACCCATACTAAAGAGCAGTATTTGTGGAAACAATCAGGAGTTAAGCTGGCAGTGCAGGAGCAGGTGATCGTCAAAAAGGGAAAGGAAAAGACAATCCGTTTCAACAGGCCGGAAGGCTCAGCTTCCTGGTATCGTTCAATCGGTCAGGGCATGGGCAAGACCATCACTTTTGCTGATGAAAAGCAGGCCTACACACTTTCCGACCGTGGCACTTATATCAAGTACAAGTACGGCAAGAAACCGGCTGTCGACCTGACGGTTCTCTGTGAAGGAGATGCTGAGTTGGCAAATCCCTATGGCATTATTCCGGTCAACCCCAAAAAACATCCTCACGTCAAACATGATCTGGCCCAGCAATTCGTCAACTGGCTGATATCGGAAAAAGGACAGGGGTTGATAAAAGAGTATCGACTGGTCGGCAAACAGCTGTTTTACCCCGATGCAATGTAGTCGAGCCTTTGGATCGGCTAAAGATCTTCTTTTGTTGAGATTGCTGTATCGTTTTACTCCTTGCAATGACCAAAGGTATCTTTGTTGTCGCCAAGGAGATGAGCGACTGCGGCGATCTCATGCAGCAGGTGCAAAAGGGCCAAACCAGTTTAATTACCATTGATCTCATATTGAAACGGGGCTTTGATTTCCAATACATATGGACCTTCTTTTTGACAGCATCACTTCGGCTCTTCAACTTCTGATTTCCTTTGACAAGGAGCTTTTTTCAATTGTCGGGGTTTCCCTGAATGTAAGCAGTTTTTCCACTTTAACGGCTGCGATTGTCGGTATTCCGCTTGGTTTTGTTATTGCTTACAGTCGTTTTTTTGGTAAACGGCTTGTGATCACCAGCCTCAACACCCTATTGGCTTTACCGACAGTGGTTATTGGGCTGGTGGTCTATTCGTTTATCTCAAGACGGGGTGTCTTCGGTCCCCTTGAGCTGCTCTATACCCAAAAGGCGATCATCATCGGTCAGTTTATTTTGATCATCCCACTGGTAACCACATTGACGATCGCGGCTATCAGCAAGATCGACAAACGGTATCGGCGGACCGCTCTGACTCTCGGGGCAAATCGATATCAGGTCGCCTGGGTCATTCTCAAAGAAGCGCGTTTTGGGATTGTTGCTGCAGTTATTGCTTCTTTTGGCCGGGTGATTGCTGAAGTTGGTATTTCAATGATGCTAGGCGGCAATGCCAAAGGGTTTACTCGAACCATGACCACGGCCATGGCCCTTGAGTATGATAAGGGGGAGTTCGTGCTTGCAGTGGCCCTTGGGATTATTTTAATGTCCATTGCTTTTGCACTGAACCTGCTCTTTCACTTTTTCCAGGGAAGAGGTGAGTATGATGCTCTATGAGCTGAGGAACCTGAAGCGGGTTCACAATAAACAGGCTATTCTCGATATTTCGTTTCTTACTATCGAGGCGGGAACCATCTATTCACTGATCGGCCCCAACGGAGCAGGAAAGACGACTCTACTGCATATCCTGGCATTTCTTGACACCGATTTTCAGGGAACGTTGAAGTTTGACAATCATCGGGTTGAGAACAATCATCTCCAGTTGCTGGATCTTCGCAGAAAGGTTGTCCTGGTGGATCAGCATCCGCTGCTGTTTACCGGAACAGTTTGGAAGAATATTGAGTTTGGGCTTAAAGTGAGAAAGGTTCCGGCAATGGAGAGAAAGGAGCGTATCGAACAGACCCTTGAGACAGTCGGTATGGCTGATTTTGCAAAGGCGGATAGTCGAACGCTTTCCGGCGGGGAAACAAAACGGATTGCTCTTGCAAGAGCATTGGTCCTCAATCCTGATGTGCTTCTCTGCGATGAGCCCACCGCTAATGTGGACAGTAATAACCAGGAAATTATTTTGTCAATTTTTCAGCAACTCAACCGGGACAAAAAACGGTCAATCATTTTCTCAACCCATTCTTTGTCCCAGGTACAGCAACTTGCCGAACAGACCATTCAGCTTGATGCGGGCTGTTTGAAATCACCTGGTTAAGGTGGCGTTGTTTTTGTTATCCTCCACCAACAACCGGGAAGATAGCCAGGATGTCTTTCTCCTGAAGAAAAGTTTCAAACTGAGTATGGCGGGAGTTGATCATCAGCACTCCCACCTCCTCTCTGTCGATATCCAGATTGTCAACAACCTGACCGACGGTTGTTCCTTCGGGCAGCTCTTTGCCCTCTTCCTTGAAGCGATTATCGCGGAAGTAGGCAAAGAGCTTAACGGTTACCTGCATATTAAACCCACTTTTCTCACGAAGTGAGACGGCTGCATATGCGAGGAACAAGTCAATAAGCTATAGTAATGGGCTATGCTTATTGACTTAGAGACAAAGCAGATGTGGCCGTATCGCCTCGCCTTTGGTAAATATTTTGTGAGTAAATTTGTCTTACCCAAAAGCATGATTTCATCCGTGTGTTTGATGAATGAATCGATTACGAGCAAAATATTTATGATACATGTGGGTTAGAAATCCCAGAATGTATCAATCTCCTCTCCGGTGAAATCCCATACCACATTATGAGGAGGCAGTGGCTCGAGTTCAAAGAATTCCGGCAGCCGGTCATCCTGATTGGAGAATCCGGCAGCGATGTTGAATTCATGCTCGGTTTTGAGGATGCTCTTGCCCAGGTTGGTTACATCGTCACCGGTGAGATTAATGCCGAAACGGGCATTGATCAGATCGATCAGTGCCGGCAAGCAGGTTTCGTCATCAAGTGCGGCAAAGGCAATGAATAGACACATACCGGTAGAGTCAATAGCGGCAGTGGCAATTTGCAGATTTCTTGAAAGCTCAACCTGTCCTTCTTTCGAGAGAGGGTCAACTGAGCCGCCGACGTTGAGGATATTGGTGGCGATGGTATAGCCCATGGTGTGGTCGGCTCCCTGGGTAGAGGTGGCATAGGTGATGCCGATTCCTTTGACGGACCGGGGATCATAGGCTGGAATTGCCTGATTTTTTACCACCGGGACTCTGGCCACGCCATAGGTCCTGCCGACATTTGCCGCTCCGTTGCCGATCACTCGGCCAAGCGGTGTGCCATTTGCAACTTCTTCTTTTAAAATTCGGATCATTCCGTCACTGTCACCGAACTCAAGCACACCGCCATCCATGGCAACGCCGAAGGCAACAGCAATTTCGATGGTATCAAGACCAAGATCATCAAGGATGTAATCCATCTCGGCAACCTGGTCAAGATTGTCCACGGCGCAGTCGGCACCAAGTGCCCAGATCGATTCATATTCAAAACCAGAGGTTTTGAGATTGCCTTTCATATCGTTGTAAAGTTGAGAGCATTGAATAACGCATCCCGCATGACAGTTGTGCTTTGGTTTGCCTTTGCGTTCGACGATGATATCATGCATGGTCTCGCCTGAAATTCCCTCATGGCCTTCAAACTGACCCTGGGTGAAGTTACGTGTGGGCAGGGCGCCGGCCTCATTGATGATATTCACCAGCACATTGGTGCCGTATGTGCCAAGGGCCTGATTGACCGGATGATTGACCAGGGATTTGGCAAAGGTTTTATTGGCAGCTTTAAATGCTTCAGGGTCAGCAATATCAACTTTTCCGTCTCCAGCATCAAGTGCAATGCACTTGACCTTCTTTGAGCCCATAACAGCCCCAAGGCCGCCTCGACCACAGGAGCGCAGCCGACCGTCCGGGTCTTTGATTGAAACGTTGGCGCCACACATCTGCATCTCACCGGCTTGACCGATGGTGATCACACCTGTTGTATCCGAATAGCGTTTTTCAACGGTTTCAACAACAGCAAAATTTCCTTTGCCGACCAATTCTTCTTCTTTTTCAATCGTGGCCCCTTCAGGTGACAGCTTGATGGTGTACCAGTTGTCTTCCAGGGGTTGGCCTTCGATAATGAGCGCTTTGCAGCCCATTTTGGCCATGATTTGAGCAGAGGTGCCGCCGGCGTTGGCCTCTTTGATGGTACCGGTGAGGGGGCTTTTAGCGCCACAGGAAATACGGCCGGAGTTGGCGGCAGCTGTACCTGAAAGCAGACCTGGTGCAAACACAAGTTTATTATTTGGTCCCAGCGGATGGCAGGTAGGCGGAACTTCTGCCGCCACGATAGTTGAGGTTAGTCCTCTGCCTCCATGTCCGGCCCAGTCGGCGGGCACATCTTCAATGGAAGTTGAAAGATCTGTCATGTTGATACGAAAGATTTTATCTGCCATAGCATTCTCCTCGGTTGAATGTGCGAAATTGTTTAGAAGAAAAATTGGAATTTTTTATTCTACTCGTTTATCGAAAGGAAATTCAAGACGTTTTCCTTTTTTTACGTTTGTTTTCAGTTGATAAACAAGAGCCTTCTACTAGACATAATGTTTGCCAGAAAGAGACCTGCCTACCTTGTCAACGTGGGTTAGA
>CAZMFP010000012.1:0-93396 GCA_964565605.1 uncultured Desulfocapsaceae bacterium | reverse complement strand
CTTTGGTAAATACTCAGAACCTACTGGATTAACACCTAAATACTTAACAACTTTCTGCTGCACCTTGCCCTGGATACGCCTATTTTCTACTAAATAAAACTTGTTTCCTTTTCTTCTGACAAACAAGTTTCTAATTACCACCATTTCTCAGCAAGCTTGAGAATATGACAAGGTAAAGGTTTAGAGTTGGCAGCTGCTTTGATCAGAGAGTCAACCATAGAGCCAAGATCAAAGCGACGATTAAAACGATAACAAAACTCAGCAAGGTAGCGTGGCAAATGTTTACTGCTGACTGAATGATAGGTTCCGTGGATAGCTTTTTTAACATTGCCCAATACGGTATTAACCCAGGTAAATACTTTTATCTCCATGCTCTTGTAACCACCACCAGTTATGATTTGTTCATGAAGGAAACCGGATTGAGCAACACCAGAGAAACATGGAAGACCGTCGGTAACAACAATACTGTGTGGGTTTAAGTGATGGATGGACCATCGGCTAATCTCAACAGAAGTGAATGACTTAATTTTACTGAGTCGCATATAAATTGGATGACCTTTAATGTTCGTTGAAACTGCAGCAAGAAACGGAGTTTTACCTGAAGCACCTCTACCTCTTTTGTTATCGTGTTTTTTGCCGCCCCAATAGGCATCATCAAGCTGGATAATTCCTGCAAGCTGCAGCTGGTCATCATGATCTTTCATAACTTGTTGTAGCTTGTGTTTGATACGGAGTGCCGCGTTAGCTGACACACCAAGAAAACGAGACAGATTAAGAGAAGATATGCCGTCTTTAGATTGTGTGATCAGGTATATAGCAAGGAACCACACTGATAAAGGTAACTTACTGGAATCGAAGATAGTTCCGCTGGTTATGGAACATTGGTAACGGCACTTTTTGCACTGATATAGATATCTTGTGTTGAGTTTGTAGCATTTATCATGACCACATTGCGGACAGATAAAACCGTTTGGCCAACGGCTTTTCAACAAAGCTCTCTGGCATTGATCCTCTGTTCTGTATGATCTCTGAAAATGGTGCAAACTTAAACCTCGTTGAAATTGTACCTTATTTTTTGGCATGAGATAACCTCCTTATACTGTTTTGGAAGATTATCCCATACTCGGGTGATCATAGAGTGAGCACCCGGTAAAAAAAATAAGCTGAACTTTAGTGGTAATCAGAAACAAGTTTGTAGTGCCCCCAGTTCTGGCTTAAACGGTAGAATTATCGAGTTATTGAATTGTAGAGGTGCGAAATAGGCGTCTTGCAATAACACCAACAAATTGTTACACATTCCTAACCACTGTAGTGCCCCATTTTTCTTTTTTCAAGACTTTTTTCTCGTAATTCATCAGTAGTCTTTACACAGCTTATCCACCAAGTTATTCAAATTAGCGGAATATTGTTATAGCCCTTCCGTCTATTACAGGAAGTGAAAGAGGTATAGAATGAAAAGAATCATAAACAGTCAAGTTTATGATTTTAATGAAGATATTATGAAGTATTTAAACTATGCAAAAACCTGCCGTAAGAAGACAGGTTTAAGCCAGAGTGAAGTAGCGTATCTCATGGGAATGAAAAGTCCGCACTTCATTTGCCGAACAGAATTAGGGAATGAAATCTCTATTCTGTCCAGAGCTATATCATATCATATTTTATTTGATAAACAAGTAGACAAGATATTCCCTAATCTGTCAAAAGCCCTGGCATTACAAATATTTAAACGAATAGCGAAGTTATCTAAACAACTCCAAACGAAAGGAGAAACCGATGCAACCAGAAGAAAATTGGAATGTTTAGATCATATCGCTACTCGAATTGCTACTAACTACAAAGAGGTATGAAAAATGAAGAAGTAAAAACACTGCCAATAGATCCAATAATTGGTAAAGAAAGAATCTTAGCCATCTATCTCACTTATCGAGGATTTGGTTTTGTTGTCTTTGAAGATCCTCAAACAGTGATAGATTGGGGTCATGCTTCCGTTGAGTATCATGATCCAGAGATTTTCAGAAAGAGAATAAAAGCTTCTATCGAAGCCAATCAAATCGAAAGAGTTCTTTCCTATTCTGCTCATGGTCGGCCTACACCGATTCAAAGAAACATTCAATCTTTGAAGTCTATCTGTAAAGATAAAAAGGTTAAATGCACTGTTCTTTCCAAAGAAGAAATCAACACTGTCTTTGAATCCTTTGGTTCTTATACCAAATATCAAAGAGCTGGACTGGTGGCAGCATATCTTCCAGACCTGGCCTACAAATTACCACCGAAAAGAAAACCATGGATGAGTGAAGATCTAAGAATGTCGATATTCGATTCCGCTTGTCTGGCTCTAACCTATTTCTACCTGAAAAAGTAGAAACTTGTTCTTTCCGACTCTTCAAAACTTGGAGAGTCAAAAGGACTCTCCTTTCATTAACAAGCCCTACTTCGCTAAAGCTACGAAGGGCAAGGAGGTGTCCTATGTTCGTTCAAGATCAACATGGTAATTATCTGACTAAAAATGCAGTAACCAAACAGGAAATCATCGAATTCGCCTATTATCTGCTCACTCCAGACTTTATCTCCAATACCAAGATTGAGTCATCTGCAGATTGTGCTGATTATCTACGATTGGCCCTGTCTAATGAAAGTCATGAGTGCTTTGGAATCGTTTTCCTAACCGCAGCCCACCAGGTTATCGAGTTCGAAATCATCTGTTCAGGTACTCTCAATGTCAATGTGGTTTATCCTAGGAGTGTGGTTACCAGAGTACTGGATGTAAATGCCCAAGCAGTCATTCTGGCTCACAATCATCCTTCCAGGAATATCACCCCTTCCCAACCCGATTTTCAACTCACAGCAAGCATTCAAGCAGCTTTAAAGGTAATCGATGTTCAAGTCCTAGATCACATCATTGTAGGAGGAGATCGTTTTTACTCCTTTGCTGATCATGGAAAACTGAATGGAGGTAAACATGAATAATTCAGAGAAAATCCGAGAACTGAATGATGTTTTCAGAAAAACTGGAATCGGTGGAAGAATTTTTATCACCAATGGAATTCAAAGTTTAGAGCCTGAAGTGATTGGACAAATAGTCCAAGCCGTGCAAAATTTCGATGCTTTTAATCCTGATAATGACCCTCACTTAGAACATGACTTCGGAAGCTTTACTATCTTTGAAAAGAGGATTTTGTGGAAAATCGATTATTTCGACAAAGAGTATCGTTTTGGTTCAGAAGATCCATCCAACCCTGAGATCACTAATCGTGTTCTGACAATTATGTTGGCCGAGGAATATTAAATCATTTATCAAAGCCGTTTCTGTCCGAAACGGCTTTTTACATCACCTCAATTATCCACACCATCACCCTGATTTTCTGAAGTTTTCTGATACAATTAAGTACATATAAAACAGTTTTCTGTTACAGAAAACGGCCAATCCCTGTCGGAATTGGCCGCAAAAATTTTATGCTCAAAAGGATTTTAAAAGACAAGAAATTTTCCAAAGTGATGACGGCAGTGGAGATTGCCCTGTTCGTTTGTGCTGGCCTCGTAGCTTGGGGAACTTTCGTTTTAATAATTTTGCATTTTTATGCTTAAAAACTGGCTGCACTCTCGCAAATTCTTCTTAACGCTTTTTACAGCTTCTGGTTTTCTTTTTTTCTTCTTTTTAAATATTGAATCATCTCTGGCCGTAGGCGAAGTTACCCTGTTAAACGATTACACAGTCAATGACAAATCTCTGATAGGTGATACTTCTAATGTAACTTTCCAATCGTTTCTGAGAATGTTGGTTCAATTGGCTATCGGTTTGATAGTCATGGGAGCTGTTGTTTTTATAGTTGTGGGTGGGGTAACTTATGTAACCACAGATACTTTCACTGGGAAATCAAAAGGAAAAGATATCATACAAAGGGCCTTTCTTGGTCTGGGTCTTGCTATCGCTTCTTTTTTAATCCTACATTTGTTAAATCCTCGTATTCTGAATAATGAGAAAATTACTCTGGAAAAAATTGAAGTTAATACTTGTGGAGCTATTAAAAGTGAAAGCGAATGGGCTCTAAGTCAATGGAATAAAAAAGCGGAAAATGAAGATTGGGAATATGCCGGAGGGCCTTATTATACTTCGACAAAAGATTCAAAAACTGGCGCAGCAACACTTTGCAAACCTAATCTAGCAGCTTGCCAAACACAGGTTAAAAAAATTCATGAATATTCTGGAAAAACAAAGGATGGAAAAGAGAGGGAAGATAATTCAGGGTATTACGCGAAGTGTTTAGTTTGTTCGGGGAAAAGAGGGGTGGCATCATCTAGTTTAACTGGAGGAGATAGTTATTCTAGCGGTAAGGAAGAATATACATATTTTGATGGTAAGAGTAAATGCGAATCAGCCGAAGAAGGAGCAACTGCACAAGATGGTGATCAAGTGTTTTTGTATCTATGTGAGGCGTATGAAATCGATACAAAATTCTACGATAAAACAGTCGATTGTGTTGAAAGTGGATTAGTCAATGCCAACATGACTCAGGAACAGATTAATAAACTCTACAAGGAAGCTGAAAAGAAAGTTAAAGACGGAGAGTGGAAAAAAGATTGTACTATCAGTTTCAAACCATGGACAAAAGACCATGAATTTAATGAAAAATGTAGTGAATCCAAGAAAAAGATAAAGGATAAATATTATTCAATTACTATTGAGCTAGACTGTCATACACAAAAGAATTTTTGGTCATCACTGTTGAGTAGTGGACAGAAATCTGCATGTTTTTATTACAGTATTGATAAGGAATAGGAAAACTTTAAAATGAACTGGGCCACAGTAATTAAAAATTCTGTGGCCCATGAAGTCCCTACAATATTATGGATATACTGAAGCAATGGCCTTTTTATCTCTCATTGCTTTGCATTTGAAGAATCTATGTATTGATTCCAAGGATTCAGGAGAATTTATAAATATCATCTCCTTTTTAACTTTCTCTGAAATTGCATCCCACCCTTTTTCCTGATATTCCTCAAAAGAATTCTTCAGGCCGGTGTTTTCAGTGGCATCCTTGTTCATTTCTTCATATGAAAACTTTTGTCCTTTAAACTCAGTAAAGGTAAAAAAGTCACAGCTTTCAGCCATAGTATTGGTTGAGGTTAAAAACAAGGCAATCGCGATAGCGATTACCGCCATTGCCATTTTTGAAATCTTTTTCGCTTTCATGATTTTCTCCTGTTTTTATACCATTAAAATAAATGCTCTGTTTATCTTAATGATATAGCGAATTAGCTTGATAAATCAAATAGTTATCCACAGATAAAAATCACAAGTTTTTTTGATTTCCATAAAAAAAGGGCGTGATCTAAATCATGCCCAGTTCAAGGTACCGCCAAGTACCTCTCCAGAAACACGACAAAAACCACACCCAATGGATGTGCGTTTTTATCAGTATCGTTTCTGGATAAAAAATTGGCGGTTTTTGAACTGAACGATAACTGCTTAAACGCAGATTATTTCAACGATTATCGTTGATTATTTATTTTCAAATTAACTTATAATGCACCTCCTGTGCAAATTCATTCATCATATCAAACAAATACTGTATTGCTTGAATTGTGTCAAGAATTAGAAAATTGTCAATTATATGAGATAACAAAGATAAATTAATCAGGGATTACGATAGAGGTATTTCGAGCATATTCTGCCTCAATACAATCATCTGTTTGTTTGTCTAGTGAATCCCAATCTTTGTGAGTAAAGGTGATACTATATTCATCTATCGACCCTGAAACTTCCACAACCACCTTATTCCCTTTCTCGTTAATAAATTCTAGTTCTTTATCAAATTGATCCTTAAAAGCATTAGGTTTACCGTACTTTTCAATAAAGGATTTCTTAATTACAGAGAAGACAGAATTTTCAGCCAAACTTCTCTTATAAATAATTAGACTAACAATATTTTTTTCAACCTCTATGGTGAATTGAGCATCATCAATTGTATCTCTATAGAACAAACGCCCACATTTTTTTTGGGCAGGCTTGGCATTAGATACAGCCTTTTTAAAGGGAACACTTTTTATTTCGTTCCAATTCATTCCCAGTTCAACCCCTTTTATTCCGTTTGGAGCTCCTGACCAAGATAGAGTCGGAAGACATAGAACAAATACTAAGTTGTAAAGCATTACATTTAATTTTCTCATTTTTTCTCCTTTAAATGTTCCAGCAATCCGAGAATCAAATTAATAGATGAACTTATCGACAAACAATACATCCAACTCCTGCAAAACTTGAGAAAGGCAAATCTCTCGTAAATCCATCTACATTAGAAACATTATCAGGATTTGTTAGAATCACTATAACCACTAGCAATATCAATCCTGAAAATGGTTATTAGTAAATCTTCAAACGTTTCATCTTACTATTTCTAATGGTTTTCAAACAGGAGGCCACCTCTCGGAAAAGCCCCCTGCTCAAGATTAAGTAAAAGATTAATTCACAGGCAAATACTTTTTAAAAGTATTTACGAACCTCTTGTTTACCTTTCCACCTCCTGTACTTGCCTTCGTTTGCAAGGTAAAGGATAGACCTGATCCTCCCGAATCACCTAAAAGCAAGAAATTAAGAAAAATCATATTTCCCATAGCTGTATCATTTCGCGCATGAAAGGTTCCGGCACTTTTATCCGATGATGAAACACTCAGCCCTATTTCAGCGGCTGTTCTTAATGCGGTAGTAAAGACCTTGTTTGAGTCTGTTTCATTTGTGGTATATGTCTCCGAGACGCTTTTTTGCATGGCCATCATCGGAGCTGCACAACTGGCTAAAAAAGCAGAAACTAATAATATTATCAAACAATTAAGTATTTTCATAATGTTCTTCCTTTGTTGGTTTTTCAAATTTTCAAAGTAGACAGACAAGCTACCAAATATTTTTTGTTTGATGTCCACACCTGGGGCATTTTATGGTTAAAGTAACACATGAATTGCACCATAAACTCGCACAGGCCTTGTTTGAGCACTGATAAATACCAGTAATAGAAAGTATCTTGCTCATCGCCTTGCCACAGCCGCTACAAATATATTTTCCCATAATTGCTCCTGTGATTTCAGTTAAATACTTATATTTTCATCTTGACCAGTTTTACTGGCCGCGTGGCTATATAGTTCTGACATCTCCTTCATTTCCTTAAGATTTTTAGTAATTTCTTTTATCCAGGTTTCACGATGCACTAATTGGATCGCTTTTGCTTTTAATTCAGTAGGGTTCCCTTCTTTATAATTTTTTAGAAGTTCGGAATATCGACTTTGGGAAGATACTTCAGTATCGAATTGTCCCTTTTCACCTGGTGGAGGAAATGTATATCCCTTTTTGGGATTATGCGTAATCAAATTGTAAACAAGGTGCATATTGTTTGCAGGTTCTCTTAGAAACAGCTCCAAACTCTCTGCCTCTTGCTCATCTAGAGCGATAGAAACAAAGGCTTTATACACCGTTGCTTTTCCTCCAAATAAACCTGTTTTAACTTCCTCATCTTCTCTCTTGATCTTCACATCCATAATCTTTTCTCCTCAATTAGTGAGATTGAAAGGCCAAGCTAAAAACAAAAAGGGCGTGACCTAAGTCGTGTTCCACTTCGAGGTACCACCAAGTACCCACTCAGAGAACACCAACAGAAGCCACGCCCAGACGGACGCGTTTCCATCAGTATCATTCTCCGAGATAAAGAAAATTGGTGGTTTTCGAAGTGGAATGATTACTGCTTCAACGCAGATCTAATATGTTATTAATTTATTGTATTTACAATATTTCTTGTGATTTCTCCTTTTCTAGAATTCTTTTTTCCTTACTTAAAATATATGCATCAAACAGGTATGATTCTACCTTATTTTCAGGTGATGTCTACTTTTTTATCTTCCAGAGATCCCAGTGGCCATCACCGATTTTTCGTAATCTTTGATTTAAGCCTTGAAGTGTTTTACTACCTATTTGCTGAGTATATTTAGGTTTCCCGGCACCCCATTGCAGACCGAAATACATGGTGTCTTCTTTAGCCCGCATGGACTTTCCAAATCTGACCCAGTTACTTCTTGGCCCAATAGCTTTAGTTGCTAGACCTACTCCTTTAGCTGATATTTTTGCAGAAGGATATATGATTGAGGTTGTTCCCAAAACCATTTGAGCGGTTCCTATAAAAGGTGTCATTATCAGATCAACGGCACCTTCAGCGAAATTACCTTGATTGAATTTAACCGCTGCTTCAGATGATTTCTTATCTGCAAACTCAATCGCTTTACTAAATTGACCAAACGATAGAATATCACAGGCTCCAACTAAATATTTGTCTATAATTTTAACAGCTTTTTCAACTTTGTTAATAGCTTGATTATAATTATTGAATTGCTCAACTCTGGCATTTTTTTTATGTAACTGTTGGGGCTCGACTGTCTCAGAATTATGACTTAAATGAATATCTTGAGCCCAGACTGGCTCAAACAGCAAGAAAACGAAAATGATAAAGAATGGCATGTTTACAACCTTCATCTTATTTAAATTCGGTTTTCACTGATATTAAGAGTAGATATTATATTGGGGCTATCTTTCAATGATTCTACTCCGACAAGGACCCTTCCAAGAACACAATTTAGAAAGAGTTATCATCACTGGAGAGAAGAATTTAGGAAGTCGATTACTCCTTGAGAAAATCGATTTGACATAGAAGAGCTTTCAAGATTCTGACAACCTATTGAGTTCTGAAGTGATGTAGACCGAGGAATGATAGTAAGTTACAATAACAAGAAAAGGTTTTTTAGTCTTGCAAGATTTGACTATTTTTAATTATATTATTCCCTGGTAGGATGGATATTCGGATTCATGCATGTATCTAATTATTATTATAAGATAAATGTTAACAGTCGTCTTTTTTTGAAATCGCCAATTACATAAAATTTAGGAACTGTTCTGGCATGGCTGTTATTTGGTCCAACTGTCCTATTTATCTGAAGAACGATCCAAAATTAATTACAGTTTATTAACCTGTTAAAGCCAAATTAAGCTGACTATAGTAACCAGACTTATGATTTTAAAAAATTCAACGCAAAATCTTGTTCAGTCATTCAGAAGCAATTCACATATTCAAAGGAAAAAATTTCAAAATGTTTTTTCTTTGTGGATTTTAAACCGATTAGCAAAAAAATATAATATCGTTGTTGAGGAGTCAACTGATCAGTGTCTAATCTTAAAACATAGAGTTTTTTCTTTGATAGTGAAAAACTCTTTTCTCCCTAGCTTACTAAGATCTTTTATCAGTGTCTCACCAGACATTATTATTGGCGAAGGTTTCATGAAAAAAGAGTGGTGGATTTTAGACGGTAAGCTTGAGGAAGTGCTTAATGTTCTTTACAAAGTTATGGAGGACAGAACTCCATTGTCTTTCGTAATAAAAAGATTAAGAAGATATAGATTTCTAAAAAAACAAAAGAATAATCCTGAGATTTCAGAACAAAATATTTCTCACCATTATGATCTAGGAAATGATTTTTTCGCTTCTATGCTAGATGATAAAATGATTTATTCATCAGGAATCTTTCATAGTGATGACGAAACTCTTGAGAGTGCACAAGAGAATAAAATCAATTGTATTAAAGAATTGATGTGTTTAGAGCCTGGATTAAAGGTGTTAGATATTGGTTGTGGTTGGGGAGCAATGTCTTATGAATTAATGAAGCAAGGGTGTAATGTTACCGGAATTAGCCTCTCAAAACAACAGATTGAGTGGTGTTGTCAGCTAGAAAAAAAATTGATTAAAAAGAATCATAGGAGTCCAGAATTTTTACATATAGATTACAGGAACTTTTGCCAACAAACTTCTGCCAGATTTGATCGGGTGGTCGTATTAGAGGTGTTAGATCATATTGGTAAACGTCATCATAAAGAATTCTTTAATAAAATATATAAAGCACTTAGTAAAAGTGGAACTTTAACTATGCAGGTCATTACAAGGCCACGCAAGGGAGCAACCACAAAATGGATTGATAAATATATTTATCCAGGTGGTTATATTTCCTCTTACGATGAAATAAAAGAAGCTTATTCTTCTGCAGGTTTTAAGGAATGTAACAGAATTGTTTATTCAGGAAGACATTACGCCACTACACTAGAAAACTGGAGAAAGAGGTTTATTGATAACTGGCCAAATCTAAATAAAGCGTATTTATTTGACGAAGAATATTATAGAATGTGGCTGTTCTTTTTTGCAGCATCTATATCAGTTTTTAATAATGCAGGTTTTGGGAATATGCAATTAACATTAAAAAAGTCGTACTAATCTTTTTAATTCAACAAGACACGATTATTTAGTCGGAGTTTTATATGAGCCAAAAATCTCAGATATTCGAAAGGGAAGAGCTTTTGCTACTCGAAGAATATAAACAAATCGGTGATAATCTAAGATTAGGATGGAACTACATCTTTAATTTTTTTAGATATTTCATTTTCTTGCAGATCGTTTTGATCAGTATCATAGGACTTGGTAAGTCAGCTATTTACTCACCTGTGTTGGGCAAAGAGATAGCAAAGCAGATAACAAAAGCAGAACAACTAGAGGTAGACCAAAAAGATATTGAAAGTAGTAATGAAAAAAATGACTCTAAAAAAAACAATTCAGATATAATTAATGAATTTAATACGAAAAATTCTAATTGGAAAAAAATATTTTTATTTATCTTATCTGCTCTTGGTGCTGTATATTCATTAGGTGGAATTCTTCACAATAAAAGCATATTTGAGATTTCAAAAAACTTTGTTGGCCGTGCCGATGCTATAGAAACAAGACTTTGGGAATTGATAGAATACGCTGATGGCAGTAAGTCCAAGGGAGAACTGTCTTCCTCAAAAAAAATAAACCACGAACCTCATCATATATATATGAATAATAGGTTTATAGAGCTTGATAAAAAGTTCATTAGTAATATACGAAAATCGTTGTTTGCTCTTTATTCTTTAACCTTTGCCTTGTGGTTATTAGTACTGGGTAGCCCATTTATACCTCAAATACGTCAATTAACTGACAAATTATTTTCTCTTGGTTCTGCTTTTTGATTCAAGTCTAAAACGATTATCTTTGTACCAATTTCTTATATTATATTAATGATATAAAATCACTTGCCGCAAGCAATACAACTGTATTCGTTGCCTTTATTGCTGATTTCCTGTAAAGTAATAACTATTCACTTTATGAGGAGTTAGTATGAAAGAACAGCAATATAAAAAAGTTAGAGTTTGGATTCGGACTTCTACCGACCTCGACAGTCAAAAAAAATCTCCTGAACATCATTTAGAGCAATCGGCTACCTGTTTTCATTCCTTTATTTCTCATCTTTTTGGTACCTACCTTGCAATTCTAGTTATCATTACAACTCTCATTTTTGGATCAAAATTACATGCTGCTGGTTTGAGAGAAAGTAAAATCTGGTTTACCAGCGGTGATTATTCATCCCCAGTTGAAATAAAAACCTTAGTGCTTCCTTCTGATGCATACGATCAACCAGCTTGGTTAAGCGATGCTAAAAGACAATTAGTAATTAACAACTTAAATAATCATCTTTACTACCAGGTAGGGTCAATGACAGAAGCACAAAACTGTGCTGGCCTAGCCATTCAATATCTTTTTAGTACTCCTACCTTCACAGTAAGCCCTGACGAGTTTTTTACAAAGGTAGTCAAACCGTGGGGAACAAAGATTGAACTATCTAATAGAAAAGCTGGTGATTTAATTTTCTTCAAAAATAGGTTCACTCCCGAAATGGAGCATGTAGCAATATTCTTAACGCCAACCAAGCTATTGTCTAAAGATAATCATCAGCCTACTTTTGAAATAGACTTTTCTCAGATTTACTTTTATGGCATACCAGATCCATGGATTACGAATTCACAATACTATGTTCCAGTCGTCTATCGCCTGAATTCCTCAAGAATTAGTTTCCATACCACCCGGCCACAGGTAACACCACAACCATCCCAAAACTGTAGAATACCGCTAAGAGCTTTGTCTTCGTATAGTAGAGACGAACTTCAAAATCTTCGCATTAAAGTGAGAAATATACATTTAGGCCTCTATGATTATAACGAAAGGGATGTTTGTGAAAAACTGACCAAACGTATCCATCAAGAATTACATAAGCGTGATATTCAAAATAATTGGTGGAAGCAGTAATAAAAGATGACGTAAATTTTAGGCACCACAACTATATTCGTTGCCTTTTGTGTTTATATCTTGTAAAGTGAAATATATCAACTTTACAAGGAGTTACTATGAAAGAACCGCAACATAAGAAAGTTGGCGTTTGGATAAGGACCAGTACGGACCTTGAGAGTCAAAAAGAAGCTCCTGAACATCATTTAGAGCGGGCAAAGTCTTACTGTGAGTACAAACAGTGGGATATTGTTAAGGTTTACGATTTAACCGCTACTTCCGGGAAGTCTGTTCTGGATCTTCCTCAGACCAAGGAAATGCTTTCAGATATTGAAGCTGGTAGAATTTCAGGTTTGATCTTTTCTAAACTGGCTCGATTGGCAAGGAGTACCAGAGAGCTTTTAGATCTAGCCGACAAATTCAATAAACATGATGCTGATCTAATTTCATTAGGAGAATCAATCGACACTTCCTCTCCAGCAGGCACCCTGTTCTTTACAGTATTAGCTGCCCTTGCTCAGTTTGAAAGAGAAGAAATCTCAGCGAGAGTTTCTGCTTCTGTTCCAGTTAGAGCAAGATTAGGAAAGAATACTGGTGGAGCTGCACCATTAGGGTATAAATGGACTAAAAGTGGATTGGTAATAGAAGAAAAAGAAGCCCCGATTATCAAAAGGTTATTCGAGCTATTTCTGGAAACCAAGAGAAAGAGAACTACAGCTCGATTGCTGAATGAAGAAGGATATCGAACCAGAGCAGGAAAGAATTTCAGCTATACCTCTGTTAATAGACTACTAAATACTCCTACAATGAAAGGTCTTCATAAAGCCAACTACACTCGCAGTAGAGGAGACAAAAAAGCTTGGGATCTTAAACCAGCCTCTGAATGGGTCTTTACTCAAGTACCAGCCATTATCGATGAAGAAAGCTATGATCAGGTTCAGGAAATCTTAAAAGCTCAGAAAAGATCAAGAAAACCTGTTGCAAGAAAACCAGTTCGCCATCTTTTCACCGGATTAACTTTCTGTGAATGTGGAGGCAAGATGTATATTCCATCCAATTCACCCTCATATACTTGCAGAAAGTGTCGCAAGAAGATTCATAAGGAAGATCTGGAATCAATCTATCTGGCTCAGCTGAAAGAGTTCTTACTCTCCCAGGATGAAATCGAAAAATATATCTTAGAAGCCAACACCAACTTTCAAGATAAACAAGACGAACTCAATCTCTTACTTTCAGAAGAAAAGAAAATCAAAACCAAGATGGATCAAATCTTAGAATTGTATCTTTCTGAGTCTTTGGGAAAAGTAGGATTCGAAAGAAAGAATACACCACTAGAAGAAAGATTAATTCAAATTCAAACTCAAATTCCAGTTTTACAAGGCACTATCGCTGCCATGAAACAAACCACCCTTTCCTCTCAACAAATAGCAGAAGAAACAGGATTACTATATGCTCAATGGGATAAATTAAAGAAAGATGATCAATTGAAAGTAATCGAAACAATCACTCAAGAAATCAGGGTCGGTGATGATGAAGTAGAATTACATCTCCATTATTTGCCCTTCGCTAACGCCAACCCCAAAAAATCCCATACCCTCTCATCTGCATCTTCTTCTAAAAAGGCGACAACAAAGCCACGCTTTAACAGGGATTAAGAGCTGCAACAAGGATGAATCTTGAGGCGAAAGAGAGTTGTACATTAGCACGGGCAATAGTTACCAGGCCGTCCTCCATAGGTTGTCTGAGGACCTCGAGCACATGTCTTTTAAATTCAAGCAGTTCATCGAGAAAGAGAACGCCATTGTGGGCCAGGAAAACTTCGCCCGGTTTTGGTATGGAGCCACCACCGATCAGGCCGGCATCGGATATGGTGTGGTGAGGTGAGCGAAATGGCCTGGTTGCAAGAATTGCCTGTCCATTGACTAGATGTCCGGCTATGGAATAGATCTTGGTCGTTTCAATAGCTTCATCAAAACCCAGGTCTGGAAGAATTGTCGGTATTCTCTTGGCAAGCATCGTCTTGCCTGAGCCAGGAGGCCCTTTAAGTAATATATTATGTCCGCCTGCAGCAACGATCTCAAGTGCTCTTTTTACGTTTTCCTGGCCTTTCACTTCCGCAAAATCTGTTTCATATCCACTGTTTTGGCTAAAAAGCTGTTTTGGATCGACAGTGTGAGGGGTAATCGGAGTGGTGTTATGTAAAAACTCTACAGCTTGATAAAGTGTATCAACACCGATAACATCAATTCCTTGAACAATTGCGCCCTCTTGAGCATTTTTTTTTGGAATAATGATACCTTTAAGGCCCGATTCTTTAGCAAGGAGAGCAATGGGTAACACACCTTTAACCGAACGAACAGAGCCGTCCAGTGAGAGTTCACCAATGAGTAGATAGGAGTTAAGATGATCTTTGGAGATGCATTCGGAGGCAGCAAGAATTGCGATACTGATCGGGAGATCAAAACCACTCCCCTCCTTTTTAACATCTGCAGGCGCCAGATTGACAGTAATTTTTCTGTTGGGAAATTCATAGCCGGAGTTTTTAATGGCCGCTTTTACCCTGTCTTTGCTCTCTCTGACACTGCCGTCCGGCAGACCAACAATTGAGAAAATAGGCAAGCCAAGGGTGATGTCGACTTCTACATCAATTGGAACACCTTCAACACCCAGTACGCTGCCTGATTGAGTTATAGCTAGCATAAAGCAGTAGAATCTCCTGTGTGGATAGTCCTTTGTTGTTCAAAGAGGGAAAAATGAAGAGTGTTAGATCATATAAATTTCACAGCATATTTGCCTTACAAATTTATTCATCAATTGTTACATCAGAATGGATGATTGTTCAATTGTAATTTTTTTGTTTTGCAAGGCTGTCTGGTTGAAAAGCGATCGATTGATTAAATAAACTTGTTCGCGGTAATAAAAAGTATTAAAAAGCGGTGAGGAGGTGAAGTATGAAGAAGAAAAAATCTATTTTCACTTTTAAAGCGGATGAAGAGCTGTCTCAGCTGCTTTCTGATATGCCGAATCGTTCGGCTTTTATCCGCTCAGCTCTACAATCCGCCTTGAAATCCACCTGTCCACTCTGCTCAGGAAGTGGGGTGTTGACCGAGGAGCAGCAGGAGCACTGGAATCATTTCAGAAAATATCATGGTCTTGAGCAATGTGATCACTGCAGTGCCGTTCACATTACCTGTGAGAATAATAAAGCAGGAAATCCGCACTGAAACTTCTCTGGAGAGTTGCATGACGAATCAAATAAAAAAGAGTGTTGTGCAGATTCGTGATCTTTCATTCTCCTATAACACCACACCAATCCTTCAGGATGTAAATCTTGACATTTATGAACAGGACAGCATCTGTCTGGTCGGCCCAAACGGCGGCGGCAAATCGACTCTTGTTAAATTAATTATTGGCCTGCTTGAGCCGGATTACGGCAGCATTCTCCTTTTTGGTGAATCCCCTTTCCGGGCGAGATTACGGGTAGGATATGTACCTCAATATATTCAGTTTGATCCTCTTTTCCCGATCTCAGTGATTGATGTTGTTAAAATGGGGCGGATTGGAGTCACATCATCATTTTACTATGGTGAAAATGATGTCTCAACAGCATTCGATTCACTTCGTATTATGGAAGTGGAACAGTTGGCCTCAAAACGCTTTTCATCTCTTTCCGGCGGGCAGAGACAACGAGTCCTGATAGCCAGGGCCTTAGCTACTGAAGGAGACCTGCTTATTCTTGATGAACCCACTGCAAACATTGATAATCGGACTGAAGCACATCTGTTTGATTTATTGGAGAAGCTCAATGAAACAAAAACAATAGTTGTGGTGACCCATGATATCGGAGTTGCTGCAAGAATTTTTAAACGTATCGCCTGTGTCAATCAACAGGTTGTTATCCATCCCACAAGTGAATTGACCGGAGATTTAATACGGGAAATGTATACAGGTGATCCCCAGTTCATCCATCATGATCACCGCTGTTCCATAGAGCATGACGATGATTGAGTTCTATTCCGCCTTAACAGATCCGGGTATGTCATTTTTCCGCTATGCCTTTTTAACCGGAATTCTGGCCTCCGTTGCATTTGGCATTATCGGTACCTATGTGGTTGTTCAGCGTATCAGTTCAATAGCCGGAGCAATTTCACACTGTGTCCTCGGCGGTGTGGGTGCAGGTCTTTATTGCCAGCAGGTGTTATCAATAAGTTGGTGTACTCCGACACTTGGTGCAATCATTGCAGCTGTTGCAGCCGCCTGTATTCTCTCGTTTATTTCTTTGAAGTCAGAACAGCGGGAAGATACGGTTATCGGTGCCCTTTGGGGAATAGGTATGGCGATAGGCCTGCTCTTTATTGCTAAAACCCCTGGGTATAACGACCCGATGAGTTATCTTTTCGGAAACATTCTGCTCATAACAGAAGCAGATTTTCACCTGGTTGTTGTGCTTGACCTGATTATTGTCGCCATGGTGACTCTATTTTATAATCGCTTTCTCCTGCTCTGCTTTGATGAAGAGTATGGAAGATTACGGGGAGTCAACAGTTCAATTTATTACCTGCTGCTTCTGTTGCTGATAGCTTTGACCATTGTACTTCTGATACGAATCGTCGGTATCGTTATGGTCATTGCCCTGCTCACCCTTCCACCTGCAATCAGTGGAAATTTTGTTCGATCGATCATGCAGATGATGATTGTCTCAATTGCTCTTTGCATGTTTTTTATCGCTGGCGGGCTGGGCTTGAGTTATCAACTTGACCTTCCTTCAGGCCCTGTGATCATTGTACTTGCAGGAATTTGCTACCTACTTTGTCTTTTATGGTTGAAGCTTTTAAAAAACAGCAAAAATCAAAAGACTGCTTAAACAATTTAACCAGACAATCATTGCTCTTGGGGCTGATAAAAGCGATTTACCTCCTTGGTGTACTCCCCTTCTTTTGATTCATAGATGTACAATGGCTCCAGCACTGCCATTTCACTGCCACCATTTTTTCGCGCTTCAATCAGCATCAGGCTTGCCTGTTGATTTGGAGATGGATAACTGTAAATAAACCGCACTCGTTTGGGTTGAAACCTGTGTTTGACCATGGAACCAAGCAGCTCTGTCATGAATTTGGCAGGATAGATTATGGACAAATTGCCTTGGTTTTGAACAGCAAAAGCTGCACAGGCAATAATAGAGTCAATATCAGCAAGGACCTGGTGTCTTGCGATCTGCTGCTGCCGGTTTATATTTTTTCTCCCGGAAGAGTGTTTGTAAAAGGGTGGATTGCAGACAACGCTTGAATATGATTCGGCTTGAATCAGAGTAGAAATTTCGTTTAAATCCCCAGTGATAGTGTTGATGATATGATCATAGCCGTTCACCCGACTGTTTCGGCGTGACAATTCGGCCAACTCGGCCTGTATTTCCAAACCGGTGATGGCTTGAACAATCCTGTTATGCCTGTAGGCAAGGATAAGACCGATAATACCGCAGCCACAGCCGATATCGAGGATCTGATCTGCTGTTTTGACTTTCAGGAAGTGGGCAAGCAGGACTGCATCTATGGAAAAGCGGTACCCGCTTTTAGGCTGATAACAGATTAGCCTTCCCTCAAACAAGCTGTTACGGCTGAAGTTGCTTTCATCCAATTCTTTTGGTCTCCTGTTTGGTATGAAGTGCAGTAAAAATAAGGGTGATTATTTCATCTGCATACAATGTGTTTCTGATTACTTATAATTCTCAACCTGGACAACACCTCATGCTAGTCTGAGCTTTCTTGTCAATCAGCATGTTGTTTGAGAATGTTTCTTCCTGCTATTGATTAAGTAAATCGAAAGACTTATGGTATCGGCTATCATCCTCTATCGATCGACCAAATGTTATTGGGAGGCCGAGATGGATTTAATAAGGTCTATTTTCCAGCTCCTAACGACTGGCAATAGACTCATTCATGATATCATAAAAAATAAACGAACAGGGAGTTGAAATGTTTGATATTTTCATAAAAACCCATTTTGCAGGAGCCCATCACCTTCGAGACTATCCCGGTGATTGTGAAAAGCCGCATGGCCACAACTGGAAAGTCAGGGTGACAGTTAAGGCAACAGAACTCGATGAGCTTGGCATGGGAATTGATTTTAAAGTTCTAAAAAAACATGTCAATGAAGTAATTGATACACTGGATCATCGTGACCTGAATGAACACCCCGCTTTTCAGGACCACAATCCATCTTCTGAATATATTGCAGTTTATATTTTTGATAACCTGAAAGACGTTTTGCAGCATGATCGATACAGTCTGCACAGTGTAACGGTACGGGAAACTGATAATTCCGGTTTGACTTATTATGGCCCGTAATCGGCTTCTGGATGTATCTGAGCTCTTCTACTCCATACAGGGGGAGTCTTCCTATAGCGGCTTTCCCTGTGTGTTTATCAGGCTTGCTGGGTGCAACCTGAGATGCAGCTATTGTGACACCACCTACAGTTATGAAGAAGTGTCGCAGAAGATGGATAGTACGAGCATCATCACCTATGTAGACAGCCACAATACTGATCTAGTCGAAATCACCGGTGGTGAACCCTTGCTTCAGGACAGTGTCTATTTTCTGATTGATCAGTTGCTGGAGAAGAAGAAAACGGTTCTGCTGGAAACAAACGGTTCCGTTTCTCTTCAAAAGATACCAACTGACGTCTGTGCCATTGTAGACGTTAAATGCCCCGCTTCTGATGCCGGCAACACCTTTCTGGCTGAAAATATAGATCTTGTTAAAAAAAGGGCTCAAAAAAAGCTGGAATCTGTAGAATTAAAATTTGTAATATCGGATCAGAATGATTTTGAGTGGGCAAAACAGTTTATTACTCAGCATGATCTTCTTCATTCTGTACCGCTTGTCTTTTCACCCGTTAAAGAGCGAATAGAGCCATCAGCGCTTGCCGAAATGATTATAGCAGATCAATTGCCTGTACGGTTTCAACTGCAGCTGCACACTATTTTATGGCCCCACAGCCAACGCGGAGTTTGACTTTTAGCGTTGAAATAGATAGTTTAGTTTGCCTCTCATATTTATTCGTAATCAAATAACTGCAGACCTGCTATTTCAATAGTCATGGCTGCTACTATAAAACATTAGAGTTTAATTCTAAGTATGCTGACTTTAGAAGAAACAAAAATATGTGTAGTCGGTTTAGGTTATGTTGGTCTCCCCCTGGCCGTTGAGTTTGGGATGAAATTCGATACAGTTGGTTTTGATTTAAAGAAAGATCGAATTGAAGAGCTGAAAAACGGGGTCGATAACACCCTTGAAGTGAGTAGTGAAGAGCTGGCCAATACCCTGCGGTTGCAATTCACTAACAGTGCTGAAGAGATAAAAAACAGCAACGTTTATATAGTTTCTGTCCCTACCCCGATAGATTTTTCCAAAAGACCAAATCTGAGACCGTTGGAATCGGCTTCAAAGAGTATTGGTCAAGTTCTCAATAAAGGTGATATCGTCATTTATGAGTCAACAGTTTATCCGGGAGCGACTGAAGAGGTTTGTGTTCCCATTCTTGAAAAAGAATCCGGATTGCTGTTTAACTCCGATTTCTATTGTGGATATAGCCCTGAACGGGTCAACCCGGGAGACAAAGAACACCGAATACCATCCATTGTTAAGGTGACCTCAGGTTCAACCCCGCAAATTGCCCAATTCGTCGACTCGCTTTACCGTACCATCATTACCGCCGGAACCCATCTGGCCAGTTCTATCAAAGTTGCAGAAGCGGCTAAAGTTATTGAAAATACTCAAAGGGATGTCAACATCGCATTGATCAACGAATTATCACTTATTTTTAATCGCTTGGGCATAAATACTAAAGAAGTACTTGAGGCTGCCGGGACTAAATGGAACTTTCTGCCCTTTCAGCCGGGACTTGTCGGTGGACATTGCATCGGTGTCGATCCCTATTACCTCACCCATAAAGCTCAGGAGGTTGGCTATCATCCTGAGATGATTCTTGCCGGACGACGACTCAACGATGAGATGGGATCGTATATTGCCGCAAGAGTAATCAAATTGATGATGCGGAAAAATATTAATGTGTCCAAAGCTAAAATTCTTGTCATGGGGCTTACATTTAAAGAGAACTGCCCGGATTTAAGAAATACTCGTGTTGTTGATATTATATACGAATTAAGTGACTTTGGTTTGCAGGTGGATGTTTTTGACCCCTGGGTTGATAAAGATGAGGCCTTGAAAGAATACAATCTTGTCATGACAGATAAACCGAAAAAGCAGTACTATGATGGAATAGTTCTAGCTGTTGCTCATAAGCAGTTTTTAGATATCGGTGCTGATGATATCGAATCATTTTGTAATAAAAATCATATCATCTTTGATGTGAAAAATATTTTACCTGCCGAAAAAGTGGATGGTTGTCTATAGCCGCCTTATATGAAGTAAGGAGATTGTCTGTATGAAAGAAGCGGTTCCTGTTGATCAGGCTGTGGGCATGGTTTTGCCTCATGATATTACCGAAATAGTGAAAGACAGTCATAAGGGAAGACTGTTTAAAAAGGGGCATATCATTCAGCCTGAAGACATACCCCGATTAAAACGTATCGGGAAAGAACATATTTATGTCTTGAGTTTGACTGAAGACGAAATCCATGAAAACGAGGCGGCAGAACAATTAGCCGCGGCTTTAATTGGAGAAGGAGCAACAGTTTCTTCAGAGCCGATTGAGGGAAAAATTAATATTCTGGCTGATCGTGACGGTTTGTTGCATATCAATAAAGAGGCGCTCTACCGCTTCAACCTGTTAGGTGAGGTCATGTGCGCCACCCTTCATGACAACACACCCGTCAGTAAAGGAGAGCTTATTGGTGGAACCAGGTTGATTCCCTTGGTTTCTGAACGCAAAGTCGTTGATGAAGCAGTCAATATCTGTAATGAATCCGCTCCGGTTATTTCAGTAAAAGAAATCAAGGCCCAAAAAGTCGGACTGGTTATTACCGGTGGTGAAGTCTACAATGGCCTCATTGAAGATAAATTTGAGCCGGTTCTGAGAAAGAAAGTGAAAAAGCTTGGCTCTGAAGTTGTACGAGTTGGTTTTGCCCCGGACGATATTCAGATGATAGTTGATGAAATTCATTCCTGTATAAATGAAGGGGCGCAACTGGTGGTTACCAGCGGCGGTATGTCGGTTGATCCCGATGATGTGACAAGAATGGCGATAAAAGAAGCTGGGGCGAAGGATATTGTGTACGGTACTCCCGTTCTTCCAGGGGCGATGTTTCTTTCCGGACGAATTGGTGATATTCCGATTCTAGGTGTTCCAGCCTGCGGTATGTTTTTTAAAATTACCGTTTTTGATCTTATTCTTCCCAGGGTTCTGGCAGGTGAGAAAATAACGCGAAAGGAGATTGCCGAGATGGGACACGGCGGCCTTTGCAGAAGCTGCAAACGTTGTCAGTACCCAGTCTGTAATTTTGGAAAATAGTATATATCTGAGCAAAATGGGCTATAAAGCCCCCTTCCCCTACTCTTTTTTCAGCTCAACAATTGTTGCTCCCCATGAGCCCCTGTTCTCTGGTGCCAGAGAGAACGATTGAACAATCGGGGAACGTTCCAGGATGGCATGAACGGACCGCCTGAGGTTGCCGATTCCTTTACCGTGAATCAGGCGAACATGAAAGATCTTCAGTTTTTTGCATTCCCGAAGGTACTCAGGGATAAGACTTTTGAGATCTTTGGGTGAAAAATGGTGCAGATCCAGTTCGTCACTAATCTCTACCCGGATTGTTTCGTCAAAATCTTCCAAAAGAAAAATCAGCCTCCAACACTATCGTGTATGCACTCAAGAGCAACAGCAGCAGCCTGATCTGAAGCCCCTTTTTCACCAAGCCTTTTACGAACAAGATCCAATCCTTCCATAAGCCGCTGCCTGGTTTTCTCATCAAATAACAGCTGGAAAGTTTCTTCGCTGATACGTTCGGGCACTGCATCATATTGTAATAATTCCGAAACGACTTCCTTTTCGGCAATCAGGTTGACCAGGGAAGCAAAATCTATTTTTACAAGCAGTTTACCAAGAAACCAGGTCAGTGGTGATACTTTATAGACAACAACAAAGGGGGTATTGACCAGGGCAAGCTCCAAGGCCACTGTACCTGAAGCGGCAATCACACAATCACTTGAAGCCATCAGTTCATATCTGTCCTGCTCAAGCACTTGAATATCAAGAGTATCGGTGTATTCAGACAGACCATTTTGATCGAGATCACTTTTTTTCAGTGTGGAAGCAAGGGGAATTACAAAAGTAATGTTTTTCTCAGTCATGCTCTGCAGCTGCTTAGCCGCCTGCAGAAATATGGGCAACAGAGAGATAATCTCTTTTTTTCGACTGCCTGGTAAAAGGCCGACAACCTTATTTTCACTTTTTATAGAATATTTTTGGACGAATTGTTCGCGCGTCAGTTTCACCTCAACGGAATCGAGAAGCGGATGGCCCACATAATCAACATCAAGACCATGTTTTTGAAAAAAAGGTTTTTCGAAAGGAAGGATAACACCGAGTCGATCAACCACCTTTTTCATGGTCTTAACCCGCCCTTTTCTCCAGGCCCAAACTTGTGGGGTGATGTAATAAAAAACAGGAATTCCGAGTCTTTTTGCTTTTTTGGCAAGCAGCAGATTAAAATCGGGAAAATCGATTATTATAAGTAATTCGGGGCGCTCAGCAGCCATTTTTCGTCGGAGGATTTTCTGGGCCGAAAAAATGTCTGCCAGATGGGTAATGACCTCGACTACACCCACAACTGCTATCTTGGCAGGGTCAAAGAGAATATCAACTCCCTGCTTTTTCAGCTCTGGCCCTCCCATTCCGAAAAAAGAGCAGTCGGGGCACCTTGAGCGCATAGAAGCTACAAGCCTTGATCCATGAAGATCACCGGAGGCCTCACCGGCTATAATCATTATTTTTTTTTCCATAACATGAATCAGTGATCAGCCAGGTTGAATGCGGAGATTATTTCCTTTTCAAATGGACACGATAGGATTCATAGGCGATGATTTTCTGGTACTCCTCAATCTGTTTAATAACTTGAAGAGCGACACCAAGAGCTCTTCTCCCCTCAATGCCTGAAACTGAGGGTTGGGTCCTGTTTCTGACGTTATCGACAAAGTGAAGAATTTCACTTTTCAAGGCATCACCCTCGGTAAACTCTTTTATTTCGATATCCTGTTTAGGCATGCCCGACTCTTCCAACTCCTCTTTGAGATGAATAGTCATGACCTTTCGATTGGCAAAATCGACTGTGATGTATGAGCCCGGTTGGAAAATGCGCATTTTACGCACATTGGTTTTGGCTATACGTGATACAGTAACATTGGCTGTGGCCCCATTTTCAAAAATAATTCTGGCGTTTGCAAGATCGGTGGTTTCGGTAACTACTGGAGCACCAACGGTATGAATAGTCTTGATGGGAGAATCGATGATAGAAAGTATGATGTCAATATCGTGTATCATCAGATCGAGGACAACATCCACATCAACCGCTCTGTTTTTGAATATATGAATTCGATCAGATTCTATAAACATCGGCATTTCAAGAAATGGCTCCATGGCTTCTACTGCCGGATTAAAACGTTCCAGGTGACCGACCTGGAGTATAGTTTTCTTTCTTGAAGCCTTAATAATCAGATCATCCGCCTCTTCCAAGGTAACTGTCATAGGTTTTTCAAGTAGAATGTCGATACCGGCTTCGATGCATTCCGCAGCAACCTGATGATGAAAGCTGGTCGGAACTGCTATTGATACAGCATCTACAAGAGGAAGCATATCATGGTAATCCAGAAATGGTCGACACCCCAGATCGTCACTGATGGCTTTAACAGTCTGTTCATTGGTGTCAGAAACTCCAACCAACTCGACATCTTCCATGTCAGCATACTTTTGGGCATGGAATTTACCGAGATAACCAACTCCAATAACTCCTGCTTTGATTGTTTTCATATAAACTCAATAATGTATTGATAGAGTGTGACTTTACAGCGTATAGAAACTAAACTCATATTCCAAGATACGCCCTTCTTATCTCTTCATTGTTCATCAGCCCCTGTCCGGAATCACTTAATATGATTCGACCGTTTTCCAGCACATACCCTCTGTCAGCAATCTGAAGGGCCTGGTGGGCATTCTGTTCGACCAAAAAAACGGTCGTTTTGTGTTCTTTGTTGATTGCCTTAATAATATCAAATATTTTCTTAATTATAATTGGAGCCAGCCCCATTGAGGGCTCATCAAGCAGCAATAGCCGGGGACGAGCAAGCAATGCCCTGGACATGGCAAGCATTTGCTGTTCACCACCGCTTAACGTTCCTCCAAGTTGATTTCTTCTTTCAGCTAAAATAGGAAAAAGAGAAAACACATAATCGAGGTCTTTCTTGATCTCCTGTTTATTTTTTCGTAGAAAACCACCCATATCAAGGTTTTCCTGAACAGTCAACTGGGAAAAAATGTGTCTTCCTTCGGGAACCTGACTGATACCAAGCTGAACAATCTCATCCGGTTTGCAGCCATTAATTTTATTTCCGCAATAGATGATTTCACCTATGCGGCAGGATAGAATACCACTGATTGTCATCAGGATAGTCGATTTTCCTGCGCCATTGGCCCCAATCAAGGTAATTATCTCACCTTCCCTGATGAATAGAGATATATCTTTTAAAACCGGTATGTTTCCATATCCGGCTTCTATGCCTTTAATTTCAAGCATCTACTCAACACCAAGATATGCTTTTATGACTTCTGGGTCGCCACTCACCTCTTCCGGTGTTCCCTGGGAAATTTTTTTACCATAATCCATAACACATATTCGATCGGAAAGGGACATAACAAGTTTCATATCATGTTCAATGAGAAGAATGCCGAGACCTTCTTCCTTTATGGTAACAATGAGATCATCCAGTTCTTTGGTTTCATGGGGATTGAGGCCTGCAGCAGGCTCATCAAGCAATAGCAGAAAAGGTTCTGTGGCAAGAGCCCGGGCTATTTCAAGACGCCTTTGAATTCCATAGGGGAGATTTTCAGCAAGCTCGTTGACATAAGGTTCTATTCCGACTTTCTGAATGATCCGATAACTAAAATCGATACTTTCCTGCTCTTCTTCAAGAGTCGCTTTGTTACGAAAAACAGCACCAAAAATAAATGAGCGGGTGCGGCAATGTCGACCAATCATGACATTTTCCAGACAGCTCATTTTAGGGAAAAGTCTGATGGTCTGGAAAGTCCTTGCCATCCCAAGCTCAGTAATTTTATTAATTTTACGTCCGTTCAGACGTATTTCCTGCCCCGATGAATTTGGTGGCTGCAGGAAAATATCACCTTTAGTTGGCCGATAGATGCCGGTCAAACAGTTAAAAAAAGTTGTCTTCCCGGCTCCATTCGGACCGATAATGGCGACTATTTCACCGGCAGAGACTTCAATATCAAGTGAGTCAACTGCTCGAACACCGCCAAAGTGCATCGAAAGTTGACTCACACGTAAGATTGGATCATTCATTGAATGGTTCACGTCCAAGATTTCTATCTCTGGATATATTGTACTTTCTTCTGACAGTAGAGATCAGGCCCTGAGGTCTGAAAACCATCATAACCACCATAATTCCGCCAAATGCAAGCATTCGGAATTCCGAGAGAGGTCGTAAATATTCGGGAAGTAATATTAAGAATAAGGCACCGATAATAACCCCGACAATTGAGCCCATTCCTCCCAGTACAACTATTGACAAAATGATAGCAGATTCAAGAAAAGTAAAGCTTGCGGGGTTGATAAAAGTGGTTTTGGCGGCAAAAACAACACCTATTATTCCAGCCCAGAACGCCCCTAGAGCAAAAGCAACCAGTTTCGTTTTAGTTTTATCAATACCCATCGCCTGGCAGGCGATCTCATCTTCTCTTAGAGCGAGCCAGGCTCTTCCCAGGCGTGAGTTCTGCAATCGATTAACCACAAAAATGGTGATGAGCACAAAACCAACCATCAGATAATAGATATATAAAATGGATTGGTCCAAATTTAAGTTAAGCCCGAAAAATCCTGGCCTCTCGATGTTTGAAATACCTGCAGGACCATTAGAAAATTCACTCCAGTTTTCAAGCACCAAGCGAATCATCTCTCCAAAGGCCAGTGTTACAATGGCAAGGTAATCTCCTCGTAAGCGTAAAACCGGAAAACCGAGGATAATACCGAACAGAGCGGCCAGCAATCCTCCAATAGGCAGAACCAGCCAGAAATCGATCTGGAAATAATGATTTAGCAAGGCATAGCTATAGGCGCCAACAGCGTAAAATGCGACATAACCAAGATCCAGCAATCCTGCCAGGCCAACGACAATATTTAAACCAAGACCGAGCACAACATACATGAGTGCCGTGGTCATGATATTGGTTTGATAGCTTGAAAAAAGAAAGGGAAACAAAAGGGCAAATACAAATATAGCCCCTGCTATGGGAAAAAGAAATTTTGGTTCATTGGCAATCTTCTGGATATAGGTAGCCGTCAGTTGAACCGGCATGAGCTTCCCACGACTTTTTCTATCTTCTTGGTAAAGGAAATAGGCCTTTGATAAAACCGAGAGAATGAATGTGCCAATGGTTATGTAAATGAGATTCTTCCAACGATACTGTACCGTTTTTTCAATGGCGTCAACCTTGACGACCAAAAGTGGGAAGGTCAGAAAGGCAAACCAGAGAGAGATAAAGAACGACTTTTTAATAAATTTATTCCCTTTCATACCGTTCACACTTTCTCTGTTTCATTTTTGCCGAGTAAGCCTGAGGGTTTGAATATCAGTATCAGCACAAGAAGGGAGAAGGCAAAAACATCCTCGTAATCAGAGGAAACATATCCGGTGGCAAAGCTCTCCGTTAATCCAAGCACCAGACTGCCTAAAACCGCTCCAGGAATAGAGCCGACTCCACCGAGAACTGCTGCAGTGAAGGCTTTAATCCCTGCCAGAAAACCTATCGAAAAGTTTATCTGGCCAATATGGGAAGCGATCAGCAGACCACCTATGGCCGCAAGGGCTGAGCCGATGATAAAGGTGGCTGATATGATTCTGTCGACATTGATTCCGACAAGCATGGCCATTGTACGATCCTGCGAAGTTGCCCGCATTGCTTTACCGATTTTGGTGAACTTAATCAGCAGCGTCAGGCAAGCCATAACCAAAGCGGAAGTCAGAATAATTACGATATCTGATGTTCCAACAATATGGGCAAATGGCTCCATGAAAGCAAAATCTGGAATCAGGGCCGGAAACGGGAGAAAATCTGATGTTTGAGCAAGTAAAACATAGTTTTGCAGGAAAATTGACATGCCAATGGCACTTATAAGCGGCGAGAGCCTGGGGGCATGACGAAGTGGTTTATAGGCTATTTTTTCAACGGTGTAGCCGTAGGCAGAAGACCATACGGCAGCAGCAAGGCCGGCTATAACAACAATTGCCAACAGCGGAAAGCCATAAATGGAAAGGACGGTGGCTACAATAAAGGCGGTGAAGGCACCGATCATATAAATTTCACCATGGGCGAAATTTATCAGGCCGATTATGCCGTACACCATGGTGTAACCAAGGGCAATAAGGGCATAAATCGATCCCTTTGTCAGCCCACTGAATAATAGTTCTATAAAATATTCCATATACGGAAAAGCACTGGAGTAGCCAGGCTCCATGTCCCGGATACTCCAGTGTTCAGGTTATGACTGAGATTAGGACTACTTTGCAACTACGTATTTACCATCGGCAACAACATACATGGAAAAGCCGACACCGATTGTATCCCCTTTTTTGTCAAAATTGATATTTCCAACAGGGGTATTTACCTTTTCACTCTGTAATATTTTTTTCAAGTCCTCTAAATCAGTCGACCCCGATTTTTCAATAGCATTCAGGATTGTAAGAGCTGCTGCATACGCCCCTTCATAAAAAGCACCAGGATCACTTTTGAAAGCTTCTTTGTGTTCTTTTTTTGCTAAACCAGCCAGTGGATTGGCAGAATTATCCTGAGGACCTGCCGCATAAACACCTTCGGCTGCAGCGCCAGCTATCTTGATGAATGTGTCGTCTTTGACCCCATCATCTGAGACAAATTTCGTTTTGAGCCGTTTCTTTTTCATAATAGTTACGATTTTAGAGGCTTCGGGATGGTAACCACCATAAATGACGACTTGGGCTCCCGATCGTTTAATCTTCTGGACAATTGCAGAATAATCCATAGAACCCGGGGTGATTCCTTCAAAAAGAACAACTTTAGCTTTACCACCCTCTTCTATTTTCTTTTTGGCTCCTTCAGCCAGGGGTTTGCCGTAATCACCTTTATCGTGAATAACGGCAATTTCTGTTGAACCAAGTTTGTTAATGGCAAAATCTACCATTGCCGGAGACTGAGCGGCATTTGGAGCTATTGTCCTGAAAAAGTTTGGGTATTTACCTGAATAGGTTAAATCATCAGCTGTTGCAGAAGGAGACATGACGAGAATACCAGCATCGGCATAAATCGGTAGTGCGGCTTTGGTTGCGCCGGAACAGATAGGGCCAAGTACAACATCGACTCCGCTGGTTACAAGTTTTGTTGCTGCATTTGAAGCAAATTCAGGCTTGCAGACATCATCTTCTATCAGCAGCTCGACATTTTTTCCGTTAATACCACCATTTGCATTAATTTTATCAACAACTAGTTTAGCTGCATTTACTGAAGGAAGACCATATGAAGCCAAATCACCGCTATGGGGCCCTACGACGCCGAACTTGATTGTATCTGCTCCAAAACACTGTAAAGGCAAGAGAAACAGAAACGTTAAAATGAGACAGCCAAACAGGCCCAGGTTTAACTTGTTTGATTTCATATTGCACTCCTTAGCTAATAGTTTACAAGGTTAACGATAAACAGTTGCAGTTGTGGGTGTTACCATCGTTGCATTATTCTATAAAATATGGAATGACGAACAGTGAAAATTGGTTACAATGTGTTGAGCAATGTTCCAATGTAAACAAATTAATATAATGAAAAAAGTTCTTTTCAACTAGAAAATTATTGTGGATACGGAATGACAGAGATCCTGTTCCTTATTGGTAGGCCTTTTAGCCCTCTTTACAGTTTACTTATGAGAGTAAGGGAATTGATGTATCGTCACGATATCTTTCGTTCGTACAGGCCTTCTGTTCCGGTTATTTCCGTAGGAAATCTCACCATGGGCGGAACCGGCAAGACCCCGGTTGTACAGATGATTTGCCGATATCTGCAGAAGAGGCAAATAAAAACTGCTATTGTCAGCCGAGGATATGGTGGTCGTGCCTCAAATAAAGTCAATCTGGTGTCAGACGGGAAAACCGTTTTAATGAGGGCCGAGGAGGCTGGGGACGAACCAAGGCTTCATGGTGATCTATTGCCGGAAGTAGTGGTTGCAACCGGCAAGGATCGAAGACCGGTCTGTCGGTTTGTTGAAGAGGAGCTGCAGTGTCAGACAATTGTCTTAGATGATGGCTTCCAGCATCTAAAAGTTCAGCGAGATGTGGATCTTGTTTTATTCGACAGTACAAATCTTGCGGGGAATAGCCGCGTTTTTCCGGGAGGCGAACTGCGCGAACCGGTATCTTCTCTTCATCGGGCAGACGCTTTTATAATGACCGGAACAACTAAACAGAATCATGAGCGGGCCCAAATGTTCAGTGAGCTGCTGAATAAACGATTCGGACACACACCGGTTTTCTTCAGCTATATTGAAGTAAATGGAGCGAAACGGATAAACGATTCAAGTGATCTGGACGTTGATCGGTTGCCTTCTGCGCTCTATGGCTTTTGCGGTATTGCAAATCCTGAACGATTCAGAAACAGCCTTCTAAACTCAAAAATTAATTTATGCGGATTTACAGAATTTAAAGATCATACCTTATACAATGAATCTGATATCCAGTTGTTGGAGCAAAAGGCAAAACATGCCGGGGCAACAGGATTGATCACCACAGAAAAAGATATGGTTAAGCTGGCCCAAACTGATTTTAAAATGCCGATCTTTGCCTTGACGATCCAGACCTTAATAGACGATGCTTTTTGGGATTTCCTGCAGGAAAAACTAGAAACGTCCTGATACAGTATTACAGGTTATCACCGGCCATCCGTGTCATATAGCACACACATCATGAAATTATAGGTCTTTTTTGACAACATAGAAACTTCAAGGCATTTGATAACTTTCAGGTTTCCAGAAAGACCTGTTTTTCCATCTGTTTTTGCGCACTTTTTACCATCCCTTTACAATTTGAATAAAATTCCCTAGTGGTCTGTATATTGCAATAGTTTTGGAAAAGATAAAAAAGATTTATCAAATATAATCTTCAGGGGGAATATGTCATACTTACCAGAGCCGAATCAGTATACGCTCAAAAAGAATATAAGTTGCTGCGGTGTCGGGCTCCATTCCGGTCGTACTGTGAACTTGACGTTAAAACCGGCAGGTGTTGACAGCGGAATCCGTTTTATTCGAACCGACCTGGATGCAAATACCAGGATTCATGCCCATATGGATAAGGTAATTGACACCAGATTGGCAACGACCATTGGAGATGGTTCATTTCGCGTCTCTACTACCGAACATTTACTTGCCGCTCTTCGAGGTTACGGCATTGATAATGTTGACATTGAGCTTGATTCTCCCGAGGTTCCAATTATGGATGGGAGTGCCGGACCCTTTATTCATCTACTGAAAAAATCCGGAAGAAAAAAGCAGAAAGCATGTCGCAAGGTTTTACGAATCACCAAAGAGATTACCTACGCTAAAGGGGATAAACATATCACCATTAAACCGTATGATGGTTTCAAGGTTTCCGGTAAAATTGTTTTTGATGATGCTATTATTCGTAAACAGAGCTTTGAAATTGATATAACCCCGGAAAAATTCATCAAAGAAATTGCAAATGCCAGAACTTTTGGCTATGTGGAACAGGTTGAAGAACTGTGGGCCAATGGACTTGCTCTTGGCGGCACTTTGGAGAGCGTTATTGCCATACACTGGAACAGAAAGTCTGTTTTAAATGAAGACGGCCTTCGTTTCGATGATGAATTTATTCGTCATAAAGTGCTTGATATTATTGGCGACCTAACCTTGCTCGGTTGCCCGATTCAGGGGCATGTAACTGCCCATAAAACCGGTCATACCGAACATCTTGCTTTCATGAAGGCCCTTTGCCAGGAACAAAACTGCTGGGAATTTGTTGAACTGAAAGAAAACGGCGCTCCTGCAGTCTTAAAAGATATCGTTTCTTCCACATGTTCTGCCGGCAAAGGTATCATGCCTTGCTTTATTCCTAAAAAGCAAACTGTCGCCCTGGCTTAAATAAAAGTATCACCGATTTAAAACAAGTAAGAGCTGTCGATCAGAAGTGGTCGACAGCTCTTTTTTTAATATTTAGAGACAATTCATAATCTGAATTGCTGAAATTGATTATGTAACCTTGATTGGATACCCACTGCTTACAAAAGGGGAAATCATTTCAATTATTCACCAATGATTTTCACAAGGACCCTCTTCTTTCTTCTTCCATCAAACTCCCCATAAAAAATTTGCTCCCAAGTACCGAAATGCAACTTTCCGTCTGTAACGGCAACAACAACTTCTCTGCCCATAACTTGCCGTTTCAGGTGAGCATCAGCGTTATCTTCATACCCATTGTGCCGATACTGCTCAACCGGTGCATGGGGTGCTAATTTTTCGAGCCAGACCTCGTAATCATGGTGAAGCCCCGATTCATCATCATTAATAAAAACTGAAGCTGTTATATGCATGGCATTACAGAGAAGAAGGCCATTTTGAATATTGGATTCTTCCAGACATTTTTCTACTTCGCGTGTGATATTGATAAATTCTCTTCTGGTTGGTACTTCGAACCAGAGTTCTTTGTGGTAATGTTTCATCATTTCCTCCCGGTCTTTTACTATGTCACAGTCTTTAGGTGTTAATTACGTATCAATGACTATGGTTGAGTTATAAGTTTATATCATTTTTATGGCCAATGAAAGTAAATCAAGGGGTGACAAAATAAATGATTCTACTTATTGTTTACACTACTTACTGAAGATAATAGGACTTGCCGTCGATAAAAACAAAAAGTAATAAATGATCATATCGGCTGCAGATCATAAAATTTCTACAAACTCTAACACGTTGTTATTATGTCATATTCTTGTCGAAACTACAATTACAACAATGGTGGTTGTGAAAAATTAAAAACAGAATGTGTTCCTGGAAGACGTGGGTGCATGCTTGAAGGACGCATTGCTGGTGTGAGTAAAGAACTGGAAGAAAAACTCAAATCTTTACCAACCGGCTCCACCTTGACAGAACAAAAGAACTCTTGAAATACTCCTAAGAGTAATGGTTAAATCCCCCATATTAAATTCATCTCAGTAATCGAAAAGCCTCTTTTAAAGGATTTGCACATGCAGGAAACCACGATGGAGCAGAGCGAGAACATAATTATTCCAAAAGTTCATGTTCCCGATAACCCGGTATGGCCTGAATTAACAAAGAATGAGATCCGTGATCTTAAAGATCACATCAAATCAATGTTGATTAAACAGGATGGTGTTCTTCTCGCCCATTATTATACTGATGGCGAACTGCAGAACCTTGCCGAGGAAACCGGAGGCTGTGTTGCAGATTCGCTTGAAATGGCCAGGTTTGGATCTGAACATTCGGCAAAAACCCTGGTTGTTGCGGGTGTACGTTTTATGGGGGAAACCTCAAAAATCCTCAACAATGAGAAAAAGGTCATCATGCCGGATCTCGATGCAACCTGCTCCCTTGATGAAGGGTGTCCCATAGACCTTTTTTCTGACTATTGCGATCAATTTCCTGACCATACCGTTGTGGTCTATGCCAATACTTCTGCTGAAGTAAAAGCACGCTCCGACTGGGTTGTCACTTCAGGCATTGCTCTTGATATTGTCAAACATCTTGCTGACAAAGGAGAGAAGATTCTTTGGGGGCCGGACAAACATTTAGGTCAGTATGTGCAGAGGTTGACCGGGGTTGAAATGATCTTCTGGCCAGGTTCCTGCATTGTCCATGAAGAGTTTAAATCCGTTGCTCTCCAACGAGTGCGAAAGCTTCATCCTGACGCTGCCGTTCTTGTTCATCCTGAATCTCCTGCTCCCATAATTGAACAGGCGGACATAGTCGGTTCGACTACTGCCTTAATCAATGCTGTAGCTTCCATGAAGAATGAAGAGTTTATTGTTGCTACCGATGCAGGAATTTTCAATAAAATGAAAAAGGTCGCCCCGGAAAAAGTTCTCATAGAAGCGCCAACTGCCGGTGAAGGTGCAACCTGTCAGAGTTGTGCTCACTGTCCATGGATGGGGATGAACTCCCTGACTAATTTGTCAGAATCGCTTGAAAAAGGCACAAACGAGATATTTGTCGACAGAGAACTGGCCAGAAAAGCCAGAATTCCAATTCAGAGAATGCTTGATTTTGCTAAAACGATGAAAAAATAATCTCTCTTATTTTTTCATTTTTCAACAGAAGAAAACCACTGGCTGTAAGAGGATTGCAGATTCGACCAATTAAAACGGTCTGTCAACTTTATGGAAGTCGGAGTATCTATAAATTTCCTGGTTTTCAGCAGTTGTGAAAGGCGTTTGGTCAGTTGATGACTATCATACCGGTAACAGTTGTCGAATAATTCCACATATGACAATCTGTCGGGCAGCAATGGTGTGCAACCTGCCCTGACCGCCTCAATCACCGCAAGACCAAAAAACTCATGGTAGGCCGTCGAAACGACGATATCTCCGCGATGGAGTAAATCACTGTATTCTTCTTTTGAGTGTATGTAACCAAAGTGAAGTATCTGTTCTTTTAGTTTCTCTTTAGCTTCCTGGAAACAAGCCGGCTGACGTTTAAAAGATTGACCCAACACAATAAGCTGAAAAGGGATCTGCTTTTTTTGTAAAGAGTAAAGAGAAGAGAAAAACAATTCAGGCCCTTTATCGTGCTCCCATCTGTGATTCCAGAGAATTACCGGTGGGTCGTTTGAAGTTGAATCTGATGGTTTTGCCTGATCTATAGTTGTAAAATCCAGGCCAGGATAAAGGATTATCGATTTATTTTCTATCGAATCGATACTGTCAAGTAATTCCACATCAGTTGCTTTTTTTAGATATTTTTTTATCCCATCAATGAAGCTGTTGTAATTATAGGCAGAATTAAAAGCAAGAGAGTCTGCAGCCATAGCGCTGTTGAAATTCAGACTGCTAAAATGAAAGATCTGTGGGTCATCAATCTGACCTGGGTAACTAAACTGGTTTTCGTGAAAATAGATTAGAAAAGGTGTTCTGCTCTCCCACCAGGACTCCGAGACCAGCAGCGCTTTTAAAACGGCGACATCAACAAATGTTGAACAGAGAACCAGATCAAAGTTGTTCTCTTGGTATTTCTGTTGTATCTGTTTGACAAACCAGAAAGCGGAGAGTTGCATGCGCATTTTCCATTTTCTGGCCGGTAACGTTAAAAAAGTGTAGGTGGCCGGAATTGTGCAGCTAAGCCCTTGAAGAAATGTTCTATGGGATCCTCCGTAATAAGGCTCGAGGACTAGAATATTTTTTTTCTTATCTGAACTCATGCAGCTTTTGCAAGGAAGAGAGTTGCGTGTGTGATACACATTGACACGTAAACTGTAGGAAAGTATAAAACAAGCTATTTAAGAAAACACTTACTTTTCGTCCGGCCAAACAACCAACAATCGTACAAAGTGAATGTTTGGTTTTTCACAGGACTCCATAATGTACACACAGTCAATTTAACCAAAATAACATGCGAGAGATTAATGCAATTAATTGATGAAATCCCCTGGCTGATTATTATTCTGCTCTGCTGTACTTTAGGGTTGGCGCCATTCTACCCTGTTCCGCACCTTTTTGAAAAAATATCAATGCTTCTATCAGGAACATTAAAAAGACCGATCGACATATTCGACCTGTTTTTCCACGGTATTCCGTTTATTATGCTCGCATTGAAAATAGTGCGGTACTTTACCCAAGGAAAATAAAGCGATAGAACACCATTTGATGGACACAATCAGTTATTAAGAAAAGATTGATTGTGATTCACTCAACTGAACGTTTGGCAGGAATTAATTATCCAAGAAGTGAAATGATTCGATCCAGTATATTATCTGCCGTCTCTTCTTTTGAAACGAGTGGGAGTTGAATCTGATTATTTTGATCAACCAAGGTTACTCTGTTGGTATCAACGCCAAAACCGGTATCTGCTCCACTGACATCATTGGCGCAGATAAGATCGACCCCCTTTTGAATAAGTTTCTTCTGGGCTTCTTCAATTAAGTTCTCTGTTTCAGCACAAAATCCCACAAGAAATGGTGCCGAGGATGTCCTCTGTGTGCCAAGGTCAGCTAAAATATCCGGATTTCGATCAAGTTCGATAACCATATCGGCCTGATCCTTTTTGATTTTATGATCAACGCTGTTTTTGGCACGAAAGTCGAGAACTGCTGCTGCTTTTATTATGATTGTCGTTTCTTTCCACTGTTTAAAAACCTGCTCATACATCTGTTTGGCACTATCAACTTGAATACGATTGATTCCAAAGGGAGCTGGAAGTGCGGTCGGTCCACTGATCAGGGTGACTTCTGCTCCTCTTCGATAAGCTGCCTGGGCAAGAGCATAGCCCATTTTCCCGGAGGATCTGTTGGAAAGAAATCGGGCAGCATCTATGGTTTCTCGAGTGGGCCCGGCCGTAACAAGTATGTGGTGACCAGTCAAGTCCTGTTGTGACAGCACTTTTGCCATTACCTCACGAGCACTCTCCCATGAGACCAAACGACCCTGCCCTTCAGTCTTACAGGCCATTGAACCAAATTCCGGATCCACAATGTGATATCCGAATGTTTTGAGTTTATTGATATTTTCTTGAGTTGCCGGGTGAGAGTACATGTTACTGTTCATGGCGGGACAGACGATCACCGGCGCTTTTGTCGCCAGGATCACTCCTGACAAGAGATCATCAGCCATACCATTGGCCAGGCGACTGATGGTCTGTGCAGTTGCCGGAGCAACCAAGACACAATCAGCCTGTTGAGCTAGATCAATATGGGATATTGAAGAGTTTTTTTCGTCTTCAAAGAAATCAGTCCAGGTTTTATTGCCGGACAACGCCGAAAAGGTCAGAGGCGAAACAAACTGGGTGGATGATTCGGTCATTATGACAGAAACATCGGCCTCTTCTTGGCTAAGTGTCGAAACCCAACCAGCCGCCTTAAATGCGGCAATGGAGCCGGTCACACTAAAGATTATTTTTTTGCCTTTAAAAGAAGAAGTCATACCCGTTTCAGTTCAATAAAAATCGCACCTTGTCTTAGGACATTTACTTTGAAGAAATTGTGTATTTGAGAATTAATCCCTGCCGCCACCAAAGAATCTTAACAGCATGAGAAACAGGTTGATAAAGTCAAGATAGAGAGCCAGTGCTCCCATAATGGAACCTTTTGTGATTGCCGCTTCTCCCTGCTCCATTATTCCATCTTCACCCATCTTTTTTATCTTCTGCACATCATAAGCGGTGAGCCCGGTGAAAACCAGAACACCGATCATCGAGATAACCCAGTAGAGGCCTGAACTCTTAAGAAAAAAATTGACAATTGAAGCGATAATAATACCGATGAGACCCATGAAAAGAAAAGAGCCAAATCCGGACAAGTCCCTTTTTGTTACCAGACCATAAATAGCCATTGCTCCGAACATACCCGCAGTGATAAAAAATGTAGTTGCGATGGATGTGCCGGTATATGCGAGAAAAATAACAGATAGTGTCAATCCGTTGAGAACGGAATAGAGAAGAAACATGGATGAGGCGGTTCCGGCCTGCATCTTATTAATTCTTGCCGACAGGTAAAAGACCAACCCAAGTTCACCGATGATCAAAATCAAAAACAGTCCGCTGGAAGCGATGGTCTGTGCAAGCCCGGCTGCCGCAGTCAAGTAAGCGATGATCCCTGTGAGCCCGAGGCCAACAGCCATCCAGTTAAACACTTTGGCCAGAAAAACAGATGAGGCATCAACTTTTGCTTTTGAAAGACTTATTTGTTGTGCGTATTGAGACATGGCAATACTCCTTCCTTACTTGGTAATAATCACGCGAAAATGATTTCAATATAAATGCTCAATTAATTTGTCAAACAACCAGTTAAAGATGTTTTTACAATCTTTTCTATATTTACGTCAATGGTTAAATGGACTATACATTTGTCAACATTGTAACCACTCAAACAGAGCATGCAATAAAAAGAGACGGAGTTTAATAGAAAAATGAAAATCGCAATATCCGGCAAAGGCGGCGTAGGTAAAACAACCATTATGGCCCTTCTGGCAAGAGAGATGAAAAACAGAGGGAAAGATGTATTAATTATTGACGCTGATCCCAGCCCTCATATGGCCCAGACAATTGGTGTAAAAGATATCAGTCTTGCTAAACCGATAGCTGAAATGACTCAACTGCTGGTTGAACGCTCAGGAAAGACTGATGGTTCACCATTTTATAATATTAATCCCCAGGTAAACGACCTGCTCAGTGATTTCATGATTGAGCATAACGGCATGAAGTTAATGGTGTTGGGAGCCGTCCAGACAGCAGAAGGTGGCTGCGCCTGTCCTGAAAACAATGTTTTAAGAAGAATGCTCACCAAGCTGCTCCACTCTCCGGCCCAGGTTGTTCTTCTGGATATGGAGGCTGGAGTAGAGCATCTCGGACGGGGAACAATCGCTGGTGTTGACCACTTGCTGGTTATCGTTAACCCTTCTCAATCATCAATACGAACAGCAAAAAAAATAAAACGACTGGCCGATGAAGCTGAAATCCCTAAAATTTCCTTTGTCGGCAATTTGGTTGAAGATGATGAAGACGAGCAGTTTCTGGCAGACAATCTAGAAAATGGGCCAATTGTCTGTTTTCCTAATGCAACCTCTATACGAAAAGCTGAACGACAGGGAGTTCCAGTCATTGATGTAACAAATGATGTGTCTGATCCGGCAGGAAAGCTGGCAGAGCTTCTGGTAGCTAACTAAAAAGTGGTTGGTGCACTATTCAACTTTTTCTTATTATCCAGATGATTTAGACAACAAAGGGGTGTGGTCAATTGGTTGACAACACCCCTTTTGTCGTACAGGTTGAGAATCATTGACTGGCAGATGCTTCTATTTGTGTCGATAAGATAAATAAAGCCGGGAGTTTTTCAGGACCTTTTTTTACTCGATCACAAAGTCGTCTCTTCGATTTCGGGCCCAGGACCATTCATCTGATTCTGGAAATAACGGCATTTCGTCGCCAAAACTGACAGTACGTATTCTGTCTTCAGCAATTCCCATATTGACCAGAAACCGTTTGGCATTAATTGCCCTTCGCTCTCCCAGACCCATATTATATTCGGCGGTTCCTCTTTCATCACAATTTCCGGCAATCATTATCCTTTTTGCCGGATTATCCAGAAGATATTCGCCGTTTTTCTTAAGGTTTTCCACCTGGTCGTCACGAATTGAGTCCCTGTCAAAATCGAAATAAATGGGTAAAAGAGGTGCTGTGGAGCGACCGTATTGTTTTTTATATTCGTCACTCTCCATATCAGGATTAGATCCGTAGATATCGGAACCGCCCACATTAAAAAGTGATTCTTCTCCCATGAGGGACCCTTCTTTATTCATTGAAGAAGAACTTCCCATGGAATGACCTTCAGGTTTAAAACCCAGGGCACCCTCTTTTCCGCAGCCAAAAAGAGATAACATGCTCATGAGGATGAATAATAAAAATAAGCGATTGGTCATATTCATAACAGCACCACCTTCTATGATAGATCGTTTACAGTAAGAATATTGGGAGATTTATCAGAATAAGTGGACACAATAAAACGTTTACATCTTTGATCTGATGAGATGGGGTGTCCAGAAAACTTTGCCCTGACCTTCAAACATTTCAAGGAAAGTCTCACCATCCCACTCTTTCATCTGTTCATGAAAACCGTTTCTGAGAATACGAAGAGCGAATTTAGAGTTTTCAGTCATCGTTTCTTCATCAACCATCTGCACAGTTTTAACTGGTGTGGAGCCCAGATAGATCCATTGCCCATACGTAGATGGGGCTTTATACAAAACATATCCACCCTGGGGATCTGAATGAACAACCATCTTCACCGGATGAATTGTCTTACCACAGCCCCCTAGAAGAAAAATTGCCAGGACAAAAAGGATAATCTGTATCATTTTTATTTTACTTATCATGATAGGTCACCTGTTCTTCTTGATATCGTTGTTATAAATTTTTTCTTTGGATCAAAATAGACGGTAATAGTTATAAAGTTATAATTATTGGTGCTTTATCATTTCAGCATGAATCTGGGTCGCATCATTTTCGGCACTTTGTCTATCATCGTGTCTATTATTGACCCAGATTGTGAATATCTTTTCAAAATAACCAACTTTATTGAACTGAACGACAACCTTATCCGATGAACCGGCATCACCTTTAAAAAGAACTCGGACCGGAGTTGTACCTAATACCGTATCATCATGTAAATTAATCACCTCAGCACCAGAAGGCGTTGAAGTAAACTCAACAGATCCATACTGTTTTGTGGCGCATCCAGAGAGGAGTGTAAAAAAAGAGAAAACAAGCAACCATGCGGTATAACGAAGAAATTTACAATAAGAATCCATAACTTATTTGCTCCTGTAATTTATAATATGCAGATTCTAAAATTCATAAAGATATGCTTATCTTAGTTTTTGTTAACCTTGTCTCTAAAAACTAATATGCACCATTACCTTTAAATAAACAAGCGATTGTCTTGAAGATGATTTTTATATCGGTCCATAAAGAATAATTAAGAATATACCAGTCATCCAGCTCAACCCTTTCGTTGTAATCCTCTATATCTGACCGGCGTCCTACTTGCCAAAGGCCGGTAATACCAGGTTTCATCGAGCAGTATCTGCCGGCACTTTCCTTATAAAAATCTTTGAGCTCTCCATCAACAATAGGTCTTGCGCCCACCACGCTCATGTCTCCGCGCAGAACATTAATAAACTGGGGAAACTCATCGATGCTGGTTTTCCGAAGAATTTTTCCAACACGAGTAACCCGGGGATCATTTTTCAATTTATAACTTCTTTCCCATTCCTCTTTCAATGCCGGATTTTCTGCTAATATCTTTGCGAGCTCATTATCAGCACCAACTTTCATTGTTCTGAACTTGAGGCAGTTAAAATTTTTACCGGCATTCGTGATTCTTTTATGTCTATAAAACACTGGTCCACCATCTTCCAGTTTAACTAGGAGACTGATGAGAAGAAAAAATGGGGCGGAAAAGAAAAGCGCAAGAGAAGAGAATATTATATCAAACCCTCTTTTCCATTCGGTGTGAGGGTTGAAATTGAGAATGAGCAGTTTACCGAGTGATTGAAGTTCGGCGTGATGCAAACCAAACACATAAAGATCAGGAACTAGAAATATACGTGCTCCCAGGGATCTACAATTGCGTAGAATGGAAAAAATCTTTTTCTCGGCACGCATTGGCAGCGCTATATAGACATAATCGATATCATTTCCCTCAAGGTAATCATAGATCTCGCTCGTGTTTCCAAGTAATGGCCTGTCCATTATTTCAACAGTGGATCCTTCCTCAATTTTATCATCGAAAAACCCCATTACCTGAATACCTGCCCATGGAATCGATTCCACTTCTTTTAACAGGTTCTGTCCAAGTTCACCGGCACCGACAATAATTCCGTGTCGAACATTTTTGCCTTTCTTTCGATAGTACCTGAGTATTTTGCGTACAATCAGATGGACGATAAAAAGAAGAATTGGGGTAGTCGTTGACCAGATTAGAAACACCGCCCGTGAATAGGCAATGGAAATTTTAAATAAAAAGAAATAGAACAATAAAACACCAATCACAAAACCCCAGGCCCGTATTATATAGAGGAGTTGGATATAGAATTTCCAACCACGCCAGGATCGATACAACTGGAATGATTGAAAACTTATAAAACAGAGTATGAACGTAATGATTTCAAGGCGGGTGTAATATATGCTCCACTCAACTTGATACCATTGAATCAGCAACCAGAGATAGCCGACAACCAGAAAGCAGTCCAGGATGTGAAACAACCTGGCCATTATGGGGCTCTGTTCACGCAGGTTCAGTGATAACATCAGTTATAAATGGAACAAATCTAATTCTAGGAAATACGATGGAATGAAAACGGGTTTTTCAAAATGCCACTCTCTTTATAATCATTCATCACATAATTTGCTTGTGATTATCAAATCTTTTCCCGGCAAAAGATGAAGTTTATCTGAAATGTTAGCAAAACGTTTGCTGAGCCAGGCAGGAAATGGCAAGCACCCAAGCTCATTCAACTAACGGGGTTTGTACCACCACTTTCTGTTCATTGATAGATGAGGGATTAACTGCTTTGGTAATCGGCTGTAGGATCTACCAGCCTTATAAGCGATAAATTTCAAAACGTTTCTCAATATTGCAGGTAGGATTAACATCCATTTCTTTTCATCGAGCAGATAGGTTATTTCTGAGCGTACAAATGCAATCCCCCTGCCCTCTGCTCCACCAAAAGTTTCAAGCAGCCATTTTTCTCTCTGGTGCAGCACTCCTGTGTCAAAATACCTTTTAAACTCCTGTTCAATAGTATAGTTGTGCGAATGATAGACGCTGGCTTCGGCCACATACGCTATCTTTTTTTTCTCCAATAGAATTAGGCCGGCAGCACAGGTGTCTTCACCTAAGATCAAATTGTCCTGAAAGAAATTGATCTTATCAAGAATGGTGCGTCTATACGCAGAAAATGAGTTTGATAAAAAAACAGACTTTAGTCCAAGAGTCTCTCTATTTCTGTATCTTCGAACTTCAGACTTTCCAGGATAGTTGAAATTTCTAAGATGTACGGCAAAAGGGTTGGCTTTAAAAGATGGGAGCTGACGCCCATATGTTGCTGCGATTTCATTATCATCAACAAACGGTTGAACAAGTGATCTAACGGCCTCTCTGCTTGCAGGTATAGCATCCTGGGTGAAAAAAACAATAATTTCGCCAACCGTTTGCTGGGCAGCCAGTGTTCGAGTGGAACCATGGTCAAATTCGTTTCTTTCAACAGTGAGCAGCTTAACTTTATTTTTAAGAGCAATCTCAACAGTCTTATCGTTGGACGATGAATCGACAACAATAATCTCTGAAATCGGTACTGATTGTACTGAAAGCATTGCCATAAGTTCTGGCAAAGTTTCTTCACCGTTAAGGGTTGGGATAATAATAGAGATTGTAGGAAATGACATATTTATTCAGGTGTAGTCACTCGACAGTTCTTTTCAAAAACCATACTATTGTGTCTAATTTCGAGTGATTATTGTCATACTGTTACACTTTAAAGAATGTGACCAGGAAGTATTTAAACAGAGCCCAGATTATATAGGGTGATGGGTGTTTTTTATAGAGCAGAATCTCATTTTCGGCAGCTTGTTTTTTTGTTAATAAAGATATCTCTTTTCTGGAGACATTCCATCCTCTGCAATGATACGCTTCCAGGTCGGGAGAATAGTAGGAGTCAATCCCGGATTTATGCAGCCTCAGACCAAGCTCTATGTCCTCTTTGTAAAGAAAAAAATCAGGGTCGAAAAAGCTTCCTGAATATCGATCTATAACAGATTTCCTGCAACAGATACAGGCTCCACAGAGTGCAGGAACAGATTCCAGTTCGCTATATTGACCCCTATCAACCTGTCCCTGTCCTCTATCAAACCAGCGACCATACCATTTTCTGAAAATTCCGCAGGAGTCAATTTTACCACTGGGTTGTTGATTTCTTAGATCATAGCCAAGTAACTTGCCGGACAGGAATTGGATGTGATGGTTTAACAGAAAAAGAGACTCGGCCTTACTCAAAAAATCGGGTTTAAGAAATGTGTCCGGATTGATAAAAACGACCACATCGGCATCTCTATTAACATATTGAATACCAGCATTGTTGGCCTGTGAAAAGCCTATATTATTCTTCAGATGAAGCTGGACGTGTTTCTTTCCTCTCAAAAAATCGAGGTAATCTGTGTCTGAAGAACCACTGTCAATGACTATAATTTGATCAGCTTCCCGTGATTGTTCCTCAATGAAACTGATACAGGTCTCTATAACTTCATGGGAGTTATGAGTGACAATGATTATGCCAAATTGCAATCTCATAAAAGCTTGGGAGTTAGAAAAAGAGTTTTACATACCAATTTAGAAGCAGGTTGTTTTTTCCTTCACTTTCTCTTCTTGACATTATGGAGCGAACAACAAGGTATTCAGATTGTTTAATGAGTTCGCCAAACTGGTGAGGTGTAATTGCCTGCTCTTTCTGTATTGCCTTTCGCTTCTGTATCATAACAGGTACCTGTACAAGTCCCATTACAATTCCTTTCAGGTAAGAGAGAAATTTCATTTTCTTCAAAACAAACAGCAGCCAAAAAAACTGGTAAACCGCAATGGCAGGAATAAATTGAAGCAATAAAGAAAGCGGATAGTTTTTAACGATTATATTTATATTGTTTTTCGTCGTAAGTCTGATGGTTACCGGGTTTATCTTGGAACCGGTAGTTGCGCTGCCAATGTGATATACTCGAGCTTCCGGAATATAATAACAGCGCAAACCAAGTCGATTGGCTCTTAAATTGAGATCAACATCTTCAAGATAGGCAAAAAAATCGTCATCAAAAATACCGACGGTGGAGAAAAAGTTCTGTCGGTAGAGAACAGCACCACCACAGGCACCAAAAACCGCACAACCATGACTATATCGTTTGCTGTCTTTTTCCATAGTCCCGTATCGGTACCCTACTCCACCACGAAGAACACCATCACCGGCTCCATCGAGCAGTGACCTTTCATGATAATTAATCATCTTCAGAGCAAAAAAATCAAATTCAGGCAAGCTCTGTACAGAGTGCATCATCTGTTCAAAACAGTCTGAAGCGACTTCTATATCATTGTTCAACAAAAGGATATAAGGGGTTTTGGCGTGTTCAATACCCCTGTTAACAGCAAAGCTGAATCCTTTGTTAACAGGGAGCCGTATGATATGGATTTGTGGAAATGTTTCTTGCAGATACTCTACCGATCCATCGGTGGAACCATTGTCGACAACAGTGACGCTGAATTCTTTATAGGTTTGTTGTTCAAGAGACTCTATACACTCTTTTAAAAATCTTTTACCATTCCAGTTAGGTATGACAACAGTAATTAACGGATCACCCAAAGACCTCACACTCCTTCAGTATCCGTTTCTTTTGTGCTTGTTGCCCCTATGACTTCTCTTACGTGATAAATAGGTTTGTTTTGTGACTCATGGTAAGTTCTTGCCTGAAGTTCGGCGATAAGGCCTAAGGAAATGAACTGGATACCAATAAATATCAGCAGGATTGCCAGAAAAAGAAGTGGCCTGTCTGAAAGAGGGATATGGAAAAATTGACGCTGAATGGTCATGATCAGCGCAATTATAAAACCGATTCCTCCGCAAACGATTCCCATAAGCCCGAAGATCTGAATAGGCTTGGTGGAAAAGCTGAGTAAAAACTTAACGGTAATCAGGTCAAGGACGACTCGAATAGTTCGTGATATACCGTATTTTGAGGTTCCGAAACGACGGGGACGATGATTAACAGTTATTTCAGTAAAGGAAATACCAAGACCACTGGCAATTGCCGGTATAAAGCGATGCAGTTCCCCGTATAAATTAATTCCTTTAATGACATACTTTTTAAAGGCCTTGAGGGTACAACCATAATCATGAAGTTTTATTCCGGTTGTCAGAGAGATGATCTTGTTGGCAATCATCGAGGGTAATTTTCGATTGATAAAGGCATCTTTCCTATCATGACGCCACCCCGTTACCACATCGTATCCCTCATTTATTTTTTCAAGAAGTCGGGGAATATCACCAGGATCATTTTGCAGATCACCATCCATGGTGACTATAATATCACCTTTGGCATAATTAAATCCCGCAGACATGGCAGCTGTCTGACCGAAATTTTTTCTAAAACTGACAACAACAACCTGTTTATCTTTTGCTTGAATTGATTTTAGAAGAGTCAAAGTCGAATCAGTACTGCCATCGTCTATGAAAATAATTTCATGTTCATCTTCAATGGAAACTAATACTTCTTTCAATTCGTTATAGAGTAAATCTATATTTTCCTCTTCATTCAACAGAGGCACTACCACAGAAAGTAACAACAGCTTATTCTCCTATTCTTTTTGTAATGACCATTTGAGGATATTCTCAACGGATTACTGTAATTAAGGCGGGAACGAACGTTACACTCGTTACGTTTTATTCTATGAAGAATAATAATTACCTTGATGATCTGGAGAGAGCAAGCTTATCCAGATCTCTGTAATTATTAACATAATCATATAAACCGATACTATTCCATCGGGCGTTGCCCCTAAAGGTGGTCCAATCCTCTCCAGTGGTTGAATCATACATCAGCATAAATCCGCTTGAGTTGATTGTCCCGTTAAATGCCCTGCCGTAATTTAATGTAGATGAGGTTGTTATGGAAACCGACCGACCATTCTGGTTAATAGACGCAGAAACTGCCTGGTATCCTCTGTTTCTGCTATCGAGTATATTGAGTGTTCCGTTCCAGTTAGAACCATGGATATCAGCACCAACCGGAGCTACTGTAGGTGTGCTCACAGTTGAGGAGCTGTCATCTGATGATGAACTCCCTGATGCAATTGCTGCTATCAATATAACGGCTGCTGCCGCTCCGCCACCGGCATAAAGCATGGTCATACCATCATCAGTAGATGAATCATCAACTTCTGGTTCCCTTTCCACATCAATCTTCTGAGCAGTCTCTTCCTTTTTAACCTTTGTCTCTGTTTCACTCTCGGTGGCCACTTCTTTATCGTCAGAGGTCTCTTTTTCGCTCTCAGTTGCTACTTCTTTATCGTCAGATGCCTCTTTTTCGCCCTCAGTTGCTACTTCTTTATCGTCAGGTGTCTCTTCTTTGCTCTCAGTTGCTACTTCTTTATCGTCAGATGCCTCTTTTTCGCCCTCAGTTGCTACTTCTTTATCGTCAGGTGTCTCTTCTTTGCTCTCAGTTGCTACTTCTTTACTGTCAGATATCTCTTTTTTATCCTCAGCCACAACTTCTTCACTATCTGACTTTTTGTTTTCACTAACACTGTTGTCATATTTTTTTAACCAGTCAGGGGTTTCTGAGGTCTCACTTGCCTGAATAGTTGTGACATTATTCAATACAGCCAGCAGCAGGATTAAACTAATCGATAATCCTTTTTTCAAAGATCTTTGCAATAACGATTTATTCTTATGTACCATTTGCATCACCTTTTCTATAGAGCCTTCAAATTTTGTATAGGATCCATTCTGGCCGCTTTCACAGCTGGATAGAGGCCAAAAAATATTCCTGTAATAAACGCTAATATAAGGGGAAACAACATCGAAGACACAGTAAGTTGAATAGGCCAACCAGCTACGTTCTCAATAATATTGACACAAAAAAGTCCGGCTGCGAGTCCAATCAAACCGCCACTTACAGTCAGCAGAATGGCTTCTGTTAGAAACTGAATCGCAATATCCTTCTTTCGAGCTCCAACCGCTCTTCTTATGCCTATCTCCCGTTTCCTTTCGGTCACAGTTGCAAGCATAATATTCATAATTCCTATTCCACCAACTAGCAAGGATATTCCTCCAGTCACAGCTAAAATTATATTAAAAACGCGTTGGGTCTTTAATGACTGGTTTAACAGCTCAAGAGGAACGACCAAAGTGTAATCCTTTACACCGTTATGAGTTAACTCCAGCGTTCGTTGAATCAATCCGACGACACCCTTCACATCGGTTTGTTTAACAACTTCTACTATAATCTGGGACAAATCAGACTCTTCACGACTGACGGTTGTTGAAAAATGCATTCCCGCATTCTGTTCAAACAATGGCAGGAACAGGATTTCGTTATAGTTTTCATTATGTATCTTTTTTATCTTAGTACTATCCAATTCGTATGGTGTTAAAATTCCAACAATTTTATACAGAAGATCATTGATCCGAATTGACTGTCCAACGTTGCCTTTTTGTCCAAGCTGTTTGGCAAGACCATTACCCAGAACACAGACAAGATTTTTATTGAGTGAATCTTGCTCGCTTATAAACCGTCCTTCAAGAATCGATAACCCGAGAAGCTCTTTATAATTGCTAGTGCATGATAAAATTTTCGGGGTGATACTTCTGGTTGTGCCAACTGGTGTCAATGACGTTTCAAGTACAGACCCAATCCGACTCACAGCATTACTGGAACCTTTTAAGCTGACCACATCAAAATAATTCAAGCCATATGATCTTTTTTCTCTTGCTTGAATTTTCTTCTCATCTGACAATTTGACAGCATTAATATAAATGTTTTTCAACCCCATTTTTTCAATTTGACTCAACACCTCCTGCTTAGCGCCTTCCCCTGTTGAAATCATAGACATTACGGCCATTACTCCGCAGACAATGCCCAACACACTTAAAAATGATCGAAGTTTATGGACTAAAAGTGAACGGTAACCAACCTGTAAAATAGAAAAATATTGGCTCATGACGGCTTGAGAACTCCATCATCCATATTGAGAATTCTTTCAGAAATGGACGCTACATCATGGTCGTGGGTCACCATAACGACAGTTGTTCCACTTGTGTGTAAATCCTGGAAGAGTTGAAGGATTTCAAGGCTGCTTGTACTATCGAGATTCCCGGTCGGTTCATCTGCAAGAATAAGTTTTGGATAGATAGCCAAAGCTCTTGCAATAGCCACTCTCTGCATTTCACCGCCTGACAGTTCTATTGGACGGTGATTCAGGCGATGTGACAAACCAACTCGCTGAATGGCTTCAAGGACCTGTTCTTTTTGAATCTGTGAATTGATCCTTTTATAAAGGAAAGGAAGACTGACATTTTCAAAAACATTCAGTTCCTTTAAAAGATCAAATGTTTGAAAGACAAAACCGATCCAGTTGGCCCGTACCCATGAAATTTTCGAGTCACTTAAAGAGAGCATATCACTTTCATTCAAGAAATATGAACCTTGATCGGGCCTGTCTAAACAACCAAGTATATACAATAATGTTGTTTTTCCAGAGCCGGAGGGACCCATTATGGATATAAATTCACCCTCTTCAACCTGAAGGTCTACACCTCGAAGAATCGGAATACGCTTTGAGCCGAGTGTGTAACTTTTTTTTAATTGATTAGCTGAGAGTAATTTTTTCATCGATTCAATGATCTGTTTTCAACTACTTCTCAGTGTGTTGACTTGGTCGGGACATGCTCACCCTTTCATCAATATCGAGACCATCTGTTATTTCGACAAAATGCTCATTTTGTCTACCTATAGTAATAAATCGTTTCTGGAAACTGCCTCCTTTGAGTTTAACAAAGCAGAAAAAACGCTGATTCTCAAAAAAAACGGCTTGAACAGGTACACTTATTACGTTCTTCAATGACTCGGCCTTAACTGTAATTCGGCAGGTCATTCCTGGCCGTAATCGTTTATCTTGTTCATTGACCTTGAAAGTTACCTGAAAAAATTTCTCGTGGCTTTTGCTGGATTCTTCCTGAGTCGCAAGCGCTCCAATAAAGGTCAACTCTCCTGTAAGAGCAGCATCTGGATAAGCATCAATAGTGATTAAACCTTTTTGCCCAAGTTTAATCTTATGAAGGTCCACTTCCCTGGCCTTCGTATTGACAACCATTTTTGTAATATCCGGTAAGTAAAGAATCGGTTGATTCATAAACACCGAGTCTCCTTCCCGTGGTTTACGATTCTGGCCATGACGAAACGTCTTGTAATGAATAACAATGCCATCAAAAGGTGCTTGTATGACCGTTTTATCAAGTTCGAAACGGGCACGATCTAATGACGTCTGTTTTGATTTGAGAATACCCTTGACCTGGAGAAGAGCAGCATTGGCTTTGGCTATTTTATGTTTACCGCCCTGCTTTGTCTGTTGATGAAGGAGCAGTGCGTTCTGTTGTTTTGCTTTTGCACCTTCAATTAAAGCAGGAAAAACATGTTTTTTATAAGAGATGTATCTTTGACTGACCGCAGCCAGTTTTTCTCTTAAAACGACAACCCTTTCTTTTGTTGTAGTAATCTCGGAAGGGTTGTCATAGCCATCTTTTTTTAATTTATTTAAATCGCTTAAAAACGATTTATATCGATTAAGTTCGATAAGAGCTTTTTGCTTTTCCTGTTCAAGCATTGATAATTTTAAAGGCCCATCACCTTCCTGCAGACGTTTTAACTCCAGAGTTGCCACTCTATGTCGGTATTCCGCATTGGCGATTTCTCTCTGAACTTGATTGGCTTCAAAAGCCACAACCTGCTTGGCAGCCTGAATAGCCGCCTGGTAGCTTTCTACTTCAGCCTGGTATTTAGCAACATCTTTTTCAAAAGGTGCCTGATCAAAGCGAACTAGAATGTCCCCTTTTTTCACCCTGGCGCCATCCTCAGTCAAGTAAATGATTGTTCCGTGTGTTCCTTCCAGTTCCGATGCGATCATATGCGCCTGGGCTGCATCAAGAACACCTACGAGGTTGATATCAATGGTAAAATCTCGACGAATCACATTCGTTAGTAGCGGATTCTGTTTTTGACTGTCTGATGATTCGACCTGCTTATAGGTCGAGTAGATAATCGAAACTATCAATAAAAGAAGGATTCCAGCTAAAGTTGCTTTTTTCACTCTTTTGGTCCCTCCTGTTTGTCAAGCAATGTTCCAATAGCTGCTCGTAAACGATATATTCCAACAATATGGCCCATGGTATCGGCCAACAAATCAGACCGTACACGCTGTAATTCAGATTGAGATTCAATCAGGTCAAAATTGCCTGCCATTCCATGCCGGAATTTAGACAATGATAACTCAAGCTTTCCTTTCGCCTGTTGAGCCTGTTTTTTCCTGTCTGATATCAAAATTTCCTGCTTTTTCAAATTATTCAACTGGTTTCTAACTTCTATAGCGATTCGTTCTTTTTCACTTTCAAGGTCCAGTAATGCTCCTTTGTAACTAACCTGCGACTGAAGGTAGGAGGTCCTTTCACTGGTGCGAGACAAATCGAAATCACTGTTTAAACTTACTGACCACTGTTCTTCATCAAGCTCGAAGGAGTCGTTATCTCCAAAACGTTCGTAGGACATATTTAAATTGAGATTTGGTAATATGTTCTTTTTGGCTAATATCATTTTCCTCTTTGATTCTATAATTCGGTTCTTTAATTGTTTGAGTTCAATACGTTTTTCAGTAGCAAGTCGAATAGCGTCATTCAAAGAAATGTCAATTGGCTTATAGTGAACAGAAGCTGAAACAATAATGTTTTCTGACAGTGAAAACGTAAGCAGTTCTTTGAGTTTGTTGGAGTTGTTCACCATCTGCTCTCGAACAGAAGTCATTTCATTTTGAACATCTTTCAGCCTGAGTTCAGCTCGATATAGATCCATGGCTGAAACCAACCGGGATAACTCTTTAGCTTTGGTTAACTTCAAGTGATCCTTTAGCAAATCAAGCTCGTCTGTAAGCATCTGGATTTGTTGTTGATTTTGAATAATCGCATAAACGGTGGCGACAGTATCGAGAACGATTGCAACTTGCTGTTGTTGAAATGAAAGCTGAACTTCTTCAAGCTCAAACATTGAGCTGTGAAGGTTGTCAAGATTCATATCTCTCCCGAAACCCCTTAACAAAGGGACATGGACTGAAAGAGTCACACCGGAACGGTCTGTATCTCCTTGTTCCCTTTCTATTTTAGGCGTGATGGAGGTTGTAATGCCATGTTCACTTTTTTTTGAAAGCCCGAGGCCAAGCTGCCAACTGTCATCAGTCGAGTTTGTTTCAAAATATGTCTGCGGTCTCACCTTTACTGAGAATTCGGATTTTTGCGCTTCCAGGGAGAATTTTGAGATATTTAAACCTAAGGATGACCTGGAAAGTGAACGATTTTTTTTAAGAACAAGTTCAATCGCCTGATTTAAGGTCAAAACCCGCGTTTTATCATCACTCTTTCCACCTTGAGTCGGTTCTGCTGACGTACATTGGCAATCGGAAAAAGAGATCACAACTATTAAAGCGATGGTTCTAAAAGCCAGTTTGATTAATTTTTGGCTGAATATCTCTTTAACAGGCATCATTTTCACGAGTTGGATACATGGAGAAGTTTGGTATTAATCCTAGCAGTTTGTTGGAAATAAATAGTTAACAAAACAATAAAATCGCTGGTAAAGATTCTGAAGTGGAGTGATTATTTGCCGGCGAAAAAGAGATCGGCTCGATCACAGTTTCCGGTAGTGGTTAAACGATAGGCTCTTCCTGTAGATATTTGATGGGCGTATATATTCCCTTCTTTTTCTGAAGTTGAGACAATCCAATCACTGTTATTACTCCATTTTTGATTATCAAACAGATGTTTGTGTGATGCCAGAACAGAACCGACAGCTTTATTTGATCGGATATCTATTAATGTCAATCGGCGATGACTATTGTCGTTGACTGTCACAGTTTGTCCGTCTGGTGAAAATGATGCCGAACATCCTTTACTTATAATTTTTGAAGATCCTTTTTCCAAATCAAACAGCATGACATGATATCCGTTGATCTTCTTTACAGTGGCAATGATTCTCTTACCTTCCCCATCAATATCAATTTCTTTAAAATGGTATCCTGTTAAGAGTTGGACCTTTTTTCTCTTTTTAATTTCGGCAAGCCAAATAGTTTTTCCATCAATATAGAGGATATGTTTGCCATCAGGGTGAAAGCTAACGGCCAGAGGTTTGTGAGCTACACTCACCTCTCTGTTGTTTTTCCCATCTGAATTGATCACCATTATTCTTTTCCCTTGAATATAGGCGATCTTCTTTCCGTCATATGACAAGCGTGGATAATAGCCATTATCAACTATTTTTACAGCACGATTTTTGCCGGCTTTTTGTAAGAAAATCTTTTTAGTGCGGTGATAAACGACTGTTCCTCGTTTGTTTAACTGAGTTTCCCCAATATTATTTTGGAGCGGAGGTTGGTGTTGAGTTTCTGTGCCCAGTGGAACAATAGTGCTCAATCCCTGGAAAACCGTCACTGTAATGAATGTTGTTGAAAAAATAAGGAGAAGAAGTTTTTTCCAGAAGTGGCGTTGCATTTGAAGAAGTGTGGAGAGCTTGTCGCTTTCGTGGCAACTTTTAAAATATGGTAGAAGAAGCAGAATGAGTGCCAGTGCGCCTAAAGAGTACCCGTAAACCTGGGTGATAAGATGATGGGAAATTGCTGTTAAGCTTGCAAGTTTCTCAGAATAACCTAAGAGTTGAAAAACTAAAGACCAGGTCCCTTCATAAGCGCCAAAACCTGCAATTCCGGAAACAGGTAAACTTGCAGCAAGTTCAGCGGCAATCATGCCGCTGACAACCTTTGGCAAAGGAAACAGACCTGCCTGCTTGCCCAAGCCAATGACAAGGCCTATAAATAAAATATACATGGAAATATATTTTAAAGAGCGAATACAGAGCGAAAGAGCAAACACCTTATAATAAATTTTCGTTTTCTGAGTTTTCAGCACATCATTTTCAATCTTCTGGACAAACTCACTCAGAACTTCCCACTTTTTAATATGAAATCTTTTCAATAGATGCGCAGTGTGTTGAAGCCATTTAAGAATTGTTGAAAGAAAACAGAGGATTGCTGTACTTATTGCCAGCAGAAATACTCCTCCTCCTGCAAAAAAAGAAAATGCCCGGGTATCTGTTAAAAAAAACAGCGCACAAAAAACGGCAAGAAAAGAAACGCTGATGATATCGAATATAAAGCAGAGAGAGAAGCTTGACAGAGCAGGGCTTATCGGAACCTGAAACCGTCGGTTGAGTATATATACATACACAAGCGTTCCTATTCGTGCCGGCAATAGGTCTGAGAAAAAATTACGCACTAAAGTGATAAGAAAAAGTGTTGCTGAACTGAGATGAATACCTGTTGCCTTAAGGAGCAGTTGATATCTCCAGGTACGACAAAAACTCATTGTGAAAGACGCAAAAACGAATAGAGCAAGAGAGCTGAAAGGTAGACCCGTAATACTTGCTTTGACTTCTGCAAATGTAATTTGCGAAAAAAGATAGGTAAAAACGAAACAAGAGACAAAGAAAGAAAGAACGGTGTAAAATATCGACCTTTTTCTACTCCTCTTGGAACCATCAATTTCCATGAAAATCTCAGAGTTGGTTTATTCTTATGATATTGAGTTTGTTTGGGTGATTTACCACAAGACTATATTCTGATTACCCAGAAAACGCAGTCTAACTGACACCACCTTTTTTGGGGTCCAGGTTGAGAAACATTGGAATTCATACAATATATAGATATCCTATTGTCTAGAATAGACTTTTATCGCAGGATTGCCAAAAGCCACAACTTTCTCCGGTAGAGAAGTTTTTATTTCAGAATGAGCTCCTACGACAGTGCCTTCTCCAACTTTATTTCCTGAATATAGAATAGTACGCACACCAAACCAGCAGCCATCACCAATCATAGTTGTTGAATCACCGAGGTTGTTTTTATCTTCTATCCAGCCAATGTGACAATAAGCGGCCAATAGAACATTCTTTCCAATAACAAGTTTTGTGTCTGCTATTATTCTGCATTCACTGCCAATATTTGAGTTTTTTTGGATAGCAACTGAATGATCCCGGCACTCCACAACAGTTCCGGCTCCCAAAAAGACAGAATCTTCAACGGTAATAGCAGTATCATCAATGGGGAACTGTGTTGCATCCAGAACAGCACGATCGTTTACCACGACCCCGCGGCCAATGCTGATTTTATTTGCCCCCTTGAGCTGAACAAAGCGTCCAAATAAAACACCTTTTCCACACTTTTTAAGAAAAATGGGATAAATGATTTGCCGCAACAGGAGCCCAAAGGCGCCTGGACACCAGCTTAAGAATTGAAATAGCAACGGAGAACTCTCCTGTTTATTTTGCTACAGGTCGGGCCGGGACACCTGAAACTGTAAGGCCATCACCTATGTCTTTATTTACAAGCGAATCAGGATGAATTTTCACATGATCACCAATTGTTATTCCGTCTAAAATTGTCACACGCTCACCAATTTCGACACAATCGCCAATGATAGTAGCTCCTTTGCAGGTAATCGGCTGTTGAATGATCGGTGTTTCAAGATCGGAAAATGAATGTGAGGCCCCGGAAATGCAGGTCAAATCACCAAAAGAACATTGTTCACCAATAATAAGGCCTTTAAGGGTTCCTAGCCTGCAAGAAGAACCAATCACAGTCTTTCTACCTATCTTTATACTGCTACTTCCGCAATTTATAATCGTTTTCTCACCAATAACTGCCTGGTCTTCTATTATCAGGTTCTGCCCACCAGGTTTAACATCAAGTGTTACTTTATCTTCTATTTTTACCGAGCTGTTTATCTGTATTTTTTTGCCATTTCGTATAGTGCAGTTAGAACCAATTTGAGATTTTTTACCAAATTTTCCAAAGAGAAAAGGTAACATAAGTTTTCGTAACAGCTTGCCAATTTCACCATGAGCAGGAATACAAAAGAAAGTAATCAGCTCATAGATGAACAACTGAGTTATAGAGCAATCTCCAACAGTTGATCTACGATATCGAGAAAATGCACTACCCTGCTGACCATATTTCTTCTGGATTGTGCTTTGCTGTTGTTTTTCCATGATTTCAATGTATTTCTATTTCATTTTCTGCAGAACCACATAACAGCAGAGTGCAGACGGGTTTCAACGAACACTTTCCCTTGATCTAGAGATGTTTTCGACCTCTTCATTGATATTTTTCGTATGGCTGTAAAACAGATAGACGAGGTATCCAGCACCCCCGAGACTCAACATTTTCAGTCGAAGTAAGAGGCCCATTGCCAATGTTTCTGCACCGGAAACACCTATGAGTAAAAAATAGAACACGAAAACCGATTCATAAAAACCCAGGTTTCCCAGTAAAGTCACAGGAATTTGAGCAACAAATAGAACTGTAGGCACAATTGCGCAAATACCAAGAAATTCGGGACGAACATCAAAGGCGAGAAAAGCGATATAGACATTTATCCAGGTTAAAAAATAGAAGAGCACAGTGGCTCCAGTAATGCGAAGGAATAAGAATTTATCTCTTTTAATGATTTGAACAGCATTGCCCAGTTCTTTACGGAGTTTCTCCAGTTTTTCAAGGATTTTATTGTAAACACTTTCTACTTTTTCAATGAGTTGCGTTAATTTGCTTGATCCTATAGAGGAGCAAAGACGATATAAAAGAGAAAAGAACAATCGGACAATACGATTAGGAAGCTCAAAAGGTTTCGACATCCACCAGATACACAAGGTGATAGATATGAAAACTAATGAAAGGATGCTTGGAATGTAGATATACGCATTGCTATACAGATCAGCTTTGAACAAGGGTGAGAAGAGAACAAGGAGAAAAAGAAAAAACACTCCGGAAAATCGTTCAATAAAAATTGCAATGGCAGCAAACGACTGATTGTCGATTTTTTTTCCACTATAGTATGATCGTACAACATCGCCACCAACGGTTGAGGGTAGCAGGTTGGAAAAGAAGTAGCCAATCAGATAGATTCTGATCAATACCCAAAACGGTATCGTTTTCTCGTTTAGATCGAGGACCATTTTCCACTTCATGCAACTGACAAACAGCATAACCGGCAGAAGAGCAAATGAAAGTGCGAAATAGTACCAGTTGATCCTTGAAAAGATCGCAATGAGCTCATTTGTTTGTACAAAAGAAATCAGTATCCAAAAAAATGCTGCACTGATTATTGCCTTAATAAACAAGGCTCGTTTGGAAATCTTCTTTTTCATTTATTTATAAAAACTTGAGAAAAGCCTGAGACGTTTTTCTAACATTTAAAATGTATAAATCGTTAAAGATAAGTAACAAGAAAGTGATGAGTATTATAACTATAAGGCTTTTGGGATTCTCAGTAATGCTACAAATAAAAAGGAGTAACAGGACAACAAGAAAAGTGTCATAAAGCACAGTGAAAACAGTCTATCTCTAACATATTGCTGGGATTTAGCATAAATAATACTAAGCATCGGAATAATGGGAAAGAGGTAACGTCCTTGCGCCTGCAAATCCTTGGTCCAGGAATGGTTTAAAGAAAAATAGATGAGCAGAGTGGCAAAGAAAAGAAAAGAGAACACTAGAAGGCCATTTTCTCTCCATGAAAAAAAGAGCGTTTTACCAATAAGTAGTAAAAGAAGGATGGTGCCCACCCAACGCACAGCATCATAATAATTAAACGGTGCAGAAATTGTGAAATAGCCGTACACTCCAAAAGCGGAACGAAACGTCTGTTCAAAAAAACGCTTGGTTTCAACAACATAGCTTAAAGGGATTCCTTTCTTTTTTAAATAAAGACCCGGATGTGTCTTGCTGAGTTCTGTCTTCGGGTTATACAGAGTTCTTGCGGTTTCAACCCTGATTTTAGCGAGTTTCTCTCCTTTATCCAGACCATTGACATAATAGTCAGCTCCTTTTCGTAATCCGAAGATACTGATGCCAATAACAGTTAATACCAGTAATCTCTTCAACATCAGAATACGCTCGACTCTCTCCTGCGATTGCCATATTTGCCAGGCTATAAAAGTGAGAACAAAAGCGATAAAAGGATAATAATTCTTTTTGAGCAAAAAGAGACAGCCCAACAGACAACCAAGGAGAACACCGTACACAAGGGTATATCTGCTCTGTCTCTGTTTGATAAAACGGTTGAAAATAGAGTCCGGTGCAACAAGCTGAGCACTGACAAGAAACGTGACAAACAGGGCAAAGGCATCTGAGTTACTGTAGCTGAAGACGTACCATATTTGTGGAGAAATCAGTAGTGGAACAGCAACAGGACGAACGGTGGAATTCTTAATGACATAGAGCAGTATACAACCGAAGAGGAAAATATTAAAAAACCTGAACAACCAATAGGGCTTTACATTTAAAAAGGAAATGAGCTGACCAAATTTTCCTGCAAAGAGATAGGAGATTTCAGAATTGTTAAGCCGTGAAGTTCCATAAGGACTGTAGGTATGGCGTATGGCCGGATCGTCAATTTCCGGCGGCATCCAATGATCCTGGTAATATTGAGATGCGTATATATGAACAAACTCGTCTGGATGCACATTTCTTTTACTGATAACAGCCATTACCAAAACGAGGAGAAGAACAACAACCATCAAAACGGGGATATGATTGAGTTTTCTCAAGGTAGACTGTTTTATTGTCAAGTATATAAGGGTTATAACAAGACAGAGAAACAGGTATCGAGCACTTTCCTGCAGCCAGGGGTAGCTGGTTTTTTCAAAGGATAGTTCTCCAATGAGAAAAGGATCTCCTCCATTGGAGTTTATTTCCACACTGGTGTTATTAACAGTGTACGTTTCAATCTGGTTAGCGGGCTTGAATCGTTGAAAAAGTTCTTTCGCCTTGTATTGAATTGGTTTTAAACCATTTTGAATCAAATCGAGTTGGTGAATCCTGGAGGTTCCAATATATTGGTGAGGATCCAGGCGAAGTCTGTTGATTTTGCGAACATCGGTTAAGGTGAAGGAATAGTTCTTCTTTTTTGGCGTAACAATCAGTCTTTCTGTTCGTTTTTCAGAAAAATCCTGATTTTCAGCTGCCCAGTACATTCTGAAAACAGTTTTCTTCTGAACATCAATGTTCAAATTAACTCTGGCGCTATTGCCAAAAAAATAACCATAGAGAATAGCGCCGGTTAACCAAAGAAGAATGAGGAACTTGTGTTCTTCTGTTTTTTCAAAAAAATAGGTGAGCATATTGAATAAGCTTTATCCATGCCTTAGAGGGTACGCAGTTAGCCTCGCCAATGGTTTTTGAAGCCAGAGTTTACATCAACCCTTTCAAAATGAGGTGTTCAACCAGTCTGAAAATTACGATAATATCTTATCAACGTTTCGAAGAGAAGGTTTCTTTTACCCGCTCTTTCAAAGTTAGTACTTGGGTTTTTTAAATATTTTCGAACAGAATCAAGCGGGTCTTGCGGGTTAAAATCCATCATCCAGCGAGTTACATATCGTCCAGCCATGATCTCTTCACCTTCAAAAGGGAGAGGATCAGATCCGGCCAAAATATTATAACCTTTTTTCTGAGCTTGTTTCATTAATAGCGGTTCAAAAAAGCATCTGGGACGAATTGCTGTATCGGCTAGAAGAAGACTGGAAGGAGAAAAATGTTCCAGCAATGTACCAATGAGTTTCCCACGGGATCCAAGCCATTTTCCAGGAGCCCAACTGATAACCGCTACTCCGTTATCATCATTAATTTTCCGGATTACGTCCGCTGCATCCAGCTCGTTATCCGGTATGTTTATATCGGTAGTTAAAGCAAGTACTTCAAGTTTTTCTTTAGTAATTATTTGACGTCCGCTAAAGAGATAGAAATCATCATAGCCACTCTCACTTATCAGCAGTGCATTACCAAAATCCTTGATATGAATATCTCCATCACTGGCCAAGCTTTTATTCTCTTTAAGCTCAATGAAAAAATGGCAATCAGATCTCTCCGTCAGAAAGGCCATATGGACATTATCCGGCCCATGGGATTGCAAATTGGAGCGAAGGACATGAAATACTTTTTTAACATCATAACATGGATAGACATGAAGATGCGTTTCGGCGATGATATTCATAACAACCCTAATAGCGAATAACATGTTAAACATCAAGAACATAATTGTGACTGCCACTTTCCTTCATGCCATGTCCCACGTTTCACCCGAAGACGAAAATGCATCCTTTTTTGTTGGTGGATTACCTTTTATCTTGTATATGTAGACGTCGATTATCAAATAGGAGGAACAATGAAAATATTAGTAACCGGCTCATCTGGTCTCATTGGTTCACAGGTATGCACCTATTTTCATCAACAGGGGCATCAAATTGACGGTATCGATAATAATCAACGAGCCATTTTCTTCGGCCCACAGGGTGATACTCGCTGGAATCAAAGACTGCTTGAAGAAAACCTGTCTAACTTCACTCACTACGAGCTTGATATTCGTGATCGTCAGCAAGTATTAAAGCTGATAGAAGATCTCAAGCCGGATGCGATCATTCATACAGCTGCCCAGCCGTCACATGATAAAGCTGCAGCAATCCCCTTTGATGATTTTGATATTAATGCTGTAGGTACCCTTAACCTATTGGAGGCTACCAGGCAATTCTGTCAGCAATCCCCTTTTGTTCATTGCTCTACAAACAAAGTATACGGTGATGGCCCTAATCATATCCCTTTAAAAGAACTTGAAACCCGCTGGGATTATGATGATGACAAATACCGCTTCGGTATCTCGGAAACCTTCCCGATAGACCACACACTCCATTCACTGTTTGGGGCTTCGAAGGTAGCATCTGACATTGTTGTTCAGGAATATGGTCGATATTTCGACATGAATACATGTTGCCTGCGTGGTGGCTGTTTGACTGGCCCTAACCATTCCGGGGTCGAACTCCATGGTTTTTTAAGTTATCTTGTTAAATGTAATGTGGAAAAAACACAATATTCAGTTTTTGGCTACAAAGGAAAGCAGGTCAGAGATAATATTCACTCGTATGATGTGGCCAGGTTTATTGAAGAGTTTATCAAGACACCACGTCAGGGCGAAGTCTATAATTTAGGGGGAGGAAAAGAAAACTCCTGCTCCATCCTCGAAGCCTTTAATAAAATTGAGGCTTTGACCGGTAATAAGCAGGTCTATGAATATGTTGATACAAATCGTATCGGTGACCATATCTGTTATTACAGTGATCTGCGAAAAATGAGGGATCACTACCCAAATTGGGATATTACCATTTCACTGGATCAAATATTTGAAGAAATTGTCGAATCCTGGCATACCCGGTTGTCAAAATGAAAGTACTCATTACAGGAATTTGTGGTTTTGTCGGTTCAGTCCTTGCCCGCGGACTTATTCAGCATTGGGATGTTGCCGGTGATCACCTCGAGATAATTGGTCTCGACAACTTTTCCAGACCAGGAAGTGAAACCAATAAAACTGAACTCAAAAAACTGGGTGTCAGACTTTTTCATGGTGATATTCGACTACGTGAGGATGTTGAAAATTTACCTGTTGTGGACTGGGTAATTGATGCAGCAGCGAATGCCTCAGTTTTAGCTGGTGTTGACGGTTCTGTCAGTAGTCGTCAAATCATGAATTACAATCTGTCATCCACCTTAAACCTTCTTGAATACTGCAAAAAGTGTATTGCAGGTTTTATCCTTCTTTCTACTTCTCGGGTCTACTCTATCAGTGGTCTTGCATCGCTACCTATTAAAAGCGACACCAATGCTTTTTCTTTAAACACACAGAAGCCTCTAGCTGAAGGGGTTAGCGAAAGAGGCATTTGCGAAAAGTTTTCCACCCAGCCCCCTATTTCGTTATATGGTGTCAGCAAGCTGGCTTCTGAATCCATAGCCCTTGAGTATGGAGATTGTTTTAACTTTCCGGTCTGGATCAATCGGTGTGGTGTTCTGGCAGGAGCAGGCCAGTTTGGCAGGCCAGACCAAGGCATTTTCAGCTATTGGATCAACTCCTATCTTCGCAAAACACCTTTGAAATACATTGGTTTTGATGGAACCGGCCTTCAGGTTCGAGACTGCTTTCATCCTCTTGACCTTATTCCACTCATTAAAAAGCAGTTCCAGCAGAATCCTTCAGATTTTCCTCAGACCATCAATCTAGGCGGTGGCATAAAGAACAAAATGTCCCTCAAAGAATTATCTCTGTGGTGTGAAGATCGATTCGGTAAACACGATATTGCCATCGATACCAACATGAGACTGTTTGATATTCCATGGATGGTCATGGATTATGGGCTTGCCGAAAAAACCTGGGGATGGAAACCCAGTATAGATATGGAAGAAATTCTGTCAGAAATAGCCAGCCACGCAGAGAAAAATAAAAATTGGCTTGAGCTTTCGGCGGGATTTTAATGAGCGACTATCTAAGGGGTAAATAGTTCAACCCTTTTGTCCCCTGCCGTATTCATTACTACTATTTTTACTCAATTACCGTGGTAACCGGAAAGAACGCGTTGTCTGAATCGATTGAACTTGTGAAGGCTTGAGGTTAAAGGAGAGAAGAGGATCTTCAGGATAATTGTCCGTCCTATTTTGCCGCGAAAAAAACCGAACAGACGATAAGTTAACATCTTCTTTTTCTGTTTCGATGTCGGTCGGGGAATAGAGAGATGATAGTTTGGGTTTTTCAGTCCTTTTTTTTCTCTGTCTGCCATGAAAAAAGCACTTCTGCCTCTTTTTCCGGTAGCCATGTCCAGTATCCGTTTGGAGTGCCTTTCACTGGGAAGCAGATAAGATACAATTGACTGATCCTTCTCTGCCTCTGTTAATATTTCCAATCCCCTCTTGGTTCTCTGGGAGACCAGGGTGCAACGCTCCAACTTAGAAAACTCATCAGGATAATCAAAGGCCCAGAAGTCACCAAAACTAAGATCCGCATATTCGGCTAAACCATCAACGCAGAGATAACATCGCTTTGCCCCAAAAAGTCGAAACATTACATTGATTACGGTGCCAAATGTTTCGCTGGTGTGAATAGGAACTTTGCTCATATCTTTCTTTGTGACATGCATACCTCCAGGCCAACCACCACCACCTCTGAAATCAAAACGATCGACATCTTCCTTCTTAACACCGACTGCTTTCATCGCCTCTAAATGGCCGTTCGGATTCATGGTGCACGCACAATAAAGACCGAAAACAGCATATATTTTTTTTGCCAATTTCGGGTCTACTTTTCTGAGTTTCCGTAAACCTTGAATTTGACAAGGTAAGGCAACAATGGCAAATTGCCCTTCTTTCTTACGGATTTTACTGAGAACTTCCATGGAAGGAGTTACACAGTATTTTGATTGTGCGCCGGCACGAATTTCTTCAGAAGTTGTAGCCAGTATCCCTTTTGTTCTATATGGATGATCAGGATCGGCACCAACAATAACGGCACCGTTTATTTTTTTGGTTTCAAGAAGGTACAGTAATAAACCGGTTACAAGGCCACCGCTTGCTCCAGCAAAACGGACACTATCGTCAACTGGATGACAAACAAAGGTGTTTTCAACTGTTCCCTCAAGATTATTGAAATCATATGACTCACCGAACATCTCTTCCGTTATCTCAGGCAGGTTGACATCTCCACCGGGACAACAGTCGAAACAGAAACCGCAGCTGACACATTTTCCGGATAATGTTGGAAAGCAGTCGTCATTAAATGTGATTGCCTCGGTTGGACAAACACCACCACAGGTCCCACATCGAGTACACAACCCTTGGTCTACAACACTGTCTTTTAGAGTTGAAAAATGTTTTTTCATTGATTTTCTGAAACTATTCAAGAAGCAAAAGAGTTGAAAGACTTGTGAATGGGCTATTATGACCGGCGAAGTCTTGAGAGAAGAAACCTGAAAGGACGTTCCCACCTGCTGGCGAACCAGTAAAGAGGTCGCCCGAAGTAGTGGAGAACCACTAGAACCAGTAAATATTTCACTCCAGGGTTGCCGAAAATATTGCCAACCAATGAAAAACGGTTAATGATCAGATGCTTGATCAGCCGTAATATTCCATTGTTTGAAATATCGTAGCGTCTGTTGAACAGCGGTTTATCCATTCTAATTAGCCTTTTAATCTCTCCTGCACATGTCGTATAAAATAGCCCATTCTTAAAAACGGTCGAAAGCTTAAACGGGTTTTCGACAGTTCCCAGAGATGCTTTTTTAATTTAGGATTAGGCACATCCGGTGTGTTCTTACCATGAAAATCGTCCAGGTGATGTTTATGGCGAACAGTAACAACTTCACTTGTTTTTGGAAAAGCCATCTTGCTGACAAGCAGATACGAATACCAGGGACGATAATCGTACAGATTATAGCCAAGAAGTGCTGAGGCAGCACCGTATCGTTTGGCCCCCTCAATAATCCCCTGTTGCAGCGGTTGGAAATAACTGTCCTGTTCCTTTTCGGCTTTTCCTAAACTGTCTTCAACTGTACGGAATTCCAGCTCAAAACCGTCCTCTGTCAAAGTATAACCGTTAAGGGTGGGATGAGGCGCCCGACACGCTTCCTCAAACAGGTCTCGGGCATACAGGATAGTGCTGGCTGAAAAATCGAATCGATCTTTATCGTAGATCACACCTTCTATTCTGTTTTGATCAGTAGTTGGATAAGGAATCCCCCGGGTAGCGCCAAACAAAATGCCATGGCATTGAGGACAATCTTGGCGATGGCTAACCGCTTCATACAGAAAACGTTGGATTGTTCCTAACCAGCCAATATCAACAATGGCGACTTTTTTATGCTTAAAAAAACCGACCGACTCAAAATAGAGTTCCATTGCCCTGTTCTTAGGTCCTGTCTGCTTTTTAATCTCTTTTTGAAACGCCTCATCCTCCAAAAGCTCGGTTAACAATTTGGAGTTATTGGGGTCGTAGTCTCCATAGAGCGGACTCAGGCAGGTATCGGCCTTGAGATTAAAACGGTTCAGAAACTCTGTTAACGGTTCAATATCCAGACTGAAAATGCGGCACACATCGGTAAAATTTTTATTGCCGGGAGGTAAAAAAGCAATATTGACATTGGCCTGAGTAAGACCCTGGTGTGCACAGGCGGTACCCGCCAAGGCCATCCTGCTTACATAAAGGTATTCAATTTCAGGCAGGTTGTTGTCGGGAAAAAGAAACGGCATGCTTTCTTCCCAGAATCGTTTAAACGTCCAACCTTCCCTTGATAGAAAGAAAACCTTGGTTATCTTCTCTTTTCTGCATTTCTCAGCGATATATTGGACAAACCCACCTATCATCGGAGCCAGAAAATTGTATCCTTCATTATAGAGAGGAGATTTTTTAACGTTTTCACCCTCGTGTGGCTGCATGAGTTGTTGTAATACCCTGCCCCTCCATATCGGAACGCCCTTACTATAGTTAAAGTATCGCTTGATGATTGATTTTCTGAGTCTTTCGGAGGAATCATGCAACACAAGAGCTGGTATGCCAAATTCAGAGGGCCGCAGGCCATCTGATATTGGATTGTCACCAATATGTAACCAGCTTTTTTTGTTGAGATTGTATTCTTGTTCGATCAAGGGATAACCATGTCCCGAGGCCTTGGCTAAAAAAGTGTCAGCAGAAGAAATAACGGCCTCTACTTTGTCTAAGAAACCGGCATGTTTGGCCAGCACCCTGAGATGCTCGGCAGGAAGATAGATATCGGAGACGACAAAAACCTTTTTCCCTTCATCGGCTAATTCAAAAAGCCAGTCAACCAGCAGTTTTCTTGGCACAAGCATGCTGTTTTCCATGGCCAATTCATATTCGGTCACCTTGTGAAGCAGTTCTTCATCAGCAATATCTTTAAATATGACCTGGAGTAACTCCTCCATGAAACGTGGGTAACAGGCTTCATGATCATCAAAAGATTTAGCTGTTTCCCGGCGATGACTGTTCTCAATAGAATCGCGTAACCCCTGCACCTTCTCAGGGCTAATGCAAATATTCTTTCTGGCTGCAAGCTCTGCAACATATCGGGCAACAGGGAGTTTTACCAGGTCAGGATCGTGAATTCGTCGAATGAGCAGCGTGTCAAAAAGATCAAAAGAAACGGTATCACAGTGGTTTGCCATCTTTTTTCCGGCATTGATCAGTGACTCCTGATTGTAAAATTTGTGCATCGACATGTTTATGATGTTGCCTCTTACTGTTTGGCCCCGGTGATTTTCTCTAACAATTTGATAGACGATAACAGCAACCCAATAAGCAGGTATCTTTTTGCATTCTGCATTCTATTCTGCCTTGCTGCCGTGTATTATAAAAACTTCCTTTTTATTCTTCCCGCTAACGATCGCAATCCAGATGATTTCCCTACAGCAAGCTGTTGACGAACTGCAGATAGCTCCTGTTCGAGAGTAACAAGCCGGTCTGCTCCTGTTTCAACATATGCTCTGTACTTCTTCGGCAAGGCGGCAAGCATATATTTTTTTATAAGCTCTTTATCCTGTTCCCGACCGATTATAGCAGCTTCCCCTAAAGTGTTGCCGCTATGGATTCGATAATACAGCAATTGCTCGTCATCAAGATAGAGAACCTTTTCAGGATAGGCGAGCATCATCCTGAAAATGAAATCGTAATCATGGAGGTACCGTAACGAACAGAAAGTCCCAACCTTTGTGACAGCTTCATGTGTCATAAAAAGATTGGAGGTTGTTACCATGAAATTACCATGGAGAAAACCGGTATAGAGATCACCGCAATCTCGGTAGAATTCACGGTTCGTGCGATGCCAGATATTCCAGCCAAAATCAGGATCTTCAAAGACCTCACCGCTGTCTGAAATAGGTATAACATCAGTAAAAAGACATTGTGCTCCGGTTTCTTTTTGTACTTCAACCAGCCTTTCCAATCGATTGAGGCTGTAGATGTCATCCGAGTTCAAAATGGCGACATAGTCGCCATTTGCAAGCCCCAAGCCACGATTAATGGTGTTGTACGCGTCCTGATTCTCCTGATAATAATAGCGCAGACGTTCATCATCGTAACCTTTAATCACATCGGCAGTAGAATCGGTTGAACCGTCATCAACAATAATCAACTCAAAATCTTGCCAGGTCTGCTTTAAGACACTTTCTATGGCCGGGCCAATAAAATGTTCATGATTGTATGCAGGGATGATGACTGAAATCATATTATATGAGGAAAGGATAAGGTAATTATATACAAATGAAAATGAGAGATATCAGTAAAAGGTGCGCCCAATCAGATATAGAAGATGTCATGGTGATGTTACTTTTTTTACAGTTCTCTCTGCTTTACGGACAACCAGATACTATTATCTCAAGTTCTTGTTTTCCACAAGATAAATCGGTTTCCGGTAACAAACAGGCGGGTTTAGTCTTTTAATGAATAAATGATAACCATTGAAGTATTATTCTTTGACCCCCCTATACCATCTCCGAAACCTTTCATGGTCAATCCCCTTTTCGTAGAGGATTTCATTATTCCAATAAAGATCACCTCGCTCAATAATATCCTTCCATCTCCTTTGAAATCTGCTCTTTTCATCCATCATTTCCTGATAATCCTGCTTCGCATCACTCTTGAGTCGACTCTCACAACTCTGTGCTATGGCATACGGCGTATAGATATTTCTGCACCCTTTTTGCAATAATTGCAGATTCAGGTTGTGGGGAAAAAAGAGGTTCGGCATACTTTCCTGGTCAAAACCATTACAGGTATCAAACAATGCTTTTTTCATCATGCAGAAGGGAAATGGGGCAACCTGCACTTCCTGGCTACATTCAAGCCCATTCATGTGCGCTGAGCACCCTTGAAAAAACTGAGCGTAATAAATGGGCGAATTATCGGTGATATCAGGAACAGTAAGGTTGATTGTCTTATCATTTGGTGCAGGCAAAACTCTTCCTCCAACAACTCCAACGTCATCTCTTTGCGCATATTCCAGCATTACCTCTATCCAGTCTTTGTTCACCGGAAGGCTTGAATCATCAATAAAAACCAGGTATTGGCCTTTGCAAAGAGCGACAGCCCTGTTGAATTGCTGTGCTTTGTTCTCGTCTTTTTTTACTTGTAAAAAAAGTACTTTTCTCGAGTCAAAATTAACAAATTGTGGAGGGTTGCTAAGTCTGGAGATAATAACATATTCAGCTTTTGGATATGTGCTCTCTTCAATCATCCTTTCAATTGATTGCCATTTTTCTTCTTCTTTTGCTTGCTCTATATGAATAATTACAGATATAGACGGGTTTGAGATCAGCGTTCTTTTTGAGCGATAGAAGAATTTCCAATCGGTAAACTCAGCCTTTCCAGCAATTTTTTCTCTGTTCATGGCCGCTGCAAGCGCTTTTCTTCCAGCTTCATTGGCATATTCTTTTTTTTCGTGATTAATACTCGTCGAGGTTTCGGAGGCTCGCCACAGATAGAGTTGTTTCGGGATATGTTCTATTTTTTTTGCTGTTTGAGCCAGTTTTAAAAAGAGGTCGTAGTCCTGGGCGCCGCTATAATCTTCAGATATGCCACCAGTAAGGTTGTATAACTCCCTTTTAACGGCGATAAAGTGAGTTATGTAATTGTGGCATAGTAAAAGTTCTTTATTAAAATCCGGTTTATAAAAGTGAGAAAAAACCCTTTGATCTTCACCAATCAGTTTCTCATCTGTGTAAACAAAATCAGCATCATTTTCGATGATCTTCTTTACCGTCTCATAGAGACAGTCATTGCTCAGCTCATCGTCATTATCAAGAAAAGAGATGTAATCTCCTGTTGCCATTGATGCTGCCGCTATTGTTGCACCGGCAATACCTCTGTTTTCATCCAGAAAAGTTATTTTTATTCGTTTATCAAGCGCATCCCACTTTTTGAGTACTTGAGCCACATGGGATCTGGTGCTGCAATCATCAGCCAGACACAATTCCCAATGAGGATATGACTGATACAGGACTGAACGGATACAATTGTTGAGGAAATGTTTATCTGCATCATAGACCGGCACTATAATGGAAATTGTAGGTTTGTCTTTTAAGCAATAGACTTCATCATTTGTGTAATATCCCTGATACACTCCCCTTTCAAGATAGTGACGCAGGGGTGAGAGCCCCGCCTTTTTAATCTCAGGATAAATTGTTCGGTAAAATTTTGGATCAAACCATTCACAGGGGCGACTGTCCTGGGTAATACCGTCTTTCAAATATGAGGTGAGCGGGTCAATCTCTGAAAAATCTATCTCAGGATTATTGTTTTTATAATAAACCGGATCAAACAGAGGAAGCGGGCTCTTCTCCTCCTGCACACCATATTGAAAATAGTGTTGAATAATATCCCCCTGGTAACCATCTAAATGAGGGTTCTTGTCAATGTACCAGTCTACATCAAAATAAGGGCTGGGTTGACGTCTTTCAAATAAGCCCTTCGTTAAGAAATGATCAAGAGGAGACAAACTACTTCCGGCAACATCCGGATACTTCTTTTTATAATAGCCAAGATCAATGTAGCGACTTGGCCTTTTACCTTGTTTCCAACCGATTTTAAAGTAGTGTTGGAGCGGATTGGTAGAGGGCCTGGATGAGTCGGCAAACTGGTTTAAATAAAAATCGGTCCAGAATAAAGGGGATGGGAAGATATTTTTATCTGGTTCTGTTTCCAGGTAATGAACAATCGGTTCTGTCTCAATTTCGCTGACTTTCAGATATCGAAGTCTATAAAAAGATGGTGTAAAAAAAAAATTAGGCTTTCTGTCTTCACTCACTCCCATCTGCAGATAGTGAAACAGGGGATCAACAGACGATTCTGCTATTTCGGGATAGGCTTTCAGATAATAGTTTTCATGAAACAAACCTGATAATTTTATTTGGCGATATCGAGGATCTTTGAAAAAATGATACAGTTTCTTTAATGTCAGCTTAAGTTGATCTATCATAACTGTTATCGATACTAAGATATGGCGTCTGCTTTTATAATCGTATCCCCAACGACCTGACTTTTCCTTGCTTTACCAGTTATCACGCCAATAAAAGCTTCTATTTATTCCTTTCACATAGAGTTTTCTATTCCTGCCAAAGCATGGATGGAAAAGCAGTAAATCGAAACGATTGATTTTTGAGTCTGGTGGATGAGAAAATATAACCACCGTTTCTTGCTGTAGTTTCAGGCTATAAACAATTAAGATGTTTTTCAAGAGCAGTTTTCGAGCATCAGTTGAAATCTGGCAGAAAACAATAATGGGCTAAAAAGATTTAAACTCTACAAACAAGCTTTACTGAAATTCATCTGGTTGAGTCATGCTCGTCTGTTATAGACCAAACATCTGTCGTATTTTTCTAGGTAGAGCTGTCAGGAATCTGCCAAGCTTCCAACTGAGACAATTCCTTGTCATATTCAGCTCGGTACGTACAGCCTGCAATTCACTTTCAAAAAAATCACCTTTTGCCACAGCATGTTCAAGATCTTTTGCTAACCTGCTGTATCTTTGCAACCCGCCTTCTCTTAAAAAAGTCCCCATTGAAGGCTTGACATCTTGTTTCCTCATGAAAAAATCATGGAGATAACCACGCAACTCTTTTTCAGTGGCAGGATAGACAATTATTTCCAGTTGTATATCAATTTCACGTGATATGTATCCTTCCAGGATATCTTCATCAAAATCCAGGTCATGCTCGGCACAGCACCTTTTAACCAGTTCAAAAACAGTTACTCTGTTGAACAGTTCTGTGGTCGAAAGCTCCCTGTTATTAAGTCTCAGGTCTCTATAGATACCTCGGAAAAGAATATAACTGATGTCAACATCGCCTGGAAAAGTCCACTCCTGATCAATTCTCTGTAATTGTCCATCATCATTCACAATCAGATTGCTCGGTACACAATCCAGATAACTACCAGAAATACTGTTGTCGTCTTTTAGATCGGGAGAGTTTAACAGGAAATTTATCCATGGTGACAGATACGTACAGTACTCAGAAACAATGTCCTCCTTATTGAGTATTCCACAAAGCCAGGAATCATATGTTCTACCCTTCACATAGCTTTCCTTACCTACTCTATGCTGGATAACTGGCAGTGTCTGTGCGCTATCTTTCTCATCTTCCTGATATTGCAAACATTTTTCTACGAAGATCTCTTCTTCATTTTCTCTAAATACATTGACGGTTAAGTACTTTTTCTTTCGCGCAGCACTAAAAGATTGCGCCAGCCAATGTTCACCCTGCACTGTTTTTTGGTCGATTGGTACACGACTGGCAAAAAGAAGAAATGAATTGGCCAACTCCATGACAAGGTTATTTTCCTGTAACAGTGGCCATAGCCTCTTTTCATTGAAGACGCGATCTGTAAATGCGCCATAGTCCCGTGCCTCATATTGACCAGCAATAGCGGCCAAATCTATCTTTGGGTTTTTTACAGCCTGTTCACCAAAAATAAACTGCGGTAATTTATAATCTGGAAATGGATAATAAAAACAGTTGTGGAGGAGTCCGGCGTCAGTAAGCATCTTCAGTAACTGAAAGCGCCCGAATGTCTTATACTTATCTGGAGGATACTGGTCATTCAATCCTAGAAATGGAGTTCCTGAATGATCTTCACTACAACCGTTAAAGTATTTAAGACCAAGCAGGTTCTCTATGGCAACAATCAAGATTCCTGTATCATTCAGCAGCGAAATGGCTTTTTTAAGGGTTTGCATAAATGGATTACTGCCCGGTGTAAACGATGGGCTATATTCCAAAACACCAATTAAGGTGACACAATCAAATTTTGTTCCACAGACAAAGGAATCAAAAGAGTCACAACAGACCGAAACATTTTCAAGTTCCCGACAGCGTTCCTTGGTAATAGTAGCTCTACGCCGGCTTCCTTCCAAAGCCAATAGGTCCTTTCCCTGTTCTCCTAAAAATCTGGTTATAGCTCCACAGCCTGAGCCAACCTCCAAAACCGTTTTTACTTGGGAAAGATTAAATGGCGCCAGCAGGTTTGCCCGTAATGGAGTTAAATGGTATTCACTGGGCCAATCACAGATGAGACTCTGCAGTTCATCAGATGCCAGTGAAACATCTTTTACAGACTGCAATCCAGCCAACAGACTCTCTTCAACGTTATCACCATCGGAATATGCAAACTCTTGCGCTTTTTGGCGCATAAATATTTTTTCTTCATTCAGAGAGTAAGGAGACTGCGAATCAAAGAACAGATGATATGTATTCTGTGGAGTCATTATATTAATCTTTCGGTATAAAAACTGTACTTTACGTACTACTGCCGTAGCTTAAGGTGCTTTTCATGCACCATATTTTCAAAATACTCAAGCTCTTCCTTGCGTGAGGTATAGTCATCATCACCATGGGGAACCCGATACAGGGAGGTCGTTTTCTTTACCCGTTTAAACAGGAATCTGGAGAAATATCGGATCCAGAGGTCCCAATCTTCCATTAGCTCAAGATTAACATCAAAACCACCCAACTCCTCATAACAATCCCGGCGAAACAGTACCGCCTGGATGGGGAAATGATTTATATCTAAAAGTTCATTTAACGTCGGCTCTTTCACATGAGCCAGAATGTATTCTTTCTCTGTGTACCGGGAGTGTTCCTCATTAACCTGGGTCTTAACACAAAAAGCAGAACCCCATACTGCACCATATTTTTCATTATCTCCAAGTTCAGAAAGCAGGGAGGCCACATGATCGGCATAAAGCAGGTCATCTTCATCAAGAAAATTAATATAAGAACCGGTTGCAACCTCCAGCCCAACGTTGCCAGCCACACATCGTCCGCTTTTTTCTATGGAGTGATAAACAACTCTATTATCTTGACAATCGATGACTAACTGTTTGCCTTTCTCCGATCCATCTTCAACAACAATTACTTCAATATTCTTGTAGGTTTGAGACAAGGCAGAGCTGAGAGCTTCCCGCAAGAAATGTAATTTCCCCACCGTCCTGATGATAATAGATACTTTGCCTGTATCTACAATTTTACCGCAATGGTAAAACGCACCCTCACGAACAATATCATAGTCTAGAGACCTGAAGACTGGAACAAATTGGCTGTTTGTTTTTACCTTTTGGGCCACTGAGTCCGAGACTGATTGAATCACCCTTTGTATTTCCTTGGTCTTTTCAGCAAAATCTTTGTCTGGAGCTTTACCAAGCATATTGATCAGCAAATGTTTACCAAGGTAACAATCATTATCGGTTCCGAATTTCAATCTTAAATAGTAATTATTTAAAGTACCATAATAGTGAGCGTTCGGCTTTTTCTCTCCAGGAGAATCATAACTGTGATGCAATACGGTCAAATGCGGGCAGTAGCGTAAACGCCAGCCAGCGGCACGAAGTCGCCAGCTCAAGTCGACATCCTCGCAATACATGAAGATGTTTTCATCAAAACCACCAACAGCCTCAAACGCCTCTCTTCTCACAATCAAGGCAGCCGCACTGCACCAACCTGTTTCCCATGTAACTGGATCATAACACTTGGGGTGCTCGTAGGGTAATTGACGTAATTCCCATGCCCCTGTATGGCTGTCTTTATCCTGAGCAATATCTGAAAGTTCAGCTATGAAATTATCTGCGTTAAGCTGTGTGTCGATATTTAGAAAAAATATATACTGATTGGCACCTTCAACCGCTCCGATATTGTTTGCAGCACCAAAGCCAACATTTTTGTCATTGGTTATGATCCGCAGCTGGCTAAATTTTTCCTCATATTTACGGACAAGATCAATCGTATTGTCGGTAGAATTATTGTCAACGACAGTTACAGTCACATTCTGATCAACCGGCAATAAAGCATCAAGACAGTCAACTACCCATTTGCTGGAATTATAGGTGACAAGCACTATGTCTATCAGCAACTCTTTAAAAGACTGCTGTGATTGAATAAAAGCAACCGGCGATAGAGCAGGAGTGCTTTCATTAACCAGTCTATAACTCGGCACATCTGGCTGTCTTACCGGGGAATTGCCGCAATGCAATCCATACCTGAGATAATGGTAAAACGGATCTTTAAATTCGTCACAGTCGTCAAGGTATTCCTGACAGTACCACCGGCTGTCAAAAAGTGGACCTGGTTCGTGTCCCTGCTCTTGTCCAACATGTAGAAAATATTTAAAACATTGACCGGAAGAGCAGTCTGGTGAGTATGTTTTTTGGTACCAGGATTCATCAAAATAAGGGTTTGGACGATGTTTATCAGAGTTGGTACCGACAATCAGGTAGTGCAAAAAAGGCGGTAACCTTTCATCATCAAAATTCAGATATGTTGTGGCATACCATATCGAATCGAAATACGGACTCGGCATTCTGCCCTCTTTATCACCTACTGCAATAAAATGCTCAAAAGGAGTTCCGGGCCAGGCGGCAACATCTTCATTTTGTTCAAGATACCAAAAGGAATCAAAAACTGGGTTTGGTTCATAGCCGTTATTCTGACCAATTTCCAGGTAATGGCTTAGAGGATCCATTCCACTTCGCTCTACATCAGTATATCGGCTCAAATACCAGTCAATATCAAAGTATGGGTTGGGCTGTAGCTTATCTTTAAATTCATTGAATTCAGGTTTTTGCTCATTAGCACTATTCTTTGAAGAGATCGTATATTCTTCAAGAGGCCATTCACTCCAGACTAGCGGATGTGGTTTATGACCAAGCTGTAGGCCCCATAACAAATAGTAACAGAAAGCAGGTGTACCCTTAGGCAGGTCATTAACATATTGTTCACAGTACCAGTGGCTTTGAAAGAGTGCGACTGGATCACGATTCTCCTTATAACCAAAAAAGAAATAGTGCCTCCATGGAAAAATATTTGCCAGCCTTACATCTTCGTACTTAGTCATGTAATAAGTATTTCCCAGCAAACCACATTTACGAAGAGCTATGAGAAAACGAAGGTAATGGAATACTGATACAGGACGCGTAACAACGTTAATGGCGAGAAAGACTGTTTCTCTTAAGTAATATGCAATACGTTCAAATAATATCACTACATGATACCGAACTGAAGGAAGTACGGAAAATTAGGATTTCTGTTAAATTTTCAGACCTATATATAGCTGGATTACTGAAATATTTTAAACTTGCTGTAGAGCAGGCGGAGAAGCAAAGCTTAAACCTTTGTCTTATGTTTTTTTCCTAACATGCTGCTTATTCATTAATCCTGTTGAATGTGATTTTTGAACTCAGATCAAAAATACCAGCACTGCCACGGTCCGAGACAACCTCAAAGGTGAGAACATCATAACGCCGATCATACACAACATAACCTTCTTCCTCAAAGCCGGCACAACCAAAAGAGAGCAGATATCCCCCCGGATTGAGCATCATTCGATGTTCAAAGGTTGTCAAAATAGTTTCACCTTTGTTTACCGTGCCCGTTTCTATCTTCTGGAAAAAGGTGTTTGATCCGCTCAAATCAAACCCCTTTACATCTTTGATTGTATAAGCTGTAATTGGGTTTTCAATAGTCTCATGAAAGTAAGCTTTAAACCAGAAGACATATGGTTCACTATGCATAAGGGTTGAGGATTCTTCCCCTTCAAGAGTGCGAACACCAACATCGATAATCTCTACTTTTCCATTGCCATAACGATTTTCATTGGGGTTCACCCTGTATGTTGATTCGCTTTTTTTCATGTGACGAGTCAACATTTCTTCAGGAGATTTAGATACTGAATCGTCTTTTTCATTTGTTGTTCCAACAACCATTCTATTATATGAATCGACCACATCCTTAGCGGTACCGGACTGGATTATTCTTCCATGATCAAGAAGAAGAGCATTTATACAATACCGGGTGATGAGATCCATTGAGTGGGTTACAAAAAGAATAGTTACCCCTCTCTCCTGAAATTCCCTGAATTTCGCGTAACATTTCGCCTGAAATGAGATATCTCCCACCGATAATGCTTCGTCTACAATAAGAATGTCAGGATTAACATTGATGGCAACTGCAAAGGCAAGCCGCACATACATTCCACTTGAATAATTTTTTACGGGCTGATCGATAAATTCACCAATATCAGCAAATTCAGCAATGGCATCGAAGCAGTTATCCATTTCTTCCCTGCTCATACCGAGAATGGAACCGTTTAGATACACATTTTCACGTCCGGTAAACTCAGGATTAAATCCTGCGCCTAATTCCAACAGGGCTGAAATTCGGCCTTGTACGCTTACCGAACCGGATGTGGGCTGCAGAATTCCACATATAATCTGTAAAAGTGTCGATTTTCCCGAACCGTTTCTGCCGATTATACCGACAGTATCTCCTTTATCGATTGCTACCGTTACCTCTTGTAGAGCTGTGAAAGGACGATGGTATTTTTTACCCCCGAAAGGCAGAGAGACAACCTCTTTTATTCGTTCAAGCTGTCTCTGGTACAGTTTGAACACTTTACTAACGCCTTTAACCTCTATAATGGGTTCGCTCTGTGTGTTGATGTCCATATTGTTCACCTATAACACATCTGCAAATTGAGGTTGAAGACGTTTAAAAACGTATGCTCCGATAATAAAAAGACTGAGTGTGACAACCCAGAAGTATAAGGTCTGATACGGGTGCTTCCAAAAAGGAATGAAATAAATAAACGATTCTCGATACCCTTGAACAAAATAATAAACTGGATTGAGCTTAAGTATTTGTTGAACTTTTTGGGGCATAATATTGATATCCCAAAAGATTGGCGTTGCCCAGAATCCGACTTGCACAATTATAGCAACAAGGTGAGCAACATCCCGGATAAACACATTACAGGCAGCCAACAGCCATGATAATCCCAACACCAGTGCCAACATGCAAAAAAGGTAGTAGATGGATTGAAAGAAGTAGAAAGTAAGATCAAGCTGTTGCAAGAAGATAAGCGCCATTAGAATGATCACAAAGAAAACATGGGTGACCAGCCCGGAAATACATTTCACAATCGGTAGTATTTCTGAGGGGAAAAGTGTCTTTTTAACCAAATTGGCATTACCGACAACAACAGAGGTGGCACCTGTAAGCACAGTTGAGAAATAGAACCAGGGAGCCATTCCGGCTGTAAGCCAAACCACAAAAGGAACATCATTTGTCGGCCTAACCCGGAATCCCACACTGAAAATGAACCAGAAAACCAGAATCATGATCAATGGATGAATAAAGGCCCAGACTATACCTAAGAGAGAACCGATATATTGGCTGGCTATTTCCCGGTTAGATAACGAAAATATCAGTTGTCTCTGGCCAACTATTTGTTGGATCAATTCTTTTAAAGAATTCAACATACTTTAAAGCACACTCTAAGGTTAGATGGTGATGCACAAACCCACATCTTCATATTTCTGAAAAATCCTTTGAACAGCCCTGCCCCAATCATCATTTCTCAAATAAATAGTTTGCACACTCTACTATTTTTTTATAATTTGTAAAATCCCTGAAATTATTCGCTTTTGGTATTATTTTAGAATATTACAGAATCAGGCTTACGAATATCAACTCTTAGACATCTAATGAAAAGATTTTTTGCTCTATTACGAGTGCATCAATATATAAAGAATTTTTTTGTTTTTGCCCCGCTTTTCTTCTCTTTATATTTTTCAATTTCCAGGATCACTCATACATTCGCAGCTTTTCTCTTATTTTCCCTGGTTGCCAGTTCTATCTATATTGTCAATGACCTGATCGATATCGAAGAAGACAAAAAACATCCAAAAAAGAAGTTCAGACCAATTGCAAGTGGACTTATCGCTCCATCTCTTGCTCTAACAATAAGCATCTGTCTGGTGTCTGTTTCAATAGTTGTGGCCTTATTATTCTGCAAAGAGCTGGCCTATATACTCCTTTTTTATTTTGTTTTAAATATTTTCTATTCGTTCAAGTTAAAAAAGGTCGTGATCATTGATATTTTCACAATTGCCACCGGCTTTATTCTACGAATTATGGCAGGGGCTGCTGTGATTGAAGTTCAGGTTTCAGTGTGGCTCATTATTATGACTTTTCTGCTTGCACTTTTTCTCGCTTTAGCAAAAAGAAGAGATGATGTTATTCTTTCTCAGGAAGGAAAAGCCACACGTAAAAATATCGACGGCTATAATCTGCAGTTTGTTGACATATCAATGACACTAATGGCGGCTGTTATAATCGTGAGTTATATTCTCTACACGACCTCTCACGAGGTGACAGAGCGTTTACAGGGTGATAACCTCTACTTAACTTCCATTTTTGTTATTCTTGGAATTATGCGGTATATGCAGGTTACAATCGTTGGGGAAGGTGCTGCAAGCCCAACTAAAATAGTTCTTACGGATATGTTCCTGCAGGCAACAATATTGTTATGGCTTATTTCGTTTTCTGTTATTTCGTTGATATGATTATGTGCTATTTCTCCATTATCAATTCGTCCTGTTTTACCCGAAGTAGCATTTCAACAGATGCTTCTGTCCACTAAACAACTCATATAACATGACAGCTACACACTCTATTTCTTCAACAATACAAGATAGTAGCAGTCAGGAAGAACTATGAATTTAACAAGCTGGGGCAACTATCCCATCATTCAAAATTCAGTTTACAGCCATCTTGAGGAAACTGAAATACTGACTCTATTACAGAATGGTGAAGAGTTTATTCCCCATGGAAACGGAAAAAGCTATGGAGACAGTGCGCTGAATAAGCGTATTCTCCATATGAGAAATAGTGATTGCTTTCTTCATTTTGATCAGACAAAAGGTATTCTACACTGCCAGGCAGGAGTGTTATTAAGTGAAATCCTTGACTGTTTCGTTCCGCAAGGTTGGTTCTTATCGGTAACGCCTGGTACAAAACTGATCACTGTGGGGGGGGCAATTGCAGCTGATGTTCATGGCAAGAACCATCATGTTTCAGGCACGTTTTGCGATCACCTGATATCATTCAGGCTGGCCATGCCTGATGGAAAAATAGTTGAGTGTTCCAAAACTTCTCATTCTGATCTTTTTAAAGCGACTTGTGGAGGAATGGGATTAACCGGCATTATCCTTGACGCTAAATTTTCACTTAAAAAAGTTCAATCAGCCTATATTGAACAAAAAACCGTTCGAACAAAAAATCTTCAAGAAACGTTTGATGCCTTCGAAGAATTTGAAAGTTATCCCTATTCTGTCGCCTGGGTTGACTGCCTGGCGCAAAATGAATCATTGGGCCGCTGTCTGCTTATGGTTGGCGACCATAAGAATGACTCCAACTTATCACTTGAAAGAAAAAAAAGACTGACTATCCCCTTCAACTTCCCTTCATTCACTCTCAATAAGTTCTCTGTTAGAGCATTCAATACGCTCTATTACCATAAAGCCTCTTCGGGTATCAGTCATCAGGATGTCCATTTCGATTCCTTTTTCTACCCCCTCGACGTCATCCATAAATGGAATCGTATATATGGAACCAAAGGTTTCACCCAGTATCAGTTTGTGTTACCGAAAGAATCGGCTTATGAAGGGCTGCAGAGATGTTTAACCAGTATTGCAGGAGCCGGAAAAGGATCATTTCTGGCAGTCTTGAAGCTATTGGGAAAGAAAAATGACAATTATTTATCCTTTCCAATGGAAGGATATACCCTGGCTCTTGATTTTAAGATCGAACCTTCTCTTTTCCCTTTACTATATGAATTAGACCGTATTATCGTAGACTTAGGCGGCCGATTCTACTTAGCAAAAGATTGTCGGCTGACAAAAGCGGTGTTTGAGAAGGGTTATCCTGATATTGATACATTCAGGAAAATACGAAAACAATATAACCTGAACACCACACTTCAATCACTCCAATCAAAAAGAATCGACATATGAACCCTTTACTGATCATAGGCGCAAAAAGTGACATGGCCCAGGCAATTGCCAGGAAATTTGCCGAAAATAACCACGATATTTATCTTGCCTTGAGAAACCCGCAACGTCTTGATGATTTTGAAAAAGATTTACAGGTTCGTTACAACGTTCAGGTAAAAAAAATCGATCTCGATGTTTGTCAATATGGAGATCACGCAGAATTTTTTGAAAGTTTAGATCCAAAACCAACTGGGGTGGTTTGTGCCGTTGGATATCTCGGAGATCAAGAAAAAGCACAGAATGATTTCTCTGAGACACAAAGAATTATTGAGTCTAATTATGTGGGATGCGTCAGTTTGCTCAACATAATCGCCAATAATTTTGAGAAAGAAAAAAATGGCTTTATTATCGGCATAAGCTCAGTAGCTGGGGACCGTGGCAGAAAATCAAACTACATCTACGGTAGTGCAAAGGCTGGCTTTACCGCGTACCTATCAGGTTTGAGAAATCGATTGTTTGCAAGTGGCATAAAGGTGCTGACAGTAAAACCTGGTTTTGTTTACACCAAGATGACTCAAAATCTGGACTTACCCGAAAAACTGACTGCCAAGCCGGAAGATGTGGCAGAAGCCGTGTACAATGCTCATCAAAAAGGTAAAGACACCATTTACTGCAAGGCGCTGTGGCGTTATATTATGTTGATTATTCGTCTGATCCCTGAATTTCAGTTCAAGAAAATGAGCATCTAACTTCCATATAATTATTGTTTTGCAATCTTCTCAAATAGCGTTTTTTGACTTTGACGGCACCATAACAACAAAAGACAGTTTTATTGATTTTATTCAATATGTCCATGGAATGCCCAAATACTTATCTGGTTTCGCCATAAATAGCCATTATTTGATAGGGTATAAGCTTGGCCTCTACCCTAACTATATGGCCAAACAAAAAGTTCTTACTCATTTTTTTGGTGGGATGTCTGCCAGAAATTTCAAAGATATCGCCCACGAGTATTCACAAAACCAACTTCCTCAAATCGTAAAAGCCTCGGCTTTAGATAGGATTTGCTACCACAAAGAACAAGGACATGTTATTGTTGTAGTTTCAGCTTCTATTCGTGACTGGTTATCTGAATGGTGCAAGTCTCACAATTTACTCCTTATTTCCTCAGAACTTGAGGTTGTTGACGGGAAAATTACTGGTCATTTAAAAGGAAAAAATTGCCATGGTAATGAGAAAGTCGTTCGAATAAAAAACGAGTTTGAGTTGGATAATTTTCAAACAAGTTATGGATATGGTGACAGCAGTGGAGATAAGGAGATGCTGTCTTTGGTCGACAAGCCATATTATCGAATATTTGATTAGTACGATTTTTTAAGCAATATAGAATCGTTTCACTCCAAAGGTTACAACTTATAAACAGCACTATGAATAGAGACCTTTTTGTGGCAAAAATCAAACCTGCTTTGAACAGTCAATGGACGCATGCCCTGCTCATTTTCACAGCCATTTGTCTTGTTTTCTCTCTTCTCATCCAAAAAGAGATTAAAGTTGCCGGCACAGCCGGGTTCACTATGGATGATTCCTGGATCCATATGACAATGGCCCGCAACCTTGTCGAGGGACATGGTTTTTCCATCAATAAAGGAGAACCCCTGGCTGTTTCAACCTCTCCCACATGGTCACTTATTGAGTCGGCGATTTTTTTCTTTTTAAGAGATCCAATAAAAACCGGTCTAGCTACTTCATTACTCTGTGCCCTGCTCGCCGCATGGTTTACTTACCTTGTGACCAGAAGAATTACAAACTCACCTGCAGCAGGCCTTATTGCTGCCTCGATTCTTATGCATAACCCAATCTCTGTTTGGGGGTTAGGATCAGGTATGGAACTCCCCCTTGTATTACTGGTCGTTCCGCTGGTACTCTACTGCCATTTCTTCAGCGAACCCGACTCTACCATGAGGAAATACGGGACTCCTATTGCTCTTGCATTTGCAGCCATTTCCCGTCCCGAACTCTTTGTCCTTATTCCATTAGCTATTCTGGATACTGCCTGGCAACTGTTCAACCATGAACAAAAAGAAAAACGACAGTTGATCATATCGACCTTTCTCATTCAGTGCTGTGTCGTGCTTGCTGCACTTTTCCCCTATTTTCTCTTTAATTATCTGACCAATGGTCATCTTTTTCCGACAACCTTTTATGCAAAGGCAACCATGAGGAAAGTGGGATTGACTGGTGCCATTTCCGCCGGCAATTTTGATTTATTTATTTCCAGTTTGGCCAAACAAATCGTCAAACAATTTGCGACATTGTTTCGATTATTATCGAAAATCGATATCTTTTTCTTCCTGCTGTTTCCCGTTGGCTTATTAATGTTTACCAAAGCATTCAATGAGAAATCGAAAAGGTTAGGGCTATTATTCCCGGTAGCATTTGTACTGTTGCCCATCGCCATGACGATTGCAGCTCCGCCACAAAAATTGGCCAACACAATGCACAGGTATTACACTCTGTTCATTCCGTTTTTTGCAATATCTGCCGGCCTTGGCTGGTACATCCTTTATAACAAAATCAAATTAAAATACCTGGCCATTGGTGTTCTTGTCTTATCTCTCAGCTATCAGGTCAACATTCAAATCCCTGGAATGATCAAACGGGTTGCCCGTGATGTCAAGACAAACAATATTCTCTATGTCGATCTGGGGAAATGGGTGGCAAAAAACATCGAACCCAATGCCAAAATGGCTGTTAATGACATTGGAGGCGTTGCTTATTTCGCTGGAAACAGAAAGATACTCGATGTCATGGGATTGGCTTCACCTGAAATTTGGCCGGTTCTTGAGAAAAGAAAAGGGCTTTGGGATGTGCAGGGAATGAAAGACTTTATGAAAGAACAGTCCATCGACTATTTAATCATCAGTCCAAAATACTATCCCAAATTTGCTAAAGATAAAAAAACGTTCAAGGAAGTTGCCAGATTTGCCGTTAATTATCGAATAGGACACACATGGTCGCCGCAAATTGTTTATAAGTGCAATTGGGATTAATCCAGACTATTCTTGACAAAAATCAAGACAACAAGCTGCTCCTGGTTGACTTGATCCTGTTTTTATTGATGCCGATGAAAGGATAGAACTTGGAAGTTTCGAAGTGCCATTCCCTCTCCCCTTTTACCCTCTTTGTTTTAATCTCTTCTTCCCAGTTCAGTCGGAATTTCCCAAACGTTAATAAACTGTAGTTGTTGCTGATTCGATCTTCACCTCAACCGTATGCAAGCAGAGTGGCTGATTGAAAAAGACCAAAGCACAACCAGATCATCCAACATCCGCGATGAACCCTGCAACTTATAAAAGCAAGATGCACAATAAAACCTATGATCGTCAATGTCGGGAAGTGCCAGGTAATATCGGCTTTAGTTCCTACCGACCCATACGAACAGAAGGCAAGAAAAACAGTATTTATCAAACAGACCCAGCCAAACTGATTCACCCATCTGTCTGATTGAAGAGGGATACGATCCTTTTTTGGAATACAACTCTTTACGGCAAGTAGAACCAAGAGGGAAATAATGAGGGTGGACAGGATAGAAGGGATAAAATATGAAGAGGACAATTTCAACCAGGTCACCAGGGTATCCTGGTGACCAATCTCATAGCTTGAAAATAGCCTGAGAAATTCATCAGGCCGTAACATGTTGAGTGTTCTTTCAAAACGAACAGGTAATTGTTCTAAAAGGGGCTCATTTTGAAAAAATTGAACGATTGATTTCAACAGACTATCGGGCACATAATTGTTATGTAAAAAATGTTGGGCAAACAATCTATGTGAGCCAACACTCCATACCTGTTTTACAAATATATTCCAGGGAAGGATAACAAGACAGGCAGGAACGGTGAGAGCGAGAAAAAATTGATAAAGCTTTTTAACAGGCAATTTAGGCAGGCTTTTATAGGTAACAAACAGAAGCCAAAGAGTAATAATTGGCAGGATAAGGGCATTTCCACCATGATAGTTTTTAGCCAGGCCAAACAAAATACCTGCCATGACCCAGCGGGTTAATTGTCCAGGCTTGTCTTTAATGAGGAAAATACCGGCTAATACAAGTGCTGCACCGGTAAGTTTAAACCAACCAATCATGGCTAAAGTCCAAAAAACAGGTGTTGTAGAGACAAAAAACGTCACAGCATAGCTCATTTTCAAGTCATACGACTCAAGCCAGGCTGCAAGCATGGCAAGTAGAAGAGCGTGACAGACCAAAAAATAAACAGCGTAAGGAAAATACTGATATGACAGTTTATTTCCAAGAAACATTTTAATAGCCAGAATCGTCGATGCATAACCGATCCCAGGTAGAATTTCTCTATCTTGCGGACCATAACTACTCTGGTTTAATTCAATCTTGCCGTAATATTTTTCAAAGTCATTTTCCAATATTGATTTTGCATTGATATACTGAAAAATTGAATCATGTGCGGTAAATGCGCGAAAGGTATGTTCGGATGTGACATGTCCCTGGTGAATATTATTTACCCCTGATGGATAGGCATAACTCAGACCAGCACAGATTATCACTGTTGAGCAAAGCCAGACATTTACTGAAGTTCTGTTTTTTTTGATTGTATTGTGTATACAGTCTCTTAATCCCCTATTTTTGTCTCTGAAAAGAAACAAAAGAATGAAAAGAAGTGCAATACCACTTGGCCAGAAAAGCAGGGCGGTATCAAACAGTGAAACAGCAAGCAGTCCAAATAAATTGATAGCCAATGTAAACAGATAACTGGAGATGGGTAGTGGCAAGACATTAAGACGAGGCGCACTGACCGCAAGTATGAAGCCAGGTAAAAACACTGATAAAACAACAACCATACTGACTATTAGCCCGCCAATGGGAAAATCAAAAAATGTTGCGGGTTTGATTGAAAGTGACTTTATAGGAATTCCTTTTATATGACCGGAATACTTAATCTGTAGAATGAGTTGATGTTTTGTAGTGTCCTCATACAGAGGAATTCGATAAACATAATTTGAAGGTCTTAGAGGAAGCCAATTATTGCTTTTTATGTTCAACGAACGTGCTAAATTTTTTTCCCCTCTCTTCTTTGCTCCCAAAACCCGTAAATGAACATTGTATTTGGAAAGCCTTATTACCGTTGGGTCAATTTCTAGTTCAAGCACCCCGGATCGAACTTTTTCCGGCAAATTGATGAGTAATTTTGCATCTCCAGGATACTGACCAAATTTAATGTACGGTATTTTTCTTTCGGGTTGCGAAACAAGGTTGATGTTTCTAAAACTTCTTATTTGTTCAGCAGTAATTTCCAGAGGATGGCTCAAATTATGCTTCAAATTTTTGAAAGCAGACCAGAAAGATATGAGCAACAATGCAAGAAAAACCATCATTACCCATTGAAGAAAGGTGCGTGGTAGATATTTAGAAATAAAATTCATCATATAGGAAGAGAGGTTACCGTCTATAATTGGATTCAAACTGAATTTTGTTTGCCTGTTCAATAATCGGCTTTCAGTGTTTTTTTGATTAATTCAATACCACTCCCAGGATAGCTGTTTATTTCCCCTGGCTGTACATAGCTGCCAAGGCTGATTATCAATTAGTATCCTGCACTCTTTTTATTCATCTGATTTCCTAGAAAGTTCAACCTAACACGAAATATTGTCAGTTTAACTGTCTATGCAAAGAATCATTGTTCATCTGTTTTTACACTGGACGCCTCTGATTCTTCAACAAAATCTACACAGAGGATTGTAGTATTTTTAATGGAACACAAATAATATTCATTTGGTCACTAGCGTCCATGACATCTTCTTGCTAGGATAAAAAGAGCAACATCCCAAAAAAATACTTTACAGAAGAAATATTTATTATGTGTATTTGTCTATTTGTATTGTCAGAAGAATATCATTCATATACAATTAATTCAGAATAATTCCTAATACCAAACTAATAGAATTTATTCATATCATAATCCGGTTTTTTCACAAATGCTGAAAAGAATGGGCACTCAAAGCTGCAAAAACAACAATTCTTCATTGTTGTCTTCCACCCTGCCGCCATTGGCCTTTTCTTTACTTCTGTTTATCCTCCTGTCTTGCTTATCCGCAATTATCCTGCCTGGAGCCTCATTTGTTAAAGTGATTGTTGAACTTGACCACGATGATACAATCGATCTTCATTCTCATAATGGTTTCAGAAAGACTCTTTTTGATGAGAGATATGCCAAAACTTCAAAAATAATTAAGAAAGGTAAAAAGGAAGCAGTTGTTTTTGCATTAAGCAACCAGCCGATAAAGAAACTCCGGCTTGATTTCGGTAAACTCAGCGGAACGGTCAAACTGTTCAAAATAAAGATCACAAGTCATTTCGCCCAAAATGTTGTGTTGGCTCCCTCCGAAATCTATCGGCTCTTTCGGGCTGCCGGAAAAGAATCCACCATAGAATTAAAAAAAGATCATGTCGAGCTTGTCTTCAAGCATAATGACACTCAACTGATCTCTAACAGTCGTATTCTCAAAGTTTATCCTTTTTTATTATTTGGGCCTCAGCTGCTTATATCGATTCTGTTTTTCCTGGTTATTCAGAAGTTCAATTTTCGCCTTTTACCCGCAATTACCGACATCAATAAAAAAACAAGAAGTTCTGGTGAAAACATTGATGCTCTTGATGGACTAAGAGCCATTGCCATTACAATGGTCGTTGCTGACCACACTTGGGGACTATTCAAAGGATTAGGTGCCGGAGGTGTATGGATTTTTTTTGCTTTAAGCGGTTTTCTATTAATACGGCCATTTATACATCAACCTGATCGAGTCTTTTCCAAAGAATTGATGAGCGTGTATGCTCTTAAAAGAGCAGCAAGAATTCTACCGGCATATTATTTTTATATTATTATCATTTACCTGTTAAGTACTCGCTTCAATGATGCAATAAGACATTTTCTCTTTCTCCAGGGTAGTGGCCATCTCTGGGTTGTGCCGCAGTTAGTCGTTTTCTACCTCTTGCTCCCCACAATCGTCGCTGTGAACTACATTCTTTTTCGAAACCGGTTCTGGCCGACCCTATTGGCACTTATTTGCCTGATGTTTCTAGCAAACAAAGTCTTTGATCGAAGTGTCATTTCACTCTTTGGTATGAACCATATCCATCTACGCCTATTTGCCGGTATATTCATTGCCGGTATTATATTTTCTTTCGCTTACCACAGGTTCTATTTACCTTTAGAAAATAAATTAAAGCAAAAACAAACTGTCCAAGTGATCTTTTCACTGATATCAATCTCCTTACTCCTCTTTTTCATACTTGGCTCAACAGAGTACTTATGGGGTGGTAAACAGATTTTTGCTCAAAAATATTTTCAATGGTTTGGCATAGCCGCTGGTGCCTTAATATTTTCGATTCTTGCCGCTGGGGATACTAAATTTAATCGACTGTTATCTATTCTACCCTTACGAACAATCGGCCTTGTGTCCTTTAGCCTCTATCTTTTCCACCCGCTCATACTCAATGTTATTAGAAAAGCAGCTTTTTACTATAGTGGGTACGACCCCGTTGGTTTCCCACTTTTTATTGCCACATTAAGCGTTAGTTACTTCGTTTCTTGTTTCATATACACCTATATTGAGCGTCCATTTCTGCATCTCAACAAGACACAGACAACGACATAACAAAAATAGTTCTTTTCTTTCAATATATTATCCAATCTTTCTTTCCCTTATATTCTCTGGCGTAGAGCCACTGTTTACATTTCTGAGATGAGTCCAGGACGCTTATATTTCATTCTGATTACCCATAAAGCTCAGCCTAACACGAGGTGTTGTCAATTTGTCTGGCTAGCCTTCGGTCAAGGATCACTCCTTGCTGAGAACAATATAGATATTCTTCATATTTCTATACCGTTAGATACATTTAAGCAATAATCGGTGATCCTTGAAATACGCCAGCCAAACTGACAACACCTCTTTTACCATCAAGGCTGAGAATCATTGGTAATCAAGTATTTCATTGATGTTTGTTAATGACACATCAACGGCTGAAGTTTGATGAAAATTAGAGAGATATCACGAAACGTCTAACAATCCTCATGGGCCGTGAGCTGCAGAGCATTTCCACTACAAGAACAATTGCCGCTTGCCAATCCAACTCGGTGAAATTATAGTGTGGCGCAGACTGTTCAAGTGTGTTCTGTTTTCTTTTAAGTCTATCATGGCTACTAATCTGCTGTGATGTTTTCCTTTTCAGAATGTGATGAAGCGAGATATAGAAAAGTTCAAGGATCAGTTTTTTGATCTATTAATCGTCGGTGGTGGTATTCATGGTGCCGCCATGGCTAAAGTGTTGTCTGAAAGGGGCTTTAAATCGGCTTTAGTTGAAAAGGAAGATTTTTGTCAAAAAACCTCTTTTAACAGCCTGAAGATTCTACATGGAGGCTTGCGATATCTTCAGCATGCCGATTTCAAACGTATGCGTGAATCTATTCGTGCCAGGCATGAATTTATGAAAACAGCCCCCCATTTAGTCTCTCCTCTTCCATGTATAATGCCGACAAAAGGATATGGAATTAAAGGGAAATATGCCATGGGGGCTGCCCTTTTGCTCAATGATCTGATCAGTTTCGATCGAAATAGAGACTTAGAGCAAGAAAACCATCTTCCAAGAGGTGAAATTTGCAGCAAGGAAGAAACTCTGGCAATTATCCCCGATTTAAATGACCCATCCTTGAATGGCTCGGCGCTGTGGTATGACGCTCTTTTATTAAACAGTGAACGTATGGTGTTTCACCTCCTTGATAAAGCATGCCAACATGGAGCGACTATTGCCAATTATCTAGGAGTACAGAGTTTCTCAGAGAAAGAGACCCATCAGGAAACAGTTGTTCATGATTTCCTCTCTGGTAGTACATTTACAATAAAGAGTAGAGTTGTAATTAATTGCGCAGGACCCTGGATTGATCATTTAACCGATTCCCAAACAGAGGCTTCGAGCAGGAATAAATTGGCAAAAGCGGTTAACCTGATAGTCAATCGTCGTCTTTTCGGTAAATACGCCGTAGGGCTTGAAAGTCAAGAGCAGTTCGCTGATAAAGACAACCTGATACGTCGAGACAAACGTCTTTTCTTCTTTGTGCCATGGCGCCAAAAGACAATGATTGGCACAACCTATAAACATAGTTTTCTTGACGATGCCCAGTTGTATACCGACCGCCAGGATATTGAAGAAATCATTCATGAAGTGAACCAAATTTATCCACCGGCAAAGTTACGTTCTTCCGATGTTGTCTTCTCCCATGTTGGGCTGGTGCCAGTGTATGATTCAAGTGAAGATGACAGCTCCAACACCCCGAAGTTAATTAAACATTCAGAGATTATTGACCACCTCAATGAAAATAAAGGAACAGGTCGCATTTCAATTAAAGGGGTAAAATATACAACTGCTCCGGAAGTCGCCTGCTCTGTTGCCAGATTGCTGGAGAAAAAAAGAATCACCCCTTTCAAGAGTGACAAGAATAGTAGAATTGGTAACAATAATCGTTTTTCAAAAAACAATAGCAGCTTAAAAACAGATCCTCTCTTCAAGTCACGATACGGTCTACAAGCCGGGATTGTTCAAACCATTTTTAATGAAGATGCTGAAAATCAAAAGAGTATCCTTTCAGACCCTCAACTATTTGTAGCAGAGGTCCTTTTCGCCATCAGAGAAGAAATGGCATTTCACCTCACCGATATCGTTTTTCGTAGAACCGAAGTTGGAACATGCGGGTTTCCAGGCAAAGATGCATTATATGGTATTGGTTTGATTATGGAAAAAGAACTGAAATGGAAGGAAAATAGACTTTCCCAGGAAGTTGAACAGGTCATTGAGATCTACAAAAGAATGAATATCGAAATTCAATGAAAATCTTAGTCTTAGCCCCCCATCCATTTTTCCAAAACAGAGGAACACCTATTGCGGTTAAGATGTTGCTGGAAACCTTAACAGCATCAGGACACACCATTACTCTGTTAACATTTCCGGAGGGTGAAGACGTTAACATATCCGGTTGTACCGTTATTCGTGTCAAAAAACTTTCTTGGGTAACCGATGTAAGGCCTGGTTTTTCCTGGAAAAAGATCATTTACGATCTGTTTATCTATACCAATACCAAAAAACTGCTGCAAAGAGAACAATTTGATCTGATACATGCTGTTGAAGAATCAGCATTTATTGCCTCGTGGTTGGGAAGAAAATTCAATGTGCCGTTCGTTTACGATATGGATTCTTCTCTTCCCCATCAGCTTGGTGAAAAATTCTTTTTTCTTAAACCCTTCCTTCCTCTTTTTCAATATATGGAAAAAAGTGTGATCAAAAGAGCAGCCGGTATTCTACCGGTGTGTAAGGCGATTGAAGAGTCAGTTAAAAAATATGATGCTGATGTGTTTTGCCAGCGATTGGAAGACGTTTCACTCCTTCCACAGGAAGATGAACAGCTCCCCCAACATGCCGATTTACATCTTGATAACGAGCTTCTCTGGGCTATGTATGTCGGCAATCTTGAGAAGTATCAGGGAATTGACTTATTGCTAGACTCTTTTGTCATAGCCATCCAACAAAATGAATTTGTTCGTCTTCTTATTATCGGTGGGAGTGATCCAGATATTGCACTTTATCAGGACAAATGCGAAAAACTTGGAATTCAAAACAACGTTCGTTTTGTCGGCAGAAGGCCTGTCACAGACTTGCACCATTATCTGCGCCAGGCTACTATTCTAGTCTCTCCTCGAAGTAAAGGCTTCAATACACCTATGAAGATATATTCATACCTTGATTCGGGCAGAGCACTACTCGCGACAAATATGCCGACCCATACGCAGGTGCTTGATGATTCCATTGCCTGCCTGGTTGAACCTTCCCCTGATTCAATGGCAAACGGACTTATCGAATTGATGAGCAATGATCAATTACGAGACAATCTGGCCGACAATGCAAAACAAAGAGCCCATGCAGAGTTCACCCCGGACGCGTTTAAAAGAAAATTAAACCATTTTTACGACAACCTTTTTAAACAGTAGATCCAAATAGAAGTAAGCTTGATTTAACTACGTAAAAAGAGTAAGTAAAGAAGTCATTTTTTCAACTTTACCATATATAAAAATAATGAAAGTACTAGTAACTGGAGCAACAGGATTTACAGGTTCGGTTCTTACTGAGAAGCTGGTTCGCAGTGGACATCAGGTAAAAGCCTTTATTCGAAACCGATCGAAGATGACCATGCCCCATGCTTCTGAAATTGAAATTATTGAAAGTGATATCACCAACAAAGACAAGATTAAAGAAGCAGTTGCGGGTGTGGAGCGAGTCTATCATATTGCCGGTCTCTTTCGTCAAGCAGGTGTTGCCGATCAGGTGTATAGAGATGTTAATATTCAAGCCACACTGGACCTGCTGCAGGCCTCTGTAGACGCTGGTGTAAAGCGTTTTGTTCACTGCAGCACAGTAGGTGTTCATGGTCATATTGAAGATCCTCCTGCTGATGAGGAGTATCGTTTTTCACCAGGTGATATCTATCAACGAACCAAACTTGAAGGAGAACAAAAGGCTTTACAGTTTTGCAAAGATACCGGTTTTCCGGTTTCGGTAATACGGCCTGGCCCCATATATGGAGCGGGAGATTTACGACTGCTGAAGCTTTTTAAACTTGCCGAAAAATCTATCACCCCCATTTTAGGTGATGGAAACATTTTCTTTAATATGGTCTATGTTGAGGATCTGGCCGATCTTTTCATCCTCGCTGGAGAAAAAGAAGCTGCCATTGGCGAGGTTTTTCTTGGTGCCGGACCGGAGAATAAGCGACTAAATGAGATAGTTGATATGATCGCAAATATTCTCGGTAGACCAACTCGAAAAATCCACCTCCCTGCCCTTCCTTTTCAACTTGCCGGCACACTGTGTGAGAAGATTTGTATCCCTTTAAATATTGAACCTCCTATTTACAGACGTCGAGTTGATTTCTTTACTAAAAGCCGATCGTTCACAATCGATAAAGCCCGCAATCTTTTAGGCTGGGATCCGAAATTTAATTATCAGAAAGGCTTATCTGCAACCATTGACTGGTATAAGCAAGAAAAACTAATATAAATTATAAAACAGATGAAAAAAGTAACCCTTATAGGCAGTTTTTCCGGACGAAATGCGGGAGATGCTGCAATCCTTGGCAACCTGCTCGACGACTTTGCTGAAACACGCAATGATATTGAGTTCATTGTACCGACCATCATCCCAGGCTTTGTGAAAAAACAGTTTGGTCATCATAATGTCCGACCACTGGGAATGATGCCATGGCATGGATCGCTGAAAGCTTTTGGCCTTGCCAACTATATCGGTATGACTCGGGCCGATATGGTCCTGATCACCGACAATGCCCTTTTTGACCGAAAATTTTATAATCCACTGATTAATACCCTGTGGAGTGTTGCTCTATTTTCTCCAATGAGTAAAAAAAGACGAATTCCAATCGTTTTTTATAATGCCAGTGTTGGTCCAATAGATACAGAGGTTGGCAAGCAGGCTTTACAAAAAGTTCTTGATGCAACCGAACTGGTTACTCTTCGAGATAAAAAAACACAGGAACTGTTTGAAGAACTTGAGCTGCAATCCCCTCCTATCCATCTCAAAGCGGATTGTGCCATTAACACTGTTCCAACTGAAGGAAAAAAGCTAGACACCATTATTCGAGACGAAAATCTCTTTACCAACCCCAAAGGTACAATCAGTTTTAATGTCAATGCGTATATAGACAACTGGTCAGACACAGGCAAACTGACACGAGAAGACTTTTGTAAAATTATCGCTTCAAGTATCGACAAGGTTATAGAAACTCTTGGAATAGATGTGCTTCTCACTGTGACCCAGGTGATGGATCTAAAAATCACCCAGGAATGTCTACAATATATCAAAAACCGCTCAAGTGTTCGTGTGATAACAAATGAAAAGTACAGTTATCATGATATTGTCGGAGTTCTCGCCCAAGTAGGGAGTCACATCGGCTTAAGAACCCATTCATTGATCTTTTGTGCTTCTGTTAAAACACCTATGGTTTCTATCAACTCTTATCCTAAAAACGCCGGTTTTATGCGTTCAATCGGCCAGGATGACTGGATGATTGAATTTGATGATCTCAGTGCTGAAAGTATTTCAAAAACAATGATTAAAAGCTGGAATGAGCGAGAACAGAGAATAAGCCAGATGAGCCCAATCGTTGATGTGGAAATGAAAAAAGCGAAAGAGTCCGTTCAACTGGTCAATGAACTGCTTGACAAGTAGTTCAAAGAAGTTTTTTTACGTTCAGCAGAAGTGTTCGGCAATCAAGTGACTTATAAACGATATAAGTACAACAGAATGAATGAAGTAGGTTGTTTTTTGACGAACCATTGATGTTTCTATAATATTTGAACGACTTAAAGCCGCTAAGAGGAAAAGAAAAAAGGCGCAGTATATTAAAACTACATCAGGGTGCCAAATAGAAAAACTCAGTGAAAAAATAACCTGACCACTTATACAAAGAGCCCAAATTGCCGGGGCTTCCTTACGTCCCTCCACCTTTGAGTAGATATAATCAAATAGATAAATTGTTGAAGCTGTAAGAAATAAAAATCCGAAGAACCCATGGTCAATCATAAAAAGTAGTGGAAGATTATGGGGATGCTTGCCCGGGAAACTGACCCATAAAGGAACCGCACCTTTGGCTAGTGGAATTGATAAAGTGCTTCCAAAACCCCAGCCAAGAAATGGATTTTCTCTAACAAGACCTGTACAAAACTCATATATAAAAACCCTTTCCCCCAAAGACCAATATCGCTTCAAGAATGATGAATTATCATTGAACACCTCCATCGGTTCCCTGGAAACAAAGGGACCAAATAAAACCCAGACCACCGGTATAACAATAAATAACAAAAAGACTATCAAATATACCCAGTACTTTCCTCTTCGTATCGGTATATGAGACAGAATAAAGACGATAAGACCAACTATGGCAGCAAGTTGGGCGGATTCTGAATTAAATTGAAAGAGTAAATAGATTGAGCTTATAAACAGGAAGCAGGACAAAGCGGTCTCCAGCCTGCTTCTGCCCCACATCACTGCAACAGTCGACCACGCCAGGAATACATAAAAGAAGCCAAATGCCTTGTAATTCCAATCACCAACAAATGTCGGCCAAAGTGTGAGTGATGAAAAATCCGCCTTGCTGAAAACATCATAGTGAACCAAATAAGCAACAACACTGATAATTAAACAAAGAGTCGGAATAAGCCATCGAACCAACCCCTTCTCTTGATGGATACGATTGAAAATAGCAAAAACGATAACGCTTGCGATACCAATCCGTAGAAAAGAAGAGATAAACCATTTCAAATGCAAATACTTTGATGGTGGAAAGATAAAACTACTAATCGCTATCCCTAAATAAACCCAGAAAAACCATATTGGTCGAAAGTCTGATAGCTTCAGCTTATCCGCACCACTCATTATCGTAGTAATGCTTAAAAAAAGTAAAATAAACAGAAAGATATCGGCATACCAATCGTTTCTGGCATTGAGATAGATATATCCTGTCAAAAAAGAGAAAATAAGGACAAAGGACAGCTTGCCTATATACAGGTTAACAGTTTTCATCTATCTCATGAATATATTCAGGAACAATATTGGGAGTATTCAAAATTCTGTGTCATCAGTTTTAAGTTCCAATTGACCCCGGTCT
>CAZMFP010000011.1:0-94321 GCA_964565605.1 uncultured Desulfocapsaceae bacterium | reverse complement strand
ACTTTATCTTCGCCGCAAGCGGCGGGGTATTAAACCCGAGCTACGCAATAAAAATGCCGACGTTTTCTTCCAGAACCTCATCGATTCTAATCATAAAGAAAAAAACAAAAAAGAGGCTCTCAAAGACACCTACTCTACATTGTTGGCGATTATCGGTAAATCTCTCAACAAGCCACGTTCCATTGGTCTTGAACAGGCAACCATCAATGATGTCCATATCGAGTACTCCATTGCACCATTCGTCGGTTACCGTGGTGACCAGCTGTACTGGCTGATTTTTTACGATGTGACGGAACAGAAAAACAGGGAAGAGGAACTTTCAACTTTTCATTCGAACATTGAGTCTATTCTTTCAAGTAAAATTGAAGACCTCAATGAGAGTGAACGTGTTCGTCGTCAGCTTTCCAAGCAGGTGAATACACTTAAGCACCACCTTGATGCAAAAATATCAAGTTCCGGCATTATCGGTACCAGCCATGTCATGCAGTCGCTCAGAGAAATGACTATCCAAGTGGCCACCTCAAATGCCACAATACTTATCACCGGTGAATCCGGTACCGGAAAGGAACTGATAGCTAACCTGATTCACACAACAAGTGATCGGCGTGACAAACCATTTCTTAAGATTAATTGCAATGCCATTAACGATTCCCTTCTTGAAAGCGACTTATTTGGCTATGAGAAGGGAGCTTTCACTGGAGCAGTAAGCCAGAAGAAAGGAAAATTTGAAGTAGTTGATGGCGGAACCTTATTGCTTGATGAAATTGGAGACATCAGCCCCCGAATGCAGGCCTCTTTACTGCGGATCCTGCAAAACGGTGAATTTATTCGAGTAGGCGGCAATAAAGCGATCAAGGTCGATGTAAGAATTATTGCTGCGACTAATGCCGATCTTGCCCAAGCTGTTCAGGAAGGGCGATTCCGACTGGACCTGTATTATCGGCTCAACATCATCAACCTCTCTATTCCGCCGCTGAGAGAGCGAAAAGAAGATATATCCGAACTTGTGGCCCACTTCGTTCAGCGGTATCGCAAGACCTTTAATAAAGATGTCAATTTTGTTCCGAAAACCATCATCAACAGGCTCATCGAGCACGACTGGCCCGGCAATGTCAGGGAGCTTGAGAATGTTATCCAACGCGCTGTTCTTGTCGCCAAAAGCAATATTATTGCTGAGAGAGATCTGCATTTTAATACACCTCGGGAGAGTGATGCCCAGGAAGAGTTTTACTCCCTGCTGGACAACACCGATGGCCTCTCTCTTAAGGAAATACTCGCGAAAATGGAAAAACAGGTGATCTCCACCGCTTTGAAAAAACATACCGGTAATGTTGCCCTGGCTGCCACATCTCTTAAAATCGGCAAAACAGCTTTTTATGACAAACTGAAAAAGTACTCCATTCCCCTCAAATAACCGAAATAATCCTTCCAACCTCTACAGCAAATCTCCTCTCATAGGTATAGATATTGCAAGCCTTAGAGTGAGAGTCTTACATTTTTTGAACCTTTAACTTGCAAAGACGACGCATGAGCAAACTGAGCAAAACTAATCCTCACAGCAACAAGGAGCCTTCGTGCCCCTTCTGGGAGGCATCTAAATGTGGCTCAAAAGCTGGCTCGGATGGTATCTACATCCCCCTGGATGACCATGTCAGACTGTATTGCGAGTCCTCCAATTATCCTCTCTGTTCACAATATCTTGAGTGCGATGAGCAGGGAGACGACCAAGTGAGCAATAAACGAAAGCGGGCAAGGATTAACAGTAAACAGCCAATTACAATCGTTTATCTCAATGAGTCAGGTAATGTTGTATCTAAAGAAATACAGAAAACAACCACCATTGACTTTTCCATGGGTGGGATGCGTCTTGTCACCGACGAACCGATCATGAAGAACTCATTAATCCAATTCTCTTTGGAAGACAGCAAGACCAGTCAGCATCAGAAAGGCATTGCTATCAGCAGGTGGTGTAATCAACTTCATGACGAAGACGGCTATCAAGTTGGATTTGCCTATCACAATAAAGAGACGACACTCTGCATGGGTCATTTCTTTAATTCAACAATTAAAAGAGGAAATATACGCGCCTGATTTCCGTCTATCCGAATTCATTTTCCGTTTTCCTGAATCTTCATCCTTCACAGTTCAAAAAAAAACAGAGTACTCCGTGTTGACCTCTAAAGATTGAAAACACAACAAAAATCATAGCATCTTTTCATCTTTTCCCCCTCCCTGTCATTCCATTTCAGTCTCTTCAAACAAACCCTTCTTTTACTGCCAAAGCCGTACCATCTCCACACTACTTTTTTCTGAACTTCTTTTCAGTTGGGACCTTATGAGATTTAAGCCTTGGATTTACGGCAGGAATTTAATCCTGAACGATACCTATCAACTACAACCCCCCACAAAATGGCACCCTTCCACTACCATAAAAATATCACCCTATATCCTTTTTTCATTCTCCGATTACTGCCAAACCTCAGCAGTCACCTAAGATGACAAGTTGAAAATAAAGATTGGGTTCGATTTTTGAGATTCTCTGACATACAATCCGTAAGTAACAAATGATCAAGGATGTGTGACGGAAAACAGTTGGAGTTCAGGACACAGAAGCAGTTCATTCATTGAGCTGTTCACCGGTACTCACAAGATCCTTCTTTAAAAGGTTATTGACCATCCAGACCAAAACCAGGATTGGTACCCCAAGAATTGCGGTAAAGAGAAAAAACCGCTGGTATCCCCAGGCAGCAACCATCGTTCCCGAATAACCGCCTATCAATTTTGGAAATAAGGTCATCAGCGAAGAGAAAATGGCGTACTGAACCGCTGTAAATGAGATGTGGGTTAAGCTGGAGAGAAAAGCGACGAAAGCGGTGGTGGCAATACCAGCAGAGAGGTTGTCAAAAATAATAACAATCGTCAACAGGGTTATATCCCCGGAACCGCTACCGGCAAGCAGCATAAACAAAAGATTAGAAGCTGATGAAAGAAAACCTCCCAGGAAGAGAACCCAAAATACGCCATATCGTATGGCAAGCGTCCCACCAAGAAATCCGCCAAGAATAGTCATCCACGGCCCGAATGTCTTGGTGACTGCAGCTATTGCCTCCTTTGAGAAACCAATATCAAGATAAAAAACATTGGCGATCACTCCCAGGACAATATCAGACAGTCGATAAAAACCGATCAGACACAACAGCAGAAGAGCTGTTTTCATACCATATCGATCAAAAAAATCTTTCACAGGGGCAATATAGGTCTGCTGGACCATTCTTTTATCGGCCACCTTAAACAAGACTGCTGTCTTGGCCGCGAGAAAAGTGAGAAAAATAGCCATGAACAGCCGGAAACTTCCAACGAGAAACCCAGCTGTCTTTTTATTCATTCCGGTTGTTTCCAGAACTATTTTTTTCAAACCGGCTACAGGCTGTGCCGAGTAAAAGAAACAAAGAGCAAATACAGTTGCGCAAATGGCGAAAAGAGCCAGAAACCTGAGGTAATAGAGCATGTTGTACTGTTCATGTTCACTGGCTTCTTTCCTCAAATCGGGTTCGGGACTGACAAGTGTGGTCAATACACCCACCAACATGATAAGCGCCATGATCAGATAGGCATATCGCCAGGCTTCAAAGCTATACTGTTGGCTGGTGGTCCCAAAAAGAGCGGCAAGATAGAGAGAACCGGCACCTGCAACCATCATGGCAATGCGGTACCCTGCAATATAGGAAGAAGAGAGTAGAGCCTGTAATTTTTCACCGGCACACTCTATCCGGTATGCATCGATCACGATATCCTGGGTAGCCGACGAAAAGCCAAGCATGACAGCCCCAAAAGCCATAATCGTCAAACTCTGATGAGAAGATGCCGGATCAATTGAGGCCATCCAGATAATTGCGCAGATAATGGCCAGCTGAGAAAGCAGTAGCCAGCTTCTTCTACGGCCAAGCAGAGCTGTTAGAAAAGGCAGCGGCATTTTATCGACAATGGGAGCCCAGACAAATTTAAAAGAATACCCAAGTGCTGCCCAGCTGAAAAAAGTAACTGTTGATTTTTTTACCCCGGCCTCAGTCAACCATACTGAAAGGGTCGAGAAAATAAGAAGAATGGGGATGCCGGCTGAAAAACCAAGAAACAGCATGGTTATAACGCGTGGATGCGTCCAGGCCTTTATTGTTTTTGCCCAGTCTCGTTTTTTATCATTTTCAAGACTCATTCTTGTCTTTTTCTCCCTTTCGGATTATTTTGTGCAATTGCACCTGACGAGACAAACAGTACTAACTGTTTATCATGCAAACAATACAAACCTACCAGGTTAAGAACCAGACGATAACCTGTAATTGCTTTAGACTTAGACCTGCTAAAATATGTCAATCCGTATTTACAACACACTCAGCCGTAAAAAAGAAGCACTAAACCCTGTAGAGCCTGACCATGTCAAGCTTTATGTCTGTGGTATCACATCGTATGATTATTGCCACATCGGCCATGCCCGTTCAACTCTTGCCTTTGATATGATCGTCCGCTACCTGAGATACAGAGGGTACAAGGTAACCTATATTCGGAACTTCACCGATATTGACGATAAAATTATTAAAAGAGCCCAGGAACAGCAGACCACCCCGGAAGAATTGGCCGGTCGTTTCATTGATGAATTTTACACCGACATGGATGGGCTGGGTGTCGATCGACCCAATCTGGAACCAAAAGCCACCGAACATATCACCGAGATGATCGATTTGATCCAGGAACTGATCGACAAGGGGCTTGCTTATCCTGCTGGTGGAGATGTCTACTACCGGGTAGCGGGCTTTACTGGCTACGGCAGACTCTCCGGTCGCAATCTTGAAGACATGCAGGCAGGTGCCCGCATTGAAATCAACGAGAATAAAAATGACCCCATGGACTTTGTTCTCTGGAAGAGTTCAAAACCTGGTGAACCGGCCTGGGATTCACCTTGGGGGCCAGGCCGACCGGGCTGGCATATTGAATGTTCGGCAATGAGCAGGAAATACCTTGGTGACACCTTTGATATCCACGGTGGCGGCAAGGACCTTATATTCCCTCATCATGAGAACGAACTGGCTCAATCCGAAGGAGCCAGCGGAAAACCCTTTGTCAACATGTGGATTCATCACGGATTTGTCACCATCCGAGATGAGAAGATGTCAAAATCCTTGAATAACTTTCTTACTATTCGTGACATCCTCAAACATTATCATCCGGAGGTGTTGCGGTTTTTTATTTTCTCAACCCAATATCGTAACCCCTTGGATTTTTCAGAGAATGCCATGCAGAATGCCATGGCCGGCCTTGATCGTCTGTATGAATGTGTGGCTTCCATCGATTCTTTACCCTCTCCTGATCCCGATCAGAAGCTGAGTGTTGTTTCCAAAAAAGACCAAAACAGGCTTGAATCCATTGAAAAGCGGTTCCAGGAGGCGATGGATAACGATTTCAATACTGCCCAGGCCCAGGGGATTCTCTTTGATATGGTGAAAACCCTCAATAAAATAAGAAGACAGCTTCCTTCTGAACCAGCCAGCCAGGATCATACACTCTTATCAGAATCGGTAGCCCTTCTTAAAAAACTAGCCTCCATCATGGGTCTGCTGAGTGAAGATGCACAGAGCTATCTGAAGAAGAAAAAGGAGAAACTGCTTGCAGGGCTCGATATTGATGAAAGTGAAATTGAATCACTTATCAGGGAACGACTTGAGGCACGGCAAGCAAAAGACTGGGCTCGCAGCGATAGTATCAGAGATCAGCTTCTTGAAAATAACATTGTACTAAAAGATGGCCCGGATGGCACCAGTTGGGATGTAAAGAAGTAGAAACTACAGAGTATCAAACAATACTTATAGAATATCGAAAGTAGGCTCTTGTAAATAAAAGGGCATCTTCCAGACTTGTGTTATTCTACATCTCCTGTTTGATATTCGATAGTCAGAAGCAAGATATCTTCCGCCTGCAAAACCATCTCACCTGAAAACCAAATCGATTGTGCTAATCTAGAGACAGCTCAATTCCCTCTTTGATCTTCTCCTCCAACTGGTTATATTAAGGGTATAGTCTTACGCAACTCATCAACAATGCGCGGAGGTGTATCCATGAAGCGAAGTGCCGTTGTCGCCGACCGATTTTACCCTGGAAGCAGATCGGTCTTACGGAGCACACTCGATGAACTTATACCCGCTGCCCAGAAGAAGCAAAAAGCCCTTGGAGTTGTCTCACCACATGCCGGCTATATCTATTCAGGCGGTGTTGCCGGTGAAACGCTGGGACAGGTAACTATTCCAGAGACAGTGGTTATCCTCGGGCCAAACCACAGCGGTCGGGGAAAAACAATAGCCCTTTCCACCTCCACCTGGGAGATGGCGCTTGGTGATGTTTCAATTGACATGTCTTTTGCTGAGAAATTACTGGCAGACGACTCCCCCATCGAACAGGACGATACTGCTCACGCCCATGAACATTCCCTTGAGGTGCAACTCCCCTTTCTTCAATTGATGCAGGAAAACCTGAAAATTGTGCCACTCTGCATCTCACACATTCCTTATGAAATGTGTGAGGCTGTGGCCAGAGTGATCAGCCATACTATCAAGGAGTATGATGATCAAGTTCTCCTGCTTGCCTCAAACGACATGAGCCACTTTGAATCCCGAGAATCCGCCCAGATAAAAGATCGCATGGCTCTTGATAAGCTGCTGGGTCTTGATCCGAAGGGCCTTTATGACACAGTTTTAACCAATGGCATTTCCATGTGCGGCATCATGCCGGTCACTGTCATGCTGCTCTGTTGCCTGCAGCTTGGCGCCACCGAGGCAAAACTAGTGCGCTACACCGATTCGGGAGAGATGTCCGGAGATACCAGCCAGGTAGTCGGTTATGCCGGTGTTATCATCTCGTAACTCTTGCTTTTTAAACAAGCTATGGTGATTCCTCAAAAAAACAGGCCTAATTAAACAATCAGCTTTCTCAATTCAATTACCGCAGACAACGGACTCTGACTCCACTTCTCCGCGGCTTCGAACCCCTGTCCTCCAGCCAGATTTCACCACATTTCTTATTCTGCCACCAGTGTTCAATTGGCTTTCAGATTGAACTGACTTTTCCCGACTTATCGGATGCTGCTTCAGTCAATACATGATTCTAGAATTTCACCTGCCAAGCAGTCCACTCCTTCTTGAGAATAAGCTGGGTTTTGGCGATAATCAGCAGAGTACTCAAACTACTCGATCAGCAAAGCTATCTGTTCTATTTCCATGGCAAAAAAAGGGAATCTGTTGTAATGGTGTTTCATGTTTGGGGATAGCTTAATCGGTTATCCTCAGCGACTCGGCCTCTGCTGTTTTTTGAATTGGCCTTCTTCGAACGGCAGAGGCCGTTTTGAAAAGCAAAGGCAACCCATCTTCTGATTTTTCCGTCTATCCGTTTACCAGTAATAACGGTTACACCAAGAAATCGGGACCTGAGGCATTTTTGCTTTTCAAAATAGTTAACAGAACAGCTGACATGTTAGAATGTTCTTCATTTTCTCCCAGACCTTTTATTGAGCAGGAAGCCAAACAGAATTCATACAAATCAATTCTTCAGACTATCATGCAAGAGAAACAGAACCCACCAGTTCATAAGCCGGTATCCGACGAACAGATACTTAAAGTCACCAAAGAGATTGTGGTAAAGTTTATTGAAGTCGGCAGAGTAACCCCCACATCATTTAATGATACCTTTACCCAGGTTTTTAATACGGTAAAGAAGAATGTAAAGGATTCATGATCAGCTCTTCACCGCTCAACCCCGAACTGAACCGGGTTCCCAAAACAATCAATCGAATCCACATCATGGGTATCTGCGGAACCGGAATGGCGGCTCTTGCCGGTATGCTCAAGCAGACCGGCTTTACCATTACCGGCTCCGATGCTCATGTTTATCCGCCCATGTCTGAGCTGCTGCAAAACCTCGGTATCATCCCAGCTTCCGGGTATGACCCGGAAAATCTATCCGATAAGCCGGATCTGGTAATTGTGGGCAATGTGATCCGGTCAGACAACCCTGAGGCCATCGAACTTGCCAGGCTCAATATCCCCTACCTCTCGTTTCCCCAGGCATTGGCTGAGTTCTTCATCAAAGGACGCACTTCGCTTGTTGTCTCCGGTACTCACGGGAAAACAACCACCTGTTCGCTTCTTGCATCTGCCCTTCACTTCGCCAAGCTTGATCCTTCATTTATGATTGGTGGGGTGGTCCAGGAGTTCAAGGCCAATTATCGCATCGGTTCCGGTTCCTATTTCGTCTCTGAAGGTGACGAATATGACACCGCTTTTTTCGATAAAGGATCAAAATTTCTGCATTACCGCCCCAAATATGCCATCATCACCTCCGTTGAGTTCGATCATGCCGATATTTTTGACGACCTTGATGCCATTAAATGCTCTTTTCGAAAATTTGTCTCCCTGTTCCCCGAAGATGGTCTGATTGTCTGTCACCTTGACGATCCAAATGTACAAGATGTTGTTCGCGAGGCACCCTGTGAAGTCCAGGGATATGGGTTTGGACCCCAGAATAGTTGGCGAATCCAATCGATTCTTCCGGATGGTGATTTCACTCACTTCGATATTACCAAACATGATCGGGAGTGGGCGAAAATGTCTGTTAGAATGGCTGGCCGCCATAACTGCCTCAACGCCCTTGCTGTTACCGCTCTTCTGGCACATATAGGTCTGTCGGCGGATGAAATTAACTTGGGATTACACCATTTCACCGGTGTGAAGCGAAGACAGGAGGTTCGTGGTGTCGTCGACGGAATTACTGTAATTGATGACTTTGCCCATCATCCAACTGCTGTAAAAGAAACACTGGATGCCTTAAAAAACGGCTATCTCGGACGTAGACTTGTGGTTGTCTTTGAACCGCGCACAAACTCATCAAGGAGGGCAATCTTTCAAAATCAGTACATCAGTTCGTTTGACAGCGGCGATGTCATCATTTTACGTGAACCGGTTCCATTAGACAATGTTCCTGCCAGGGATCATTTCTCTTCTGCCCGTCTTGCCTCTGATCTTGGCAAACGAGGTCTTGATGCCTCGTCTTTTGCCGATACTGACTCCATTCTTGACCACCTCTTGCCTCTTCTTAAAAAAGATGATGTGGTTGCCATTTTATCAAATGGTGGCTTTGATAACATTCATGATCGACTTCTACTTCGTCTTCAGGACAGGATCTGATAAACGGTTTAAAAGAGTAGACAACCGCGTGTAAAACGTGTGCTTTGCGTAGTGGCAATGGTTGTGAGCGATTAGCAGCAGGTCTTTAGCTTCTAAAAACAAATTCGCGATTAAAGTCATTGGTCGTTACTGACTAGCAATCCACAGCGTAGCGAGGATGTTTGGCAGTAACAACCGATAGCCTGTTATTCTTTAAACTTAAACAGCTCATCCTGTTGAGATGCTGACAAAGAAAAGCGACGCCTGGTTTATTTCGACCAGACATCGCTTTTTCCTTTATGCTCTACAGCTAAACAGTCTGCTAGTCTTTAGCGGACCACCTCAAAATTTCCAGGGCTGATCGAATAGATCCGCTCACACTGCTCGGAGGTAATCCATATTCTGGCACTGGAACCGATTCGAGCAGGTGGGCTGCCCATTGTACCGACACCGGGTCCCATATCACCATGATCACCTCGACTCTCTCCTCTGCCGGTTTGGCCGACAACCCAGGTAAAACTGCCATCATTTGGCTGATTTATTGCCAATGTGTCTGTGTCTGAAGGCCTTCCCATATCTCCATATTGGATGGCAATTCTCACTGTACCACCGATTCCGGCTGGATCCCACCTGATGGTATAGCGTTCATCAATACGGAGCACCTCACCTCCAGACGGTGCACTGATAGACATTTGCGGCCGCCGAATCTCAAACATATCGCTGGTTGAGTTGAACTGTTCTGGCTCCTCTGTGCTCTCAATTCTGATCTGATAACCGCTTCCAGCAAGCCGGCTCCAGCGGCTGCAATCATCAGCCCCATCCAGTGCTCCTCCAACCTGCCAGAGAGAGCCAATACGGTCCGATCGAACAGTGGCTAATGTCTCAACTTCAGAACCATTCTTAAGCAACTTGACTCTCACAGCACCGGGAAACTCACCCACGATTCTCCAAGTTACGGCAACCTCCTGCCCTAACGTAAAGACATGTCTCACATCCGTTTCCGGGTAAAGAAGCTCAATAGAAGGTCGATATATAGTAAACGGATTATTACTGCTGTCGGACAATCCTCCGCCAGAGACTCTCACTCTGCAATTGTTTGCGATATTAATTGAATCAGCCAACAATACCGGTCTGATGATTGAACAGACACCCGTTTCAGGATTACAGTCGGTATCACTCCTGGCTGCCGTCACATAAGTCACATCACCTCGCAGGATTGCCACCTCCCACGTTTCCGGCAGTGTATGGCCACTGTATCGCCAGGATATTGTCTGGCGTGTTCCCTCCTGCCAACGTTCACCTCCATTAGGTGATACCACAAAAAGACAGTCCTCACATGTTTCTCCTCCGCCAGTTGTTGGAAAAGCTATGGTGAATGGATCGCTGACACCATACCGGCTCGTAATACCGGGGGGCTCCCCTATGGCGCGAACAGTAACGGTATAACCGGGCTCCTGAGGAATATCTTCAGGAATCGACACAATAATATCCGTCCCTGAGATGGGCACCTCCCTTCCAAGTTCCCAGTTTCGTCTGTTTCCACTATTATTCAAGGTAACAGAAACCAGTTCTGGAAAAGGAATAGACAGATCAGTAAAGTAATATCGAACCAGCAACCGTCCCCCGGGAACAGGAGGAAAACGGTTAGCATCACTGTTGGGTTGGGAAACCACTATGCCGTGCTCTTCACCCTTCATCCGACCTCTAGCCAGAACGGTTCCATTTATGGCAGCAAACTTTCGTCCTGGTAATTTCCCATCAATCTTTTTCAATCGCTTTGACAAGCCTGTTGAAATTTCAACGGGATCGGAAATTTTAACTGTCGTTTCCTGTTTGCCATTCTTTTTAGGGCAGTATTTCTCTGCAGTCCTCTGTGCGGTGAAAAAACGTTCAGGTTGTTTACATTCATTTCTGGATTTAAGTACGATGCCTTCTTTTGTACAGCAGTAGCCCTTCTCAACCATTTTTCGGCATGCCTGCAAGGCTTGCGTCTTTGTTTTGTAGAGTTTGAGTTTCCCGGAAGCCTCACCTTTTAAACCGGCAAGTCTGACTTGTCCCCGATCACAGCGCCAGCCGCAATTTCTTCTGGCCTCTGCTGCTGTTTTATACTTCTTGCCGCCATTACCCCTGCATACCCTTTCAGACACAGTTTTTACTTTTCCCTTTATGCAACAAACCACATCCGGTTCCTTACATCTTCTACTTGCCTCAGCCTTGGTTTGATATGGTTTTCCACCTTTCATTCTACAAACGTCGACTTCCATCTCAGTAATTGTTTGGCCAAAACAGCAGTGCACTTGTGCTTGCCGGCACTTCAACTTTGCGACCAAAGCAGTTGTATAGCCTTTACCACCTTTCTTTCTGCAATCGCTAGAAGACATTTCTTCAACATCTCCCTCCACGCAACAGTGGACAGGAGCTGGTTTTGACTGTTTCTGCTTTTTTCCCTGAGAAGATTGGACCTGATTGTTGATAGTGTTACACTTCTTTAGTGCAACACTTTTACTCCCAAACGGTTTACCGCCTTTTTTAGCACACTGCTCTGATGTCATGTGATCAACATTACCATTTGCGCAGCAATAGACATTTTTATTCTGGTTATTGCTGTTTCCTTTGCCGTATGCCAACGAAAACAGAACCGGAATACATAGAAATGTCACTATTGCCGCATAAAGCATTTTCTGCCGTGTTTTCATTGTCTGTCTCCTCAAGAATGAATCAATTTGTGAGTAACCATCTTTTCATAATCTCATGCACTTTACCATTTTGTTCCTCTCAAGATTAGATTGTTCATTTTTATTTTATATTCTATGCTGGTTTTATTCTTAAAAAGTACTAAAAATGGCCGTTCATATAGCAGAAATTCAAGACCTTCTGGAAACCTTTCTATTTCCTCTACAACCGTGAAGAGCCTGTACACACGCATTAACGACACCTTAAAGAAAAACAATCTGCTACGCTCTCAAGATAAAATCATTGTCGGTGTCTCAGGAGGACCTGACTCCGTCGCCCTGCTGCATATCCTCAGTCAAGTGAAACTGGAATGTATTGCAGTTGCCGCCTATATTGATCACGGCCTGCGCTCTGAAGATGAAAGAACAAAGGAAAAACTGTTGGTTTCAAAACTGGCTGAAACACTGGGAGTTCCTTTTGAATCGATTGGTGTTGATGTTATTGCATATAAACAAAATCACAAAACCTCCACGGAAGAGGCTGCGCGGATCATTCGCTACGAAGCCCTGGAAGAGCTGAGAAACCGGCATCATGCCAGGTGGATAGCCGTTGGCCATACAGCCGATGATCAGGCAGAAGAGGTGCTGATTCGGCTTGTTCGCGGCAGCGGTCTTTCCGGTCTCAGTGGCATGAAGATACAAAATGGCCGGATCATTCGACCATTGCTGCAAGAAAATAAACAAACACTCATTGACTACCTGCAGCAGAATAAGATCGATTTCTGCATTGACAGTTCAAACGATGATCGCTCTTTCCTGCGCAATCGGGTTCGCCATGATCTGATTCCTTTCCTCGAGAAAAATTTCAACCCATCTATCAGGCAGACCCTACTGCGGACAGCCACCATTCTAAAAAGTGAAGACTCATTTCTTGGTCAAATGACCAGAGACTCTTTTCAAAAGGTTGTCCATATTCAACAGGAGCACGGCCGCTCCCTTCCCCGGGCATCCATTGAAATTGATGATTTTCTTGATATCGATCCGGCAATCGGTCGGCGCATCCTGGAAAAGCTCTGCATACAGTTGGGAGCCAAGCCAAATTTCAGAAAGATTCAGCAATTGCTTCATTTGATTGTAAAGGGGAAGGACCATGGTGAAGCCCATCTTGAAGCGGGGCTGCGAGCTATAAAAAAAGAAAAGACCCTTATTCTCTCCTATCCCGATGGAAAAAAACGGTTTCGAGGCAGTGGAACCTACTATCCGGTCATCTCCAAGAAGATAGATGGACCAGGGTCATATGACATAGCAAGTATCAACAAAGTCTTTCAGCTGTGGAAAACCTCCAAACCTCCTGAAAAATGGGAAGATGAAACACTGGTGGTTGATGGTGACCGTCTTATTTTTCCCCTTGAGCTGCGTACTCATCTTTTAGGAGAAAAATTTTATCCTCTAGGCAGTTCCGGCAGGAAGAAAATTTCCCGTTACTTCACCGACAAAAAGATTCCACAAGACAGGCGTCACAACTATCCTGTTCTTGTATCAGATGGGCAAATTGTAGCTCTTGTTGGATTGCAGATTGACAACCGATTTCGGGTAAAACCATCAACAAAGACAATTCTGGTCATTAAATGGGGAGAGCAGATAGCGTAAGGTAAAAACGACAGATTAAGCGGTTCTTCTCAAAACCAATCGCTGGCTTTATAAATAGAATAGTTATTGATTACCAACGATTCTGAGCCTTGACGACAAAAGAGGTGTTGTCAGTATGGCTGGCGTTTTATAAGGATCACGAGTTATGAGGTAAATATGTCTCAAGATAGGAAAATGTTAGGAAATATATAGTACCATTTCCTGAGTAGTGATCCTTCACCGAAGGCTAGCCAGACAAATTGACAACAGCTCGTGTTCGGTTGAGTTTTATAGGTATTGAAAAAAATAGTGCGCTATTATTTCTTTGATCACTTACTCTTTCTGAGCTTTCTCTTATCACCTATTCTGATCGTCAGTTTAATCCGATCAAAATACTCCAGCAGCGGGATTGAGTATTTTCGGGTCAGACCGGTAAGGTTTTTAAAGCGCGGGGCATCAATCTCCCCTTCCTGCAGGATAAATTGAGTCACATCTTTTTTGAGCTGAGAAATTATTCCCATATCAAAATAGAGCGTCTCACTGACCTTCACTAATTTATCTTCCCGTAAGAGAAGGGAAAGAACTTCTTTCAATAGATCGGCAGGATAATCGTCAAACTGCTCATGGGTTTCTTTCAACGTTGCTGTTGCCAAGCCTTTCTGCCGATACCAGGACTCCAGATCTTTCTGCAGCTGTTTTTCATCAGCCTGCAGCGCCACCTGATGGCTTTCAAGTCGAACAAGCGACTCTTCCTGAACAACTCGTTTTCTCTTCAAAAGCACATTCAGGCTGAAGCGAAAAGCCTTGTCCGCAACTCTACTGCCAACTTCTGAGCGTAATTCCTCTTTTGATAAACCAATTTGTAAAGGATTTTGCTTGTGGTAATCAGCAAGCCTCTCCTCAATGGTTATGGCTATCTGATCAGCAAAATCAGCAGCCATCACCTGTCTCGCGGCAGAATCGATAACAACAATCTTTCTAGACGAGATGGGCTCTTGTAAAACCTTCTCAAGCTGCTTGCCGAAAACACCTAAACGAACAGCCAGGTCATCATACGAAAGACCCCTGGTTCCACTCTCCTGCAAAAAGACCAAGGCCTTTGCCTGCAGGTTATCTGAGCGTAAGGTATTAAATGTGTTCCGGTTATAGTCCCGATCCTTTTCTGTTAAACGTTTTCGTTTTCTTGGTGACAAATTACCAAAAACAGTGCCACCACCGATGGTAATCATGGGTGAATAGCTGCGGATCACATAATGATCCTGCGGCCAGACTGCTATGGGACTTTCCAACAGAAGCTGTACAGGAGCATTTTCACCTGGAGCCAACTCATCTCGGTCCAGCAGCGATACGCGACCCATGATTTCCGATGTCCCCATATGGACCCGCACCCTGGATCGATGCTTTAGCGGTTTTGATTGAGATGATAACAGGAAAAGATCGCAGTCGAGCATATAATTGGCCTGAAGGCAGCCGGGAGTTGCTACTACCATACCACGCTCAACATCCTCGATATCAACACCCTGGAAGTTAACCGCCGTCCGATGACCGGCCTCAACCTCATCCACAGCCGCACCATGAACCTGGATACCTCGAACCTTTGCCTCAATTTCTTTTGGATAAAATTGAAGTGAATCACCGACCCTTGTACGACCGGAAATGGATGTTCCGGTAATAACGGTACCGAAGCCTTTCATGCCGAAAATACGATCAACCGGCAACCTGAATGGACCATAGGCCTCTTTCAAGTCATAGGCTGAAACAATAGTATCAATTAAGGAGGTCAGCTCATCGATACCAGTTCCTTTGGTAGATGAGATTTTAATGATAGGAGCGTCTTCAATAAAGCTGTCTATGCAGAAGTCGCGGATCTCTTCCTCCACCATTTCCAGCCACTCCTCTTCCACCAGATCAATCTTGGTGAGAGCGATAATGCCCTGCTTAACACCCAGCAAACGACAGATGTCGAAATGTTCCTGGGTTTGGGGCATAATGCCTTCATCAGCTGCGATAATGAAGATCAACAGGTCTATACCACCGACCCCGGCGACCATGTTTTTGATAAATTTTTCATGACCGGGAACATCGACAATACCAACACGACGACCACCGGGGAGATCAAGATAGGCAAAGCCAAGCTCAATGGTGATACCTCGCTTTTTCTCTTCCTTAAGCCTGTCGGTCTCAATTCCTGTTAATGCCCGGACCAGGCTGGTCTTTCCGTGATCGACATGTCCCGCTGTTCCCAGTACGATTTCACGCATGGTTTCTTCTGAGTCTATTTATGAGAAATAGGGGTTTGATCGTTTTTCCTGGCCAATAGTCGAGCGGACACCACCATATCCATGTCCCGGCCAGACAACTGTCTCTTCAGGAAGAACAAGCAACTTGTCCTTGACACCCTGAATCAGTTCCGAGTAGGAACCGCCTGGAAAATCTGTGCGGCCAATGCCACCGACAAATAGCGTATCACCGGTAATGAGATCCTCGCCATTATGGAGACACATCCCGCCCGGGGTATGGCCAGGAGTATGTATGACTCGCATTTTTTCCTCACCAACACTGATGATATCATCTTCTTCGACTGTTATATCGGCTGGTGGTGAAGCTTCAAGACCAAGCATGGAGAAGTAGCTGCTCACATCGGGTTGATTGAAGAAATCATCTTCAATTTTATGGAAAACAATTTCTGCTCCTGTGGCTTCTTTCAGCTGACGATTTCCGCAGACATGATCAGGATGGCCGTGGGTAGCAATAATGTATTCAATATCCAGCCCCATTTCTTCAACAGCAGCTAAAATTCTATCCACATCACCGCCCGGATCAATAACAGCCCCTTTTCCGGTTTTGGAACAACCGACAATATAGCAACACACTTCCATGTTGCCGACAATGAGTTGTTTGATAATCATTGGTTTAAACCTTCTTTAGCAAATTGAATAACCTGCTTAACCTGAGTTGTTACATGGTCTTCGAACAGACCACTTTACAATTATAGAGAACTAAACAGTTCGAGATGTCCATGTTTGTACAGCGGTTGCAGACTGCAATAGGTATTCCCTATGCAGTCTGCGTTAACCATACAAAGATTGTGCGCCTATGACTGTTTAACAATCACACTTGTCCGGATCACAGCCTGTGTCTCCGCAGCCGCAGGATGAATTCGTAGCCATTTGAGGCGCTGCCTGAGATGTCATCTGAATGGGTGGAACAACTTTTCCCGGAGGGAGACGATTTTCCACAGCCGTTACAATTTCTCCAAACGCTTTTGTTGCCGGACTGTCAGCATCAGATGAGAGATAAGGAGCACCATCATCACCGGCAATCACAACTTTTGGATCCATGGGGACCCTGCCTAAAAATGCAAGATCAAACTCTCTGGCGATCTCCTCTCCACCGCCGGTTTTAAATATATCTACTGTCTCATTGCAGTGCGGACAGACAAAACCGGACATATTCTCCACAACACCAACAATCTCCATATTGACTGTCTTACAAAAGTTGATTGATTTGCGCACATCGGCAAGGGCAACTTTTTGCGGGGTTGTGACAACAACTGCCTGTACACCGGTTACGGTCTGAGCAACTGAGAGTGGTTCATCACCTGTGCCCGGAGGCGCATCAATAACCAGATAATCCAACTCGCCCCAGTCCATATCAGAAACAAATTGTCTGATGGCCTGTATTTTCAGGGGACCTCGCCAAATAATGGCTTCATCACGATCCCGCAGCATATACTCAAGAGAGACAACCTTCAGCTTCTCATTATACATCAGCGGAGGGACCAGGCCACCCTCTGACTGCGGCGGCTCGAGTCCACCCTTGAGATTGAGCATTCTGACGACATCCGGCCCGTGAATATCCACATCCATCAAGCCAACCTTATGCCCCCTGTTGGCAAGAGCCAGGGCAAGATTAACTGAGACGGTGGATTTACCCACTCCGCCTTTGCCACTCATCACAAGTATCTTATTTTTAATTTTACCGAGCGAACTGGTTATAGCATTATTCTGCTGGGCTATGGCCGCCTGCTGGGCCTCTGGTGTAGAGCCGCAGGAGCCGCCGGACTGGCTGCTGCTGGGGCAAGAACTTCCACATGAATCGGACATGACTGCACTCCTTCTTACTTCTGTAAGAAAATCGTATTAAAATTAAAAAGCAGACCCGTTTTTCCATGTTTCACTGGACTGCTTCATTATTCTAGAAAAACAGTATTGTCAACAGTAATGCTCATCGTCCAAAAAGCAAATTTTTTCCGCCCTGAAACCTACCCCAATACCCGCACGGTTTACTTTTTATTGCTTTTCTCTTGAACGAACCGTAGTATGGTATTTTTTCACCTTACTACTTACAACTTTGTGCTGGAGAAACCGGACAGAGAAAAGATCACATAAAACGATAAAAGAATTCGATGCTTGGCTGGTTTAAGAAAAAGAAGGATACCTCAAAAAAGACAGACGAACAGGATCCCAAACCGTCCCAATCTGTAATACATAGTTTATCCGCCGGACTATCAAAGACAAAGAAAAATCTTGTCCAGAAGATGGATCATGTGTTTCTTGGCCGAAAGCAGATTGATGAGGACCTGCTCGACGACCTTGAAGAAATCCTGATCACTGCCGACATTGGGGTTGCAACAACAATGGAGCTGATTGATCACGCAAGAAGTTCCGTAAAACGAAAAGAACTCACAGATCCGAATTTGCTCAAAGAGGAGATAAAGAAAAAGATCGCCTCTTTTTTTGGAGACTCGGATTCAAACAACGAGTTATCCCTGCCGGAAAATGAGCCCCTTATCATTATGGTTGTTGGAGTCAACGGAGTCGGTAAGACAACAACAATTGGCAAAATCGCCAGCAAATTCACCAGGGCTGGCCATTCAGTTCTACTCGTTGCAGCAGATACCTTCAGAGCAGCGGCAGCCCAGCAGCTTTCAATCTGGGGAGAGCGGAATAATATCGATGTTGTCAGCAGAAAAGAGGGTACTGATCCTTCCTCGGTCGTTTTTGAGGGGTTGGATAGCGCTGTTGCCAACAACTATGATGTGGTCCTCATCGATACAGCCGGACGACTGCACACCCAGAAGAACTTGATGGAAGAGTTGAAAAAAATAAAGAGGGTCATTGCCAAGAAGGTGGCGAACGGCCCCCATGAAGTCATGCTGGTGCTTGATGCCACCACTGGCCAAAATGCCCTGTCCCAGGCAAAAATGTTTCGCGAAGCGGTTGATGTGACTGGTATCACCTTGACCAAACTGGATGGAACAGCCAAGGGAGGAATTATCATCAACATCAGAAAAGAATTGGATATTCCACTCAGGTTTATCGGCATTGGTGAGCAGATTGATGATCTGAAGAGTTTCGACGGCAATGAATTTATCGAGGCTCTGTTTGAGTAAAAAATGAAATTTCAACAACACCAACAGCCCGGCTGCGGTGGTTGCCTGCTGGTTGCCCTTTTAATGGCCCTTATTTTCGGAGGAGCCCAGGGGCTTATTAACTTTCTTGGTGCCCTTCTCTTTTCCGGCCTTGCCGGCATTCTCCTCTTTGTCGCTCTTTTCTGGGGACTCTCCTATTATCTCCAGAAGAAAGTTTCTTCCTATGAAGCGTCTCAGACAGAAAGTCATAATCGTTTTGTCTGGCTGCTGGTCCAGATTCTGGTGCGTATTGCCAAAATCGATGGTGAATTGACAAAAGAGGAAGTTGCTACCATCAGACAGTTCTTCCAGTACAATCTTAATTACTCCCAGACCCAGATGCTCTGGGTCAAAGAGCTGATCAAGGATGCGCTGAAATCCACTGATTCGCTCGAAACACTGCTTCAAGAATTTCATTCCTCTTTCGGCTATGAACCTAGCCTGATCCTGCTTGAACTGGTTTACCAGATTCTCTACACCAAAAAAACAGTACCGGAAGATGAGCTGCAGGTAGCCAGAAACATGGCCAGTTATCTAGGCATCTCCGCCTATGATCAGCGCACCATTGAAGCAAAATATATGTATGGTCAGCAGAGAACCGGAACAGGAGCAGGTTATGGTACTGCTGCCGGAACTGCCGAGCAACATTACGCTACTCTGGGGCTTGAGCCCGACGCTGACCAGGCTGAAATCAAGAAAGCCTATCGGAAACTCTCGATGAAATATCATCCCGATAAGGTCCGCCACCTGGGAGAAGAATTCCAAAAAATTGCCGAGGCCAAAATGAAAGAAATCAATGTGGCCTATGACTATTTTGAAAAAATGAACAGGCAGTAAACATACTGCTCTTCTGTAGATCAATTGTTACCCGAAGGAGAATCCCATGACCATTTCCACTAAAATGAAAATATTTGCTGAAAAATCCTCCTGGATCAGAAAGATGTTTGAAGAGGGGGCTAAAATGAAGGCCGAGTTCGGTGCTGAGAATGTGTTTGATTTCAGTCTCGGCAACCCGGATGTTCCTCCGCCTGCAAAATTTTCCGAAGTGATTCAAAAAATTGCTGCCGATAATTCACCCGGTGTTCATGCCTACATGCCCAATGGCGGTTATCCCTGGGTTCGTGAAGCCATTGCCGCTAAAATGTCACAGGAACAGGGAGTCACCATAGATCAAAATGATATGCTGATGACCTGCGGTGCGGCAGGAGCACTCAATGTCATTTTGAAAGCGATCCTTAACCCTGGGGAAGAGGTGATTATGCTTGCCCCCTATTTTGTCGAATATAACTTTTATGTCGACAATAATGGTGGTGTGGGAAAAGTAATCAATACCGATTCCAATTTCGATATTGATCTGGGAGCTATTAAAGATGGAATTACTGAGAACACAAAAGCGATCATCATCAATTCACCCAACAATCCCACCGGTCGAATCTACTCTGCCGAATCCCTTGCTGCTTTAGGTGAGCTGCTTGAAGAGGAAGGAAAAAAACATAACACAACCATTTACATCATAGCCGATGAACCATACCGAAAGATCGTCTTTGATGACAATGATGTTCCTTCCATCTTCCAGGCAGGGAAAAATTCCATTGTCGCTTCTTCCTACTCAAAGGATCTGTCCCTTCCGGGTGAACGGATCGGTTACCTCGCTGTTCATCCTGATATTGAAGAAAAGGCATCGTTGTTGGGAGCCATGACACTGGCCAACCGTATCCTTGGCTTTGTCAATGCGCCGGCTCTGATGCAGCGAGTGGTTGCCGAGCTGCAGGATGCTTCTGTGGACTGTTCTATTTATGCCCGCCGCAGAGAGATGTTCTGCAAGATCTTAGAAGATGCCGGATATGAATTTAACAAACCGGACGGCGCCTTTTACATCTTCCCCAAATCACCAATAGAAGATGACGTGAAGTTCTGCGCCCTGCTCCAAGAGCAGAAGATCCTTGCTGTGCCAGGTCGTGGATTTGGGGCACCCGGCTACTTCAGGCTTGCCTTCTGTGTGGAAGATGCGGTTATTGAAAACTCTGCTGATGCCTTTAAGAAGGCGATGGAAGCCGCTCAAGGATAGTGGTTACAGCTTCAGGCTCGACCGAGTCATCTACTTACAAACCCTGTGACTGGCAACATGTTGAGTGAACAGGGTTTATCAGAAATTCGGATTAGGCTGTTTGTTGAGAAACTCCTCAACAAACAGCCGGATTTCATCACGTACACGGCGGTAACACTGAATCTTTTCTTCCTCTGATTGATAAAAAGCTGCAAGCTTTGGCGGGTCGGGAAAGGAGTGGTGTAATTTTTTACTCTTGCCTGGAAAGATTGGGCAATTCTCTGCCGCATTATCACAAACGGTGATAACATAGTCAAAGTGTTTGATATCAAGCTCGTCGATCAACTGTGATTGATGAGCTGAAATATCAATTCCGACCTCAGACATCACTTGAACACCATATGGATTGAGACCATGGGTTTCGACTCCGGCTGAACGAACAACCCACTTCCCTGCTCCAAGTTGCCGGGCCCACCCTTCTGCCATCTGAGAACGACAGGAATTTCCTGTGCAGAGAAAAAGAACAGTTTGTTTGTTTTGGTTTACTATTTTTTTCCTCTTCTACGTTGAGCTGTTTTATCGCGGAAAATGAGCCTGACCGGCACTTTGTCCAGCCCAAGCCCATCCCGGAACCGATTGGTCAGGTAACGCTGATAGGAAAAATGAACGCCTTTTGAGCTGTTACTCATGACAACAAACGTGGGCGGACGGGTGCCAACCTGGGAAGTGTAATAAAATTTGAGCCGTTTATTTTTATATATGGGAGGTGAGTGATCTTCCAGTGCATCTCTGAGAAGCCTGTTGAGTGCTGAAGTTGGGATTGTCGCGCCGAATTGGCGATGAACGGAGCCGATCACCGGAAAGATCCGTTTGATACCGAATCCGGTGAGGGCTGAAACGGTCAATATCGGGGCAAATCCGACAAAAGGCAGGGTCCTGCCGATATCTTCCATCAGCTGCTGCTGACGCTTTTTATCATCTTGAATCAGATCCCATTTATTAATCAAAAGCACAAGCCCTCGGCCATGGTCCTGGGTATAACCGATAACTTTGGTATCCTGCTCGGTAAGGCCTTCTTCCGCATCTATCAGAACACAGGCAATATCACAGCGTTCGAGTGCCGATAGCGCTTTTAGAATAGAAAATTTTTCGAGCTTTTCTTTGGTCTTTCCTTTTCGTCGTATTCCCGCCGTATCAATAAGCAAATACGTATACTTGCCGTACGTCAGCAGTGTATCCACGGAATCCCTGGTTGTGCCGGATACATCGGAAACAACCATACGCTCTTCACCTAAGATAGCATTAATCATAGATGACTTTCCCACATTGGGGCGACCGAAAAAGGCCATTTTTATTGTGTCATCCGGCAGTTCACCATGCTCAGCATCCGTTTCAACCGCCTCACACAGACCATCCATCAGGGTATTAAAACCGAATGAATGTTCTGCAGACAAACTCCATAAGCTCTTTGTTCCTAATTCATAGAACTGTGACAGCAGTTCCACTTCCTGCTCTAAAGTGTCAATTTTATTGACCACATAAAAGATACTCTTGTCGGTTTTCCTCAGCAGTTCAACAACCTCGTAATCGGCCGGAGTCAGCCCCTGTTTGCCGTCCATAAGAAACAGAATGATATCAGCTTCCTCAATAGCTGCCATGGCCTGATTGCGGATATGACCGACCATCAGATCATCCTGCTTGTCATCAATGCCACCGGTATCAACAAGAATAAAGGACTTTTTGTTCCAGCGCACCCGTTCGTAATGACGGTCACGGGTGACTCCGGGAGTTGGATCAACAAGAGCTTTTCTCGACTTGGTTATCCTGTTGAACAGAGTGGATTTTCCCACATTGGGGCGGCCTACCAGGGCGACTATGGAATGAATTGTGTTTTGCATGACGACTATCTAACCGATCGGAACAAACTTTGCACTTCTTTGTAACAGGTTAATAGATGCTTGTGTAATTTTACCAAGTGTTGGAAAGATCACAAAACAGCTTTCAGACAGGCGATCATTGAGCATGACAAGGGATGGGTACAGAAACTGCCTGAAGAAATGCTTGTTTCTTTGATAGCCAAGAAAGGAAAAGGCACCTATGATCTGTAGATTTCTCTGTAAAGCCAGATAGGGATAATATCTTTTCAGCCTGGCACCATCAAGACCTGTTTTTTCTTCGGCAAGCCCTACAAAATAATCGAGCAGCTCAGCCTGAACAGCTGCGGACAGACCGACATACGGATCGATCAGCAAAGAGGCCATATCATACTGGATCGGTCCAAAACGTCCCCCTTGATAGTCAATAATTCGAATTCGGCCATCTTGTATCATGATATTTCTCGACTGAAAATCACGATGGAGAAAATAACCGGGCTCTTCTTCTGTACAGATTCTTGCGAGCTCAACACATTCTTCTTCCAACCCAGCCGGTAACTTTTGAGAAGTCAGCTCTTCTACAAAAGTCCGACAGAAATAACCGGACTCCCGCCTGGTCATGACCTCAAGATCATAATATGTGGTATCCCAACACCAACCTGGATCGAACCCTTTACTCCCCTGGATCTGCATGTTAATCAGCTGATCGATGACCTGGCGATAGAGTAACGGAACCTCTTTAACATCCTGGGATTGATCGTTTTTTCTGATTGTCTGAACCTGTTCGTGAAGCTTAAGGTCTCCTAAGTCTTCAAAAAGAATAATACCAAATTCTTCATCATATCCATACTGGTCAGGAACCGGCACACCTACACGATGCAGATGTTTACCGATCAGCCTGGCCGAACGTGCTTCCTTGATATTTCTCTCTGCACCTTTCCCGGGCGCAGCCGCCAGACAAAGAACCCGACCCTTTTCACTGACTCGAACAAATCGCCTCGAGGAGCCATCTCCGGTCAATTGCTCAAATTGCAGGGACGACAATTCATTTTCAGCTTTTCTGGTAGCTAAAAGTCCACTATCTTTAAGCAGGAATTTGATCCGCTGTATAAATTCCCTTTCCATTTTCTGTTTCATGTCTACAATATGAAGTAAATTGAAAAAAAGTGAAACAAACAAATACCTGATTATCAATGATTTTCAGCCTGGACGATCAAAGAGGTGTTGCCGGTTTCACTGGTGTATTTCAAGGATCACGGGTTGTGGGCTTAAATGTGTCTCAAGGTATCAATATGTTTGAAAATATATGTACTGTCATCCATTGAGCAGTAATCCTTGACCAAAGGCAAACTGACAATACCTCGTGGCAGGCTGAGCTTTCTGGATAATCGAAAACAAAATATGACTTCACCAACATCAACAAAACAGTTTAAGCAATCTCTTTTTGATAAGAACGATTTCACCCTGACATTCGAACTTGTTCCCGGCAGAGGTTCCAGCGGGAAAAAAATTGAGGGACTGCTTAACTTTGCCAAAAGAGCAAAAGAAGATGGCCGAATTATTGCGTTATCCATCACCGACAACCCGGGAGGCCATCCTGCCCTTGCTCCAGGTGCTCTTGGCCTTGAAATGCAGGCCATCGGGCTTGAGCCGCTTATTCACTTCTCATTAAAAGATAAAAATAGAAATATGGCCGAGAGCCAGCTGTTTGAATTCCACAGGCATAATCTCAACAGCCTGCTTGTCCTTGGCGGCGATTACCCGCGCTACGGTTTTCACGGACAGGCCATGCCTGTTTTCGACCTGGATTCTCCCCAGTTGCTCAGCTTAGTCGACTCCCTGAGGCAACGTCCTGCTCTTCAGAAGCATGTTCCGGGCCGCAGCATGGAATTACCTTCAATGGAATTTTTAACCGGCTGCGTTGTTTCACCGTTTAAAACAACAGAGGCGGAGCAGAAATATCAATATGCCAAACTGGAAAAAAAGATCGCAGCCGGCTCTCATTTTATTGTCACTCAACTTGGCTATGATATTGAAAAATTCAAGGAGCTGCTTGAGTTCTGTAAACGTGCATCCATTGACGCTCCTCTTCTAGCAAATGTTTTTATTCCAAACCTCTTTGTTGCCAGGCAGATGGCTGAAAAGAAGGTTCCCGGTGTCATCTTTTCCCAGAAATTACTGGAGACGATGATTCGTGAAAAAGATGCGGGCAGCAAGGGTGAAGAAGCTCGACTGGTAAGAGCAGCAAAAATGATCAGCTGCCTCAAGGGACTCGGCTATGACGGTATCCACCTTGGAGGCAATGAACTCGATTTTGACAAGGTCTCATTCGTACTCGACCAGGCTGAACAATTCGAGGATGACTGGAAAGATATCGTTCAAGACATTCACTTCCCGCTTAACAATACATGGTACATGTATAAGGAAAAGAAGAAAGAAGCTCACAACTCCTACTCTCTCTCCTATTCCGTAAATAATTGGGTTCATAATTTATTTTTCGCTGGGAAGGGTGTTTTCTTTTCCCTCTTTAAAACCTTCTCCACTTTCTGTTCAGAGAAAACAATTCTGTATCGGGTATACAATGGTATAGAGCATCTTATTAAAAAAATGCTCTTTGGCTGTCGCATGTGCGGAGACTGCACCCTCTCTGAATCAGGCTATCTTTGTCCACAATCCGGCTGTCCTAAACGGATGATTAATGGTCCGTGTGGTGGCTCCATAAACGGTTATTGTGAAGTGTATCCAAATCAGAAGAGATGTTTCTGGGTGAAGGTATTTGAAAAGCTGCCGGATACCAGCTATGAATCAATAAAAGAAAATGAGCTGCTGCCCCCGAAAAACTGGTCTCTTGCCGAATCCAGTTCGTGGATCAATTATTATACAGGAAAAGACCATCACAAGATATCCTCCTCCACTGTTTTATCTGATAAAAAATAGTTGCAGTTTAATCTGTAGAACTGATTTTTCCTCATTACCGATACCTGAGTGATAATAATTCTCAGCCTAGACGGTAAAAGAGGTGTTGTCAGTTTGGCTGGCGTATTTCAAGGAGCACCGATTCTTGACAAGTTGTGTCTAAAGATAAAGAAATGTCGAAAAATATATGCTTTGTCCTTCAATAAGGAGTGATCCTTGACCGAAGGCTAGCCCGAATTTCTCATGAACAGTTTGAGCGCAACTCGATAACATGTTGATTGCGCCAGGTTATTTTTAATCATAGTTGACGGCTGGTTGCTTACAAACTGTTCACCAAAGGCGAGGCGATACGGCCACTTCTACTTCGTCTCTATGCGTGTAAGCATAGGCAACTATAGCTTACACGCATGTTCCTCGTATAAGCAGCCGTCTCACCCGTTAGAAATCCGGGCTAGCCAGACAAATCGACAACACCTCGTATTCGGCTGAGAATCATTGGTAATTAGGTACTGATAAAGATAAAAACTCTTTGAGTTTCCCCAAGCTCTTAGATATACTTTATCCATTCGACTCACTTTGTTGGTTACTGTTTCAGTCCACTTTAAAAAATCTGTTTCATGCAAGTCACTAAACGATTTTGCCTCGATAAGAAGTTGATTTAAAAGTGGCGAAGATATTGTACAGGAGGAAAATATGCATTCCACACAACATAATGTTCAGCCACCTCTGGTCCAACACGTTATCGTCGGTTTGGTACTCTGCTGCTTTTTTGTTCTGTTTTCAGCTCCATATTCTTCCGCTGCCAGCCCAACTATTTCAGCCGATGTTCGGCAAACCAACGCAGAAATTACTATCAGTGAAGATATTGTTATCGTCACCGGTCGAGTGAGCGCAGGGTTTCTCAACGGACAGGCCAACGAACTTGTCTACTGGCCCAGCGGCAGCAGCACGAAGATCAGCCAGCTGATCTGGAGTTTCAACAATGTTCTTATGATTGGCGGTGGTATCACCATTCAGCCTGCCAGGTGGCTGAAATTTAATGGTGATGTCTTTTTAAACGGTTCTGGCGGTTCTAATGACCTGGTTGATTATGACTGGCGATATACCACAACAGCCTGGTCTGACCGGTCCAACCATGACGATGTTGAGTTGACCAGCGGGATCATGTTTGACATCAATGCCGAGTTTATTTTCTTTCAAAAAGAAAAAAGTTCACTCAGCGCCATTCTTGGCTACAAACAGGACAGCTGGGAATGGGAAGCAAGAGGCGGAGAATTCATCTACTCAATTGGCGGCTTCAGAAACAGTATAGGTACTTTCAGCGATGGTCTCCTCGGTGTCACCTACGAACAGACATTCCAGACACCATATGTGGGACTCGGCTTTCAATTCGATTTAGATCCTATGGTTTTGGACGGTCGTTTTTGTTTCTCAGCTTTTTCTTCCGCCTCGGATACCGACCACCATCATCTCCGAAATCTCGTATACGAGAGAGAATTTGATCCGGCAACCATGATTTACTTTAATTTCGGGGCAACCTATAAATTCACCAAACATTTTGCTTTGGCGGGACGATTTCAGCTGACAAAATATTTTACCACCAGAGGAGATACAACTGTTACCAGAGAGACCACCGGGCAAAAGACAACTCACAACGACATAGCCGGAATTGACAACGATACCAGCATGTTCATGCTCTCATTACTCTTCATGTTTTAATCCTGCACGGGTGTGCCTAACAGGTGTTACTCTGGAGTATGAGTAAATCCCTGGACCAAGTTCCTGGAAACTTCACCCCATTTACTGTGGGGCAACAAGAGTATCTTGTATCACCTGTCCATCAGCAACGACAGCCCCATCCCAGATAACTGAACGTTTAAGAACAACATCTTGTCCTATCGTTGCTTTACCGACACAGGCCCAGTCCTTTGTAGTGATGTTTGAGCCGATTTTTGCGTCTTTGGAGAAAAAGGCGGTTGAAGGGTCAAAAGATTCAAATTCCTGCCAGGGTTTTACTTTACCGCCCAATAACTCTCCATGGAGACCGAGATAATCTTCCACTGTTCCCATATCGGTCCAGTACTCCCCATCAACTCGCATAGACGAAATGATCCGGTCCTGGTTAAGCATTTGTTTGTAAAGATAGATAATGGAGGAAAACTGGTCTTTCTCAATGTCAAACAGAAGGTCCCTTTCGATCACATGAAGGCCTGTAAAAGCTAAAAGGGGTGTTGATGAACCGTTGCCAAACGAGATAACCTTGTCAGCCCACACCTCTACGCAATTAAAGCGTGGTTGATCATGCATGGCCAGGCTGACTTCAGTTCCACAACGCTGATGAAAACGAAAAAATGCGCCGTAATCGACAGTGTGGTAAATATCTCCGTTGGTCACCAGCACCGGGCCGGGACGGAAAAAATGTGCTGCTGATCGAAGACCGCCGCCGGTTCCCAGAATTGTTTCTTCCCGGATAACTCTCACCCCGTCAATTCCCGACAGTGCTCCTATTATCTGGTCGGCCAGGTGGTGGCAATTTACCACGATGGGATCACAGCCGAATCGCTGCAATCGCTTAATTGTTAAAAGTAATAGCGGCTGGTTAAGGAGAGGAAAGAGAGGTTTTGGTCGGATGGTTGTATAGGGCAGCAACCGGGTTCCAAAACCGGCCGCTAAGATCATCGCTTGCATAATCAATTAGAATTCCAGACTGCCATCCTTTTTTTCCGTAATGCCGACAATGATAATTCCGTATTTGTCTGCCTGGCTGATGACACGTTCACTATCAAAGAGTAGTGCCTGACCTGCTTCCACAGCCAGCACACTGCCGTTAACACTTTTTAAGCTCTCAATGGTTTTCAGCCCTGTTGCCGGCAGATCGAAGCGAAAATCCTGTCCCGGCTTTTTGACTTTGACCACTACCGCTTTTTCTTTGGCAAGCAGGCCACCCCGCTTAATGGTCGCATCAGTACCCTCAATGGCCTCCACTGCAACCACTGAACAGTTTCTCACAACAACACATTGGCCTATATCTAGACTGCCGATGGCTCTGGCGTTCTTCCAACCAAACTCGATATCTTTTATCTGGTCAGCAGAAGGTCTTTTTTTGGTCAATACACCTTGGGGAAACAGAAGATGACCCAGATAGAGAGTTGATTCACGAATATGAATATTCTCTTCTTCAAGCGCACCGGCAGCAGCACGCAGAATGGCATCATCCTGTTTCGAATCAATCTTATTCCAGAGGGAAATCGCCTTGAAGTCCGGCAGAACATCCCGGAAGATTCTAGTCTTATTTATTGCTCCTAAAAAGACCGCCTCTCCAACGGATTCACTATGAAAAAATTTAATCAGTTTTCCAAGTTGACCGAGCTTGATCCATCGAACAGCATCAGCCGCCTCGGCAACCTGTTCCGATGTCTCACCTTTAATTGCGACAACAACCACTCGTCTGCCAGCCTCACGGGCAGCCTCAATAAACAGGAGAGGAAATTGACCAGAACCTGCAATAATCCCTATATTTTCCGGATTTACAGCCATAACTGTTTGTTTTGCTATTCAACTACTAGTTGATTGCTTTGAGTCGCGCACTTAGCCTTCAACAGTACGGATAACACCCCGCTTGGAATCTTCGAAAAATTGAACAAAAAGCTCCGCTTCACTACAGCCAATTGCCGCCTCTTTTGCCTTGGCTAATGCATCCCGGTACAGTAAATCATCAGATCGATAGAGAATACGAAATACAGAATCGATTCTTTTAATAGTCTCTTTTTTAAACCCGTTTCTTTTTAATCCGATTTTGTTCAAACCCGTGACCCGAACCCTGCTCCTGATTCCGGTAACAATGACATATGGGGGAACATCACGACCAATACCGGACATACCGCCAATAAAAGAATATTCTCCTACACGGCAAAACTGGTGGAGACCTACCATACCGCTGATATACGCCCTGTCACGAACTTCTATATGCCCTGCCAGGGTGGAGAGATTGGTCAGTACAATATGATTGCCGATCTGGCAATCATGAGCTATATGGCTATAACCCATAATCATATTATTATCGCCGATGGTTGTTTTTCCCAACCCGTTAACTGTTCCCCTGTGTATAGAGACATACTCTCTAATCTTATTATTATTGCCGATAATCAGCTCAGTAGGCTCCCCTTTATAACTGATATCCTGGGGATCTCCTCCAAGAGTACTGAATGAACCGATAACATTCTTTTCACCAATTGTAGTCGGACCGGAAATCACACAATGGGCCTGAACTTCAGTCTCAGCACCTATTGTAACCCCGGCGCCAATGACAGCAAAAGGGCCGACACTTGCAGACGGGTCTACCTGGGCATCTTTATCAACTGCTGCTCGTTTATCTATAGTCATATTGCCATACCCTGAATATTTAACCAAAACTGGCCTTGAGCTCCGCTTCGCAAACCAGTTGCTCTTCAACATAAGTGCGTGCCGACATCATTATAATATTACGCTTTGATTTAAATGAATCCAGCTTGTAGATCAGCTGATCACCTGGAGTAACAACCTTCCTGAAGCGGGCCTTATCGATACCGACAAAGTAAAGAAGTTTATCCTTTACCGCATCCCCCTGCATGCAATAGGCCATGATGCCACCGACCTGGGCCATTCCTTCCAACATGAGAACGCCAGGCATTACCGGTTTTGTCGGAAAATGCCCCTGAAAAAAAGGCTCATTAATGGTTACATTCTTCAGACCAGATACCCGTTCTCCCGGAATGACTTCAATAATTCGATCGACCATAACAAACGGATATCTGTGCGGCAATAATTTCAAAATCTCCAGAATATCCATATTTTCAATAATTTCTTGACTGCTCATTTTCTCTCCTCTGTTCTTCACTCTTCCGACAGGTTCCCCTGAATATTAACAGTACCTATCCATAAATAGCCTTTTTCTCCAAACTCTTCGTTGTAGAGAAATTTCATCCTCGGGATATCAATTATATGCCTGTGGTAAAATTTCAATCTACGCCTTGATTTAGAAGAAAACTCTACTTTTTGGACAGAAATTCGGGCTAGTCGGATCAGTCATCTGCTTTTTTCATTTCCTTCAACTGTCTCTTTAAACCCTGAACAGCTCTGTACATGTCCGGCAGTTTACTGAACACAATGGCCGCCTTTTTAAACTTCTTAAGCGGAATGGCTGGAATACCGCAGACAATCGATCCTTTCGGCTGATTATTATGCACTCCACTCAGAGGTGCAATCATCACCTGGTCTTCAATATGCAGGTGATCTTTAATACCTGACTGACCACCGACAACCACATTACGTCCTAAGGTTGTCGAACCGGCAATTCCAGCCTGAGCAACCAGTAGACTGTTCTCACCAACATCAACATTGTGGGCAACATGAACCAGATTGTCGAGTTTTGCCCCCGATCGAATCCTGGTCTCCCCGAAGGTCGCTCGGTCGATACAGCAGTTTGCCCCGATTTCCACATCATCACCAACAATAACGACACCCAGCTGGGGCCGCTTGACATGACAACCATACATGTCTGTGGCAAACCCATACCCATCGCTGCCGAGCACAACACCTGCATGAATCAGGACTCTCTGTCCGACCGTGCATCTCTCACCAATTGTTGCATTGGCTTTAATTGTTGTATCAGCACCGATCTCGGCATCATTGCCAATAACAACACCCGGCTCAATGGTGACCCGTTTTCCGATTATAACCCGGTCCCCTATGGAGACCATTGGACCTACAGTAATCTCATCAGGTATCGAACAATCCGCACCGACATACGCTTTATCATGTACCCCAGCAGCCTCAAATGGTTTTTCCAGAAACATATTCTGGATTTTTGCCGATGCCAGGTATGGGTCCTGAACCCTGATTATCGGGATATCCGCCGATTCAAGTTTTAGAGGAACAATGGCAGCTGAAGCTTTCGATTTTTGTAATTCCTCAGGACTCTTGACTTTTACAAAAAAGGTTATGTCCCCTTTCTCGGCTGTCTCAATAGGGTTCAGATTGTTGATCACTCTATCCGGATCACCAACAAGTTCTCCTTCAACAAGCTCTGCCAGCTCTGCCAGTGTTACTTTTTTCTCTGTCATCGACCATTCCCTTCAAAGCATTTAATCTGATCATTCTAAAATGAGCGGATATTACCCGTTCTTCTCATTTGTCACAAGCGAATACACCTCCAGCTTGCGTATTCATCTTCGATGTAAATCTTTTTGTCGCACCTGTTTCCAAGATCTATTAACACAAAAAAAAACCTGATTTCCAATGATTCTCAGCCATAATGGTAAAAGAGGTGTTTTCTGTTTGGCTGGCGTATTTCAAGGATCACAAACTCTTGCTGGACTGGGTCTAAAGGTAAAGAAAAGTTAAAAAATAGATGTATTGACCTCAATTAGAAGTGATCCTTGACCGAAGGCTAGCCAGACAAATTGGCAACACCCTGTGTTAGGCTGAGCTTTCTTGGTAATCAGAAAAAAATTGTATATTAATCGTAGAGAAAATAGTTACGACGCAACTGTTCAAAATCGGTGAGTTCTTCCTCCCAGCCCTTTTCTATTTCCTCTGGAACTACTCCCTGCTCCAGCTTGGACCTTACTGAGGAATCACCTAAGATCAGATCCATCGGCAATCGTTCGAATTCATATTCATAGGGCGGCTCTTTATATTGAAACTGGCCCGGATAGAGAAGCCCAATAGCCTGCAGAAGACTAATCGTCGTACGGTAGGGTAAAAAAGTTCGTTCATCTGTAACGTGTAGCTGAAAGCCGACACAATCCTCACCCATAAACTTGCCGGAAGTAGGCTGAAAGACAAGAGGTCTTAACAGACAACCTGGAAGATTTGTTTTTTTCAATTTCTCAAGCACAGGGCCATGCTCAATAAATGGCGCTCCAAACAGCTCAAAGGGTAAGGCCGTCCCCCGTCCTTCGGATATATTGGTCCCTTCCCAGATGACCTGGCCCGGGTAGACAACCGCCGTCTCAGGAGTCGGCATGTTAGGAGATGGAAAGACCCATGGGAAAGATGTCTCTTCAAAATACATGGTTCGCTGCCAACCTGTCATCGCAACAACTTCCAGATCGGCGCCAATGCTATACTCTTCATTGATCAACAAGGCCAATTCACCAAATGTCAGACCGTGGCGCATGGGCAACGGGTACAATCCGACAAATGATGCACAATCTTCTTTCAGCAGATTTCCCTCGATCTGCTCACCGCCGATCGGGTTGGGGCGATCAAGAACAATCACCTTCTTACCTAGTTTGGCAGCTTCTTCCATACAATAGGCCATTGTATAGAGAAAGGTATAGACCCTGGTTCCCACATCGACAAGATCGATCAGCAACACATCAAGCAGGTCGAACATTTCCCTGGTCGGCCTGCGGCTTTCACCATACAGGCTGAAAAGGGGAATTTCACCTTCATCGAGCCGATGACCTGATTCGATCATATTGTCCTGCTTCTCGGCAAAAAAACCGTGCTGCGGTGAAAACAGGCAGGTTAGCCGATCTCCTACAAGAGAAGAGAGAACATCCTTGCTATGCCGATACTCAGAATTGGCAGAAGCCTGGTTACAGAGAAGACCAAACCGCAGCTTCTGTGAAGTAATGATTTTCTTTTCTGACAGATTTTCTAAACCGATACGGATCATATGACCTTCTATCTATTCAAACATGTATTTCTATATAAAATTAGTGCAATAACTCTCATACACCGTAAAACAGGCAGAGGGGCTGTAGATTCAACTTTTAGCGATTGATACTTATTATTTTCTCAAAAAACAACCTGATTACCACTGAAGCTCAACAAGACTGTTAACAGTTTATTGATATTTTCCTTGGATTCAGGTGCTGGATATTTATTTGCTCAAGCGCCACTACCGAAAAATCAATATTTTTCTCAACAATACTTACACGATAAAGGAGCGTAAGAGCTGTATATTTGTACAAACATGACCGAATGCTATAGTAAAATCTATGCGTTTGGTCATGATCGTGCAAATATGCAGTCCCTCTGACGGTTTTTCTACTCAACAGTTACGGATTTGGCTAAATTTCTTGGCTGATCCACATCACACCCCCGCCGATCGGCAATCTCATAGGAAAGGAGTTGAGCCGGAATCGTATAAAGAATAGGATTCATCTCCGGATGAACTTCCGGTAAATAAATCACATCACTGGTGATTGTTTCTAAATGACTGTCACCCTCTGTTCCAATAAGAATCAACCTGCCCTGCCGGGCTTTGATTTCTTCTACATTGGAGACTGACTTCTGATACACATCATCTTTGGGGGTCAGAGCAAAAATCGGCATATCCTTGTCGATCAAGGCAATGGGGCCATGTTTGAGTTCACCGGAAGCATATCCTTCAGCATGGATATAGGAAATTTCTTTTAATTTCAAAGCGCCTTCCAGGGCGATGGGGAAGTTTAATCCTCGGCCAACAAAGAGAAAATCCCGACAATCATAAAAACTCTCAATCATTTCCTTGATATGTGCCCTAAGTCTTGGCAATTCCTCTTCTACCACAGTGGCTATATCAATCAATCCCTGGGCCAGCTCAGTTCTTTTCTGTTCATCTATGGTTTGTCTTTTCTGCCCCAGGTAAAGAGTAAGGAGAAAAAGAGCGGCAAGCTGAGAAATAAATGCTTTTGTTGAGGCAACACCTATCTCGGGTCCGGCGTGAGTGTATACCGTTCCATGGGCCTCACGAGTCATCGTTGAACCAACAACATTACAAATGGTAATAACCCGCGATCCAAGCTCTTTTGCCAGACGGATACCGGCCAAGGTATCGGCTGTCTCACCGGATTGTGAAATGGAAATTGTCAAGACCTGTTCATTAATGATCAATTTTCTGTAGCGAAACTCGGAGGCAATATCAACTTCAACCGGAATGCCAACCCATTTCTCAATCCAATATTTTGCCACTAGGGCAGCATGCCAGGACGTTCCACAGGCAACCAGATATATTCTTTCAATGGAGTTCAGCTCTTCTGCACTCAGACCGATCTCGGGCAGGTTAACCTTTCCCGTTTCCGGATTTATCCGACCACTCAAGGTGTTGGTTATTGCCTGGGGCTGCTCGAAAATTTCTTTGAGCATAAAATGTTTGTACCCTGCCTTTTCAGCCATGGCGGCATTCCACTCGATCCGGTGTACCTCCTTCTCATAAATCTCATCACCCAAGAGCGATGATACCTGAAAAGAACCTTTTTTTAAGACTGCCAGCTCTCTATCATCCAAGTAAATAACCTGTTTGGTAAATGGCAGAAGAGCAGGAATGTCGGAAGCCATAAAAGAACCTCCATTTTCATGGATTCCTAAAACAAGTGGTGAATGGTTGCGGACGGCGACAAGAGTATCGGGCTGATCAGCCCAGAACACACCCAGAGCATATGAACCCTCAACTCGAATCAGCGCCTGGCGAACCGCCTGCACTAAATCATCCTGAAGGTATTCTTCGATGAGGTGGGCAAGAACTTCTGTATCCGTTTCCGATGTAAAAGTGTGACCTTTTTGGATCAGTTCCTCACGCAGGGAATGGTAGTTTTCTATGATACCGTTATGAACGACCACCAACCTGCCGGAACAGTCGCTGTGGGGATGGGCATTTTCCGTTGTCGGAGCACCATGGGTCGCCCAACGGGTATGTCCCATTCCAATATGAGCCGGTACAATCAAATCCTCATCAATAATAGACTCAAGACTGGAGAGTTTTCCTTCGCATCGGTGTTTAACCAATTCACCATCCAGAAAATAGACGAGTCCGGCAGAGTCATAACCACGATATTCTAAACGCCGGAGACCTTCGAGTACAATCGGTACAACTCTTTTTGGACCAACATAGCCGACAATACCACACATAAATAGCTCCCTGTTTTATAAATCAAAGTGGAAAGAATAACTTAGGTTACCATCTCTTTTTTATGAAAAGCGAGTTTTTTCTTTTCAGCCTACTAAAAAGCGGTTATTTTCTAATAAATTTAGCAGTTAAACGGGCCAGGCCCTTCTTATTATGAGAGAACAAGATGAGTGAACGCAAACGATTAAAAGAAATATTATTGAATAAATCCTACCGAAAAGGAACCTTCACCCTAACATCCGGTAAAACATCCGATTTCTATGTTGATGGAAAACAGACGACCCTTTCTGCAGAAGGGGCCTATTTATGTGGAAAATTGATTTTTGAACTTATTGAGGAAGAAAGTGAAGCAATTCAGGCGGTCGGCGGCATGACCCTGGGTGCCGATCCCCTTGTGACTGCGGTCTCGCTGGTCAGTTATCTTGAAGAAAAACCGATTCCCGCCTTTATCGTCCGAAAAGAGGCAAAAGGCCATGGAACCGGCAACTATATTGAAGGACTCGGCAATATGACACCCGGCTGTCGGGTTGCCCTCGTCGAAGATGTTGTGACAACAGGCGGGACACTGCTGAAAGTGATTGAGCGGGTTGAACAGCAGGGTTTTCAAGTAGGTCTTGTGGTTACAATTGTTGAGAGGCAGGAAGGAGGAACTGAAACATTGGCAAAAGCCGGTTACCCGCTAAAATCAATTTTCACAAAAGAAGAATTGCTCTCCTAAGAAATAAACTTTTTGTTACAACCAACTTTCTTTTTCACATAAGGTTTTTTGTCCTTTGAGTAAACGATTTCAGGGCATAAACCCTAATCTTCCCAAAAAGGTGCTTATTTAAATGCTGAAGAAGGCTGGTTAATTTTATCGTATTCAATTCACCAATTATGCAAAAGTAACAACCGATGATGAAATGTGCTAAATGTTCAGAACGACTCGAAGTTCTAAGACGATGCTGGAAGGTACGTCTACGCTGCACCGGTTGCGGTCATGAATATCATATTCATGAAGTTGCCGGGGATCTTGACGAAGAAACGGAAAAAAAGCTAGAACAATATTCTACTATCATTTATGATTAGGCATTTTCCGATCTTTTCGACTTAACTTGTTAAAATATCATGGATGTTGAAAAAGTTTTTGTAAAAGAAAACGACATTGCCATAATTAAATGTCCGGCATGCCGATTCGTAAAAAAACTCTCTGTTGCAAAATATCGGCAAAACAGAAAACCGCTGAAAATACGATGCAGGTGTGATCATATTTTCACCATTTTGCTTGATTTCCGTCTCCAGTATAGAAAAGACGTCTCCCTCACCGGAACATATCAGCTTCGCCCTCCGGCCGATGGAGCAGGCCTGATGACCGTAAAAAACCTCTCCCGAACCGGAGTCGGCTTTTCTGTTTCCGGAATCCATGCTATCCAGGTTGGTCAATATGCGCGAATAGAGTTCACTCTGGATAATCCTAAACAGTCCAAACTAGATAAAAAAGTAAAGATCATCTCAGTAAACAACAATTTTATCGGCTGCGCATTTCTTGATGACCAGCAATTTGAAAAAGATCTCGGTTTCTATTTGAGGTCCTGAGCGTATAGTACATTCAGTAGCTTGCGCTCTGGTTTACCATCTTACCGATAAGTTCCTGCGACCGTCGCAAGAGCGGTGGGAATGTTGAAGGGTCCAAGGCACTTATAAATATTGTGTTGTTATCTGTTTGCTTCGGCAGCAGACTGTCATCCTGGACTTTATCGATTTTGTTATACACCTTCAGACAAGGGATATTACCAAGGTCGAGCTGTAACAGAATCTCTTCAACAATATTCGCCTGTTCCTTGTATGCCGGATTTGAACAATCAATCACATGGAGCAGAATATCCGCCTCCCGTAACTCTTCAAGGGTTGCTTTAAACGCCTTAAGTAACTCGTCCGGCAACTTTCTGATAAACCCAACCGTGTCGGTAATGATCACCTCACGATCTTCAGGAAAGCGCAACCGCCGGCTGGTCGGATCTAGTGTGGCAAACAGTTTATCTTCCGCCATAATCGATGAATTGGTCAAACTATTGAGAAGAGTCGATTTGCCGGCATTGGTGTAACCAACCAGTGATAAAACGGGTAAATCCTTTTTGCGGCGTTGTGATCGCCTTCGATAGCGCTGTTTGCTGACCTTTTTCAACTGCTTTGCCAAATTGGCAAGACGGTCATTGATCCGCCGTCGATCGATCTCAAGTTTGGTCTCACCCGGTCCCCGCGCGCCGATCCCGCCGGTCAATCTGGACAGAGCATCGTCACGCAGTGAGAGATGGGGCAGCATATATTTAAGCTGTGCCATCTCTACCTGAAGCTTTCCCTCTCTGCTCATGGCCCTGTGGGCAAAAATATCCAAGATAAGCTGAGTACGATCAATAACCCTGAGATCGGTAAAATTGGTTATTGATCGCATTTGGGACGGATTCAATTCCTGATTAAAAATGAGCAGATTGGCATCGAGCTGAAGCGCCCGAATCATTATATCACTGAGTTTCCCCTTACCGATAAGCAAGCGAGGATTCACTTTTCTGCGACGTTGAAGAACTGAATCCAGGACAAGAATATCATCGGAACGGGCGAGTTCAACCAACTCGGACAGGTGCTCCTGGGCCAGAACCTTGGGCTGCATGGAAACACTCACTAACAAAGCCCGATCCTGGTTCTTTTTAACTTTGCGGCCACCAGAAATCTGAGTGAACTCAGCCTCCAGAGCACCAATCAGCTCTTCACACGATTCTTCTTGATCAGCCGGATGAACTGGTGAGAGAAAACCCCACTTTTCCCCATTTTCACGACTGGGGAGCAGATGGACCGAGTGCAGAGAGTCAGGCAAGCCATCACTGTTCACTTTGAGCGCGGCAAGAAGATCAAGACGGAGAAACAGAAGATCCATCAAATCTTCGTCACTGATCTCTTCCCCTGAAAGATGGGTATGAATCAGACGCAATCCTTTGAGGCGGCCTCCTGCAGTTCGGACATTGCCCAGGTTGGGTATCATAATACCATTATAATCACCAACAATAACCATCTCTACCTTGCCGGAACGATGAATCAGCACACCGATCTGTCGGTTAAACTGAAATGAGAGTTCGCTGAGGGTCCTAGCCATCTCAGGAGAAATCACTTTGTCCCGTGGAACCTTTCTGGAAGACAACCTTTTCAGCGCCTTCATTTCATTTGTCTTCAGGCCATGAAGATTACCTGTTACTCTGCCGATATCGGTCTCCTTTTACACTTTGTGTCAAGGGAATATGTTTTCCAGACAGGGTCGTCATAACGGTCATGACAGACAACACATTCCCCCACCCGCAGGATCTTGTTTAATTCCTCACCGTTAAAGGGACGCAGATCCGGTCTGGAAGAGTGTTGAAGCGGCTTACCATCAATTGTGACATAACCGTCTAAGGATACGGTTGTTCCGTTGGATGTCTCAACACCACCTGCCTGAGGATAAAAGACAAGCTTACCTTCTTTACGCTCAAGCCTCCCCTCTCCTAATCCCACTGTTTTGGTTGAAGCGTGACAATCAACACATGACCGCCCCTTCTCCTGAGTTGTGTGGGGATTAATGGCTGCCATGGTCAATCGATTAAAACCACCACTCTTCTTCCCTGTTTCATCAACCAGGGTAACAATATCCTGGCAACCGGGAGTGACTATGACCACTTCATCCTTCCAGACTCCCATCATCGGTTTTTCGTATCGAATATAGGAGCGTTTTTCTTCCCACTGTCCTGTGGTCTCCTGCAGGGTCAATTTATCCAGGTCTTTTTTCGTTTTATCCTGCCTGACATGACAGCCATAACATTGAGGGACCCATGTTGAATGACAGGCCTCACAACCGACCCGTTCATGAGACTTAAAATCACAAACACCCGGTTTGGGTGGTAGAAGCGGATAGTCTTTACCATCCAGCTTGCCGATTAAAAAATTGTTGCCATCCTTTTTTATTATAGACTCAACTTTCTGTTTTTTATCAGTTATTCCCGGCTGATCGGAGTGGCACATGATACAGGATATTTCCATCTGCTCTTCGTAATGAGCATAGCTTGTGCCATCACCCATCACCTCATCCCGGGTATGACAGTCGATGCAGGCAAGACCTTTTTTATGATGAACATCCTCGGCAATTTCGAGGTAAAAACGGTCTCCGGGCAACTGCTTTTTAGAAAGCCCTCCCTGCTCAAAAGGTGTTCCATATCCTTCCGACTCAAAAACACCCATATATGACAGGCCAATCCTGCCGGAGCGATTATGGCACCTGACACAGTTTTCTTCTGGAACTTTTTTTATGATGAGAGGATGGGGCTTCTTTATCTTTTCCTGTTCTTCTTCCTCGCTGTCATCACCCGACTCGGTGACCTTTTTCCCCTTCACACCTCCAGGCAGCACAAAATGGCAACTTGAACAGCCGCCACCTTTCTCGTTAAAAAAAGCCGGAGCATCAGGTAGATCATTTTTCTGTTTCCAGAGATGACAGGTGGCACAGAGTTTCCGGTAATAATCGAGGGCCAGGGAATTCTGCCCAGTCTCCAGCAACTTCTCTACGGTCAGCTCCGTATCCTGGCTGTCACTTTCCCCCCAGTAGTATAGCAGTGTCCCCAAAATACCCCTGTTGGTGGCCATCAACGAGTTCTTCACCTTTTGGATATCGGTGGGATGGCAACCGTCAACCCCGCAGGTTTTGTGGGCAACCCGTAAATCACCCGGGTTGAGCACCATACCCTCATGGGCCTTTTCTTCTTCAATGGCTAGGGGATCCCCGAGGTGGCAGGAGGCACAGCCAATCACCTTGGCATCATGGGCAGCATCAAGTTTCTCAGTCGTATGACAACTCAAGCACATATCTATTCTGCCACTGGTGGTCATATACAACTGCTCCGGCCGCTTGACAAACATCTCCTGTATAGTGACCCAACCTATGGTGAGCACGATAAAGAGAAGAAAAAGCGAATTCAAAAAGGCTTTTTTATCTCGCTTATTTTTTGTGTTACTGACCATTTCGTTGAAAAGTTAATTTATAAAAGGAACTTTGCTTAAGAATTATTTATCAGGAAATGGTGAGAATACCAGGATAGGGATGGTGTTACAAGGGTATCTGTAGCAGCTTCTTTTCAGAAACATATGGAGAGAGGTTACATTTATTTATCTTATTACCAAGGAAGCTCAGCCTAACACAAGGTGTTGCCAATTTGTCTGGCTAGCCTTCGGTCAAGGATCACATCTAATCGAGAAAAAATACATATATTTTCCAATTTTTCTTTACCTTTAGACACATATAAGCAAGAATTTGTGATCCTTGAAATACGCCAGCCAAACAGACAACACCTCTTTTACCGTCAAGGCTGAGTATTCACAACAACTCGTCCAATAAGTTTATCTTCAATCAACTCAATTGCTTTTTGAATTGCATCATCAAGATTTATTTCAGCGGTGTTCGTTTCTAAGGTTTCAAGATCCAAGTGCTCTGCAATTTGTGCCCAAGCGCTTTCTCGATCACTCTTGGGAGCATAAACACTGTCGACACCAGCTAAAGTGATTCCGCGTAGAATGAAGGGGGCCACGGTAGTTTGTAAATCCATGCCTTGCGCAAGCCCACAGGCAGCGACAATCCCACCATATTTCATACTCGCGCAAACATTAGCAAGTGTATGGCTACCAACACAATCAACAGCAGCTATCCAGCGCTCTTTAGCAAGTGGTTTTCCTTTTTCAGAAAGCTCCGCTCGGTCAATTGTCTCTTTTGCACCAAGAGACTTCACATACTCAGACTCTTTTCCCGGTTTCGTTGAGGCGATGACATTGTAACCAAGGTTGGAAAGAATGCGTGTCGAAATACTGCCGACTCCTCCACTGGCGCCAGTAACCAGCACATCTCCCTTATCCGGAGTAATTCCATGCTTCTGCAATTTCAAAACACACAGCATGGCTGTATAACCTGCAGTACCAATAGACATGGCTTGTTTAGCTGTGATATCTTCAGGACATTTAATTAACCAGTCACCATTTACACGTGCTTTTTCTGCGAGTCCACCCCAGTGAACTTCACCTACGCCCCAGCCATTTAGAATCACCCTGTCACCAGCCTGCCAGTCGGTATGATTGCTTTTAATAACCGTACCGGCAAAATCAATACCAGGCACCATAGGCCAGTGCCTCACAACGGGTGCCTTGTCGGTGATTGCAAGAGCATCTTTGTAATTGAGGGTTGAGTATTCAACACCGACTGTAACATCGCCTTCCATAAGATCAGTATCAGAAAGCATAGTCAGCTTCCGCTGTAATCCATCATCAGCTTTGGTGAGTAAAAGGGCTTTGAACATAATGAACTCCTACTATTAGTTAAATTCTGAGTGTACTCTTTCAAAAAACTGCTGTTGAAAAATTCGTAGAGGTTTTTTGCTTTTTACAAGTTTTGCCCGAAGAACTGCGCCTTCCCAGCCGATCCAGAAAAAGGATGCGAGATCAGCACAGTCGATGTCATCAGCTAACTCTCCATCACATTGGGCGTGTTTGAAAAGCAGACTTAACTTTTTTTCCCAGTCTTGAAAAACAGCTTCAATTTGATATCGGAAAGGGTCCTCCAGCTGCGATAGCTCCTGGCCAAGATTACCGATGAGGCAGCCACGGGCGTAATGATACTTTTCCATGCCTACCATGGCAGCTTCGATAAAAGCGTTAAGCCGAGCCAATGGTGTCAACGCTTCGTCGTCAAAAAAACGATTCAACTTTTTATCAAAATATTTGGCGTAATTATCAATGACTGCCATACCGAAGTCTTCTTTGCTTTTAAAATAGTGGTAAAATGATCCTTTTGGCACATTGATCTGTTTTAAAATTTCATCAATGCCTGTTCGGTTGAAGCCTTTCTCTGTAAGAATTGCTGTGCCGCAGTCAATCAAACGTTTTTTTGTAGAAGAATGGGAGAGTCCACTGCTCGGCGGACGGCCTCTTTTTTTTTGTTGAATGGCTTGCATACATATTTACTAGACCGATCGTCTAGAAATGTCAACGTATAGTTCTCTGCGACAGATAATGTAAGAGAAAGATCAAATTGAGGTGGGTTGATATACGGGAAGAAAAGGTAATTTCCCTATGTTTTTTCAAAACTTTGACCTACTAGTGTTGCATGTCTTGTGGGAATAATATGATCTAGCAAGGTCCTGCTATTAAGATTTGTAGTGAAACACTATTTTCATGTCAATACCTAACCCTAAACTACAACGCCAGTGATGTGTTTGTTTTGAATTTAAAAGTGAAAAAAATAGAGAAGCTATTGACTTCAATAGTCTTCTGAGATCGGAGTCTTTGCTTTACCTTCCACAGCCTTCGGCTTCGCAACAGCCAAATTTTTTTTAGTCAACTTGATGAGTCAAAACGACTATGGTGATCAACAGTACAATTGAACTGCAGATGCCGTTTTAAAGGATGTGTAAGCTGGATTAACCAGCAATTAACCTAGATATTTTTTAGAACTTTCTTTAAAGAGTTTGTCCAAGTGCAGCATATTTGTACAAGCGTACTTTGTCGCTATAGTTAAACCCTATGCGGCAAAGTGCGATCGTTCAAAGATGCTGTGCTTGGGCAAACTCTATTCCCGGTAATTTTGGACATTGGGATAGCGGCGTCCATACCCAAACGCCTTCGAAGTCACCTTCAATCCCATGGGCGCCTGTTTCCGTTTATATTCATTGATCCGGATACGGTTCAACACGTCCCTCACAACCGATTCATCAAATCCTTGGGTAACGATTTCTTTGAGACTGTGGTCCTGCTCCATATGAAGTTCAAGAATCTGATCAAGAATTTCATAGGGTGGCAAGTCGTCCTGATCGCACTGGTCCGGCTTGAGTTCAGCCGTTGGTGCTTTTGTGATAATCCGATCCGGTATTATCTCCTGTTCTCTGTTGATGAAATTTGACAACTCATAGACCAGTTGCTTGGGCACATCGGAAATAACCGCAAGTCCACCACTCATATCCCCATACAGGGTACAGTAGCCAACAGCCATTTCACTTTTATTACCCGTTGTCAACAGGATATGACCAAACTTGTTGGATAGGGCCATCAACAGGTTGCCTCGTATCCGAGCCTGGATATTTTGCTCGGTGAGATCTTCTTCTCTGCCGGCAAACAGTGATCCCAGACTGGATGTAAACGTTTTAAAGAGATCATTGATTGGAATGGTTTCAAAATGGCAGCCGAGATTGTGGGCCAACTGCCGGGCATCCTCCAATGATGCGTCTGAACTGTAAGGTGACGGCAGGGCAACAGTTAATACATTTTCCGGCCCCAGCGCCCTGCATGCCAGCACCGCTGTTAAGGCCGAGTCAATTCCCCCTGATGAGCCAAGAACAGCAGAAGTAAATGAACATTTGGCAGTATAGTCCTTAATTCCCATGACAAGAGCGTCATGAATAGAGCGGAGTTCTTCCGGCTCTTGCTCCCCATGCTGATCACCAGACCAGCTTTTGGAATCAATCAGAATCATGTCTTCGGTAAACTGATGCGCCCAACCACTGCTCTTTCCTGTTTTGTCCAGGAGCATACTGGCACCATCAAAGAGCAGAGAATCCTGCCCACCAACCTGATTCACATAGAGAAGCGGGGTCTGAAACCGGCGACAGATGCTGGTCATCATCTGCTTTCTGAGCTTTTGTTTTCCACGTTGAAACGGTGAAGCGGAGATATTGACAATGGCATCGATGGAGACACCCTCTGCCCCAGCCTGATCAAAAAGGTCCTGTAGAGGCTCCCGTTCATATTCACCGACCTCATCATGCCAGATATCTTCACAAACGGTGATGGCCAGGGTACACGAGCCCAGGCGACAGAGTTCAGCTTGTGGTCCGGGTTCAAAATACCGCTTTTCATCAAACACATCATAGGTTGGCAGAAGCTGTTTCCTGGTTCGATGAATAATCTCCGAGTCACGCACCACTATGGCCGAATTGTACAGCGGCTTTCCGTTTCCTGAGAGGTTTTTCTCAAAGCGACCAAAGAGAATAGCTATTGGAGGAAGTTGACGGTACATCTCCTGTATGGCTGTATCCTGATCATCAATAAACGATGATCGCTCAAGCAGATCCTGGGGCGGATAACCACTCACTACCATCTCGGGAAAAATGGCAAGCTCACACCCTCGATCATAGGCGATATTTGCCCGCTCAACTATTTTGTGGCAATTATGCTTAAAATCACCGATTATCGGGTTAATCTGTATAAGAGCAATTTTCACTGTGAACAGGCTCCTTTAGCAATTGATCACGTACCAACATTCATCGTTTTACACTGGCAGAAAACTTACCAGTTATTTCACCCAGGCGGGACTTCTTTTTCTTTTTTTCTTCTGAAACTTCCAAACAGCCCTGTTGTGATCTTTGAGTGTCACTGAAAATTGATGAGAGCCATCATTTTTGGAAACAAAATAGAGATAGTTAACCTTTGCTGGGTGGAAAACCGCTTTAAAGGAGTCCGCACCCGGATTGCAGATCGGCCCGGCCGGGAGACCGGAACGGGTATAGGTGTTATACGGTGTATCCGTTTTCAAGTCTTTTCTGGTCAGGTTCCCCGAAAAACCGGTAATACCGTAGATAACCGTCGGGTCGGACTGCAGTTTCATTTTTCGCGCCAGACGATTAAAGAAAACGGCAGCAATTATTGAACGTTCTTCAGGGTTGCCGGTTTCTTTTTCAACGAGAGATGCCAGAGTTACAATTTCCTGTCGGCTCAACTTCCCCAGATACTCTGCCGCCAATTTCTCATACACCGACCAGAAACGGGCAGCCATCATACGAATAAGCCGTTCCTCCATTCGAGAGTCCCTGATGATGTAGTATGTATCGGGAAAAAGGTAGCCTTCCAGGCTGGATATGGAACCTAATTTGAGTGAACGGATAAAAGAGACATCATGGATGAGTTCCAGAAACTTCGTTTTATCGCAGAGTCCTCTTGAAGAGAAAAGATCGGCGATTTCTTCTGCCCGCAAACCCTCAGGAATAGTAACGACATGCTGCAGTGGTTTAGCAATTGCCAGTTCTTTTAAAATTTGAACCGGAGTCGAACCACCTTTCAGCTCAAACTCTCCTGCCGGCAAACGAGAAGCTGAACCCATTGCCCGGGCAACGAGACCAAAGCGAACATCCCGCTTAATAAGACCTTTATTGGCTAGCAAATCACCAATCTGCCCCACTCCGGCCCCTCTGGGAATGGAGACTACTGCTGAATCCAGACCGGGCTGTGAGCCGACTTGAAAGCCATACAACGCTACCCAGCCACAGATCAGAAGAAAAGAACAAGTAGCAAGCAGGAAAGCCCAGAAGAGAACCCGGATACATTTGCCGATAGAGGAAATGCTCTTCTTTTCCGTATCCGGGCTCACGGTATTAACTATTATTTTCTCTTTGTGGCAGCTTTCATCTTGTCCTGCCGAAAGGTAATCCGGACAACCTCATCCATATCCGTCACCGGGTAGAATGTCATTTTCTTCCTGATATCCTTTGGAATTTCTACCAGATCCTTTTTGTTCTGCTCAGGAATAATCACTTGATCGATTCCGGCCCGCAATGCCGCCAGAGCCTTCTCCTTTAAACCACCAATAGGTAAAACTCTTCCTCGAAGCGTTACCTCTCCGGTCATGGCAATTCCTTTTACAACCTTCTTGTTGATAATAGCGGAATAGAGCGCAGTTGCCATGGTGATACCGGCTGATGGACCGTCTTTAGGAATAGCACCGGCCGGCACATGGATATGGATATCGGTTTTATCAAAGAATTCATGTTTGACCCCCATCTCCTTTGAACGACTGCGGCAATACGTCAGAGCAGCCTGGGCCGATTCTTTCATTACATCACCGAGCTGTCCGGTCAAGGTCAATTTACCTTTGCCGGGCATCAGATTTACTTCAATCTGCAGGATCTCACCACCAACTTCCGTCCATGCAAGACCCGTCACAAGTCCAGGCTGATGAAGAGTTTCCAGCTCTGACTCGGGGATGGTTTTAGGCGGTCCAAGATATTTTGCCAATGTCCGCTGGCTTACAGAATAGGGACCTTTTCCACCCTCGGCAATCTTTCTGGCAACCTTGCGACACACTTTACCAATCTCTCTTTCCAGGTTTCGAAGCCCCGCTTCATGGGTATAGTGGGTGATAATATATTTCATTGTTTCGTCAGCAAGTTTGATATGACGCGGCTTGATACCATTTTCCTTCAGCTGCCTCGGCAGCAGATATCTCCTTGCTATAACTATCTTCTCCTCCAGGGTGTAGCCCGAGAGTCGAATAACCTCCATCCGATCCAGTAAAGGACGGGGAATGGTATCACTCATATTGGCTGTGGTGATAAACATCACTTTGGACAGGTCATAGGGAAGATTGAGATAATGATCTGAAAATTCAAAATTCTGCTCAGGATCAAGCACTTCCAGAAGAGCTGAGGATGGATCACCTCGATAATCGGAACCGACCTTGTCGATCTCATCCATCATAAAAACCGGGTTGTTTGAGCCCACATTTTTCAACCCCTGAATAATCCTTCCCGGCATCGCCCCAATATAGGTACGCCGGTGCCCTCTGATCTCGGCTTCATCCCGCATACCGCCAAGAGACATCCGATGAAACTTACGCTTCATTGCCCGTGCAATTGATTGACCAAGAGACGTTTTACCCACACCAGGAGGACCGACAAAACAGAGGATCGGCCCTTTTGTTGAATCGTTGAGTTTACGTACGGCCAGATACTCAAGAATTCGCTCTTTGACACTGTTGAGACCATAATGATCTTCATCAAGCACTTTTTTTGCCGCTTTCAGATCCAGCCTGTCTTTTGTCCCTTCTTTCCAGGGAACATCAAGAATCCAATCGATATAGGTTCTGATGATTGTTGCTTCTGAAGAATCGGGATGCATCATCTCAAAGCGGCTGAGCTGTTTCTTGGCCTCCTTTCGGACCTTTTTGGCCATTTTCTTTTTCTTCAGCTTCTTATAAAGATCCTCGATCTCCCGCGTTCGGTCATCATCGTCTCCCAGTTCTTTCTGCAGGGCATGTAACTGCTCCCTTAAGAAATATTCCCGCTGGGATTTGGACATTTCTTCCTTTGCATCATTTTGGATCTTTGCCTGGACTGTTGAAACCTCCAGCTCTTTTGCCAGCAAAGTGGAAACCAGTTTGAGTCGTTTTATCGGATGGGTTTCTTCAAGTATGGATTGCGACTCGGATATCTTCAATCGTAAGTTAGAACCGACAAGATCAGCCAGGCGCCCAGGCTCCTCTATATTGTTGATGATCATCATCAAATCGGTGGAGAGGATTCCCCTCAAAGACATGATCTTCTCTGTCTGATCACGCACCGTTCTCATCAGAGCTTCGACTTTAACCGAAATCTCTTCGATCTCTTCATCTTCAATCAAGTCAATTTCAACCTGATAAAATGGATCCGTCTGCAGATACTGGCTCACCCGGGCTTTTGACATTGCCTGAACCAGGACTTTCAAGCGTCCATCGGGCAGTTTCAGGGTTCGCATGACCATGCAGACCATTCCAACAGAGTAGAGGTCATCCACCTCGGGTTCATCTTTGGTCGCATCTTTCTGCGTTGTCAGCATCAGCAGTTTATCATTTGCCAAAGCGTCATTGACCGCTTCAATCGAGCCGGGACGGCCGACAAATAATGGTATGATCATATAGTTAAAAACCACCACATCCCGGACCGCCATCATCGGCAGTTCATTCGGGATTTCTACATTCTCGTCATCCGAGAGATCATCCATTCCGATTGACAATGAATCGTTAAAATCCACGCAAACCTCCTGTTTATTCTTATCAGTCGTCTGCTCCTGAAGAGCATCGTTTCTTTCAAATGAAACGACTGTTATTGTTTTTATCTTTTAGATGCACTCACATTCCAGAACGAAAAACCTAAACATTGACACAGGTGAAGTCAAGCGACTCAGCCTCTGCTGTGAAAATATTTAAAGCATCTTTTCGCTTGAATAATCCTTCATTTTTCACCATACTTGATTTCATCGATTTAAAACCGTCAAATAAGCAGGTAGCCTCAGGAGAAGAGTATGATTACCTCTCGTTCTTTTTTTGATTTGACTGACTTTCCCCATCAAGAACTTTTCCCCGCCGAAGAACCCGTCTGGACCGGACTCAATCACCTGAAGCAATATATGAACGATACGGATTACACCATTTTCGAATCGTACCGATTAGCCGATGGTATCCCACTGACCCGGACTCTGGTTCTGTATAAAGGAGAAGCCGTAAACGCCTCCCCTTTTAAAATAATTTTTGGTGATGCCACCAAAGGAAAGCTTGAGGTCTGGCGTGGCAACAGGCACCTCAAAGGCGCATCTGTAGTCATGGCCGGCGCCATTTTTATGGGAAAAGATGTTCAGATCGGCAAGGGGGTTCTCATTGAAGGCGGTGCAACAATCAAATCACCTGCTATCATCGGTGATTATACCGAAGTCCGTCAAGGTGCATACCTTCGCGGTTACTGCTTGACCGGCCAACGATGTGTATTGGGTCATGCCACAGAAGTAAAACATTCGATTTTCCTCAACGATGCCAAGGCGGGACATTTTGCCTATCTTGGCGATTCCGTTCTGGGCACGAATGTCAACCTTGGTGCCGGGACGAAACTGGCCAATCTTCGTTTCTTAAGTGGAAATGTATCTATTATGGTTGATGGAAAATCTATGGATACAGGCAGACGAAAATTTGGTGCTATTTTTGGAGACGATGCCCAGACCGGCTGCAATTCGGTAACAAATCCGGGGACACTCATCGGTAAACAGGGAATCCTTATGCCCAATACCACGGCCCCTTCCGGTCTTCACAAACCAAGAAAAATCATTCGCTAATTTGTAAAGGAACAACCATGGTCATTATTAAAGAAGCCGATTTTATCCAGTCCATAACCGACAGCCTGCAACATATTTCCTGTTACCATCCCCGGGATTTCATTGAGGCAATGCACAAAGCTTACCTGCGTGAAGAAAGCCCATCGGCTCAAGATGCCATTGGCCAGATTCTTATGAATTCAAAGCTGGCAGCAACCACTCATCGTCCTATCTGCCAGGATACAGGAATCGTCATAGCTTTTGTCAAAATGGGTATGGATTGCCGATTCGATTGTGACAGGACCATCCAGCAAATGGTGGATGAAGGCGTTAGAAGGGCCTATACCGACAAGAACAACCCCCTTCGAAAATCTGTCCTGATAAAACCTTTCGGTATTCGTAAGAACAGTGGCGACAACACACCGGCAATTGTCTATACCGAGCTTGTCCCTGGTAATACGATTAATGTGAAAATTGCTGCAAAAGGAGGAGGGTCTGAAAATAAATCTAAAGGGATCATGCTCAACCCCAGCGATTCCGTGATAGACTGGATCACCTCAACACTTCCGACTTTAGGCGGCGGCTGGTGTCCTCCAGGAATACTCGGTATCGGTATTGGCGGTACTTTGGATAAAGCTGCTGTTATGGCCAAAGAATCGCTGATGGAACCGGTCAACATGGATTCAATCATAGAAAATGGACCACAGAATGATATTGAAGAGTTCCGTCTTGAAATTTTCAATGCTGTCAACAATCTGGGCATTGGAGCCCAGGGAGTGGGCGGTATCACCACAGTGCTTGATGTAAAAATCAAGGAATGCCCGACCCATGCTGTTTCCCTTCCGGTGGTCATGATTCCCAACTGTGCTGCCAGCAGGCATACCCACTTTTCCCTGGACGGTAGCGGACCTGCAGCTTTTGCAACACCGGACATTGAATCATGGCCAAAAATCAGCAGCCAAAGTGGATCCAAGGCAAAACGGGTCTTTCTTGATAATATCGATAAAAATGAAATATCCACCTGGAAAGCCGGAGAGACGCTTCTACTCAATGGCAAAATTCTCACCGGACGTGACGCCGCCCATCGGCGAATCCAGGAGTATTTTGAAAGGAACGAAGAATTACCTGCAGAAATCGATTTCTCGGGTCGATTTATCTACTATGTTGGCCCGGTTGATCCCGTTGGTGAAGAAGTAGTCGGTCCTGCCGGTCCAACAACCGCAACCAGAATGGATAAGTATACTGACATGATGCTGACCAAGACAGGACTGATGGGAATGATCGGTAAAGCTGAGCGGGGTGATGAAACTATTGAGCTGATAAAACAGCATAAGGCTGTTTATCTTATGGCCGTTGGTGGAGCGGCCTGCCTGGTATCCCAGGCAATAAAAAAATCGCGGGTGGTTGCCTTTGAAGATCTTGGCATGGAAGCAATCTATGAATTTGAAATTAAAGATATGCCTGTCACCGTTGCCGTCGACTCAGCCGGTTCAGCCATTCACAAATCCGGACCGGCGACATGGCGTAAAACAGAATAATGGCCACCTTGAAAAACTAGAATTTTTAAAGCACCCAAAAGAGAATAGTCTTTGATAAAAAAACTCTTCCAACAACTCTCTTATAAAGTCTTCGCTCCAGGATTTGTCCTTCGCAACAAATATGAGGCCTTCAAAGAGTTGCTTACCCATGACTCTAGTTGTCATGAGCTAATGGCCTGGATTCAGGATGCTTATCACGGTCAATCAAAAATGGATTTGGCCGGCGTGGCCCATCTCTGTGAAATATTTTCATTGAAAGTGGCCTCAATGATCAAATGCCTCAACCGGCTGGCACCCGGTGATTATGTTTCACTGGAAGACTATCACCGTAAATTTGACTTCTATATCCGTTTTTTACTGGCTCCACCCCCAATCAAAACCTCCCCCCCTTTCACCCTTCGACTTGATCAGGTTCTTCCCAAGACCGATACCATTGGTAATAAAGGCAAGAATCTGGGACTTATTGAAAACCGGCTGAATGGACCTGTCCCACCCGGTTTTATCATCACAACCAACAGCTATCACTACTTCATCGAATATAATGACCTGAGGGAACCGATCAGGGAACTGCTTACCGGCCTTGATATCGAGGTTACCGATTCTTTAAGAAGAACATCTGAGAGAATAAAAAAACGAATTCTTAGCGGTGAGGTTCCCAAAGCCATTGAGACAGAGATACTTCAATCGTTTCAAAACCTTCAACAACAAAGTAGAGAGTCACTGCGTGTTGCTGTGCGCTCAAGTGCTGCCTGTGAAGATGGTGAATTCTCCTTTGCCGGTCAATATCTGACCTGTATAAACGTGGAAAAAAACGACCTGATTGACAGTTACCGGCAGGTGCTTGCATCAAAATACAGTCCCGAGGCTCTTTTCTACCGGGTCAGTCACGGACTGTTCGATGAAGAAACCCCGATGTCCGTCCTTGTTCTGAAAATGGTCGACTCCATTGCCTCCGGTGTTTTGTATACCCAGTCACCCATCAGCCACAGCAACAAAGATGAGTATCAATACCTCCATGTTATTTCAGGTCAGGGAGAAATGCTGGTCAGCGGCCAGACCAAACCTGATATTTATACATTGACGAGATCATCTGAACCGGAACTGGTCGATTTCAAGGGAGCTGACCAGGTCAGTCTCAAGGCAGCCTCCATCATCAGTGATGAAATGGCCAGGTCTCTTGGACGATGGGGAAATCGTCTTGAAGAGTTTTTCGGCACTCCCCAGGACATTGAATGGGCCATTGACGAGAAAGGTAAGCTCTTTCTCCTCCAGGCAAGACCTCTTCAGATTGAATCCCAAACCAACCAGGCTGAAAACCCCCCTGAAGTTGATCAGAACAAACACCCTGTCATTCTAACTGAAGGCAGGCAGGGAGCCAAAGGCTGTGGCGGCGGACCGGTTTACCTGGTTTCTCCTGATAATCCAGTCGATAAAGTTCCCCAAGGCGCTATCCTGGTAACTGAGAACACACCTCCCGAATATGTGCAGATCATGAACCGGTTGAACGGGGTGGTGGCCGAAAAATCGAGCACGGCCTGCCATTTTGCCACCGTTGCCCGTGAATTCGGGGTTCCGCTGCTGGTAGGTTGTCCGGATGCCACCCACCTCTTGAAAGACAAACAGCTGGTAACAGTTGATGGCAACCAAGTAAAGGTATATGAAGGTCATGTTGAAGAACTTACCCACTCCAGCGGTTCACACCCTCTGGAACAATCACCTTACCATCAGCGTCTGGGCCCCATGCTCAGTTTTATAACACCGCTTAAACTCGTTGATCCAACATCAGATCAGTTTTTACCCGAATCGTGCCGGTCCATGCATGACATCATCCGTTTCGTTCACGAAAAAGGTGTACAGTCTATGTTCATGGAAGCAAAACCTGGAACAGGCCGGGGGGCCATCAAGCTGTCTTCCGAGCTGCCGCTGGAAATCTACCTTTTCAATGTGGGTGGCGGTTTTTCCAGGATTCCTCAAAAGGATGAGCCCCTTACTCTTGATATGATCACCTGCACCCCATTTCTTGCGGTTTGGAAAGGGATGAGCCATCCGGATGTCCGCTGGAAGAATAAACCGTTTGACTGGGATAATTACGATAAGATTGTCATGAGTGGCGGAATTGCACCGAAACAGGATGATTTTCAGTTCAGCAGTTACGGCGTTATAAGTAACGATTACCTGCATTTGAATATGCGTTTTGGCTACCACTTTACCATCCTCGATATACTCTGCGGCGACATTGCCTCCGCCAATTACTGTATGCTGCGATTCGCCGGCGGTGGTGGTGATTTTGAAGGACGGTCTTTGAGGCTGGAGTTTTTGAGCCGTGTATTTATACAACTTGGCTTTTCTGTTGAGATAAAAGCTGATTTGCTCGAGGCCCGAATTGCCGATATGGATGAAGTTTCTCTTGGCAAAAAACTGGATATGGCGGGGAGATTGCTCGGTGCCACCAAGATTATGGATATGGTTTTACGTGATGATGAAATGGTCGATAACTGTGTGCGTGATTTTTTTAACGGTAGATACCATTTCTCCAGCGAAGAGTGAGGGATTATGAGTTATCAGGTAACCTGGTTGACACGTCAGCTTGGCGTTGGCCATGCGCCAATGTCCTATGATGACCTGGATCTGATCAAAGAACAGGGTGTGGACGCTATTGTCAATCTTTGTGGTGAATTCTGTGATCTTCACGAACTTGAGGAACAGTCTGGATTTGAAGTGTATTATCTACCGATCCCGGACGAGTGCGCTCCGGATATGGAGAAAATGGAGAAGGCTCTGGAGTGGATCGATGAAGCCTTTTACCTTGGAAAAAAGGTTCTCGTTCACTGTCGACATGGTATGGGAAGAACCGGAACATTTGTTTCCGCTTATATGCTTCGCCGCGGTCTGGCCGGTAAAAGCGCTGAAAAAAAACTAAAAGGAACGCGGGCCCATCCGACCAATTACCAGCAATGGAAATTGCTACGCAAGTATGGAAAGAAAGAAAAAGAGCTGACTATTCAAGAGCCAACTCTGGCAGACCGTGAGACAAACGGTTTTGAACCATTTTTCAACGAATATTTCTCCATCCTTCAAAGTATTGACGCTCATCAAGCTGAAAAAGCTCCTGAACCGGAAAAATGCGGTGGAGAATTGAGTCCATGCTGTCACGAATATTTCGAACTCCACTTAATTGAATCGATCTATCTCAGCCATTGCGTCAACAAGTCGTTACCCAGCTCAGAGAGAAACAGGGTTATCGAAATCTCACTGGAAAATTTGGCCGTTATCCACCGTTTACAGCAAGAAACACCAGGACTGAATCGTGCAGACCTGCAAAAAAGCTATCTCCATTTCCAAAAGAAATGTCCTCTGCTGAAAGAAAACGGCTGCCAGCTATTTGAACAGAGACCTGCCCGCTGCCGCTGTTATCATCTTGATACTTCATATTGCCAAGAAATCGACACGATGCTGTCCAATCTTTCAGGAAACGTCTACTACCATCTGGTCGGTGAATTTCCTCCTTCCGAAGAAATGCTCTTTTCAATCATGGACACCCTTTCCGGAAAGTTTGTTCAAACATATTTCCAGCTCATCACAAAAAAGCAGAACTGACTCGATAACCAACGCGGATTTCTCACGAGGTGAGACGGCCACCACAAAGTACATAGCTGTTCAAAGACTGTACAGTATCAATTAGTACCCCGCTTCAAGAGACAAGCTCCCTTCAGACAAATAGTGCAACATGTTTATTGCACTATTAACACTATCATGTTTTATTATGGTGCGAAATTTCTATTTCACCAATGAAAGAATTGCGCCAGAACAAATAGATTTGACAGGTACGCTATGGCTACACAAGACTCTAAAAAGAAAGTTCTCATCGTCGACGACGAGCCTGATCTCCTTATCGTTCTTCAAAAAGTGCTTTCAAAGAATCTCGACTGTGCAATTGAATTGGCGGTTTCCGGAGAAGAGGCACTTGCAAAACTGGATCATTTCAAACCAGACATCCTCCTGACTGATATTAAGATGCCTGATATGGACGGTCTTCAGCTCCTGAAAAAAACAAAAGAGATCGATCCGACCATCACCACAATTATCATGACCGGATACGGCACCATTGAAATGGCTGTTCAAGCAATTAAAGAGGGTGCCTATGAGTTTTTCGAAAAACCATTTGATAACAATCGAATTGTTAGAGCGGTAAAAAGAGCTCTTGAACGTACAATCCTGGTCCGGGAAAACCGACAACTGCAAAACCGTCTGAGCAAGGACAACCCCCTTGACAGAATGATTGGTCGAGCTCCCAGAATGATCCAGACAAAAGATCTGCTTTCCCGGTTTGCAGGCAGTGATGCCACTGTACTCATCCGCGGTCAATCCGGTACAGGCAAAGAAGTAGCAGCAAGAACAATTCACGCATTAAGCAGTAGAGCATCCAGGAAGATGGTTGCTGTCAACTGCCCCGCCCTGCCGGAACAGATCCTGGAGAGCGAACTGTTTGGCTATAAAAAAGGTGCATTTACAGGAGCCGAAACCGACAAAGACGGTCTCTTCATCGAAGCTGATGGTTCAACAATCCTGCTTGATGAAATTGGTGATATTCCTATTTCAATCCAGACTAAACTCCTGCGTGTTCTTCAGGAAAAAGAGATCCAGCCGCTTGGACAGACAAAGAGTTTTAAAATCGATGTACGGGTTATTGCCAGTACCAACCAGGACCTTGAAGCAAAAATGAAATCAGGAGATTTCCGGGAAGACCTGTTCTATCGCCTCAATGTCATGTCTATTACCTTACCTTCACTCAATGAGATTACAGAAGATATTCCTCACCTGGCCGCTCACTTTCTTTCCATGTTTTCCAACGAATATGAGAAAAATGGACTTGAGTTTACTCCGGAATCTCTCCAATGGCTCATCGACCATCATTGGCAAGGCAATGTCAGGGAGCTACAGAACGTTGTAAATCGAGCTGTTTTGTTGACTTCAGGAAAAACGGTCCAAGTTGAAGATCTCGCTGATACCAGTAAGTTGGAAACCAAAACCCCTGTAGCAGATGTAACTGAAACAGACCTCAATCTTTTCCAGAAACTGCCGTACAATCAGGCAAAAAAAGAGCTTCTATCCCATTTCACCACGGTCTACCTGTCCACGGCCTTAGAAAAGACCAGTGGCAACGTAACCGCAGCAGCCAAGTTAAGCGGCATTGAACGTCAAGCATTTCAAAGACTTATGCGGCAAGAGCAACTTCTTTCCAAAGATTTTCGCCCCTAAAACAGATCCTGTCCGTAATGCATCAATCCTATTGCATGCAACAATATGGTTGCACACAATAGTCCTTTAAAGAGTGAGGACCGTTTCATTCAAAAGGCCAATTCCAATATTTATTTCCCTATTTTTAAAGGCCAACCCGTCCTTCGGGGATCATTTCCGCCCAAGTGGCACAAATAGTGCTTTACAGAAACAAACACGGCGAAAGTCCGTGCTATTCACGCTCAATTGTCGGTATGGGGGGAGTATTGAGCTGCAACGAATAAACGTTTTACCTTGAGCTGGGGAAGGCTTTGTTACCGGATCCGGAACAATTTAATTAAGGTGGAAGAATTGCAGCTAAACAGATCTACACGTCAGCCCATTGACCCATTGCAACAAAAGTGTTGCAACAAGGTCTCTTCCCTTGATGAACAGGGGAAGATGGGCTTCCAAGTAGATAAACACCACCTGATCATCGCAGTCCTTTTCTGTTTTTTCCTTTTTAATCCAAATATTGCCTGGGCACTTCAAACCCACGGAGCTCCTGAGGGACTGTATGTTCATCAAATGGCCCATGTTCTATTTATGGGCGCTCTGGTCTATCTTTTCTGGGATATTCGCAGATCCTCCTTTCATGAACGAGGCTGGGCCTATCTCCAGCTTTTCTGTCTGATGATGTTCTTATGGAATTTTATCGCCTTTACCGGACATGCCACCCACCTCCATATGGAACCAACAGACTTTTCCAGCGGAGACAGCTATCTGCAGCGAGAAATGCTCTTTCCCCTGACCCCATTAAAAATCACAAACTATTTCACAAAACTGGATCATCTGATCTCGGTGCCGGCTCTCTTTTTTCTCTACCTTTCCCTGCGTGCTTTTTATCATGCAAATATTAAAGAAGGGAAGGAGGATTCGTAATGGGTAATACCTACGCCCAAGCATCGGGACTCCCATTATATCCGGCCATTATCACCGACATTCTGGGATCATTTTTTATTATTATCCTCTCATTCTTGTCACTGAATTACTCCCATCTTCTTACCCGTCATCAACCGGAAAACTTTCTCTGGGGGTTCCTTTTTTACTTCTGCCTGGCAATGGCAGCTTTCTCAATCTCCCGTGCTGTTGGCCATATCGTCAAACAGATACTTCTGATGAGTGATCAAAAGGCATTGTGGCAAGACCTCTCACCTTATTCAGGTGGTTTTAATACCATGATGATCATCTCCGTATCAGCCGTTATGATCTATTATCACAAGGGTATTGAGGCCTTCAGAATTGTTCAGGATAATGCCGAGAAACTGCGTATTGCCAACCGACAGCGTGCTAATGCCGCTGAGGAAATGATGCGGATGAATCTCTACCTGGAAGAGATAGTTGAGGAGCGAACAGCAGAGCTGTCAAAATCAGAAAAGAAATTCAGGCATCTTTTTGCCAACTCGCGCGACATGGTCTACTTCTGTGATGCCGGTCAGGTTATGGCTGATATTAATGATTCCGGCCTTGAAATGCTCGGCTACAGCAAAGATACTCACGCGTCTCTGGAGCCATTGAACCTTGACCAGATTTTTAACAGCGATGATGAACTGAACATCTACCTGGAAACCCTCTATAATCAGGGTTTTGTAAAGGATATGGAAGTGGTGTTTAAAAAGGCGGATGATTCAACCATAAATGTTCTGCTCTCAGCTGCCGCCATTTATGATGATGACGACAAAATGATTGGCTGTGAAGGAATCGTCAAAGATCTGACCGGTGTTAAAAATATGATGCAGCAGATGGCCGGTAGTGAAAAAATGGCCTCCATCGGTCAAATGGCCGCAGGTGTAGCCCATGAAATCAACACACCACTTGGTATTATTCTTGGTTATTCCCAGTTAATGATGGATGATTTTGAGAAAGATGATGAAAACCACCAGAATCTTGAAGTCATTGAACGGCAGACAAAGACCTGCAGAAAAATCGTCGCGGACCTTTTGAAATTTTCCAGACAATCTGAAAGCTCAAAACTGGACCTTGATCTGAACAAGGTGACAAGAGACATTTTAACGATCACCGAACATTCACTGAATCTCGACCACATCAACATTGAGACAAATTTTGAAAAAGTCATGCCGACAGTGGTAGGTGATGTGGAAAAGATGCGGCAGGTATTCCTCAATCTGATCAACAATGCCCATCATGCAATGGAAGAAGGTGGTCTATTAACCGTCTTTACCCACCATAATAAAGAAAAGAAACAGGTATCAATCACTTTCCAGGACACTGGAACAGGGATACCTCAAGAAATCCAAGATCGGGTCTTTGATCCTTTTTTTACGACAAAATCGGTTGGAAAAGGAACAGGACTCGGTATGTCGGTCTCATACGGTATCGTTCAGGACCACGGCGGCACAATCACTATCAAAAGCCCGGTCGATATAACCAAGGTGCAAGCCGAAAAACCTGGCACCGCCGTAACTGTCACCTTGCCAACAGACAATGAAATACCGGCTGTAGCAGAATACACATCTAAAGTCCATGATACGAACGGTGCTGGAAATGGAGGTTTGAATGGCTGAGATATTAATCCTGGATGATGTTTTAGATGCCGGTGTATTAATCGGCAAAATGTTGACCAAGTGCGGTTATACAACCCACGCTTTCACAGAAGAGGAGGAAGCTGTCCAATTTGCCAGAAAGAATTCTGTCGATTTAGCCATACTCGATATCAAGTTAAAGAAAATGAGCGGGATTGAGGTGTTGACAATCTTAAAACAGATCCAACCCTCAATGCGGGCAATTATGTTAACCGGTTATCCAACGGTTGAAACAGCCAGAGAAGCGTTGAGCCGTGGAGCTGATGAGTATTGTGTCAAACCCATCGATAGGGATGAGCTGGAAACAAAAGTAAAGATCGTACTGGAAAGAAACAAGGTGCCCCATGAATGATTCCCGGTTGACCTCTAATCATAACCATTCTTTCGCCATTAAGGAGAACCGAATGTTGAACGCGCCAATTATGAAATTCATTCACTCGGTCTGCATCGGTGGTGTCGGCTCAATCCTTCTGACGATGTTTTGCTCAATGGTCGTTTCCGGTGAGAGATTATTGGGCCTCATTCCCTGGATTATCGGGTTTAACGGACTGGTTACCGGCTATTCACTTATTGAAAAGACCAAAGGTAAAATCAGCGCAAAATACCTCTGGCTGGCAGCGACCGGATTGTTCCTGGTCTTACCGGTTTATTTTGTTATCAACTATACAACGCTGGTGGTTTTTGAAATACAGCAGGCACAACTGCTCAAGCTCCTGATTGTTGGTATTGCTGGAGCAATTTGCGGTGGGTGGCTGTCCAGCAAGTACTTGCAGATTAAGGATTCAGAAAAGGATAACTGATCGATATGAGCATTGTCACTCAATATCCTTTTCCGATTATAGGGGGATGTTTCATGACTAATTTAAATAAGGAGGTTTTACAAAGCGTTTATTGTTGCAACAAGGTGTGTGAAAACAAATGCGTTTTCACCAAATATTAATCACATGTGAGGAGAAAAAAATGAAGAAACTGTTTTGGCCATCAATGACATTGATGTTCATCACTATTTTTATGTTGGCCACTGGCTCCACAGCCCTGGCCGAGGTAAAAATTTCAGGAGCTGACAAGGTAGGTGATACCATTACCTTTGAAGGCACCATTGCTCCCGGGGCGGACCTGTATATTGCTGTTGCTCAGCAAAACGAGTTCAAACCTTCAGATTCAACGCTGCCCCATGAAAAGAAGAGATTTAAAAAAGACTCCAAAAAGAAGAAATTCGGACTGGACACCTCCATTCCGCCTCTTTATTACATGATTACCAGCAATCCAAACGCGTTTGGTAAAAAGGGAGATACCAAGTTCGGTGGACCTTCCATTATCTTCAAAAAAGGTCAGGGACTCTACAGTACTACCGAATATGCATTGAAAAAGAAATTTGATGAAATAGACGCTACCGCCAAGGCCGCACTCGGCCCCATCAACAGTAGTGATAAGTGGAATTTCTTCAGATATGCTCACGAAGGAAAATATGGTATCAACACAATCGTTAAAGAGGGAAGCCGGGTTGGTAAGATCGTTATCTTTGCACGCTCCGTCCTCGCTGACGAATCCAGCGGCAACTACTGGGATAAAGGAACAACTGTAAAGCTTGACAAAGCAACCGGAAAATACACCGCTTCTTTCAAGTCCTTCCGCCATACCGCTCCTGACACCGGATTTGACGTCTATGTCAATGGTGCTAAAGAAGGTTCCTATAAACTGGCAGGAAAAGGTTTCTGGCTGGCCAAAGGTTACCGTTACATGAACCCTCTCTGGATCACCATCGGCGCCATTGCTGTTGGTACCTACTTCTCCATGATCGGTGCTGCCGGTGGTATGCTGATGGCCGCCTTCCAGGTTCTCGTTGTTAACACAATGGGTCCTGTTGGTGTCAACGCTGCCAACGTACTCAAACCTTCCAACATGGCGCTGACCCTGTTCTCCCCATTGGGATCTTTCTACCGCTTTGCCGTAGTTGAAAAACGTGTTGCCTGGCCGGTCGGTATCTCCTTTGGTGTCGGTATCTTCATCGGTTCCATCTGGCTTGGTAAATATGTATCAGCTCTGCTGCCAATGAAAGCCTATAAGGAATGGCTGGCTGTCCTCGTTGTTATCATGGGTATCAAGACCCTGATGGAGATGACTCCTGCGTCCATGAACAAGAGGAAAAACATCAAAGCCATGACCCAGAAGTTCAACGCAGCCGTTAAGAAAGCCAAAGAGACTGGCGGTTCTGTTGAGATGGGTTCCATCGAACCTGTCAAATCTGGTTTGACCGACTATCGGTTCAAGTTCTGGGGTGAAGAATTCAAGATCAACCCACTGCTGTTTGCCATCCTCGGTCTTGGTATCGGTGTTGTATCCCGTGCATTTGGTATTGGCGGCGGCTTCCTGCTGGTACCTGCCATGACAACACTGGGCGCACTGCCCATGTACGTTGCTGTACCGATCTCCCTGATCGGCACCTGCTTCTCATCCGTTGGTGCTTTCCTGGGTTATGTCATGATCGGTTACTGGCCTGACTGGGTATTGGCCGGTGCAATCATTATCGGTGGTTTTGCTGGTGGTACTTTGGGCAGCCGTGCTCAGAAGATGTTCTCTGAGATGCAGCTCAAGGTCGTTCTGGCGATCACCCTGTTCTTCCTGTTCTTCCGTTTCTTCAAGATTGAGTACTGGATCTAAGAGAAGAGCAGTATTGAAATACTGAACACATTCGAGGGGAAGAGTTTTCTTCCCCTCGATATTGCAACTATTAGTAAACAAAAGAAAACGAGGTCCGGATGGAAGACATACTTGATGCGCTGTGGAATAAAATTGCCATTGTTTTTGAATTCATGGCAGAAAGTCTTTTTCACATTCTGTCTTCACTGCATGTGCTTGGACCAATTTTCGTCATCACATTGATTGGCGTCGTAACGGTCCTGTTCACGAAAACAATGAACAGACTGATCATTACAAAACGCTTTGTTGAGCTGGAAAAGAATTTCAAGTACTGGCTCAACCTGCGAGAGGAAGCGATGAAGTGTGAAGACAGAGAAAAAGCAAAACGTCTAGCCCGAAATATAGACCAGGCTCAACTTAACCGTGCTTACTATGACTACTTCTTTGAAGGGCTCATGCTTGGTCTTATTCGCAAAGTTATACCTATCTTCTTCATGTTTGCCTTTATCAATGAATATTACCGAACAGAAGAATTAACCAGACTTTTTGGCAAGGGATATCTCTTTCTCATGCCGACAACCAGTGGCGAGCCCCTCATGGTTGGATCTGTATTCTATTATTTCATGGTCCTGATAGGGAGTTATATATGCTGGGCCATAGGCAAAAGAGTTATTGCCAGACTAAGAACCGCTGTTTCAGAAAAGAGTGAGATTGACAACCCATTAGCTTCAGAACGCCGCAGTACTATCAACAGGCTCCAAGTATAAGAGACACCTGCCAGAGGAACATGGCACAGTGAGAATGCCTCTGCCAGGTTAACGAAGCGAAACGAACATAAGAGCCGTCTCGAAAAACAGTAATACCACGACCGAAAATACAGTCTGTAACTCCGATTTTTTATAAAATCGGAGTTCAGTGCAAATAGATGTGATACGACGCCTGCCGGGGGAACATGCAATGTGAGAATGCCTCTGCCAGGTCAACGAAGTCAAACGAACACGAGGAGGTTAAACCGATGAAAAAGTCTGTGTACTCCATCTGCGGAATGTGTGCCGTACGGTGCCCACTAAGAGTAGAGGTGGAGGATGGAAAGGTCACCTGGGTTGAAGGAAATCCCAACGACGGCGGTATGGGTACATCAATCTGTGCAAAAGCGGCTGCTTCTATTCCCTTTCAGTATGACAACCAGCGTCCCCAGTCCCCGATGATTCGCGTAGGTGAACGAGGCAGCGGCGAATGGAAAAACGTATCCTGGGATGAAGCTTTTGAATATATCACCGACAAACTCGGTGGAATCATTGACGAACACGGCGCGAAAGCAATCATGCTCACCGACCGGGGGGGACCCTTTGCAGACCTGCGAAAAGCCTTTATGAAGGCAATCGGCTCACCCAACTATATCAATCATGATTGTACCTGTGGACGAAATTCCAACCATGCCTGTAAGTCTACCTTCGGCATGGGCCGTACAGCCTTTGCCTATGATTTAAAAAACGCCAAGCATATCGTCCTGTTCGGCCGTAATATCACCGAGTCCTTTAAGGTGAAAGAAGTAAAAAGCTTTATGAAAGCGGTTAAAAATGGCTGCCATGTGACCTATGTTGACCCACGTGTCACCAATACCGCTGCCAAAGCAACCAGATATTGGCAGAACAAGCCCGGTACCGACTATGCCCTGCTGCTCGGCATCACCAACTATGTCATTAACAACAATCTGTATGATGAAGCATTTGTTTCCAAATATTGTACGGGACTGCCGGAATTGCAGAACTTTCTTCAGCCTTACACTCCGGAGTGGGCTGAAGAGGAAACCGGAATTTCCGCCGAGGAAATCAAGGCTTTCTGTCATGAAATTAATGCGGACCGACCTGGTGTTATCTTTCATATTGGCTGGCTCTATGCCCGTTATCGTGACACCTTCTACGCCAGCCGTATGCTCAACATCTTAAACGCCCTGATGGGTAACGTTGAACAGAAAGGCGGTCAAATCTATCCAAAAACTCCTGGAGATGCCGGAGCTAAAGGACTCAAAAGCCTCGGCGCCGATATCCCAGGTGTTAAAGAACCCCGCTGTGACGAGTTGGACACAGAGAAATTCAATCACTTCGACACCGGAGCAGGAATGCTGCAGCTGGCCTATAGAGCCATCGATACCGGCAATCCTTATCCTGTAAAGGCATATTTTGTTCATCGGCATAATCCATTTATTGCACTTCCCGATACCGAGGAACAGAAGCGCATCCTGAACAAGCTCGATCTTCTGGTGGTAACCGAAGTTAATTATAGTGAAACTGCCTGGTTTGCCGATGTAATCCTGCCGGAATCCACCTTCCTGGAACGCGACACTATGCTGCGTACCGAAAAAGGACCAAAACCCGGATTCGGTATGAGAAGAAAAGCTGTCGAGCCCTATTATGACTCCAAACCCGGCTGGGAGATTTATACAGAGATAGCTAAACGTCTGGGTAAAGGTGAGTACTTCCCCTATGAGACCATCGAAGATATCTGGAATTACCAGCTCCAAAACACCGATGTGAAGATCGAAGACTTTGATGCTAAAGGTTTTGTGAAGCTGACTAAGAACCCAATCGGCCTGGATACCAGTAAAATTAAATTCGGCACCGAATCAGGCAAGATCGAATTCTACAGTCCCAAATGGGAAAAGATGGGAATTGCTTCATTTAAACCATACGAAAGCCCGGAAGCTCCTCCCGAAGGCAGCTATCGCTTGCTATTTGGCCGTACCGGCTACCAGACCCATGGTCAATCAGCCAACAACCCGGTTCTCTCTGAACTTCTTGGTTCCAACACTCTGCATATCAACACGGCAGAGGCGGAAAAACTCGGTATCTCCAACGGCGATATGGTCGAAATCACTAACGGCAGTGCCACAGGTACCATTGAAGCTGAGGTAACCGATTTTATCCATCCCGAAGCGGTATTCATGCTGCATGGCTTTGGCAAGGATATCCCTGCCCAGGCCAGAGCGTACGGCAAAGGTCTTGCCGATCAGGAATTTATGGTTGGTAAACTGTTCGATTTTGATCAGGCCGGAGGCGGTATCAACCTCAATGAAAGCTTTATTACAGTCAAACGCGCTTCTTAATGGGAGGAGATAATAATGAGTAAATATTACGTAACCCAGGATGTTGAATCGTGCATTGGCTGCAAAGCCTGTGAGGTTCACTGCAAAACCAAGAACAATTCCGGTAAAGGCTCCTTTTTCTGTAAGATTATGCAGGTAGGACCAAAGATGAAAAACAATTTGCCGGTACTCGACTTTGTCTATATGGCCTGCTTTCACTGTGAAAGTCCATGGTGTGTCAATGCCTGCCCAACAGGTGCCATGCAGCGACGGGCCAAAGACGGCATCGTCTTCGTGGAAGAGTCACTTTGTGTCGGCTGTAAGGCCTGCATGACCGCCTGTCCATGGGGTGTTCCACAGTGGGATACCGGTACAGGAAAAGTGGATAAATGCAACCTGTGCATGGACCGTATCGATGAGGGTAAAGAACCTGCCTGCGTATCAAAATGTACCACCGGCTGTCTAAGCTTCGGTACCCCGGATGCAGCATCCGACCAGAAGCGGCAGGATTTTGCCGAAGTCATTATGAGTAAAAAAGGATAAGGAGAAAGAGATGTCCGGTTCTTATCTTCCTTCCGAGTATTTAGCCATACTGGTTTTTCTTATCTTAGGTATAGCCTTTGGCGTCATTACCCTCTGGATAGGCCGTTATTTCCGCATGACACGACCGTATGCCGAAAAGCTGGTCGCCTATGAATCGGGCAATCCACCGACGGAAGAACCGCGCATGCGGTTCTCCGTCAAGTTTTACATGATTGCCATTCTCTTTATCGTTTTCGATGTTGAAGCGATCTATCTCTATTCATGGGCATTGGTGTACGACAAGTTGGGGCTTTTTGCGCTTATTGAGATGTTTATTTTCATCTTCCTGCTGCTTGTCGGTTTTGTCTATGCGTGGAAAAAGGGGGCATTTCAATGGGAAAAATGAACGACAATCTTGTCGAAATTCAGGAAGGAATCAAATTCATTCCCGGTGCCAGTGCCATTATCGCACCGCTGAATAAGTTGATCAACTGGGGACGGGCCGGTTCCATCTGGCCCGCCACCTTCGGTCTCGCCTGCTGTGCCATTGAGATGATGGTTGCGGGCGCCTCAACCAACGATCTGGATCGTTTCGGCATCATCTTCCGAGCCAGTCCCCGCCAGGCCGACTGTCTCATTCTTGCAGGAACCATCACCAAGAAGATGGCCCCGGTAGTCAGACGGGTCTACGACCAGATGCCTGAGCCCAGGTACGTCATTGCCATGGGATCATGCGCCTGTACTGGCGGTGTTTTTGATACTTATTCGGTTGTCCAGGGGGCAGATGAATTTCTCCCGGTCGATGTTTATATCCCGGGTTGTCCACCGCGGCCGGAGGCGCTCTTGGAAGGGTTGATGAAATTACAGGAAAAAATTATGCAGGAGCAGGGTCGATGGAGTCAATTGGCATAGCAAAACAGCTTGATCAAAAATTCCCAGGATCTGTTCTTGGGATAGATGAACATCGTGGACAGGTATCTGTTTTAGTCGATAGAGATGTTCTCTTTGGAATCTGCCAGCTGCTGAAAGAAGAGTATGGCATGAACCACCTCAACTGCCTCTGCGGTGTCGATAATTCCACCAGAAAAAGCGGGAATTTTACTGAGCGATTTGAAGTGGTCTATCAGTTCTATTCCATCGACAACCGCGTCACTATTCGTATTAAAGCACAGATTCCCGAATCTGATCCCAGCGTCGATTCAATCACCTCCCTGTGGAGAGGTGCTAACTGGCTGGAGAGGGAAACATACGATCTTGTCGGTATCACGTTTAATAATCATCCCGACCTTCGCCGAATTCTTACAACGGACGATTGGCCGGGACATCCTCTGCAAAAAGAGTATCCATTAAGAGGCGATACCGAATGGGCCGGGTTTACCGAGCTGAAGGAAAAGAGTGCCCAGCTGAGCAAATATGATTTCTACAGCCGGGAGGCTGAGCAGGAGCAAACAGATGAGTGAAACAACAATTCAAGTGCCTGTTTCTCAGGGTGACGAGGATCGTTATCGGATCAAGATGGGTCCTCAGCATCCGGCAACCCATGGTGTTTTAAGGGTTGACCTGGAGCTGGACGGTGAAACGATTATGGATTGTGACCCCAGGGTCGGTTATCTGCACCGCGGCTTTGAAAAACTGGCTGAACACCGAACATACCCCCAGAACCTGGTTCTGACTGACCGATTAGATTATATCGCCGCCATGGCCAATAATGTCGGCTATTGTGAAGCCGTTGAAAAGCTGCTTGATATTGAAGTTCCTGAGCGAGCCCAATACCTGCGGGTTATAGTCTGTGAGATGTCCCGTATTACCGGCCATCTTCTCTGGCTTGCCACTCATGCCCTCGACATCGGTGCCATGACGGTTTTTCTCTACTGCTTCAGAGAACGGGAAATTCTGCTTGAGCTTTTTGCCGAATTGTGCGGTGCCAGGTTGACAACTACCTACCCAAGACTTGGTGGAGTTCGTCAAGACACAACCCACGAAATCATGATGAAGCTGGAGAAATTTGTTGATACTTTTCCCGCTCGCATCGAAGAATACGAAACCCTGATTGATACCAACAGAATCTGGCTCAAGCGAACCGTTGATGTCGGTACCGTATCAGCAGATACAGCGCTTGGTCTCTGTCTAACCGGACCATCGCTGCGGGGTTCCGGAGTCGATTATGATATTCGCAGACATATGCCCTATGCGGTCTATGACCAGATGGATTTTGAGGTTCCTCTGGGCGAAACGGGTGACACCTATGCCAGATATCGCTGCCGCATGGAAGAGTTGCGACAATCCAATAATATCCTCAGACAGTGTATTGAAAAGATGCCCCCCGGGCCCATCGTTGGTGATGATGCCCCCGACCTGATAATGCCGATGAAACCGGGAAGAAAGGTCGAGGTGGATACGCCTGCCAGGCAAGGTCTTATTAAACTGGTGGAGGACCGAAGTACCTATATGGAAGGTGATCTCTATATGGCTACCGAAGTCCCTAAAGGTGAGCTTGGCTTCTACTTCATCAGTGACGGCATGGGCAAACCTTACCGAATGCACATCCGTTCACCCTCCTTTATCCATATTGGTGCTTTGGCGACAATGTGTGAAGGGGTAATGGTTGCCGACTTGATTGCCATAATCGGCACCCTGGATGTTGTTCTGGGTGAATGCGACCGGTAAAGACTGAGCAAGACAATGAGTTACAGAATTTTAAACGTACAATACATTTTGGAAAACAATCGCTGGAAAGAAGAAGCTCAGCTCGATCACAACTGCAGCACATCAGCACGTGATCTGGGCCTTCTTCGACACCAGCTCCTTGATTTAGCTTATTACAACCAATTTGTTGCTTCTGACGGGAAGCGGGATGACAGTATCAATCCCCTTCCGGGACAGGGGGGAGAGTAACCACCATTGAACTTCGAACACGGATGAGAATATGCAGATCTTAATCATCATTCTACAAATCGCCATCCTCCTCGCAATCGTTCTTTTACACGTTGCCTATGCGACCTATTTTGAACGAAAGATCATCGGTCATATGCAGGTTCGGATGGGCCCAATGCGCGTCGGCTGGCATGGACTTCTTCAACCCATTGCCGATGGTGTTAAATCCTTTTTCAAAGAGGATATAGTCCCTGAACAGGCGGATAAACCACTCTTTCTGATGGCCCCGGTTGTCTGCCTGGTTACCATGCTTATTTCTCTGGCTGTACTGCCTTTTGCCAAAGGCTGGGTACTAGCCGATATCGGCATCGGCCTGCTCTTTATTTTTGCCATGAGTTCACTGGCCAGTTACGGCATTATTCTTGCCGGCTGGGCTTCCAACTCAAAATTCACCTTTTTGGGCGGCATGCGTTCCATGGCTCAGGTGATCAGCTATGAAATTGCCATGGGTCTCAGCTTAGTCGGTGTCATGATGGTATCAGGATCACTGAATCTCAGTGAGATCGTCGAAGCCCAGGGATCATCCATTTTCGGCATGTACCTTTTTCCCCAGATAATCGGTTTCTTTGTCTTTTTTATTGCCATGCTGGCAGAGACCAACCGAGTACCTTTTGATCTGCCGGAAGCGGAAACAGAACTGGTTTCAGGGTATTGCACCGAGTACTCAGGCATTCGTTATGCCATGTTTTTCATGGCCGAGTATATCGGCATGATGGTCATAGCTTCGATTGGAACCGTCTGTTTTCTCGGGGGCTGGAACGGTCCTTTTGAAGTAACCATCTTCCCGCCTATCTGGTTTATTCTGAAAGTGTACGGCTTCATGTTTCTCTTTATCTGGATTCGGGCCACCCTGCCCCGATATCGCTATGACCAGTTGATGAGTCTGGGCTGGAAGCTTCTTATACCGCTGGCACTGTTTAATATCTTCTTGACCGGCCTGTTCAAGATTCTTGTTAACTGATTGCTTGGAAACGAGATTATGAAAGTACAATATAAACCAAAACGAAATCTGCTGGAGACTATTCTCCATATCGAGATACTCCAGGGACTCTCGCTTACACTGCGAAAGCTCTTTTCAAAACCAATTACCCGGCAGTATCCTGAGGAAAAACCGCCCATGCATCCTGGATTTCGTGGCCAGCATGCACTGGTTCGTCATCCCGAGACAGGTGATTCTAAATGTGTTGCCTGTATGAGATGCGTAACTGTCTGCCCGTCTCGCTGTATCCATATCAAATACCACAGCGATGAAAACAATCAACGGATTGTTGAAGATTATGCCATTGAGGCTCTTCGTTGCGTCTTCTGCGGTTACTGTGTCGAAGTTTGTCCTGTCGGGGCCATAACCATGACAGAGACATTCGAGTATTCCACTTATGAGATGGATTCCATTTATTTCCACAAGGATGCACTGTTGGCCAACTGGGATACCTTCACCAGCCAGCCTGGATACAGTAAGGACTATGTCAATCCCTTCTGGCGACCTCGAGGAATCGATGAGAGCAAGCTGCCGGCTGATCAGAGGTTGCCCGTTCCAGATAACTGGACCATCCAGGGGCAGTATGTCGGCCCGAAAGCAGGCCAAGTTGAAGAAGCCGCAACCCGGAAGGAGGTCGACAATGTTTAATCAGATTTTCTTTCTCTACTGTGGGCTGATGATCCTTGGCTCCGGCCTGCTCGCCGTCCGTTTTAAAAATCCGGTCTACAGTGTGCTGGCTGTTCTTATTTTATTTTTTCATATGGCAGGCCTCTACCTGTTGCTCAATGCTGAGTTCCTGGCTGCTATTCAGATCATCGTCTATGCTGGAGCGATTCTTGTTCTGTATCTCTTCGTTCTTTTCCTGGTGAGCCTGAAAAAGGAAGTCAAGATAGAACAGTTTATCTCCAGTAACGTTTTCGGCACTGTCATTGCCGTCTGTCTCGGCGCATGCCTGCTCTACATCATCCCATCATTTCAACTGGGAGCTAAAGGGAACTTTCCCGTTGAACGGATTAAAGAACTCGGCCACACCAAGGCCATGGGGTTTGAGATGTATACTACCTTCATCCTGCCCTTTGAAATAGCCGGCCTGATTCTACTCATTGCCGTCATTGGCGGTCTGACGCTTGCCCGTAAAGATAATCAGCAGCCAGACGAGCCGCTGCCAGCAGATTCCTGCATGAGTGAGGTGAAAAAATGATTCCGCTGTCATGGTATATGGCCCTTGCCGCCATCCTTTTTTCCATTGGAACGTACGGTTTTCTAGTCCGTCGCAACATCATTATCATGTTTCTTTCCATCGAACTGATGCTCAACGCCGTCAACCTCAACCTGGTTGCCATGAGTCATTACCTGGAAAGCCTGCGGGGACACACGCTGACATTTTTTGTGATCACCGTTGCCGCAGCTGAGGCTGCCATCGGTCTTGGTCTGGTCATTGTCCTCTTTCGCAACAGAAAGTCGGTCTACGTTGATACAATTAATTCTTTGAAGGAATAGTTATGCCTACTTACTTACTTCTCATTCCTTTTTTACCGCTTGCCGCCTTTGTCTTTACTTTTCTGTTTGGCAGAAAGCTGGAAACAAACAGTCATTGGGTGCCGATCCTCACAGTGCTGACATCTTTCTGCTGCTCAGTCTACGCCTTTTTCCAGGTTAAAAACGGTCATCACGTCAACGCCGATCTTTACACCTGGATATCTTCGGGTTCGATGAAAGTGTCTGTGGGCTTTTTACTTGACGAGTTGACATCGGTCATGCTCATTGTGGTCACCTCAGTCAGTTCACTGGTTCACATCTATTCGGTTGGTTATATGAAAGGAGAAGACGGATATTATCGATTTTTCTCTTACCTGAGCCTGTTTACTTTTTCCATGCTGATGCTGGTACTTGGAAATAATTTTCTTCAGCTCTTTTTTGGCTGGGAAGCGGTCGGACTTTCTTCCTATCTGTTGATCGGTTTTTACTATGAGAAGGTTTCCGCCGCAGATGCCGGCAAGAAGGCCTTTATCGTCAACCGATTTGGTGACTTTGGTTTCATTCTTGGGCTCTTTCTTGTCTACGCTTCATTTGGAACCCTGCACTACGACCCGGTTTTCTCCCAGGTTGATCAAATAGCTGGAAAAACCTTTACCCTTTTGGGAATGACCTTTAATTTACCCACAGCTATCGCCCTGCTGCTCTTCTGCGGTGCAATCGGTAAATCAGCCCAGATTCCGCTGCATGTCTGGTTACCCGACGCCATGGAAGGACCGACACCGGTCAGTGCACTCATCCATGCAGCAACCATGGTTACAGCAGGGGTCTTTCTGGTCGCCAGATGCAACCCGATTTTTGAGCTATCCCATACCGCTCTCAACGTGGTTACCATTGTCGGTGCAGTGACCTGTCTCTTTGCCGCCACCATTGCTCTGACTCAGACCGATATCAAACGGGTTGTTGCTTATTCCACCGTTTCGCAGCTTGCCTACATGTTCATCGGTTGCGGTGTCGGCGCCTACGGCGCAGGAATCTTTCATCTGTTCACCCATGCCTTCTTTAAAGCCCTGCTCTTTCTGGGCTGTGGCTCCATCATCCTCGGCATGCACCATGAACAGGACGTAAAATATATGGGCGGTCTCAAGAAATATATGCCCATTACCTACTGGACCTTTCTCTTAGCCACTCTATCAATTTCCGGTATTCCAGGGCTCGCCGGTTTCTTCTCAAAAGACGAGATCCTGGCCATGGCTTATGCTTCCCATATCGGATCGGGTAAATTCGCCTGGTTCATCGGAACGCTTGTCGCCGGCATTACAGCCTTTTACTCATTCAGGCTCTTTTTCCTCATTTTCCACGGCGAGTTCAGAGGGACTGAAGAGCAGCGACACCACCTGAAAGAGTCGCCACCGGTGGTTACCGTTCCGTTGATTCTGCTGGCAATAGGTGCTGTTGCTTCCGGCTGGGTTGGTATTCCGGCTGTTCTTGGCGGCGGAGCCCACTGGGCACACTTTCTCGAACCGGTACTTGGTCATCCTCATCCCCCTTCTCACACCACTGAAATCATCCTGATGATTATCTCCGTGGGTGCCGGTGCCATAGGTATCGCACTGGCCTGGTACATGTATATGGCCAAACCCCATTTGCCCCAGCAGGTTCGCGAAAGCTACCCCAAGCTCTATGATATCTCACTGAATAAGTACTATGTGGATGAGCTGTATGGTTCGGCTATTGTCCAGCCAATGATCACTTTCAGTAAACGTTTTATTCTGCAGTTTTTCGATCTTTCAATCATTGAAAAGATCGTCAACGGACTGCCGGCACTGATCGGCCGGCTCAGCTCCGGTATGCGCAAAATACAAGACGGACTTGTTTCCCATTACCTCGCATATATGGGTGGTGGTGTGATCGTTATTCTTATTCTGATGGTTGCGAGGTATTAATATGTCAATTCCAATTCTCACACTGTTAATCTTTTTTCCTTTTTTTGGAGCGATCGGACTGCTCTTTATCAACCGGAAGAAGGTCAAGGCCATCAAGCAAATGGCTTTAACCATCAGTTTGATTGAGTTTGTCCTATGCCTGCCGCTCTGGTTTATGTTCGATAAGACAACCCATTTGATGCAATTTGTCGAGAGACACAGCTGGATTAAGCTTTTCAATATCGAATATTATCTGGGCATTGACGGTATCTCTGTTTTGTTTGTACTTCTCTCGGCCCTGATCACTATCCTCTGTATTCTAGTTTCATGGGAGTCGATAGAGACCAAGGTAAAAGAGTTTTTTGTCTCTCTGCTGCTGCTCGAAGGAGCTATGATCGGCGTGTTCTGCGCACTGGACTTCTTCCTGTTTTACATCTTCTGGGAAGCGATGCTTATCCCCATGTTTCTGTTGATTGGTGTCTGGGGAGGACCAAACCGTATTTACGCCGCCATTAAATTTTTCCTCTATACCCTGGTCGGTTCGCTGCTGATGCTGGTCGGTATCATCACTCTTTATATGAAAGGTGGTAATACTTTTGATATTCTAGCCCTGGCGACGAACAATTACCCAATCAAAATGCAGTTGATCCTGTTCTGGGCCTTTTTTGCCGCTTTTGCCGTCAAGGTTCCCATGTGGCCGGTCCACACTTGGCTGCCTGACGCACATACCGAAGCGCCCGCAGCCGGTTCTGTTGTCCTGGCCGGTATTTTAATCAAGATGGGGGCATACGGTTTCCTGCGCTTTTCCATGCCGCTTTTTCCCGATGCCAGCAGCCAGATGATGATCCCCATGATCGTTCTCTCTCTTATCGGTATCGTCTACGGTGGTATTATCTGTCTGGCCCAGACAGATCTCAAACGTCTCATTGCCTATAGCTCTGTAAGCCATATGGGTTTTGTCACTTTAGGTATCTTCGCACTCAATACCCAGTCCGTTGAAGGCGGTATTCTGCAGATGATCAATCATGGTGTGGTTACCGGAGCACTGTTTCTTGGTATCGGTATGGTGTACGAACGAACCCATACAAGGGTAATCAGTGATTATGGCGGATTAGCCACCAACATGCCGGTTTTCGCCTCCTTTTTCCTTTTATTCACTCTGGCCTCTGTCGGCCTGCCTGGAACAAACGGCTTTATCGGTGAATTTATGATTCTGCTTGGCTCCTTTATGACCCGGCCCTGGGCTGCGCTTATTGCCTCCTCTGGCCTCATTATCGGCGCCTGGTACATGCTCTGGCTTTATCAGCGGATCTTTTTCAATCCAGTCAATGACCGATGGGCTGGAATCCGACAACTGAATAACCGTGAGATAATGACTCTTCTACCCATGGTTATTCTCATCTTCTGGATTGGGCTGTTTCCCAATACCATGCTGAGCTATATGCATGTCTCTGTGGCCCACCTGCTTGAACAGGTGACCGGCAATGCAGAAGGGGTAGCCAACGGGGTCCAGATTGCCGTATCCCAAGCTGTAGATGCGGCCACCCATGGCGCACATGGTGCACCTGCGGGACATTAATGAAATATCGAGAGTCTTACTTGTAAATCAAGGTTTTTGTAACAGAAGGATTCAATATGGATACGACATTTACGCTACCGGCCTTTGGTCCCATTCTCCCGGAAATATTACTTACCTGCATGGGTCTGGTCCTTATCGGAGTCGATCTCTTCTTTAAAGAGAATAAATCACTACTCTCACAGCTCACCCTGCTCACAGGGATCGGTATGATTCTTCTGATTATCGGTCAAAAACCGGCAGTCACATTCGGGAACATGTTCGTCGTCGACCCCTACTCAACTTTCTTTAAGACCATCTGCCTCTTTGGTCTGATCATCACCGTACTTATCTCTGATCAGTACCTCAAGGTTGAGAATATCAGACAGGGTGAATATTACAGTCTCATGGTTTTCTCCGTAGTTGGTATGATGATCATGGTATCGGCTGCCGACCTGATAGTAGTTTATCTCGGTCTGGAACTGATGGCCCTGTCTGTCTATTGTCTGGTCGGGTTGTTGAAAAACGATGTACGAGCCAATGAAGCCTCTTTAAAATATTTTCTCATGGGTGGCTTTTCCTCAGCCATTCTACTCTTTGGTATTTCTCTTCTCTACGGCATGACCGGGACAACTGAGCTTTCCGGGATAGCTGCATTCACCAAACAGAGTAACATCATGGCCAATCCGGCTATGGTTGCAGGTTTTGCCCTTGTCCTCTGCGGTTTCTGTTTCAAAGTAGCAGCCGCTCCATTCCATTTCTGGACACCGGATATTTACCAGGGGGCGCCCACCTCTATTACCGCTTTTATGTCAGTTGCACCAAAAGCTGCCGGCTTTGCCGTCTTTGGCCGCTTTCTCATGACCGGTTTCCCCGGATCTCAGGAACAATGGGGGATGATCATTGCACTGATTGCCCTTCTATCCATGGCTGTTGGTAATATTATTGCCATCTCACAGACAAACGTTAAACGCATGCTGGCCTATTCATCAATCGCCCATGCCGGTTATGCCCTGTTGGGTCTGTTAACCGGCACCTCGGAAGGTTATTCAGCCACCATGTGCTACCTGATCATTTACGGTTTTATGAATATGGGTGCTTTCGGTATTGTTATTCTGCTCAATTCAAAAGGGAACAGAAGGGAATCACTGGAAGACTACAAGGGGTTGGCCAAAACTAATCCTGCTGCCGCCCTGCTCATGCTGATTTTCATGTTCTCTTTAACCGGTATACCGCCGACCGCCGGATTTATCGGCAAATTTTACCTACTGAAAGCGGCACTGACAGCCGGCTACACCGGCACCGTCATCATTGCTGTACTATTTAGCGCCATTTCCGCTTTCTTTTACCTGCGGCTGGTTCGCTATATGTATATGGAAGAACCAATTGAACAGTTTACAGCCTGTTATTCACCCGGTTTAAAGACGGCTCTGGCCGTAACCGCTATTGGAGTTCTTGGAATCGGGATCCTACCGGGATCCATTCTGAGCTTGGCGGCCAGGTCTCTAATCGGATTGTAACAGTACAATTTTAAAAGAGTAAAGATAATATCGGAAATGGACCATTACATTGTTATATACTCCTCCTTGTTTCAAGTGCAATATAATGGTCCGTTTTCATTTTACATGGAGCCGGGAAGCTGACATCGGTATCACATACTTAATCAACCGCTCATAGGGTATCGATACTCCTCCTGTTTTCCAGCTTCCCGGCACTGTGTTTTTATAATCTTTTTCCAGCCTTTGCATGGCACCGCAAGTATCTTCTATCGTTTTTTAAGAGGTGGAAGAAAAAGGGTGTAGTGCGTCCTGCCGACCGACCTAACTACCTGAAAAAAATCAACAAATTACCACATTGTGCCATTGCGCATTACGTACTGCTGGAATACAATGACTTCGTTTGTGACAGATGACTTTCAGCTTTTCCCAAATTCTTTCCATTTGTGGAAAATTAGTAAACAGTCATTCGAAGCAGGAAGATCATTCGGTCTTCATTGATTCAGTATTTAAGGTCATACTTATCAAAAAAAAGGGGGTAAAGTATGGGAAAATCAGTTTACTCGATGTGCGGCATGTGTACTGTCCGCTGCCCTATCAGGGTGGAATCGAAAAACAACAAGGTTACCTGGATTGAAGGGAACCAGCATCTTCTAGGTGGAGCGCTCTGTGCCAAAGGATCAGCCGGGCCCGCCCTGGTTTCCGACACCGAACGTCCACAGCAGCCGCTTATTCGCGAAGGAGCCCGAGGTGCCGGTCGCTGGCAAAAGGTCAGTTGGTCGACGGCTTATGATTATATCGCCGAAAGAATGAAGAAGATCAAGAATGAACATGGCCCCGAATCGGTCGTCCTGTCATCACGTGGTGGTCCCTGGCAGAACATGTATAAAACCTTTATCCATGCATTCGGTTCACCAAACTACACTAATCACGATAACACCTGCGGCAGAAACACTCACCATGCCTCACTTTCCATCAACGGAGTTGGACGTAAAGGGTTTATCTACGATATTAAGAATGCTGATCACCTAGTCCTTTTTGGCCGCAACATGTTTGCCTCTCTTCGCATTGCCGAAAATATCCAGACCATTGATATGCTGGAAAAAGGTGGAAAGCTCACATATGTAGATGTACGTCAGACAATGACCGGCATTAAAGCCAGTCGATTTTTTCAAGTACGGCCCGGAACCGATTACGCCCTTGCTCTGGGTATGATCCATGAGATCATTCAACGCAAGGCTTATGATGCCGACTTTATTGAACAATATGTCTCTGGCTTTGATGAGCTTTGTGAGTTCGTTAAGGAATACTCACCGAAATGGGCCGCCAGGGAATGTGGCATTAAAGAAAAATCGATTCTAGCTTTTGTCGATGATGTCGTTGAGGACAGTCCGAAGGTTATTTTCCATCCCGGCTGGAACCTTTCCCGTTACAAGGATTCTTTCTACGCCAGTCGTGCCCTTCATATATTGAATGTGCTGATGGGCAACATCGAACAGAAAGGCGGTCTGCTTATCCCAAAAGGCCCCGGTGACTGCGGCGCCTCAGGAATCAACAATTTCGACTGCCCGAAACCGGACATTAAACGTGGTGATGGAGTAGGCTGGAAATACAACCATTTTGATAAAGGGCCCGGCCTTGCCCATCTTTTCTTCAATGCAATGCAGACCGAAGATCCTTACCCTATCAAGGCCTGGATCGCCATGCGCCACGATCCTTTCTGCGCCATGCCTGATCCACAGCGACAGAAATTATATTTCGATCACTGCGATCTGCTGGTCTCCATCGACACCCACTATTCCGAATTCGGCTGGTATTCCGACGTGATTCTGCCGGAGTCAACCTACCTGGAAAGAGAAACGCCAATATGTCTCCAGAAAGGTCTGAAACCTCGTCTGACTCTTCGGAAAAGGGCCATTGAGCCTGAATTTGATACTAAAGCCGGTTGGGAGATATTTAAAGCTCTCGCAGATCGTCTGGATATGCAAGAACATTTCCCCCATAAAACCATTGAAGAAATCTGGAAATGGCAGCTTGAAAAAACTGACATCAGCATAGAAGATTTTGATGAAAAGGGTTTTGTTGAACTGACAGACAAACCGATCATGTACGATCCGAAGAAACTGGATGGACAATTCAAAACACCTTCCGGAAAAATCGAGATCATCTCGGAGAAACTGACAAAAGCAGATCTTCCTTCTCTCAAGGAATACGAATCTCCAATAAAGCCTGGAAAAGGAACGTTTCGACTGGTCTATGGCCGATCTGCTGTTCATACCCATGGTCACACAATCAACAACCCGCTTCTCCATGAGTTGATGCCTGAAAACAGCCTCTGGATCAACACCCGGGCTGCATCAAAGCTTGGCATTAAAGAAGGCGATATTGTCCATGTCAGTTCCGAAGACCACAGCTATTCGGAAATAATCAATGCCCATGTGGTCGATTATATTCACCCCGAAGCAGTTTACATGGTTCATGGTTTTGGACGCCAGATTCCTTTACAGGAACGGTCCTACCATGCCGGACTCAGCGACCAGAAGCTGATGACCGGCAAACTGGCAGACTGGGACCAGGCTGGTGGCGCCATCAACCTGTGTGAAGCCTTTGTCAATGTTCGAAAAAGTAATAGAAATATGAAGAGGAGGGTAGAACTGTGAACAAATATATGATCTATCTCAATAGCAGGCGCTGTATCGGCTGCCATGGTTGCGAAGTCCACTGCAAGGTCAACAAAGACCTGCCGATCGGTCCTATCCTCTGCGAGATTAGCCACGATCCGTTGAAGGCAATTAAAGGCGTGCCGAAAACTGAATTCACCTTCCGATCCTGTTATCATTGTGACGAACCATTCTGTGTTCCAATTTGTCCCACAGAAGCAATGATTAAGCGTGAAGACGGCATCGTTTACATCGATGAGGAAAAATGCATCGGCTGCATGGCCTGTCGGGGCGCCTGCCCCTGGCATATTCCACAAATCAACGCTGTCAGCAACAAGGCGGTTAAATGCGATTATTGCATGGATCGTGTTGATGAGGGGCTCAAACCGGTCTGTGTGACCAAATGCACCACCCATGCACTCAAATTTGTTACCCTGCATGAAGTTGGTGACTAAACGTAATTCATTCAATGATTAAACAAGAGGGGGCACTCAAGTGTCCCCTCTTGTCACATATCTCCCATACCCTCTCAAAAAACTTTCTGTAAAGCACTCTTTACCCTCACCTCTTATCACCTGAATTAATAGTCTCATCTATCAGTAAAAAATAGTATACTGTCGGTATGATGAAGACAGGACCCACTCTACTCTTTGTTATTCTCATACTGATTGCTACTCTTACTTCTCCTCTTTCCGGCAGGGCAACAGACTCTTTCTATGCAAGCCGCCAGCAGATGGTTAAAGAGCAACTGGCTGCACGGGGAATTGATGATGCAGGGGTACTGCGTGCCATGAAATCGGTGCCTCGCCATCTCTTTGTGAGGAGCTCTCTTGCAAAACTGGCCTACCATGACGGACCGCTGCCCATAGGACACGGTCAGACCATTTCCCAGCCCTTTATCGTTGCCTATATGAGCCAGATTATCGAGCTCAAACCTGGACAGAAGGTATTGGAAATCGGAACCGGTTCGGGATATCAGGCGGCAATCCTGGCAGAATTGACCAATCAGGTCTATACCATCGAAATTATAGAGCCGCTTGCCAAACAGACAGATAAACTATTTGATAAACTCGGTTACAGTTCAATTAAAAGAAAACAGGCTGACGGGTATTACGGCTGGCCTGATGCTGGACCTTTTGATGCTATTGTAGTGACGGCTGCCGCTGAGTTTATACCTCCCCCGCTGATTCAACAACTCAAAGAAGGCGGCCGGATGATTATCCCTGTCGGCTCTCCTTTCCGTGTTCAGCATCTGATGTTTGTAACAAAGAAAAAAGGAGCTATTCGCACACGCAAACTTATGGCTGTACGTTTTGTTCCTTTCCGCCGCAGCCACTAGCCCGATTTTCTCACGAGCTGAGGTGGCTGCATATGCGCGAAGCGATCCAATAAGCTATAGTTGCCTATGCCTATTGGGTCAGTGACAAAGCAGATGCGGTCGGATCGGCTCGCCTCTGGTGAGCATTTTGCTAAAAGCAGTATTTAGAAAAATGAACAATTAGGCAGTAATATAAACATGTTACTTGTTTTGAGCAAAATGCTCATGAGAAATTCGGGCTAGCCATCATGGGTCGATATCGATTGAGACTCCACCTTTCAGTTCTCCTCCTCTCCGCAGCTCTTATTGGCTTTCAGCTTGAACTGATGCAGGTTCTGGCCCATATGCAGTTTTACCATTTCGGTTACCTTGTCATCTCCATTGCCCTGCTCGGCTTTGGCGCTTCGGGCAGCTGTATTGCTCTTTTTAGACAGTGGCTGCTCGACAGGTTCGATCAAGCCTTACCGACACTGATGTTTGGCTGCAGTACTGTTATGAGTCTGTCTCTTCCCCTTTCGCAGAAACTGATTGGCTCCTTTGATCTCAGCCTTCTCTTTATTGGCCCTTCCCAGTTTTTTATCCTTTTGCTCTGCCAGCTGCTCTTTTTCTTGATTTTTTTCCTGGGTGCACTGGCAATTGGCCTGATTTTTATACAGTACAGCATACGCATATCCAGTCTCTATTTCGCCAATATGATCGGTTCGGGAATTGGTGGAATCTGTATTGTTCTTTTGATGATTTATTTTCTTCCTGAGAAGCTGGTGCAATTCATCGCCCTGCTTCCGTGGCTTGGAGGTTGTCTTCTGCTTCCAAAAAAACAGCTCTTTCACGCCATTTTCGCTTTCTTTGCCCTTTGCATCATTGTCTCCTCAATACTTTTCCCCTTTTCCATCCAACCATCCAACTATAAAAGTATCCGGCGAACACTTGATCTACCAGATGCGACCATTCTCTTAACAAAACCCAGTCCTTTCGGCGTTCTTCAACTGGTACGGGCCCAAGCCCTGCGCTCCGCTCCGGGGCTCAGTCTTGCCTATGACAAATCGATACCGGAGCTGAAAGGGGTTGTTTTTATCAACGGTGATCAAGTTGGGTCAATCCACGGCACAAACACCTCTTTCTTCCAGGCTTCCCTGCAAAAACTGCCATATATATTCAGAACCCCGGAAAAGATACTGGATCTCCATTCTGGAACAGGCAGTAATATTCAAATGGCACTCTCCCATCATCCTACTAAGATTACGGCTGTTGAGCCCAACACCAAAATAGTTGATCTCCTCAAACAATTATCAGGAACCACCAATCCCTATGATGACCCAAAAGTCCAAACCTCCCGACTGCACCCACGAACCTGGCTTGCAGCCGATAATTTACGATATGATTTGATTACTATCCCGAAAATTGGAAGCTTTGGCGGGTCAGCCGGGCTTTTTGCCATGCAGGAACACTATCTGCTCACAGCCGAGTCATTTACAACAATCTGGGAGCACCTGACACCAGACGGCTTGTTTTTTATATCCACCTGGGTTGACTCGCCGCTACGGGCTCCCCTTCGCCTGGCCGCCACAATCGCTGAACTGCTTGAACAAAAAAGCAGTAGTTACCAAAACCATCTTCTGGTTGTCCGCAGCTGGGATATGGTCTGTTTTCTCATTAAACGATCACCATTTACCGGTGATGAAATCGCCCGGCTGCAATCATTTATAGGCCAGTATCAGTTCGATCTGATTTTTCCAATAAATGCGAATAGTAAGAGTTTTTTTCACTCGGCAGGAGATGATCCACTCATTCAGTTGACCAGTAGCATCTTTGATCCCACATCAAGGGCTAAGCTCTACCAGGAATATGATTTTGACATTGGGCCGGTGACCGACTACCATCCATTCTTCTCCCAGTTTCTTCGTATGAGCAGTTTCAGTAAATTGACGGAGCTGCTTGGCCGTCAAACTCTTCCCTTTCTGGAATTAGGCTATTTCATTGTCATACTCAGCCTGGGACAGATGGTGTTTTTGTCTATCTGTTTTATTCTATTACCTCTGCTGAAACTTGGCTCAGTCAGAAAACTCACACCTGACTGGTCCACCACCATTTATTTCATGGGGCTTGGCCTTGGGTATATGTTTTTTGAGATAGCCCTCATTCATGAACTTGTTCTTTACCTGGGACATCCAATATTTGGGGCAGCAGCAGCAATTGGCTGTCTGCTTATTCTGTCAGGACTTGGCAGCCTGTTCTCTGATAAGATCCATCAAGTTTTAAAAGGAAAAACAGTCATCACTGCCCTTATTGTTTCACTTTTTCTTTTCTATTCATACTTTCTACCAACGATTCTGCATCAGACCATCGGCCTGCCAATTGTGATAAAAGTGTGTCTCACTGTCCTGCTTATCGGTACTCCGGCCTTTTTGATGGGTATGCCCTTTCCGCTCGGTTTGAAACAGGTGGCAAAGAAAAGTGGAAAAGAAGCTGCCTGGGCCTGGGGCATCAACGGCAGTGCTTCAGTGGTTGCAACCGGACTGGCCACAATTATCGCAGTGGAAATGGGGTTTACGGTATTACTGGTGGCAGCAGCTGGATGCTATGGCATGGTAATGTTGAGCAGCCGCCGATCGGCTTGATTATCACCCTGGTTCACTTTCAAGAGCCTTTTCCAACAGTTCCAACAGGTGGATGGCCCTCACTGGTAAACCGTCATGATTAATGCTGTCCTGGAGCTGCATGATGCAGCCTGGGCAGGCAGTGGCAACAAGATGTGCTGTGCTCTCTTTTAATCCATTCATCTTTCCAGCGCCAATCTTCTTGCTTTTATCGTAATGCGAAACTGAAAATGTGCCCCCGAGACCACAGCATTTTGCCGCGCCCTCCATCTCCACAAACTCTACATTGGGAAGTGACTGGAGCAGTTGACGAGGTTCCGCTGTTATCCCCTGGATTTTCAGATGACAGGGGTCATGGTAGGTAACTTTGGTTCTTCTTTGCCACTTTTTTATCTGAGAAAGTTGCTCAAAAAGACCGATATCATTAAGAAACACACTGAAATCCACTACCTTTCCAGAAAAGCCTTCATGGTTGTCATCCATTTTCATGGAACTGTAATACTCACCAATACAGCCATTACAAGAGGCGCAGGCCGTAATGATATGATCCACCTGTATCCGGCTCATTGCCCCACGATTGATCCCGGCTAATTTCTCAACAAGCTCTCCATTTCCAGATGACAACGCCGGCAGGCCACAGCACTGTTGAGCTGCAGGTATATAGACGGAATAGCCTAGATTTTTCAATATTGAGACCATCTGCTCACCGGTCTCCGGATACAGGTAGGTAATTGAACAGCCGGCAAAGAAACCGATGGTGGGCTTTTGGGACTCCCCTTTGATATATTCAGGAACCCGTTCAAACAGATTTTTTCCAGCTGGTCTGGGAAGAGTCCGGTTTTCCATAAAAGGCGTTGGAATCCGTAGACGCAGGCCGCTTGACTGAGGAATTTTTTTAAGAACAAATCCAGAAAGTACAGATCCGGTTTTAGCCAGACCGTTCATTATCTTTTTGGACCCCAATAGAGTTGAAATAGACTTGCCAAAGAAGTTCAGCCCTTTCTCGTCACTGATCTGTCGGCGAACAGCACCGACGATCTCATGGGTCGGCACCTCATTGGGACATTTCTGCATGCAGGAACCACACATGAGACACATGGAGATATCCCGCTCAAGCTCTTCTTCCAGCCCGGTATCACCATCTAAAAGAGCTGCTGCAAGAGCAATTTTTCCCCTGGCAACATCTCCTTCCTTTTTTGAGACAGAATAGGTCGGGCAATGAGCCTGACATGCGCCGCACTTGACACATTTTCCAATTATCTTCTCGAAATCTTTTAAACTCTTATGGTTGCTCATCAATGTTGCTTGTACTTTCCAAAAAGATCTTGCCGGGATTGAGAATATTGTTTGGGTCTAACGCTTTTTTGATCCGCTGCATATACCCAATCGTGGCCCTGTTCAGCTCAAGACCAACAAACTTTGCTCTAACAGACCCGATCCCATGCTCACCGGAAATTGAACCTTGCAGGGCAATCGTTTGTCTAAATATTGCTTCCAGCGCCTCATCTACCTTTTCCTGCATTCCAGGCTCACTGAGATCAACCATGACATTGACATGAATATTGCCATCACCGGCATGGCCAAAGTTGACTATTGGAATATTTAGACGCTTGGAAATAGCATCAAGTTTTCGGATCATCTCCGGTATTTTTGTACGTGGCACCACGATATCTTGATTGAATTTATTCGGTGCCATTTTTTTAAGACTGGGAGAAATAATTCGGCGAACCTGCCAGATTTTTTCGGACTCCACCTCTGTGGCTGCCTTTCGTATATCATGGATATCAAGATGATCAATTGCTAACAGAATCTGCTCGACTTGTGAGTCTAAAGTTTCAGGTTCACCGTCTATCTCGATGATCAAAATCGCCTGACACTCTTTGACTATTTCGGCATCAGATTTGGCCCTGATACAGTTAATAGTTGCAGCATCCATGAACTCCAGAGCCGTGGGAATGATCTTTGCCTTGATAATTGCAGAAACTGCCTCTGCCGCACCATCAATAGAGAGAAACTGAACAAGCAGCGTCTTTCTGGCAGCAGGCTTTGGCAGAAGTTTGAGAATAATGCTGGTGACAATACCAAGGGTTCCTTCTGAGCCGACAAAAAGCTTTGTCAGGTCGTAGCCCACCACATTCTTCAGGGTTCTGCCGCCGGTATGAATCACATCTCCCGTTGGAGTGACTACTTCAAGGCCCAGGACATACTCCCTGGTCACACCATACTTGACACAGCGAGGCCCACCGGAATTTTCTGCTACATTCCCTCCCAGGGTACAGAATTCCCGGGAGGCCGGGTCTGGCGGAAAAAAAAGACCATGTTGTTCAACCGCACGTTGCAAATCAGCCGTCACTACCCCCGGTTCCACAACAGCAATCATATTATCAGTATCGATCTCAAGAATCTTATCCATACCTGTCAACACCAGGGCAATACCACCAGATATGGGCAAACTCCCACCGGTTAAACCACTTCCGGCACCTCGAGGGAAAACTGGTATCTCTTCTCTATTTGCCAGCTGAACCAGTCGGCTGATTTCCTCCGTTGAATGCGCATAAACCACAGCTTCCGGTGGATGTTTTTGCTGAGTGGCGTCATAGGAGTGGGTAATTCTATCGGCTGCAGCTGTCAAGACATTGCTTTCCCCTGCAATTTCAATAAGTTTTTCGACTATATCACTGTTCATTATTTTCATTCATCCCAGATCTTCTTTCTCCATCATACCAAGATACGACTGTTATCTGTTTGGTTCTGATTACCGAAAAAGCTCAACCTGACATGAGGTATCGTCCAGGCTGATAATCGTTTAGAATCAAGTATGTGTGCGGGTATTGTTTCCAAGATCTCATATTGGAAAACAGGTATTCCTGATCAACGAACAACCAGCACAGAACATTTCGCCTGCTTTGCCACCTTTTCAGTTACCGAACCGAGGAAAAATTTTTCAATACCGCTTTTACCTTTCTGACCAAGAATGACTATGTCACTTTTCAAGTCGTCAATCGTATCAGTAATAACCTCACTCACATCTGGGCCCTCTTTGAGGAGAGTGGAGCAGGATAGAGCAGAAAAACCGGGCATTGAAGCAACGTTTTCAAGGGCTTTTTGGGCATCTTGTTTCTTCTGTCGCCAGATTGCGTTGATATGCTGCCTGATATCCTGTCGATAAATGGTGACCAGGGGAATAACCGTCAACAATGTAATATCATCAGTTTCAGTCAGCGGCAGTGATGCACATAACTGGGCAGCTTTCTTAGAAGAGCTGGAATCGTCATAGGCAAGTAACAGTTGCCAATCCTCTTTTTTCCCTTCTTGTGTCGACGGCCTGGTCTGCTGTGGTGAATGACTTTTATCGACGGTAGGTTCTTTCACAATCAAGACTGAACAGGGGGCATGCTGGAGTATTTTCTCGGAGACACTGCCAAGGAGTAAATGCTTAAAACCGGTCATTCCGCAAGAACCGACAACAATGAGATCGGCTTTCAGTTCTTTTGAGAACTCAATTATCTCATTTGCCGGGTGACCTGAAAAGACTTTTGTGGTCGTATCCAGTCCTGCCGCCTTCAACTGTTTTGCTTGACCTTCAAGAAGCTGCTCCGCTTCGCTGTAGAGAGATTTTTGAACCAGGTTCAGTGCTTCCCGTTGATCAGCACCCGCCTTGTCACCTTTTCCCTCAGTTAAGTTTTTATTGTCAATAACACTAACAAGTGTGACCTTACTCTGATCCGGTATAGGGAAATGGCATAAAAATTCTTTTGCCGCAGTTGCATTTTCCGATCCGTCTATCGCCAGCAGAATGTTCATGATGGGTGCTCCTGAGTATCTCATATATGGGTGATATTGAAAAAATATTGCACAAAGATATACAGTAAATACACGCCAAGCAGCCAGATGCCCTGCCACCTGCGAAATGTTCCATCCTTGTTTATCGATATAAAAAACCGGAATGAATAGAGGATAAGCAGCATCACCGGAAAGTGGAAGTAATAGAAGTTCTCCGGGATATCAAGTGGTGTGGCAGCGGCGGCTGAGCCGACAACAAACAGGCAGTTTAACACATCTGCCCCGACAATATTTCCAACGATTATTTCCGGATACCCTTTTCGCAATGCGGCTATCGCCGTCATCAGCTCCGGCAGTGAGGTTCCAAAGGCGACAATGGTCGCAGCTATAACATCGTCGGGAACACCCAGACGAACGGCAATTTCGGCAGTTGAAGGAACAAGTCCCCTTGCTCCTAGAATGACCAGAGTAAGACCGCCGACAACGAGTAAAAAACTCTTTCCAAGAGTTTCCGTTACTTCTTCACCGTTCTCCTCCCCGTTGTTTTCCAGTTGTTCACCTGTTTTGGCCCAACGATAGGTAACATAAAGATACAGTGCCAGCAGAACCAGAAAGAAGAAGCCGACCCATCTCTCTAGTTGAGGATGAGCAGAATTCTGTATAAGTGCAACAACGGCAATCACAACAAGCAGCGTTGCTGCTGCCACCTGCACCCAGCCTGTACGATTCAGGATGTACTGATTGACCGGAATGGTTCTCAAAATACATGCCAAACCAAAGATCATACCGGTATCGGCAATAATTGAGCCAACACCATTGCCAAGGGCCAGGCCGGAATTGCCCATATAGGCGGCCATTACCGAGACAAAAGCTTCAGGAAGCGTTGTTCCAAGAGAAATAATGGTGGCCCCGATGACAATTCGAGGCAACCCTGTTCTGACAGCAAGATTGACAGCGCCATCAATCATCCAATCCGCTCCTTTAGAAAGGACCAGAATACAGACAGCGGCAAATAGCAAAAGCACAAAGAATGACGCTGAAGACAACAACTGACGTTGAAGTTCCTCATTAATAATCAGCTGAAAAAGCGGGTTGTTCATCTGTATAGTAGAGACAATAAAATAGAATATAAAAGTGAAATTGGTTGTTTGTCAGTCAAAGTGGTTATCTCGATTTTTAATCTACCAAGTCAACAATGTCCGCTGTGAAAAAAATACAAAAACGGACTGAGTAAAATATAGCCGAAAGAGAATAACCCACCCTTATAAAAATAAAAACCTTCATATCAATCGTTTATAAAACGATATCTAATTACCAAGAAAGCTCCGCTAACACGAGGTGTTGTCAATTTGGCTGCCTAGCCTTCGGTCAAGGATCACTCCTTTACGGATAATAGCACCTCTTTTTGCAGTCATTTCTATATTTTGATGCACATTTAAGCCATAACTCGTGACCCTTGAAATATGCCAACCCAACTGACAACACCCTTTTCCTATCAAGGCTGAGAATCATTGGTAATCAAGAACGCTTGTAATGAGCTTTTTCAACTGGTGAGATGAAAAGCAAAAACAACCCAATGAAAACGATCAGGCCGGTTTATCCTTGGCACCAGCCTGTATATGCCGCCGGAAAATAGAGTGAATCTCAGTTGCAGCAAGTTGCGGTTCACAGTAGAGCAAAACCACATTACCGGGATTTGCTTTTGTTACCACTTCTCCTTCTCCGTTTTCCATCCTGGCAACTGTTGTCTTTTGGATTGCTATGGTTTTCTCCATATACTCAACCTCTTCACCCGCCAACAGCGTATTTCGTACCTCCACAAGCGGGTGATTGCCCGATTCCCGTACCACAGCAACAGGCTCAACACTCATCGGCGCCCGTGATGAATGGTAGAGCATATCATCAGCCCCCGGCTTTTGATCAAAGAAATTCTTCGTCATCCCGCGAGTACCTGTCTTGGAGATTTCTTCAAGAAGCTCTTTAGGCAACCGGATCTCTTCCGGATTTGCCCAGGCAGACCCATCGAGGGATGCCAGATAATCCAGTGCTGCTCGATACACACGAACAACCCCGCCCACATAAAAAATTGACTTCATTCTTCCCTCTATTTTCAGAGAATCAACACCGGCTGCCACCAGCAACGGTAGTTTCTCCAATAAACAGAGGTCTTTGGAGTTAAAAATATACGTTCCTCGCTCATCCTCTTCCACCGGAAAATACTGGCCGGGACGCTTCTCTTCGACCAGGTTGTAACTGTATCGACAAGGATGAGCACAGTTCCCTTTGTTGGCATCCCTGCCGGTCAGATAATTTGAGATCATGCAGCGGCCGGAATATGATATACAAATGGCCCCATGGACAAAGACCTCCAGTTCACCATCAACTTTCGATTTCACTTCTGTAATTTCATCAAGAGACAGTTCTCTTGCCAGATTAAGTCTTGAAGCTCCCTGATCAAACCAGAATCCGGCAGCAAGATGATTAGTGACATTGGCCTGGGTTGACAGATGGATAGAAAGTGCAGGCACCAGCGCCCTTGCCCGTGACAGGATACCGGGATCACTGATAATGAGACCATCAACACCTATCTCTGCCAACTCAAGCAGATAATCATCCAGTCCATTCAGGTCACTGTTATGGGCCAGAATGTTAATCGTCACATAGATTTTCACTCCATGTTTATGACCATAATCAACCGCTTCTTCCATTTGTTCTTTTGAAAAATTACCCGCCTTGGCCCTCAAGCTGAACTGTTTACCTCCAAGATAGACCGCATCGGCCCCATAATGAATAGCGGTTACCAGTTTCTCAAAATTCCCTGCCGGCGCCAGCAGCTCCGGGATGGGCATGGGCGCTCTGTTGTTACTTTCTTTTTGACTCATGTTGGGGTATGGTTTATTGGTATTTTTTTAAGTACAAGAGCACTACCCGGCTCTTCAATAGTTCACTGCTCTGTTCATCTAATAAGTCCGACGAAGCAAATTTGCAAGCATTACAAGGATCACCGATTATAGCTTTATGTGCCTCAAGATACAAAAATGTTAAAAATACAGGTACTGTCATCCATAATAGAGTGATCCTGGACCGGAAACCAGGTGAACAAATTGACAACACTTCAAATCAGGTTGAGCTTTTAGGGTAATCAGATCAAAATATACTACCATATTGATTGATTTTGCTGTTGTAACCTTATCAGGTCATTCACTCTTCAGGAAAAAACTACAGCACTATTTAACGCTCACGGATTCGGGATGGAGAGAAAAAAAGTAGGCATTGCCATGTCCGGAGGGGTCGATTCCACCTCCTGCGCACTGCTGTTACAAAAAGAATATGATGTCAGCGGCTTTTTCATGGAACTTGCTCAGCCTGATATCGAAAAACAGAAAAAACGGGTTCGTGAAACGGCTCATCGTATCGGTATTCCTCTTACCATTATCAACCTGCAGGGAAAGTTCCAGAAAAAAGTTCTCGATTACTTCACCAGCAGTTATGATTCCGGCCTGACCCCCAACCCCTGCATGGTCTGCAACCGAGAAATCAAGTTCGGGCTATTCATGGATGAAATAATGCAACATGGGATGGATTGCATCGCCACCGGTCATTACGCCAGAGTACTTCAAAAAGATGATGGCTTCCATCTTCATACCGGTATTGATCCAACGAAAGATCAATCCTATTTTCTCGCCAGGTTGACCCAGAAACAGCTCAGCAGAGTCATATTTCCCCTGGGTAGTCAAACCAAAGAGACAACCTACCGCTACATTGAAAAACAGGGCTTTGACTCTTTCAGAGGCCAGGAGAGCCAGGATGTCTGTTTCTACGATTCAAATAAGATCGCCGACTACCTGCAACAGAATTTATCCGATTGCGACCGGCAGGGGGAAATTGTTACTGCCAATGGTAAAGTGCTTGGCCTTCACTCCGGCCTGTTTCGCTACACTATTGGCCAGCGTCGAGGTCTTGGCATTTCCGACACAACACCCTGGTATGTTATTCGACTAGATGGTAAAAAGAATCAAGTTGTGGTTGGTAAGAATGATGCCTTGTTCAACAAAGAGATCACCTTGAAGCAGCTGAACTGGATCAGCACGACTGAACCTGATTTTTCCTGTGAGTACACCGTGCGAATCAGATACAGCCATAGAGGATCAACAGCGATCCTGAAAAAAATCGGTGAAGACATGTGTCAAATCCGTTTTTCCGAACAGCAGAGAGCCATCACTCCCGGGCAGTTCGGAGTGATTTACCAAGATGATGAGGTGATCGGTTCCGGTGTGATTATATGAACCGGTAAAATATATTCACTTACCACCTCTTACAGAGAGTAATTTTGGGCAATACCTTGGTACATAAAGATTTGCGAATATATTCTGATAAACAATCAGCAAGTGAAGAACAAAAAGGACGTTAGGCAGAAAATAAAAGAAACCCGACAAAAGCTTTAAGGATCCTGGTTATTAAATCCTTTTTACTGAGTTTTTTTAAACAATCAGAAAAAAATATAATGGGTAGTCACTCTGTGATAACCCGAATATGGCATATTAGGAACAACCAGACCAAATTGTGCTTCTAAAAAAATCGGCAAATAACAACAGAACTATCTGCTAAATGAAAAAAGTCTCCATCACAACACTCGGCTGTAAAGTCAATCAATATGAATCCGCCTCATTTGCCTCTTCTTTCCGGCAAGCCGGTTGCTCGCTTGTTGATGAAGATGAGGGGCCGGATATCATCGTGATCAACACCTGTACCGTTACAGGCAAAGCTGGAGCACAATCGAGGCAACTGATTCGACGGGCTGCCCGTAAAAACCCCGAGGCCAAGATTGTGATCACCGGATGCCATGCCCAGATGGATGCACAGAATCTCATAGGTATGGAAGGACTCGAAGAGTCTTCTGTCTGCATCGTCGGTAACGGTAATAAACATTTACTGGTCAATACAGCCCTGCAACAAGAATCTCCTGATCTTGCCATGGTCATGACCAACATATCGACCAAAAAAGAGATTTGCGAGCTGCCGGTTACTCAATTTCCAGGTAGAACCAGGGCCTATTTAAAGGTCCAGGATGGCTGTGACAGCTATTGCACCTACTGTATCGTCCCGTATACAAGAGGACATAGCCGCAGCCTTTCCCTCGACAGTGTGCTATGGCAGGCCAGAGAGTTCGAGCGGCAAGGCTACCAGGAGATTGTCGTTACAGGCATCCATGTTGGTCTGTATGGCAAAGATCTTGATGAAGGAAATGATATTGCAACTCTCATGGAGACTCTTTGTGACACAACCCCTGGTATCCGCTATCGTCTCAGCTCCATTGAACCCAACGAAATCAGTTCTCAATTGCTTGGACTTATCGCTACCCGGCAAAACTTTATGCCCCACTTCCATATCCCACTGCAGAGCGGTGATAACGATATCCTTAAAGTGATGAACAGACGGTACACAACATCTGCTTTTAAAAAGACAGTTCAGTTGTGCCGGGACAAACTGCCTGACGCGGCCATTGGCATAGATATTCTTGTTGGTTTTCCCGGCGAAACTGAAGACAGCTTTAATAGAACCTATTGCTTTCTCCAGGAGCTGGACTGCACCTACCTTCATGTTTTTCCCTATTCCAGGAGACCGGGCACGGTTGCGGCAGACTTTAACAATCAGGTCGAAAAAGCTGTCAAGACTCAACGGGTTGCCGAGTTACGTCAACTTGACCTACAGAAGAAAAAGAGCTTTTATCAACGTATGATCGGCAGCACAAGAAACGTTCTTGTCGAGTCCCAAAGGGACAAGCAGGGCCGTCTAAAGGGCTTTAGCGACAATTATATACCCCTTCGTTTTCAAGGAGATGATAAGCTGATTAATCATATTGTTCCTGTTCAGTTGAAAACACTTGAAGAAGTATACGTTGTCGGCGAACAGGCAGAGGATGCACCATGAGAGGCGAAATTATCGCAATCGGCAATGAGCTGACTTCCGGCCGAATCGTCAACACGACCTCCGGTTTTGCCGCCAGGCATCTCTTTGAAGCCGGCTTCGATATCTATGCCATGCATACCATAGGTGATACTCCCGAATTAATTGGTGGAGCACTCAAGCGGGCAATTTCCCGGGTTGATTTCGTCATTGTTACCGGTGGGCTCGGTTCTACCGATGATGACCTGACCAACGAGGCGGTTTCACAAGCGCTTGATCGACCGACGATCCCCAACCTGGAAATACTTTCCATCATTCGGACTCACCTTGATGAAATATCCGCCTCACCTATCAATCCTTTAGAAAAACTGGCATGGCTGCCAAAGGGCGCAGACCCCTTCGATCCCCAGGCAAAGATTGCCGGATACAAGCTGATTCACAACGACACACCAATCTTTTTCCTGCCCGGTATACCAAGCCAGATGCAGCGACTGATGCTCGATCATGTCCTGCCGCAGCTTGAAAAATGGCAAGCGGACCGGAAAATATCAACCTATCAAAGAATATTTAAAATATTCGGCCTGAACGAAACAGAAATTAACCAACGTATTGAGCCGATTCAGTTTGGTGATTCTGTCCAGATCGGCTATTATGAAGTGCATCCTGAGGTCCACCTGAGTCTCATCGTCAGGGATGCCCCGAAAAACAACCCAGACAAGCTTTTCGCGACTTCCTCAAGAACCATTGAGGAACTACTTGATGACAATCTCTTTGGATTGAATCAGGACACTATGGAGTCAGTTGTCGGTACACTTCTGACAGAGGCAGGGTTATCTTTAAGTGTAGCTGAATCATGTACAGGCGGTTTGATTTCAGGTAAACTGACCCGTATCAGCGGCAGTTCAGAATATTTCCTGGGTGGCGTTACCTCATACGCCAACTCCATGAAAGAAAGACTGCTCCATGTACCACCTTCCCAACTTGAAGAATTCGGTGCAGTTTCCGAACAGGTAGCCCGATCTATGGCGAAGGGGGTACGAGATGAAAGCGGCTCCGATATCTCGATATCTGTTACCGGTATTGCTGGCCCTACGGGAGGAAGTGAGGAGAAACCGGTCGGCACGGTATTTATTGGTTTTTCCAGCGAAAAAGAAGAAAAATGTTACCGTTTCCTTTTTTCAGGTAACCGACACCAGATCCGAGAGATGAGCGCTCACACAGCGCTTGACCTTATTAGAAGATATTTAATTCAGCTCATGACCAAAAAATAAGAAGGATACTCACCCTTCATTTTCAACAACCAGGGAGACAAGAATGGCCAGGACATCAAATACGCAGAAAACAAAAACCAGTTCAGTGGATAATGCTTTGAGCCAAATCCAGCGCCAATTCGGTAAAGGCTCAATAATGCGCCTTGGTGAGCATGAAACGGAACAGATTCCCGTCGTCTCAACCGGGGCACTCAGTCTTGACATCGCCCTGGGAGTCGGCGGCTTACCGAAGGGAAGAGTAACAGAAATTTACGGCCCGGAGTCATCAGGCAAGACTACCCTTGCCTTGCATGCTGTTGCCGAGGCCCAAAAAGCCGGCGGCACAGCGGCATTTATCGATGCCGAACATGCACTTGACACCAATTATGCCGAACGATTGGGAGTTGATGTGGAAAACCTGCTGGTCTCCCAGCCCGATTTTGGTGAGCAGGCACTGGAAATTGCCGAAATCCTCATCCGCTCCGGTGGTGTTGACATCATCGTCATCGATTCAGTTGCCGCTCTTGTGCCACGAGCTGAGATAGACGGCAATGTGGGCGACTCCCATGTGGGGCTACAGGCACGTCTCATGTCCCAGGCCATGCGGAAATTCACCGGTGTATTGAACCGCTCCAACACTGTTCTGATCTTTATCAATCAGATCCGGATGAAAATCGGGGTGATGTTCGGCAATCCGGAAACAACCACCGGTGGCAACGCCTTGAAATTCTACTCATCATTGCGTCTTGATATTAGAAGAATAGGCCAGATCAAAGATGGACAGGAAGTTGTCGGCAACCGGACAAAAGTAAAGGTTGTCAAAAATAAGGTGGCCCCGCCTTTTAAGCTGGCTGAGTTTGATATCGTCTATGGCGAAGGTATCTCCAAGACCGGAGATCTACTCGATCTGGCCGTTGAACAGGATATCGTTGATAAAAGCGGTGCCTGGTATTCCTATAATGATGAACGAATCGGCCAGGGTAGAGAAAATGCCAAACGATTTCTTAAGGATCAGCCGGAGATGATGGCCGATATCGAAAACAAAGTCCGAATGGGTTTTGGCCTTGAGCCTCAGGAAGCACCAGCTGCTCCCAAGGCTGATGACAAATAACCCACTGCCTCTTCTTCTCTCTTACTCAAATCAATCCGTCCTGCAATGGACGGATTGATTTGATGTTCCACTTATAAACTTTCCTCCGCTCTTTTCTATATCTCTTTCCCACTAGCCTGAATATTTCTCATTTTACAACAACAAAGCTGTCTTCTCTTCATTCCAACTTTAGTCCGAATTTCTCATGAACAGTTTGAGCGCAACTCGATAACATGTTGAATATTCTAG
>CAZMFP010000010.1:51101-94737 GCA_964565605.1 uncultured Desulfocapsaceae bacterium | reverse complement strand
AGCCTATGAACTCTGACCTTGGTCAAAGACCAAGGGTTTTACTGTTAGACTAAAGAAAAAAATTATTAATAAGCAGTAAAAGCGTATTGCCTGTTTGAAACAAAATGTTCATGGGAAATTCGGAATAATCGTTTCAACCCCATTTTATTCTAACGCTGCCAGGGTTAAGGCTACTCTCATTTCTCTTCCCTCTCGAAGGACAGTAATAACAACCTCTTCCCCCACCTGAAACTTCTCGATTTCGTCTCTGATATCGTTGTATGACCTGACATCTTTCCCATCTATCTGTGTAATGATGTCACCTAGAATAATTTCCCCCCTGAACTGGGTGGTAGGATGCAAGCCGGCTTTATCTGCCGGCCCACCCTTCTGTACTCCTAAAATCAACACTCCGTCTATGCCAAACTGCCGGGCGACTCTTGGATCTGCAAGTGAGGCCCCGATGCCTGGTTTTATAAGCTTCCCATGTTGAATAATTTGAGGAACGACACGATTGACCTCCTCTACCGGTACGGCGAAACCGATACCGGCATACGCTCCCGATGGGCTATATATAGCTGTATTAACCCCAATCAGCCTGCCGGCACTGTCCAGCAGCGGACCACCTGAGTTACCCGGATTAATAGCCGCGTCGGTCTGGATCACATCTTTTATAACCCGGCCGGTAATCGCTTTAATCTCTCGCCCTAGAGCTGAAATAATCCCGGACGTTATGGTGTGATCGAGCCCAAACGGGTTACCAATGGCAAACACCTTTTGACCAACCTGTAGGTTTTCCGATTCACCGATGGGAATTGGCTGCAATGTGTGTAACGGTTTACCGATCTGTAAAACGGCCAAATCTTTATCAGGAGCGGCTCCCACAAGAACCGCTTTCCAGGTGGACTGATCAGCCATGGTAACCTTGATTCGATTGGCATCTGAAATGACATGGTAATTGGTGACAATTCTGCCCTTGGTGTCCCAAATAAAACCTGATCCTGTTCCCTGTGGAATCTCAACGGCATTGAGTGAAAAGAAGTTACGTCGAACTGCTATAGAGGTGATATAGACAACAGATGGCGAGGTATTTTTAAATATCTCTATGGTGTTTTTTTCATCAGCTGCAAGATCACCACGGGCTGTAACTGAACGGGGGGTGCTGGTCTGTTTTTTCTGCAGCAACTGAAATGGGTTAAATAGGAGATAAAGCGCCAAACCTACCAGGACAACAATGGCCCAGACTGAGATAGTTGTTTTATCAGATGAAGATCGCATATCGAAAAGCAAAACAAGCAAAGATTAAACACTAATCTGATCACCCAGAAAGCTTAGCCTGACACGAGGTGTTGTCAATTTATCTGGCTAGCCTTCGGTCAAGTATCACTGCTTCATGGATAACAGGACATATATTTTCAATCATATTTTTTACATTGATGCATATTTAAGCCTTAACCCGTGATCTTTGAAATACACCAGCCAAACAGACAGCACCTCTTTTTTCGTTCAGGCAGAGAATCATTGGTAATCAGAAAACGTATGTATCAATCCAGCAGTAGTTCACATCATTGAAGCCACACCCGGTTCCGGTGACAGTCAATCTCTAGATGTGGAGTAAAACCTTTGCCACCCAGAAATAGAGAAGAACACCGACAATATCGATAGAGGTTGTCACAAAAGGACCTGTGGCGACCGCTGCGTCAATATCGAACCGTTTCAGGAGTAGTGGGATAGAGGTTCCAATGGCAGCGGACATGGCCATGGAAAAGAAGATAGCAATTCCAACAACTACTCCCAGGAGTTTCGGTTCACTATAACCAAGATAGGCGACCAGTCCCAAAAACAGTCCGTAAATTACTCCCAATATAATTCCGACTCGCAGTTCTTTAAAAACCACCACAAGTAGTTCATTCATATTGATGCGACCGGTGGCAATACCCCGAACAATGATGGTTGATGACTGAGTTGCGATATTGCCGCCCATTCCGATAACGATGGGTATAAAGGCGGCAAGAGCCAACACCTGACTCAATTCCTGTTCAAAGGCTCCGATGATAAACATGGCTGCAATCCCGCCTATCCATGAGGCAAACAACCATGGGGCTCGAAGCATGGCACTCTCTTTGACTGATTTGAGCAGAATCTCCCGATCTTTACCGGCACCAGCCATCTGAAGAAAATCTTCCGTTGCTTCTTCGCGAATAACATCAATAATATCATCAACGGTAACAATACCCACAAGACTATAGGATGCGTCTACAACGGGCACCGCCAGAATATTGTACTGGGAGACGACATGGGCGACTTCCTCCTGATCGGTATCGGTATTCACAGAGATAACATGAGGATTCATGATATTCTTGAGCTGCTCTTCGGGAGGATGCATGAGCAATTCCCGTAAGGAGAGAACACCGGATAATTTACATTCACTATGGGTAATGTAGAGATAAAACACCATCTCTTTATTTTCGCTTCGCTTCTGCACCAGGCTAATGGCTTCTCCAACGGTGAGCTCTTCATCGAGATGCATAAAATTGGGCAGCATGAGACCACCGGCCGATTCGGGATGATACTGCAGGAGTTCATCAACCTCCTTGCGTTCCTTGGCCTCCATATGTTTTCGAATATCATCGGCTATTTCTACAGGCAGAGCTTCGATAATATCAGCCGCATCATCTGATGCCATTCCGGTGATAATATCAGCTAAAAACTGGCTGCTGAGCCCACGAACAAGATCAAGCATGATCGCTTCATCCAGCTCACTGAGAAAGCCGGCGACATGCTCTGTATGGGCTATGACATCAAAAACCTCATGACGCTCCTTTTCGGAAAGGTGGCGAAAAACCCAGGCCATATCGGCCGGATGAGTTTTATTAATTAACTTGAGCAGGTGTTCGTCGGCACTTCTCCTGTTCAGCCTCCTGACCATATCAAGGATAACCATTCCCTCATTGCCGATCAGCTCGGTTTTCATTCTCACATCTTTTGCCATATCAACACCTTGCGGTTGTGCAAATGATTCACAGTATGGTAGAGTTGAAGCCCGTTCACCATTGGACGCCTCCAAGGAGACGTACCCTTCTCAGGAATATCACATACTACATTTTTCCTGTTGAATTAGTCAATTTTATTGTTGTTTGGAGAGAAATTTGGACAAAAAGAGAATTTACAATGATCAATTGCCAAAAAGCCCGGAGGAGCTTTTTCATTTAGCCTGTACGCTTCATCAAGACGGACAGCTTCAAGAAGCTATTGTTGTATACACCCGGCTGCTGGAACGAATCCCGCCATCACCTCTTGTCTTCTACAACACCGGGCTTGCTCATCAGGAACTGGAGTTGTTTGACCAGGCAATTTCCTTCTATCACCAGGCTGTTGAGTTGGACCCTGATGATGGTGATATACTGTTTAATCTGGCACTCTGTTATCAGAAAACCGGCAAATATGAAGAAGCGGTTCTCTGGTATAATCAAGGAATATCAAAAGCTGATAATGATCCGGATATCTATTATAATATTGGCTCATGTCATCAGCAAAACGGGCAGGAAACAGAGGCAATCAATTCCTACTTAAAAGCGCTCAAAATAGACAAATACCACATCTCAAGTCTCAACAACCTTGCCTATCTCTTTCATAAAGACGGTCAATATAGCAACGCCGTTTCAATGTATGAACGTCTTTTGGCTATCGACCCTGATCACCAGGCTGCCAGGCATATGCTCACCGCCCTGACAGATGCCAATCTTTCAAAACCCTCACAACGCTATATTACAGAAGTCTTTGACAATTATGCCGACAATTATGACACATCTTTAGTTTCTCAGCTCGCCTATGACGTACCCAATGGTCTTCGACAATTATATAATCGCCACTTTCATACCGTCGATTTACGTTCAAAGGTCTTAGATCTTGGTTGCGGAACAGGATTATCCGGTCTTGCTTTTCATGATATCAGTGACCATCTCACCGGAGTTGATCTTTCTGAAAAAATGATTGATGCAGCAAAGAAAAAAGAAATCTACAACCGTTTAGTCGTCGATGAGATTGATCATTTTCTTGTAAATGAAGACGAGCGGTACAATCTGTTAATCGCAGCAGATGTTCTAAACTATATAGGAGAACTTGAGACGCTTTTCATCCAAACCTTCAACTGTACAAGAAAAGGCGGTGTTTTCTGCTTGTCAACAGAGATGCAGAAAACAGGCAAGGAGATTCAAATAGGAAAAACAGGCCGTTTTCAACACAGTGCGTCCTATCTTCATAAAACAGCGGAACAGGCTGGCTGGCAGCTCATTGAACAAGAAGAAACAAACCTTCGCAAAGAGCAGGGAAACTGGGTGAAAGGACATCTCACACTGCTGATTAAATAACCTTTTCTTAAGAGGTATATTCGATCAGTAGATGGCATATTTTCACATACGCCCAACGATATTTATGAAGATGGAAAAAATGACTGCACAACCCAGCAAACAAGAAAGCCTGTAGTCATCACCACAATTCCTATCTTTCTCAAAGTAGAGGGATCCATCTCAGACAATTTAGCCAGCCACTCCCGCATGGCCTCAGGTGCAGCAACATATGGTAAGCCCTCAAGAATGAGGACCATATCGATGAGTAGAAAGAGCAGTTTCATAGACGTTTTTGGCAGAATTTTTTATTCAACGGTTGCATCCAACATCCGGTTAAACCGGTAGATAATCAATTGCATTTTGTTCGATCCCTTAATAGTATAACACAGCAACCACTGTCAAGCAGGCAGCGACTCCTGCTGCTTTCTTTCATTCTTTAAATATCAGGTAAACACTATGAGCGAGACCAAACAATCGAAATACAGTGAGGCCGGCGTTGATATCGACAAAGGAAACGCCTTTGTTCAGGAAATCAAGGATATTGTAACAGAAACCCATCAACCTGGTGTATTAAATAATATCGGTGGCTTTTCAAGTCTCTTTGAACTCGACACGACAAAATACAAGAATCCGGTCCTCGTCACTTCCACAGATGGTGTAGGCACAAAACTCGCTGTTGCCGGATTGTGCAACAGACATGATACAATCGGTATCGATCTTGTTGCCATGTGTGTAAATGACATCATAGTCGGTGGTGCCAAACCACTCTGTTTTCTTGACTATTTTTCGGTAGGTAAGCTTGAACTTGAAGTCGCCAAACAGGTGGTGAAAGGAATTGCCGAAGGCTGTAAACAATCCCTTTGCTCGCTGGTTGGTGGTGAAACAGCCGAGATGCCCGGCCTGTATCAGCCCGGCGATTACGACCTGGCCGGTTTTGTTGTTGGTGTCGTCGACAGAGACAAGATCATCGACGGAACCCGTGTTAAAACTGGTGACAAAATTATCGGCCTTGCCTCTACCGGACTCCATTCAAATGGCTATTCCCTGGTACGTAAAATTTGCCTGGCCGATCTCAAACTGACCGTCAACCAGTACATTGACGAACTCGGCTGCACACTGGGTGAAGAGCTGCTGAGACCAACGAAAATATATGTTCAATCCGTACTCGGTGTGCTTGAGTCATATACACTCAATGGTATCATCCACAACACCGGCGGTGGATTTATAGATAATATTCCCAGAATCCTTCCCAACACCTGCAAAGCGGTAATAGATAAATCCAGCTGGACACTACCAGCTATTTTTCCTTTCCTGGAAAAAAATGGAGAAGTTCCCAACGACGAAATGTACCGGACATTCAACATGGGCATCGGCATGATGATTGTCGCTGATGCTTCTCAGGCAGAAGCGATTAAAGATCGTTTCAATGAGCTTGGCGAAAATGCCTCTATAATCGGTGAAATTGTCGAGAGGACCGGAGAAGCTGAAGTGGAAATGGCTGGCTGATCCCAATGAATGTGAATCTGAAAGTGTAAACGATATCTGTTGAAACGGGATTGAAAAAAGAAGATGTCAGCCTAGATCACGAAACAGATTTTTCTTTTACTGATAAAACAAATAGAAATTCTTTCTAGATCACAAATTCGTGATACAGGCCATTGGTCGTTTCTGATAAACAAACCACAGCGTAGCGAGGACGTTTAGCAGGAACGACCAATGGCCTGTTGTTCTATTATCTTGAACAGGTCATCCTGTTGAGATGCTGTTTACTAGTGATTCTCGGTAAAACCGCAAACAGCATATTATTCTTCGTTCAGGTTGCTATCTCTTACGGTGAAATTGACTTGATGAGTGTAGATGGTAATCAGATGAGTTCAACAATTCTCTGCGCCACCTGTTCAGGTGTCAGCGAATCGGTGTCGATTTCATATTGACTGGAGTCTGAGTATTTTGGAATCCTTCCTTCAAGGACTTCTGCCACTTCTTCTGTAAATGTTTTTCCCTCTGTGAGAGCCGGTCGCTCTGTGCCACCTGAGATTCTTGCCACAACAACATCAACGGAGGCTTTCAACCAGAAAACAACTCCGGTTTTCTTTAAAGCTTCCATGTTTTGAGGCCGCTCAATGACGCCACCACCGGTATCAATGATCACATTGTCGAGCTGGGACAGTTCCAAGGCAAGTTCAGACTCCATATCCCTGAAAGCAGGCCAGCCATTTTCATTGACGATTTCAGGAATGGACATTCCTGCACGCTTCACAATCTCCGCATCCATCCCAATACACTTCATATCCAACCGTTTTGAGAGGATTGAGGCAACAACACTTTTTCCGGTACCGCGATAACCGATGAGAACTATATTCATTTTGTCAAACTCTCCAAAACAACTTTTCGCATGACCTCTTCAGGAGCGTCACTACCGGTAAAACGTTCAAACTGCAAAACAGCCTGATTAATAAACATTTCCACCCCGGAAATAATCTGCAGCCCATTTGCCTTGGCTTCTTTTACCAGCTTTGTTTCAAGAGGCGTGTAAACAATATCAAACACAACCTGACCTGGCCTGAAGAGTTCCTGGGGTATGAGGGAGGCATCTTCATTTGGATGCATACCGATCGGTGTACACTGAACGATCAGATCCGCTTTTTTCATCTGCTCTTTGAGTGATTTGTCGTTCAATATCTCATGGACAATGGCAACCTCTGTTCCTTCCCTGAGATCATTGGCCAGTTCCTCAAGCATATCCTGATTGATGTCGAGCAGGACAAGTTCTGCGAGTTTTGAACGATTGGCAAGAGTAAAACCGATGGCCCGTGAAGCGCCGCCCGAACCAAGCATGAGCACGTTTTTTCCATCCAGATCCACACCCGCATCAACAATGGCCTTATATGCGCCCGGACCGTCTGTTCCAAGACCGATTAATCTGCCGTTTTCGTTGATGACCGTGTTGATGGAACCGATGCGACGATCAACATCGTCAATTTCATCAACATAGTCCATCACTTCGATTTTATGTGGAATGGTGACGCTCAAACCTCGGAAATTCGGCATAGCCCGCATACCGGCAAGAACACTTTTCACATCCTCAACTTCAAAGGCGACATAGACAAAATCCAGGCCCCTTTCACAAAAAGCACCATTGTGAATAGCAGGAGAAAGGCTGTGTGAAACTGGGTTACCGATAATAGCGCATAACTTGGTTTCACAATTAATCGTCTCTCGTGAATTCATAAAGCCTCCATTGGAGCAGATCTTTATCTAATGATCGATAACCGTACCTGAGATACACCGCTCCAACAGCACCCAAACTCAGGTTCAATATATTCTTATTCTGTAATCGGCTTGATTCAGCCTGTCGGACTCTCTATTTTGTGGAAAGGGTGATCAACCACCACACGAATCCTTTCCACCGTTTATTTTATAGAGAGCATGTAGGAGTGAAGGGAGAACAACTTCGATGTTCTCCCTTGCTGCCTTTTCGCTTCCCGGCAAGTTGACAATCAGACTCTTATTACGAATACCTGCCTTCCCTCTGGACAAGACCGCCCGCGGGGTCTTTAAAAGGGAAGCTGCCCTCATGGCCTCCGCCATTCCCGGGATCTCTTTCTCCAGCACCTTTTCCATGGCCTCCGGAGTCACATCGGTTGGGGCAACCCCTGTACCACCGGTGGTAACAATCAATTCGATCTTTCTATTATCTGTCCAATCAATCAATGTTTCGACAATTCTATCAACCTCATCAGGGACGATCAGGTATGCAGCAAGGGTGTATCCCTCTTCCTGCAACCTTTTTCTCAAATAGGATCCGCTTGTGTCCTGCCGTTCACCCTGCGACCCACTGTCACTCATGGTAAGAATGGCAAAGTTGAATTGTGAAGGTTCTTCTTTCATTGTCATCGCTTAGTTGAAGTTTTCACCTACGCTTTCAACACAGGAATGTAGTATGAAAGCATATACTTTTCACTGTTCTATCGATCAAGCATTGGCTTTCGCCACAATCTTATCCGAAATCTGGCCCGGAACTTCTTCATAATGTGAGAAGGTAATTTCAAAGGAACCACGTCCACCTGTCATTGAGGTCAGATCAGTGGCATAGACTTGAATCTCAGACATCGGGACCTGGGCCTTGATAATTTCACTTTTCTCATCCGAGTCCATTCCCATAACTTTACCGCGTCTGGAATTCAGATCACCCATAATATCACCCACATGGTCCTTACCAACTCTGATTTCCATATCCATTATCGGTTCCAGCAAAACCAGTTTTGCCTCCTGGGCACCTTTCTTGAAAGCGAGAGATCCGGCTATCTTGAAAGCCATTTCTGATGAATCAACATTATGGAAAGAACCGTCATAAAGAACTACTTTAATATCGACAACAGGAAAACCCGCCATAACACCTTTTTCCATGGATTCCACAATACCTTTCTCAACCGCAGGTCTGTATTGTTGAGGAATAACACCACCGACAATCTTGTCAACAAACTCGAAACCTTTATTGGGCAGAGGGCTGATCTCAATCCAGCAATCACCGTATTGCCCACGACCACCACTCTGTTTCTTATGTTTGCCCTGTACCTTGGCTGTACCACGAATGGTTTCCTTATAAGGAATCTTGGGCAGAGCCAACTCAAGTTCCACACCGTATTTTCGTTTTATTTTGGCACCAATCACTGTCAGATGGACTTGGCCTACACCTGAGATCAACACTTCACCTGTCTGCTGCTCACGAATCAGTTTCAGGGTCAGGTCTTCATCGAGCATTTTAGTAATAGAAGAAAAGAGTTTTTCTTCATCGCCTTTTTTCGCTTTTACAGCATAGGAGATAACCGCCGGCATCGGTGTCAACGGTTCATAGACGATTGGTTCGCTCTTATCACAAAGCGTATCTCCGGTTACCGTCTCTTTTAATTTGGCAACAGCTACGATCATTCCCGGACAGCAGGAATCGACAGGGCGCTGATCTTTTCCTTCAAGCACATAGAGCTGGCCAAAACGTTCGGAGCAGTCCTTTGTTGAATTGTAAAAAGTATCACCGGATAATGTTCCGGAATAGATTCGAAATATGGTTAATCTGCCGGCAAAGGGATCAGCCATGGTTTTAAAAACGAGGGCGGAAAAAGCTTCGTCAGCCGATGGTTTTCTCTCTGCTATATCCTCACTGCCTGGAACTGTTCCGACAATATCAGGCATATCACTGGGTGAGGGAAGCAGGTTGTTGATCATATCAAGAAGCGGTTCTGTTCCTTTGTTTAACGTGGCGGCAACCACACAAACGGGCGAAATATCTCCTGCCAGAACACCATTCTTCAAACCGGTAATGAGATCTTCTTCCGGAAGTTCTCCTTCTTCCAGGAACTTTTCAATCAGATCATCATCGGTCTCAGCCACATTTTCCATCAGGCTTTCACGCATGATGGCAACTTCATCGACAAGATCTTCAGGAACATCAATTTCCACAACTTTACCGGAACCGTCCTCGGCAAATTGATAACCTTTACCTGTTACTACGTCCACATATCCACGAAACTTGTCTTCAGCACCTATTGGTAATTGCAAAACAACGGGATTAATTGGAAGAGAAGTTTTTATTTCATCAATAGTCTTTGAAAAATTTGCCCTCTCCCGATCCATCTTATTGAGTGCGATGATTGATGGCAATTTACGATCAGCAACAAATTCGGCAAATTTAATCGTTTGACCTCGAACACCGAGTACGGCACCAATGGTAAAAACTGCTCCATCAGCTATCTGGCTGGCAAAGAGTGTTTCGTTCAGAAAGTTGTCATCACCGGGAGTATCCATGAGGTAAATATCATTTTTCTTCCAGGTATAATTATGAAATGAAGTACTGATAGAGATATCCCTGTTGATTTCCTCATCTTCGTAATCCATGGCTGAATTACCGTCATCCACTTTCCCGAGCCGCTTGATCTTACCGGATGTGAAGAGCATTGCCTCTGCCAGTGAGGTCTTACCGCAATTACCATGTCCAATTATTGCTATGTTTCTAATCATGTTCACATCCCGCATCGACTTCTCCTCAAATGTGTCCTGTTAATAGTTAATAGTTCTTTTTCAATATAGTGAAAAACAATACACATATATTCAATTCAACAGGAGAAAGTCAAGGATCATCGCTTTTTTCAACCTTTAAATACATAATCTTTGCCTCCAGCCTTTGGAGCTGTCTCATGATTCACTGGTAAAAACTTCCTAGAACAGGTATCTTCCCAATTAAATCCGACATGATACACTCTTAGGAATCCGAGAAATATTCAGCAAACAATCAGTTCATTGAAACATTCTTCCTCAAACAGCGGCTCCCTGGCCAAATCCGCCTCCAGCGTCAGCATTGCCGTTATGTGCAGTCGCGTTCTCGGTCTGATCAGGGAACAGATATTTGCAGCCATGTTCGGAGCGGGGTATGCCTACGATTCATTTGTTGTTGCCTTTCGTATTCCCAACTTATTACGGGACCTTTTCGGTGAAGGAGCCCTGTCTGCCGCATTTGTGACGGTTTTTTCCGATTATGACACCAACAAGAGCAAAAAACAGACCTGGCAGCTGGCTTCTAATGTCCTTGTCTTTTTTTCCATACTATTGAGTTTCATCACCTTGCTTGGCTGTATCTTCGCAGGCCCTATAGTATCAATACTCGCTCCTGATTTTAGTGAGGTCGTTGGCAAATTCGAACTGACAAGTAAGCTGACCATCATCATGATGCCGTTTCTTGTCTTTATCTCACTCTCAGCTGTAGTCATGGGAATATTGAACACCAAGGGACGTTTTTTTGTCCCCGCCATGGCATCTTCGTTTTTCAATCTCGGCTCTATAGTGGGAGGAGTCAGTCTGGCCATTCTTCTACCACGTTACTCCAACCAGCCGGCCATCGTCGGCATGGCTATCGGCACATTGATTGGTGGTATCCTGCAACTGAGTATTCAGCTTCCGACACTGAGAAAAACCGGATTTAGCTTTAAACCCAGACTCAACCTCAAAGATCCCGGACTGAAACGTATTCTCACTCTTATGATTCCTGCAGTTATCGGCCTGTCCGCTACTCAGATAAATATTTTCATTAATACCAACTTTGCCGCCTCATGTCAGGAAGGTTCCGTATCGTGGCTCAACTATGCATTCAGGCTGGTCCAGCTCCCCATCGGTGTTTTTGGAGTTGCTTTTGCCATTGCCGCCCTGCCCCTCCTGGCCAAACAAGCTGCCTCAAAAGACATCAAGTCAATGCGGGAGACCCTGGTTTCATCTTTAACCATGGTTTTTTGTCTGACTATACCAGCCACCGCCGGCCTCATGATCCTGTCTGAGCCTATCATCAGTCTCATTTTTGAGCGGGGCGCATTTCAGGCAGCCGATACGCTTGCAACAGCTGAAGCTCTGAGTCTCTATGCGGTCGGATTATTTGCCTACTCCACGAATAAAATTATGGTTCCGACTTTTTACGCGCTGGATAATACCCGCATACCGGTTATTGCCAGTTTCCTTGCCGTCGCCTTCAATATCCTTTTTATCAACCTGACCATCGATGCTTTTCAGCATAAGGCTATCGCCCTGTCCACCTCCTGTACCATGCTGTTGAATTTCATATTTTTAAGCACAATGCTCCATAAAAAAATGGGTGGCTATTCCATCACCTATCTTCTCAAAGGCTTAGTAAAAATTGGCCTGGCAACAGCTGTGATGATTCTTTTTCTCGTTTTCACTAAAAGCTTTCTGACTCAATGGCTAACAGGTAATCTCCTTGAAAAACTTCTCTCAACTCTCCTGCTTGTTGCCTCTGCTGCCTGCGTATACGGGGTAATACTTCACCTGACACGCCTTCCTGAACTAATGGAAATCACACGCAAGATCAGCGCACGGTTCAGATAAGCCGCTCTTTTAGCACCATTTCTCCATATTCAATATGACAGGGAGCTTGAACTCATTCAGCTTTGCCCAATATGATCATCACCGGCAACAGAATATTCGTATCCTCATAGTCTCAAAGAATAGAGGGGTATGGAAATCAATGAAAGTGTCGTATCCAGAATTACAATAAAGAGGGGTATGACTGAGTCCGGCTTAATGAACTTCCGGCCTTGCTTTGTTATGACTGACTATTGTTGTTACATCCGGCTGCGAAAGCGGCTTTTCGAATCTGACATGAATTGTGAAGTATTTATCCATTCCTGCCTGCTCTTTAACACCGAGAATTGTCCCTTTACATTTCAGGCTTGAACTTTCACCGTTAGCAATTTCGGAAACGATCATGCGACCGAGCAGACTCTGCCTCTGTTCCCTTTTGTCAATTCGTATCAGGCAACGAAGTCCGCCAGTTGAAATACCTCTTATCTCCCCTTTAAAATCCCTTCTGCCGACCTGGCCGAAACGATCAAGTAGAGTATTGTTGATAATTGCCTGAAGTGAAAACCTGGGAGCCTGTCGTCTCTCCTCTCCAGACATTTTTAATAGCTCAGAAATATTTTCCCGCTGGCTGCAGTAGTCCTGTAATTTTTTTTCCAGGTTTGGATTGTGGGCAACTAACTGTTCAAATTGCTTATATTGCAGGTAAAAAACCCGAACATTTTTCTGAGCCACCAGAGATACAGACCAAACAGAAGCGTCAAAAAACGACTGGCTACCTATGATATCTCCTTTCCGCATTCGTTTGAGAAATCGCTCATAGTCTCCACAAAGACAGGTAAGATTAACAGTACCCGATTGGATAAAAAAGAGACTCGGGTCATAATTTCCCTGCTCAACAATAAGCTCATCAGTTTCATACTGCTGTTGTTTTAATAAGTTATAAAAAAGATCAAATTCTGCCTGAGTGAAGAGTTTTTTTAAATCACTCCACATCTCATCATCTTTGTTAAGTGTTAGCTCTATGCTAACATCTTCCTGCCGATCGATCATATTGGAAAGCTCAATTGCTTTTGAAAGTGCCTTCGGATTTACCTGCAGTATTCTTTCACGCAGATACTCTACAGTTTTAAAGTCCTTCTCACTTAAAGCAAGAAGTGCCTGGTCGTACAGCATCTCTTCGACAATGGCGTGTTGCTCTTCCTGCAGCAGCCTTTCCACCCGCTCTTCCAGTGCTTCCAAATCGTAGCCACTGCTGAAACTGATTTCACTTTCATCGTGTTCAAGTGACTCCACACTATCAATCTTAGACTGTTTACCTTCATGCCGAATTCTTGGTTCAATCTTGTTCAAGGTCGATTGGGCCGCAATAACTACCCGATCAAGCTTGCCAAACCGATCTGTTCGCTCTTCAATAATTTCTGATAACTGGATGACGACCCTTTCACTTGTAGCATTCTCAAGACCAATACAACTACTGACCAGCACTTCATCTCCATACAGTTCTGACAGGTTGTTTCTAGCAGCAATCAGGTCGATAAAAGCCTCGGTAACTTCATCTCCACCGATGTTGCCAAGTTGCATAATTATTTTGGTTTTCAGTTCATCATTCACCAGAAAAAGAGCATCAACCATATGTTGAACCTTATGTTCCTTTCCTTGTTTATTGATGTATCGGATTGCTTCTTTTTGTACCCTGGTATCCTCATAGGTGAGAAATAACTTAATATTTGGCAGCAAGGAATCATCATCAATCATCGACATCATCATGATGATATTTCTTATGAAATACCAGGGAGAATTCTTTTTCAATCTTTGAACAAGCTGGCTACCAATGGATGTCCCTCTGGCGGTGATCATTTCAATCAATTTGAAACGCAGTTGTTTATCGTCGCAGAGAAGAAGTTTATCGACAAGGTAGTCAGTTATAGCAGGACCCATATGGGCCAGGAGGTTTTTAGCGATCCGGAAACTGGGATGTTGATCATCGAGACTTTTTTCCATAAGTTCATCAATCACCTCATCAGTGGCAAACTGTTTCTGCATTCGACGTATGGTATTGACAAGCGCTACAGAGGTATGGACCTTTCGATTATCAATTTGATGTATGGTCATGAAGAGATAATCGACCCCATCATATTGTTCCTGTCGAAACATGACTTTGGACCATAAAAGCAATTGGGAACAAACCGTTTCATAAGAGGGGCTGTACTCCGTCTCACTCCGGAGCCAGTCGGTGAGAATGCGGGCAACTATCTGGATAAACTTATCGTTATTACTCCGAACCAGCAGGTTAAAAAACAACGACAGGATCGTTATGGTACGTTCACGAATCTGATGTTTTTTATTCGATGCAGCCTTTTCAAGGTGAGAGAGTACTGTGAAGATCGTATCATCATCTTCTTCTCCCAGCATGTCATAGAGGCATTTTGGAAGTTGTTCAACAAATTCATTGTTGAAAAGAATCTGAAAGTCTTCTTGAGAAAGCGCTTTGATTCCAAACTCAAGACGCTTTTGGAATCGCTCTTTTTCAGCTTCAGACAGAACCCTTGCAACCGATTCAGAATCAGCTGCATCTTTTGTTTTATCACTCATAAACAGACTCCCGAATCCATGACAGAGACTGTTATTTTTCCAGGCTAACCTTTATAAATATCACGATATTTCGAGTAGTTCAAGCAAGCAAGCCTGGCATTATCGCGTGCTTGCAGACTGAGGAGGTTATTTCACAAGCACTGCTACCTCATCGATTCACCAAAGGGGTTAAGTCGCTTTGCTGCTGCAAGATCCGCTGTAACATAGAGGTAGACATGGGTCTTGCCAAGAGCACCGCCAATATCTTCTTCAACAACTATCATGCAGGTTTTATTGGGCTTTGTGAAGGCGAGCATGATGGTTTCTGACGAGGCCTCGCCAACAACTTTCCATTTATTTCGTTTCATTGAGGATACGATAAATTCTTTTAATGACTGCATCTCAATTCGACCGCTAAATTTCAAAACACCACCCAGAAATGATTCAGTTCGGATCGCCATGCTTTCTTCATTTTCAAACTCCATATCCGATGGCAGTTCAATATCCGTATGATCAGAGATAGGTTTAGATACCGGCGGCATATCGGCTACTGAAGAACCTGAGTTGGAACTTGATATCATGTTGGTGGTACAACCGCCCAGCATAATAAGACTGCCCAGTACTACAAAAATTACAATCTGGCGCATAGGGTTACTCTTTTTTTCCATCATTTGGCCTCCAATGTTAAAACGTTGATCTGTTTCATTCTCATTTATAAAAAGTTTATATATTATGACACCCTGACAATCCGCTCACACTATAACAGGAAAAATACGGTTCTGCCGCCTATTCTATCCCTCCAAGACAAAGATATTTTTTCTCAAGATATTCGTCAATTCCATATTTTGATCCTTCTCTCCCCAACCCTGAGTTTTTAATACCTCCAAAAGGAGCAGACTCTGAAGAGAGAAGGCCTGTGTTGACACCGATCATACCATACTCCAGGGCCTCACTTACTTTCCAGATTCTACCAATATCACGACTGAAAAAATAAGCGGCAAGTCCATAGTCAGAAGCATTGGCCATTTTTATCACCTGTTCTTCATCTTTAAACGGAATAAGTGGAGCCACCGGGCCGAAGGTTTCCTCTCTGCTAACCTTCATATCAGTTGTCACATCCAGCAGCACGGTAGGCTCGAAGAAAAAGCCCTTATCACCTGTTCGCTTTCCGCCTAAGCAGATACGAGCCCCTTTATCCAGCGCATCGCACAAATGATTTTCCACCTTTTCAACTGCAGCTTCATTAATCAATGGTCCTTGATTATTTTCGCTATGAAAACCGGAACCTACTCGAAGATTGGACTGAACAGCAGATATAAATTTTTCTGCAAACTGCTGGTAAATCGTTTCCTGGATAAAAAACCTGTTTGCACAGACACAGGTCTGACCGGAGTTTCTATACTTTGAAACCAGTGCACCGGCAACAGCTCGATCAAGGTCACAATCATCAAAAACAATGAATGGCGCGTGCCCTCCCAACTCGAGAGATATCTTTTTTACCGTATCGGCACATTGTGCCATCAGAAGCTTTCCTACCCTTGTGGACCCTGTGAAGGAGAGTTTACGAACAGTCTGGGATGTTGTCAGCACTTCTCCTATCTTTTGGGCATGACCGGTAACAACATTAAAAACCCCTGCAGGAATGCCGGCTTCATGGGCTAATTGAGCTAAAGCCAATGCTGAGAATGGTGTCAGTTCCGATGGCTTGACAATAACTGAACATCCTGCGGCCATAGCCGGAGCAGCTTTTCTTGCCACCATCGCCGAAGGGTAATTCCATGGCGTAATGGCAGCACAGACACCAACCGGTTCCTTGAGCACAATAGCCCGTTTTGATCTCTCAGCAATAGGAATAGTATCACCGTAAACGCGTTTTGCCTCTTCGGCAAACCACTCCACATAAGCAGCACCCGATTCAACCTCTGCCACCGACTCTTTGAGTGGTTTTCCCTGCTCACTGGTCATGATAACGGCAAGGTCATCTTTATTTTTCACGATGAGCCGATGCCATCGTTTCAGAAAGGTTGAACGCTCTTTTGCACTCTTACAACGCCATTTTTTGAGCACACTTTCGGCACAGTCAATAACGTGTCTGATGTCATCAGCCCCAAGTGATGGAACAGTCCCAAGAACAGTTAGATCTGTAGGATTGACAACCTCAATCGTTTCTTTTGAACCAACCCAGTCACCATTTAAATAGCATCTCTGCCTGAACAGGGCCGAATTATTCAACTTCATTTTTACACCGTAAAACTGTTAATGACATCAATAACTTTCCGGTTATACTATCAGATGTCAGTTAAATTTGTCGATCGAAAAAAACTGTTTTCAAATGAAAGATCATGGTTAAAAAAATTCAGATAAAAACACGTCCAATCCGGCTTGGGCAGTTCCTCAAATATGCCGATATGGTTGATGACGGCTTGCAGGCAAAACTGGTTGTTCAAAGCGGTGAGGTTCTTGTTAATAACCTTGTTGAAACGAGAAGGGGCAAACAACTCGAGCAGAACGATACAGTACAGTATGGTGGTGTCATCTGTCAGGTTAACTATCAGTCACAACAGAGCAACGATTGAACAATTACGTCTTCTACTGTACGGACCCCAGAGAGTATGTTGGAATTTGTTTTTCGATGCCTTTTAGAAATCTCGGTTCCTCTTCCTGTACGGCCAGGAGATCTCCGACATCTTTACGCACGGCTTGAGTGATAAGAATTTGCCCCGATTCCGCCTGGGAAGCCAACCGTTGTGCGATATTAACATCAGCACCTATTACTGTGTAGTCAAAGCGACGATTTGAACCGACATTACCAAGAAACATATCACCGCGGCTGATTCCTATTCCCAGACCAATTTCTAAAAACACCGGAGATATTCCGGACCACTTCTTCTGCAATTCATCAAACTTACGAAGGATCTGACGGGCTGCAAAAACCGCAGAAACTGAAGGGGTTTCAAGCTGAAGAGGCGCACCGAATACAACCAATACCGCATCACCTATGAATTTATCCAGGGTCCCTTTCCAGGAAAACACCATTTCAGACAGTAGCTCGAAAAACTCATTGAGAAACATCCGTAAATCAACCAGGCGCAATGACTGAACAAGCCGGGTGAAATTTCTGATATCAGCATAGAGAACCGTTATATCATGAACTCCACCGACCTCCATAACATCCTGTTTATTTTCAACCAGTAGATCCGCTACTTCCGGTGCCATATACTGTTCAAGTAATGCCCGGGTCCAAATGTTTTTTTCATGCTCTTCGATATAACTCAGTTTTTCAAGAGCCATCACGGCCTGAGAAGTGATCACCGAGAGCATTTCGAGATCAGCCTGACTGTACTGAACATTATCTTTCGTCTGGCTGATATTTAAGACGCCGATTACTTCGTCTTTACTGATGAGTGGAAAGGAGATTGAAGCAGCCAGTTCATTTCTGTTCAACAATTCGGAAAAAGCAGTCTGGTCTTGGGTCTGCTTGTTAAAAATAACCGGTTTGCCGATCTCAAAAACTTTGCCTGAAATTTTCTCTCCGGGACGCCCAAGAAACTCTTTGACCACTTCACTTTTCAGTCCCCTGGAAGCAACTATTCGAAGCCGGTTTAACTCCTTGTCAAAGATCATCAGCGAGATAATCGGTGCTTGGATTTCCAAGGCGACAACATCGATCAACTCCTGATAAATTGACTCAACAGTGGTGGCAACAAGAAATTTCCTTCCCAGGTTAAACAACGGTAAAAGAGTATTCAACCTGGTATTCTCTTCTCTCAGTCGTGCCACATCAAGGGACTCTTCGATCAGTTGAATGAGCTCAGCCTCCTCAACTCTTTTTTCAACGACTCTACTAAACCCGTTGTTCATGGCCTGCACGACTATATTCAAGTTCATTTCATCGAGAACAAGAATACCAACCAGGTTCGGGTCTTCATTGCGGATTTTCCTAAATATCTCAATACCATTCATCTTGGGCAGAGAATGAACGACAACAACCAGTCTGAAGGAAAACTCCTGCATTTTTTGAACAATTTCCTCTTGGAGAGTACAGCAATGAATTTCATAGCCCATTGTCTCAAAGAAACTCTTCCAGCTACGACTGCAGAAACTGTCCTGTTCAACAAAGAGAATTCGAGTGGTTGCCATTTACTTATCTGGTAGAGAGTTGGATTGACCTGAAACTGTCTTGGTTTCAAGTGCTCACGGTAGAAGAGCGTTCATTCATTCTTACCAATTTCTCCTCATATAAACAATAGTATATTTCTTACGCTTAACGCTTATAGGCTACAGGAAACAGCGGTTCCATCCACTAGAGAGTAATCTGTTGAGAACCCGGGTATTCTTCTGCCTGAATATGTAAGGACTGCTTTGGTCCGGGATCAAACTTATACCACCAGGCATCTCCATGTACCACCAGCCACTCATTGGATAACTCCTCAGGTGTAATTGATTTCCAGACAAGAAAATGGTTCTTTCTGATTTCACGTTCACACCATAACCTCGCAAAGCAAAATCTCTTCTGTAGATTCAGGTTCTTCTATTGACACTGCCAATACTCACGATTACTTTTTCACTGTCGGTGAACCAGGTTCTCTCTGTTTTTATATGATTGGAGAGGTTCTTCTATTTTACAGTCGACTGTCTTTATGGAAAAAGAACTCACACTGCTGCAGAATGATTCTCCACTTGCAGAAAGAATGCGGCCAGCAAGCCTCCATGAATTTGTTGGTCAGGAGTCACTGCTCGGTAAAGGCCGTATGCTCAAGGAGATTCTCTTATCCGGTACACTTCCTTCACTGATACTCTGGGGCCCGCCGGGGAGCGGAAAAACAACCCTTGCTCGGATCATAGCCGGATCTCTCAACTGTCACTTTGTATTTTTTTCTGCTGTGCTGTGTGGTATTAAAGAGGTGCGCTCCCATGTTGGTGAAGCGCAAAAACTAAGAGATGAAAAACAGATAAAAACGATCTTTTTCATCGACGAAATCCATCGTTTCAACAAGAGCCAGCAGGATGGACTGCTGCCCCATGTTGAATCCGGCCTTTTTACCTTAATTGGCGCCACAACAGAAAATCCCTCTTTTAATGTTATCGCACCACTATTGTCACGTTGCCGGGTTCTGGTATTGGAAAGATTAAGCGGGCCCCAACTGGAAACCATCATTCACAGGGCATTGAAAGATGATGACAAGGGGCTGGGAAGTTGTCAGCCATCAATTGAAGAATCCGCCCTTAAGTACCTTGTCGCCATGGCTGATGGTGATGCCAGGTCCGGATTGAATCTGCTTGAAATCAGCTCCATTCTGGCCCTGCAACGCCATAAAAAGCAAACCGGTCAAGAAAATAATTTCATTATCACCCTAGGTGATATTGAAGAATCCTGCCAGCATAAGACTCTTCTTTACGATAAAGATGGTGAAGAACATTATAATCTCATCTCCGCCCTTCATAAAAGTTTAAGAGATTCCGATCCGAACGGAGCTCTTTACTGGCTATACCGTATGCTTGAAGCCGGTGAGGATCCCCTCTACATCTGTCGTCGCCTTATCCGGTTTGCCACAGAAGATATTGGTGTAGCAGATCCTTCTGCAATCACTCAAGCTATTCACTGCAGAGATGCTTATCATACCCTGGGATCTCCGGAAGGAGAGCTGGCGGTTGCCCAGGCTGTTGTTTATCTTGCAACTGCTCCTAAATCAAACTCCATTTATATGGCTGAAAAACTGGCAAAACAGACAATTCGCAAAACCGGCTCCCTGCCGGTTCCTCACCATCTGCGAAATGCACCCACAAAACTGATGAAATCACTAGGTTATTCAAGTGGATATCAATATGCCCATGATCATGAAGATGGCATTGTCCATCAAAATCATCTCCCTGAACAACTAGAAGGTCTTTCCCTTTACAAGCCGACTAACCGCGGGTACGAAACAATCCTTAAGGACAGGTTGGATAAATGGCATAAAATTCTACAGCAACGTCAAAAAAACAAACAACATCGGTCATGAAGTTTATTCAAATGAAACAAATACTACTCTTTCTTTTCCTCTTTTTCGTGTCAGCCAACCTCTGTCATGGAGAAACACGCCCCTCATTTATTATTTTTTATTCAAACAATGTCTTAGGAGAGATAGAGCCCTGCGGCTGAAAATCAAATCAACTGGGCGGACTGTCCAGAAAGGCAACAACCATCACCTCTCAAATAAACAAGAAGAACCTGCCGTCACTTCTTGTAGATAGCGGCAATCTTTTGTTTAGCAGTTTGACAATACCTGCCGGACGCTCACAAAAAACAATTACCGCTGAAGGTATCATGGAAATTTATCAATCAATGGGATTTGCTGCGGTCGCTGTTGGCCCTTATGACCTGGGGGCTGGTCTCGATTTCCTTTTGCAAAGCAAAAGGCAGGGATTCCCCTGGATGAGTGCAAATCTGCTTGACGGTGATGGTACTCCCCTTTTTGGACCGTCCACGATACATACTCTCGGATCATCTCGCATCGGTCTTATCGGACTGACTGGAAAAACAGCAAATCTGCCACCAACTGTTCAACTGGCAGACTACAGGGAGGTCCTTCAGCAGGAGATAAACAGGTTAAGCAAGAAGTGCAAATTCCTTATTCTGCTCTCAAGCCTCACCCGGGAGGAAAATAGAAAAATCATTCAAAATTTCCCTTCAATTCATGTAATCATTTCGGCTCAGAAAAACAGGGGGAATGTTCCTGCCCGGTTAAATGGTAACACCATTCTGACTCAAACAATGTCTAAAGGAAAATATCAGGGAGTTCTGACAATAACACCCGGAACCGGTTCTCAATGGGAAAAGAAAAAAGTCTCTCTCGCTACCCTGGAAAACAGGCTTGGTTCATACGACTGGCAGATCAGCAGAATGAAAAAGAGAAAAGAGCTGCACACACCACAGTATCTCAAGAAAATTCAAACAATCGAAAAAAAACGAAAAAGGCTGCTCGAACAGATCACCAAGCAGAAAAACAGTGCTTCAGCCAACAGTACAAAGGAGCCAGTCTATTCCACCTTTAAAGGAGAATTTTTTGCACTCAGCCGAAAAGTTGCCGAAACCTCACACATTCAACAAGCCGTTGCCACCATTAAAAGAAAAATTAAAGAGCATAACCAGCAATTAAGAACAGCCAGAGCAACAAAGTTACATTCCGGTCAGACTGCAAAAACAACCAAACGGAAAAATTCTTTGCTTCTTGGTTATCATGGATGTAAAGAATGCCATGAAAAGCAGACCGATTTCTGGAGCACAACAGACCATGCCAGCTCTTTTGAAACGTTGGCTAAAAAGGAGCAGCATTTCAACTTGGACTGTATCGGTTGTCATGTCACAACCGATAAGAACCCAGGCCAACTTAACGATACTGAGAAAAAGAGACTGCTTAATCTGCCCTCTTCTCTTCGCCTGGTTGGCTGTGAATCATGCCATGGACCGGGACAAGATCATGCCGATGATCCGGAAAATGTAAAACCGGGTAAAATTGTAGAGAAAACGTGTCTGAATTGCCACACAGAAGAGCGCAGTGACAACTTCAACTTTGAAGAAAAACTTAAAGCAATCCACTGCCCCTCTGGAGATTAGTACCTGAAAATAAAAAAAGGCGATATCCGGATAAACCGGAGATCGCCTTTTGAGTTTTCTGCTTGAAACTGCTTACATTCCCACTTAGCAGCCGAAAGCTTCCTGCAGGTTCGGTACAGTCTGTTTTTTACGACTCATCATACCGTCTATCCACATGGCGGTGCCGGAAAGGCTTGCACCAAAAGCTTTTTCGATCAAAGCGACATCGTCGGAAATGACAACCAGGTCGGTTCCTTCCTTGACAACATCGGTCAGCATGAGCAGTACAGAGTGACGCCCGTCAGCTTTTATTTCTTCCATCGCCTTGTACAAGTCATCACGAATATCGGCAACCTGATCCAGGGTGGCAAGCTCTAGCTGTCCAACACCAATTTTGTTACCTTTCATATCAAAATCTTTATAGTCACGGAAAACCAGATCTTTAGCAGGAACACCAGCAACCGAAGATTTTGCTTTCAGCATGTCCATGAAAAGTGAATCAGTGTCATCAACACCCGCCACTCCTTTCAATTCAGCTACTGCCGCTTTATCATCTGGAGTACAGGTAGGTGACTTGAAGTTAACCGTATCACTTAAAATGGCGGACAGCATTCCACCGGCTACACTCTTGGGAATTTCCACACCGGCATCTTTATACATCTTGTTCAGGACCGTTCCTGTACAGCCAACGGGCTCTGCCCTGAAAAGAATCGGATTATTGGTTGTGATATCACCGATCTTATGATGATCGACAATCGTTACCACCTCGGCATCTTCAATACTAGCAGGAGCTTGACCAATATCACTAAAGTCGACAAGTGCTACTTGTTTTCCAGCTACATCGCTTACCTGCTCTGGAGCATCAAGTCCAAAACGTTCAAGAACCATTTTTGACTCAGGGTTCAGATCTTCAAGAGAAGACTGCATACAGGCTGTTGCGTCACCGCCCTGGGCATTGATGAGTGTTGCCAGACCGATGGCGGCCGTTACAGAGTCGGTATCGGGATTTGAATGACCTACTACACAGATAGACATGGGATTCCTCCAAAATTGTATTTAGGCGAATGATAGTGTATGGTGACAACCATACTTAATTAGATTTGCGCACATTGGAAAAAAGAATAGTTCCTTCATAAATTTGAGTCAAGTACAAAAAATGTGACATTTGTATAAGCATAGGGTATGAATGAACTTATCAAACAGAAAAAACTGAATGACTATTCATATTTAGCCTTAAAATGAACTCGAAACAAAAACACAAACTTAAAAGAAAAAAAACATCCGGCTCCAGAAGAAATGGACCAAAGCTCATTCTAATCTCCGTTGTTATCATCATCCTCATTGCTGCAGCTTTTCTACTCGCCCCTTACTGGACTCAATATCTTAAAGATATGCGGACTGAAAAAAGTGCAATGCAGGACCAAATAAACAAAGAAATCGTTCAAAAACCTGAAAAACCCGATACGATCCAGCAACTTCAAGCCCCCGATTCAGTCCAACAGCAGGAGGCCGTTAGCCAAAAGACTTCGGAAGAACCGGTTATCCAACAGCAGGAAACAAAAGAGGATGAAGCGACCTCGCCTGAAAAGACGGCCATGGAAATATGTAAAGAGATCACCGGGTCAATCGTTTCTTTCTATGACCATCTTGATAATCAGACGTATATTCAAGACAGCGAGCTCAAAAGCAAAAGCGGAACCTATTTCACAACACTTATTCAGAAATTGCTGGACAACCCACCCATCGTTTCCCGGGAAACAGATGACCTTTTTACTATTCTGCAAAATACGGCTCACTTTTTCAGAGTCATTGGCAAAAAAAATATAGTTCTCATTAAAGGGATTCTGCATAACGAGAAAGACAGCTTTGAAAACATCGTTGCCAAGTACTACAACTTTGTACAACAACGAAACTGTTCCATGGACCGGCTCACCTTAAAATTACCAGACAACGCCCTCTATGATTACGCAGGTTTTTTCTTAAACACCATGGGGGGCAGACTGTATCTTTTCAGGCGTGATTCGAAATCCCGCATGGTAATCATTTACTATGCCCTTCTTATTGTCGATCAGGCTAACAATAGCGGAAATAATCATCACGGTATCCAGATTAGCCATGCCATTGACTCACTTATTGACGAAATAGAAAGTGTTGGTGGCGGCCTTAAAATGCAGGAAAAATATTTGGACAAGCTGTACGATCTGCAAGAAAAATATCAGCAATGATCACTACCGAACCGGTTTCAGACTATCAGTAGATTGCAATGAAAAAGCCGCGCTTCAACAGTCAACTTTTCCGCTTTATCGACAATTCACCAACGCCATTTCACGCTGCACAGGTGATGTCAGGCTTCTTGAAAAAAGCGGGTTTTCGTCCGTTACAAGAAGTAAATGACTGGAATCTTGAACGCGGAAGAGCATATTTCACAGTACGAGATGACGGTTCTCTCATATGTTTTTGTCTCGGAAAAAAATCAAAACTAACAGACGGGTTCAGATTGCTGACTGCTCATACTGACAGTCCATCACTGAAAATCAAACCACAACCTGAACAAACTTCACATTGCTATCTTCAATTAGGCGTTGAAGCATATGGTTCCCCCCTGCTTCATCCCTGGTTTGACAGGGAACTTGGTATCGCCGGTAGAATACGATGTGAAACAGGTAGTGAAAACAATAGAACTCTTCTTCTGGATTTCAACAGTCCTGTCGCTCTCATTCCCAGTGTGGCAATTCATCTGAACAGGGAGGCAAATAAAGAAAGCAGCATCAATCCTCAAAAGGACCTGCCGTTGCTCTTCTCCCAAAAACTCAAAAAAGATACTGTTGATTTTAATACCGCCCTTTTACATCAATCCCAGCACCAGTATCCAAAGGTACAGGTGAAAAATATTCTCAGCCACGATCTGTTTTGCTACGACTGCCTTTCGCCGACCTATTTTGGTGTCGATAAACAGTATATCAGCGGTCCCAGGTTGGATAACCTGGTGAGCTGCTTTATCGGGATCATGGCTCTTATCAAAAGCAAACGAAACTATAACAGTCTGCTTATCTGCTCAAACCATGAGGAGGTCGGCTCGGTTTCGGTGAGCGGGGCGAACAGCTCTTTCCTGTCATCCTGCTTTGACAGAATTTTTCCAGACCCTCAGAAAAAGCGTGCTGCCCTTGCCAGGTCATTTATGATCTCAATGGACAACGCCCACGCACTGCACCCCAATGCAGGCGATGCAAGTGACGAAAATCATCATGTGCTGCTGAACCATGGCCCTGTCATTAAATATAACGCCAATCAACGATATACAACCAACAGTATCAGCAGTTCCGTTTACAAGACGATTGCCAGCGAATCGAAGGTGAAAGTACAGGAGTTTGTCATGAGAAGTGACCTGGGTTGCGGCTCTACCATCGGTCCACTACTTGCGGCACAGGCGGGGGTTCAAACTGTTGATATTGGAGTGGCTTCCCTGGGCATGCATTCTATTCGGGAAACAATTGGGGGAGATGACCCGCATAAACTCTATTCTACCATTGCCCACTTTCTCAATAGAACCAAACTGCCTGACTTTGGAAATTAGGCTTTAAGTATATCCTTGAAGGCTATCTGGCCATCCCGAATGCAGCACAATCTCTGCTGATCAATGCCAACCACTGTTGAGCATTTTCCACCAAACGTATCACCTCCATCAAGCACATAATCGATCTTTTCTCCAAAGATGCCCTTGACCATCTCAGCACTTGATGCAGGGTTGTCACCAGACAGGTTTGCACTGGTTGCCGTAAGTGGTCTACCCCATCGACCACAGAGCTGTGAAGCGACTGGATGCGGTGACATGCGCACACCAATCGTACCTGTTGCACCAGTAATTAATGAGGAAAGAGTAGGATTTGCTGGAAAAATAAGGGTAAGCGGGCCCGGCCAATATTTCTCAATGAGTTTTTCATATGGACCTGGAATCTCAGTGACAATACCGTCCAACATCGAGAGATCATCGACCAGTACCAGTATAGGTTTTGTTTTATCTCGGCTCTTCAGGTGAAACAGTGCATGGAGGGCTGTCTCATTAAAAATATCAACTCCGAGTCCATAATACGTCTCAGTAGGAAAGGCTATTATCCCACCACCACGCAGTACGTCTAAAGCATTTTCAAATTCTTTTTCCGAAGGTAGTTTTTCTTTCATCCTGAAACCGTGATCATCCGCTAGCACTGCATCTTTTTTTATATATCAGGGTGATATTAAATAAAACAACATTAGTGGTCATGGATTCTGGTTTCATGGTAAAACCGGCTGCACCTGCAATCTTAAAAACAATCTTATTTGACATTGTTGATACGAAGATCAAAAATCACTCAAGTTTGAAACCATCAATTTATCAGTCAAGCTCATCGCATCTAGAAAATTGTAACAAAAGTACAGATTTGTATAAAAACAAACGAGCGCTTTAGTCTATCAACCTATGCGCTCGTTTGTTCTTATGTCAAGATGTGGTGCTGAACCGATTTAACGTTCGATGGCTTTGGCTTTTGCTTCAACCTCCTTTACCATTTGACGTTGAAATTCAAGCAATTTCTTTTCAAGATCTTTATCTTCCAGTGCGAGCATTCTGGTTGTGAAAACCGCTGCATTTTTAGCACCGCTCTTGCCTATACCCATGGTTGCCACCGGAACTCCGGGAGGCATCATGACTGTTGCAAGCAATGCATCCAAACCATTCAACGAAGAAGCATCAATCGGCACACCGATGACAGGTATATCTGTGTGGGAGGCTAAAACACCAGCTAAGTGCGCTGCCATACCGGCTCCGGCGATGATTGTTTTTAATCCTCTGGATTTTGCTGTTCGTGCCCATTTTGCAGCCCTGTCAGGAGTTCTGTGGGCCGAAGCCACAGTTATCTCATATCCAACACCCATTTTCTCAAAAAAGTCTGCTGCTGCCTGCATAACCGGAAGATCGGAGTCGCTTCCCATAACGATGCCAACAACCGCCTTTTTCTTTTCCTGGCTTCTGGGACGCAGTGCCTTGGCACCAATATCCCTTCTGAAATAACAACCGGTCCAACTGATAAGATCCACACCTCGGTAGGCCTGGTTTATCGCGGTATTCAAGGTCTTGCCGACTGCAGTTATTCCAAGCACCCTGCCCCCCGCCGTAACAGTACGACCGCTTTTTACTGAAGTTCCAGCATGAAAGACTTCCACACCACGGATTTTTTCGGCTTTAGTTATCCCCCTGATCAACTTAGATGTCTCGTATTTACCGGGATACCCTTTCGATGCCATGACCACACAGACGGTGGGTCTCGGATCTATTTTCATATCTACTTCATGCAGGCATCCATCAATGGCCTTATCAAAAATATCGACAACATCACTTTTCAGTCTCATGAGAAGCGGCTGAGCTTCAGGGTCACCGAAACGGCAATTGAATTCAAGAACCTTAACCTCATCACCCTTGATCATCAAACCGGCATACAACATCCCCTTAAATGATCTGCCGTCCTTCTTCATCCCCTTAACTGTCCTGTACATGACTTCTTTCATCACATACTCGGCAATTTCCGGAGTCACGATCGGAGCAGGAGAATAGGCACCCATACCTCCGGTATTGGGCCCCTTATCATTTTCAAAAATCGCTTTATGATCCTGAGATGTCGGCAGTGGTAAAACCGTTTTGCCATCTGTAAAAGCAATAAATGAAGCCTCTTCACCCTGGAGACACTCTTCAACAACCACTCTTTTTCCAGCTTCACCAAAGGCCTTGTCTTTCATGATGAGGTCCACCGCCTCCTTGGCTTCCTCAACAGTTGAAGCAACAATTACTCCTTTTCCGGCCGCCAGTCCATCCGCCTTAACAACAATGGGAGCACCAACCTTATCAATATACTTCTTTGCTTTTGCACGATTCTTAAATGTTTTAAAGGCGGCTGAAGGAACCCGATGCTTTTTCATAAATTCTTTGGCAAATACCTTGCTGCCTTCAAGAATTGCCGCCTTCTTATTCGGTCCAAAAATCCTCAAGCCTTTGGCTTCAAACTCATCGACAATTCCCTCAGTCAACGATGATTCGGGACCGACGACGGTCAGATCGATTTTTTCATCCAAAGCAAATTGCACCAATGCTTGTATATCGGTGGCGGAAATATCAACACATTGTGCAATCTTTCTGATCCCGGCATTACCGGGAGCACAATAGATTTTTTCGACTTTAGGAGACTGATTAATCTTCCACACTAGAGAATGTTCACGTCCACCTGACCCAACGACTAGTACTTTCATTTAAATGCTCTCCTGATAAATAAATTCTGTTATTAATTATATTATTTTAACCAAAGCCACAAAGCCAAAACTGACCAAGAAGCCTTTTTAAAACCTTAAAGAAGAAAGATAATTCAACAAATAAACAATAAAAAAACACTACTTTGTAGACAAAAGATTGACTTTTTTTTTCTGGAGACTAGATTGAATGAGTCACCATTCATTTTAGTAGAATTTTTACGGTAAATTGATATATGAAATCTTTAAACAAACATGTCAAAATAATCAATGCCGCAACGAAAGTTTTTGCGAAAAAAGGCTTTTTTAACGCAAGAATATCTGATATTGCCAAAGAGGCAAAGGTGGCTGACGGTACAATTTATCTCTATTTTAACAATAAATTTGATATTCTGGTTTCAGTCTTTGAAGAAGAAATCTCAGGCATGATCAACCAGATCAACACATTGCTTGAGAAAGAGTCAGATCCAAAAAAGAAACTCGCCATTTTCATCACCAAGCATTTGACATTGATGAAGAAAAACAGAAATCTGGCCGAGGTTATCCAGATCGAATTGAGGCAAAGCAACAAGGTAATTAAAACCTATCGCAACACCAAATTTATAGAATACCTTGATATTGTCGCAACAATCATCAAACAGGGACAGAAAGAGGCAGTTTTCCGACCTGATCTCGATCCTGATGTCATTAAACGAGTTGTATTTGGTGCCCTCGATGAATCTGCAAGAATCTGGTCGCCACCAGTATCATTGAAATACACTGCCGGAGAAATGGCTGATCAGCTCGTCAATATCTTCCTTTCCGGAATGCTTACTTCTAAAAACTGATACCAAGAATCCACCAAACCCTATGCGGTTTCGGATTGACGGATTTCCATTACTTCAAATTCCCGGGTTCCACCTGGAGTTTTTACTATTACCTCATCACCGACAGTCTTACCAAGTATTGATCTACCAAGTGGAGAAAAAACAGAGATTGCACCATTTTTAACATCGACCTCTTCAGCACCGAGTAGCCGATAGGACACCTCTTCATCAGAATCTATATCCAAGAGATCAACAACTGCACCAAATACAGCTCTATTGGTGGAAACTTTTGAGCAGTCAATCACCTCCGCTCTTCCGAGCTTATCCTTCAGTTCAAGAATTCGACCCTCAATCAGCCCCTGTCTTTCTTTAGCGGCATGATATTCCGCATTTTCCTTCAGATCACCATGACCCCTGGCAACTTCTATCGCCTTGACCACCGTTGGTCTCTCTACTTTTTCGAGTTTACTCAACTCTTTTTTTAATTTCTTCTGTCCAGCTACTGACACAGGTACTCTTTCAACCATCTCCATCTCCATAAAAAAAATTCCCTCAAGGTATACAGAACCCTACATACCTTTCAGGAAAGCATGTTGCTTCTAATAACAAATTCGTGATAACGGCTATTGGTCATTACTGACGAACAGGTAAGCGCAGACTCCGATCCACAACCTAACGAGAACGTCTGGCAGTAACAATAAATGGCCTGTTATTCTTTCAACTTGATCGGGACATCCTGTTGAGATACTGATACCTATTTGGTATCAATGCAACCAAGGATTGTTTTAAACTTTATCCGATTATCTAAAAACCACCAATAAAATAATGCAATGACACTGAAAGTCAAACAGATAGTCTCACAGAAGACAAAACAGTCCACCAAATCCGGGGGCATTCGCCTGCTCTTTTGGAGTAAATTAAAAATGAGTATTACTTCTGAAGCGTAGTTTGTAAATCTTGTAATTGACTGCTATCCAGTTATCAAACAAGATTAAGCAATTCTCTGACGAACGATCCACAAGCGAAGAATAAGTAAGGATTCTTGACACTATGCCTGTCAATTCTACCGGTAAATGGGAAAACTTTTCACGGTTTTCCATATCTTTAGTGGCAATCACAAAGAAATATGGGAAGCTGTCAAACTATGCACGGCTGAATTTTTATAGACAACTCGTATGCGAACAGTGGTCTTAAAGGACAACCCGGTAGTCAATTTCTAAATTATCACCAGAAAACAATCTAAATTGCATCTGTCAAAAAGATAGACAGTCACAGATTCAAAAGCGGCTCTCATCTGCCTCATCTTAAGGAAATATTTGGCCTAATATTAAACTCTTCCGTTTACGTATTATTTTTTGCCAGCGATATTCTGCATACAGTTCGGTGGTTATTATATTCACCAGTTTTCCAATGTGTTTTCCTACAAAATCCGGAGTCATGAGCTTTTCTGCTATATCGGTTCGAATCGGTCCGGAGAAGGTAATAATGTCCCAGAATGATTCTTCCTCCAGGGGTAATTCGACCGATATTTGAGCGTTTGACATTCTCCTTGCAAGCTGAGTTTCGACCGGTACAGATATCATGGAATCATATATAGAAAGAGCCATATCATTTTTATCGACTGCCCGGTAAGCCTCTGCAAGCAGTAATCTTATCATTCCGGCAAATCCTCTTTTGTCTTTTTTGCCTTCAAGGTTTCGCGAGGAATCAAAAAAAGAATCGTTTATAATCTGTTGCGCATTTCCCTGGTCCAATTCAACCCCAAAGAGTTTTTTCTGGAAATAGAGATTAGAAGGAAACTCAGATAAAAGCTGTTTATAAACCAGCATGGCCCTTCTGAACAAACCGTTTTTTTCAAGCAACCTTGCCTGTACATCACGAGCTCTTACAGAATTTGTCACTTTACTCAATGCCACGTTAATAGTGAGTAAGCCCTCCTCTACTCTATTGAGGTGTAAGTCATGCTCGGCCTTTTTCACAAGATATGAAAAAGGGATGTCTTCTTTATCCCACTTTTCCTTGTTTTTAAGAGCAGAACCTATCTGATCGGAGAGAATGGACAAATTACGATCATCTGGATAAAGGACTACAAGATGATTTGCTAACTTATGGGCTTTTGTTAAATGATCTGTTTTCATGTAAAGATAAACCAGAAAAAGTGGTAAATCCTTATGGATTTGCTCCCTCTTCTCTGTGTTCTTCTTTTTCTCTTGGAAGACCATTTTTTCCAATAAGAGACGAGCTTGTTCGTCTAGACTTTCAGCACTGAGCAGTTTTGCCTGCAGAAGGATCACTTCGGGATCCTGTTGAGCAATGTTGACCTGGTCATTCAGCGATGGAACCTGAGACTGTCTTCGCAGAAGAGAGAACCATGCCCACCCGGCCGACAGGTCCGACTGTCTGATCGACAATTCGACTAGTTTTATTAAGGTGTCTTTTGCTCTGAAATTTGAGATAAACACACGACGTAAAATCTGTTCAGCTTGGAAATATAGCCCTATATCAGCAAAATAATCCGCTTGAGCAAATAGAAGCGTTGCGGTTTTTTGCGTGTTCTTTCCAACCTTTCCAATGATTGCAGTGTGGATCTTTTCAGATTCTTCAAAGAAATGATTTTTTCTCAAAAGTTGAACATATTCAATCTCTGTTTCGATAAATGATGATTCATTACCATAGTGAGCCTGTAGTGTCTGATAATGTGCCAGCAGTCTATCCACCAAACCCAGCTCACCAGCCAAACGCATACATTTTGTAAGAATAACCCTGTTGGTCGAGTCAAATTTCAGGTAGCTTTCAAACGATCCCAGAGCAGCCAGTTCCTTGCCGGACCACTCCTCTAGTTTTGCCTTTTGCAGAAGATATCTTTTTCTATTCTCTTCTGTTTCTTTTACTAAAGAGAAATAGCGAATACTTTCATCTACACGATTGTTTTTAAATTGTAATTCTGCAAGTCGTAAAAGGGCTCTCTGATTGTCAGGTTCATGTTCAAGGATAATGATGAGGGCTTCATGCAGCTCTTCTTCCTTCCCCAGTCTATCGAGGACATCAACCATGGAGAGATAGATGGCCGATCGATCCGGAGTTAACCTTGCCAGATCCTTCCATAACATCCAGGCGCCATCATTCTCTATTATTGATACCAGATTATTGGCCAACACTGTCTGAATTCTGTCAAGCTTCGTTTGAACCGTTTTATTTCCAGGATTATTTTGCGAATATTCCTGCAGGTACAAAAGTGCTTTATCCGGTCTTTTATGATCGTCGAGATAAATATTGCCAATGATCAACAACAACTCATCACTTCTTTTACCGTTCTCCAGCAAATGTATAAGGTGTCGTAATGCCTGTTTTGGCTTATTGGTTGTAAGATAAAAATCACTGATCTTCTTCTGAAAAGGCAAATATTCCGGATGACGTTGGACATATTTCTCCCAGTAAAAAACCGCCTTCTCTCTTTTTCCCATATGATCATACAGATTTGCCGCCTGGAATATAATCCGATCGTCAACTGGAAATTTTTCTATAAGAATCGACAAATAATGGGCACTTTTACCTTGAAGCCCATGCTGGAGAGAAAGGGTTGCCAGCTTTTTCAACAATATTGGATCATCCGGTTTGCGAATATACAGCTGTTCAATCAGTGGAAGAGCTTTATCCGTTCTACCCAGCCCCTGCAATGCCTCTATTAAACCTTCAAGGGCAATCAATCCATCGTTACCATTAGGTGTTCTGGTAAAAACCCAGGAAAAATACTTTGCTGCCCGTTCATATTCTTCTTTTTCAAGAGAGATTTGGCCGCCACTTAATCGAAATGAGACTGATTGTGGATTATGTTCAATTAATGATTCAATAAGGTTTGAAGCAAGACCCCACTCACCTAAACGGGTCAGCAGTTGGAGATACTCCCACTTGGCCTCTTCGATATTTGACTTCATGCTGAGCAGCTCGCTGTAGTTTAACGCTGCCTGCTTGAAGTCCTGCTGACGGACAAGCTCTCTTGCCTGGTCCCATTTTAATTTCCAGGCTGGTACATCTTCCTTCTGTTCAACGACAACCACCCGTTTTGGTTGGCTAACCGGTTGCGCAAAACCACAATGATTATGGGGAAAAAGGAAAATAGTCAGAAAGACAATGGAAAAAAAGAAACAGCTCTTTTTCATCTGCTGCCAGTAGGAAAAGAGGTAAAAAAAGGTGAGACTACAAACCTTCAATCCCGCAGGGGAAAGGAGTGAAACACCACTATATATAAGCCGAATCCATGGAGAAAAGAGTCTTTGCTCTTAAATTTTTCTCACAGGTTCAAGTATAAAACTGATTTATTGTTTCAACAATATACTCCTGCATCTGATCTGTAAGCTCAGGATAAATAGGTAAAGCAATTGTTTCTTGAGCAGCTTTCTCAGTATGAGGAAGAGGGGCGGAAGGCCTGTTTTCACCAAGACATTCTTGACGATGCAACGGTACAGGATAGTAGACTTCACAACCAATATCATTTTTTAACAGCCACTCTTTGAGTGCATCACGCCTTTCCACCCTTAGGACATACTGATTATAGATATGATAGTTTCTGTTTTCTGCACCTTCTTTATCACGAAAGACTGCCTGGGGGCATGAAACCAGACCATCAGCAATGAGCCGGGTCTGGGCAAAGAGTTTATTGTATGTGGCACCATTTTCTCTGCGCATGGTATGCCACTGCTCCAGATGTTTGAGCTTGAGCTTTAAAACAGTGGCCTGAATGGGGTCAAGGCGAAAATTTCCACCGACCATCTCATGGTAGTATTTTGGGTATGCTCCATGATTTCGCAGTAATGCCAGCTTATCAGAGAATTCCTGATCATTAGAAACAACCATGCCGCCATCACCGATACCACCCAGATTCTTACTTGGAAAAAATGAGAAACAGCCTGCCAATCCCATTGACCCTGCTTTTCTCCACGTCATACCTTCTTCTGTCTTGCAGGGATATTCAGCACCAATAGCCTGGGCGGCGTCTTCAATTACAGCGATGTTATATTGAGCAGCCAGATCAAGAAGAGGACCCATATCAGCACATTGCCCATACAGATGAACGGGCATTATTGCCTTTATTGTCTTCTCAGTATCCTTCTCCAAAATTTCTGCCACCTGTTGTGGGTCGATATTAAATGTAACAGGGTCAATATCAGCAAAAAGTGGCTGAGCACCACACCTGAGAATAACACCCATGGTGGCAAAAAACGAATAGGGTGTCGTCAATATACGATCACCAGGACCAATATCGAGTGCCATCAATGAGACCAGCAGCGCATCTGTTCCACTGGAAACACCCACTCCATAAAAGCAATCCGAATAATCTGAAATTGCTTTTTCTAATTCATCTACTTCAGGCCCCATGATGTATCGGGTTGAATCAACAACTGCGGTAACAGCTTCGATGATCTCTTCACGCAATGGCGTCAGCTGGGCCTGAATGTCAAGCAGAGGTACTTTCATTTGGTTTAATATAATTTGTAAATACTTCTATTCTTCGTTTCCGGAATGAATGATGATCTTTTCACCATCAAAAAAATCGACAATATCTGGCATGACCGTCTCAAAATACTTCCGCATCTTCTTGAGCAGATTAACCTCTATCTGCCTGACCCTTTCTCTCGATATATCAAATTGATCCGCAATATTCTGTAAGGTCAGTGGATCATCGGAGAGAAGCCTTTTTTCCAAAATGACTTTCTCTTTTTCATTGAGTTTTTCCTGCATTTCAGCAAGAACTTCCATCAACCTGCTTTTCATTTCCTTGCCGGCGACCTTTGACTCAATATCCGGATCATTACTTGGAATAAATGATTTTTGCTCATCATCAGAATCGGCTCTAACCGGACTCTCCAGAGAAACATCCCAGCTGTCCATTCGCTGGCTCATTTCAATGACTTCTTTTTCCTTTACATTCAATCGCTCTGCAAGAAGTTTTGGCTCAGCGGCAAATCCTTGGGCCTCAAGCATCTTTCGTTCCTTATTGAGGCTGAAAAAGAGTTTTCTCTGGGCCTGAGTCGTACCAATCTTCACCAGCCGCCAGTTATCCATGATAAACTTCAGAACATAGGCTCGAATCCAGTAGGCGGCATAATAAGAAAACTTTACACCTCTGTACGGATCAAATTTTTTTGTTGCCTGAACAAGACCAACATTTCCTTCCTGAATGAGATCCATAAAATTCTGCATCCAGTACTTTTGAAAATCCATGGCCACCTTGACGACAAGGCGAAGGTTTGAAGAGACCAGCCGATAAGCAGCATCCTGATCACCGGTTTCCCGAAAGCGGATAGCCAGCTCATTGGTTTCTTCTCTTGAAAGCAGCTCGTATTGACTTATCTCTTGGAGATATCGATGCAGTGCCGGATTGCTGAGCGCTGGAAGATTCTCGTCATCGGATATGCTGACAAGTGATTCCCGATACGGTTCATCAAGCTTTTGTTCGGTTTTCTTTTCTTCTTTGCCCATGGTGAATCAGCCTCCTTAAATGACCAACGAGACTGTATATTTTGAAATGATGTTGTTATTTAGAAAGAGGAATGAAATCATTATTTCTTTATCTACTAAGACAAAGAAACAAGGAATATTACTTCAACGAGCCGAAAGTGCAATCATTATATCACAGGGCTGCTCCAGCCAAAAATTATATTTTCTTCTTTTCCTGTTTATGCTAATTTGTGTTGTTTGCAATTTTTCCTTTAAACTCAATTATCCCCTCTCAGGAAATGAAAGATATTCGAAATTTCAGCATTATTGCCCATATCGACCACGGAAAATCAACCCTTGCCGACCGTATGATCCAACTATGCGATCTTGTCTCTGATAGAGAATTTCAGGATCAGCTTCTGGATAACATGGATATCGAGCGAGAAAGGGGCATTACCATCAAGAGCCAGACGATATGCCTGCCTTATACCGCCCGGGATGGCAAGCAATACCGTTTAAACCTGGTTGACACTCCCGGCCATGTCGATTTCAGTTACGAGGTATCCAGGGCCCTGACATCCTGCGAAGGTGCCCTGTTACTCATTGATGCCGCCCAGGGAGTTGAAGCACAGACTCTTGCCAATCTTTACCTGGCCATGGAAAATGATCTGGAAATTATTCCGGTTATTAACAAAATAGACCTTCCTTCGGCTGAGCCTGAAAAAGTAGCGCTGCAGATTGAAGAAGATTTAGGCCTTGAAGAAGAATTGATTCAGCTCTGTTCAGCTAAAACCGGTGATGGAGTCGGCGATATACTTGAAACCATTGTGGAGTATGTCCCACCTCCTGAAGGTGATTCTGATGCCCCTCTCCAGGCTCTTATTTTTGATGCCAATTATGACCCGTTCAGAGGAACCATTATTTCCGTTCGAATTATCAACGGCAGGTTACGACCTGGAGACCTCATCAAGTTCATGTCCAATGATGCCGAATACAAGGTGGAGGAACTCGGCCTTTTTCAGATTAAGCGAACACCTCAAAAAGAGCTGTCTGCCGGTGACGTCGGTTACATCTTAGCCGGCATCAAAACTGTTCAGGATACTCGCCCCGGCGACACCATAACCCACAAAGATACTCCTTGCAGCCTGGCTCTGCCCGGCTTTAAAAATGTGCAGCAGGTTGTTTTTTCCTCGATCTACCCGATTTCCACTGATGATTACGAGAACCTGGTCACCGCTTTTGAGAAACTGCAGCTCAACGATGCGGCTTTAACCTTTCAAAAAGACAGTTCCGCAGCCCTTGGTTTTGGCTTTCGTTGCGGCTTTTTAGGCCTTCTTCACCTTGAAGTGGTCCAGGAACGGCTGGAAAGAGAGTATGATATTCCACTTATCCTGACTGTGCCGTCAGTTAAATACAACTTTTACCTCACAGACGATTCTATCGTTGAGGTGGACAATCCTGCTTACTTTCCTGATCCTGCTAAAATAAACCGTATTGAGGAACCGTTTATCAAGGCGACCATTCTCATACCTGAGAAATATATGGGGGTCGTGATGACTCTCTGCATGGAACGGCGGGGAGAGAATACCCATTACCATTACCCCATGCCGGGCCGAATCGAGTTTACCTGCGAATTACCACTGGCTGAAGTGATTTATGATTTTTATGACAAACTCAAGTCGGTGACCCAGGGGTATGGTTCCTTCGATTATGAACTGCTGGATTATCGCAAGAGCGACCTGGTTAAGCTCGATATCCTGGTCAATGGGGAAGTGGTCGACGCCTTGTCCCAACTCGTTCATCGTGCCAATGCCAGGGCCAGAGGACTGAATGCCTGTGATAAGTTAAAAGAGGAGATACCCCGCCAGATGTTCAAGATTGCCATTCAGGCGGCAATCGGCGGCACAATTATCGCCAGAAAAAATATTTCTGCAATGAGAAAGGATGTAACCGCCAAATGTTACGGTGGTGATATCACCCGGAAGAGAAAACTACTGGAAAAACAAAAAGCTGGAAAGAAACGGATGAAAACCGTCGGCAATGTGGATATTCCGCAGAAAGCATTTCTTTCAGTCCTTAAATCAGACTGAGCGGAACCTGTTAAAGAAAAGATTCCAGCTTCTCTTTCAACGCCTCAAGCCCCTCCCCCGATTTTGCGGAAAAAAGAACCCGTTCACTCGGCCTGATTGTATGACCGGCATCGAGCAGTTTTGCATTCTTCGCCTTGGCATTACCAGAGAGTTTGTCTGCCTTTGTGTAGACAGGTAACACAGGAATATTCTTCTGTTTCAGCCAGCCAAGCAACTGGCCATCCTGTTCCTTGGGCCCGTGTCTGAGATCCATAATGACAACGACACAGTGGAGGGTGTTTCTACTTTCCAGATAACCTGTTATCAGCCTCTGCCAGTCCTGCTGCATCTTTTTAGATACCTTGGCATAGCCGTACCCCGGCAAGTCGACAAGATGAAGATTCTCGCCAACCAGAAAAAAATTCAGCCCCTGGGTTTTTCCGGGTCGCCCGCTCACCTTTACAAGCCCCTTACGCCCCAGAAGCTTGTTCATCAGGCTTGACTTACCCACATTGGAACGTCCGGCAAAGGCTATCTCCGGCAACTCCTCTTCAGGCAGCTGCCTCAGATGATGTACACTGAGTAAAAAGGTTGGGTTTGAGAGATCCATATCATATAACTTTATTCAATGGATATTCGATAATCCCTTCGGCACCCTCTTTCATCAGTCTCGGAATCAATTCTCTCACCTGATCTTCTGAAATAACCGTCTCGACGGAATGCCATTTTTTATTGTATAAGGTGGCAATTGTTGGGGCATTGAGACTTGGCAGCAGGTTGATAATTTTATCAAGATTTTCATCATCAACATTCATCTTCAAACCGACAATACGATCAGCGTTCAGAGCACCCTGGAGCAAGAGGGCGATGTTTTCTATTTTCTCACGTTTACAGGGGTCTTCCCATGCTGTTTTATTGGCGATGAATTGGGTATTTGATTCCATCAGTTCATAAATAATCCGCAACCCATGCGCCCTGATTGTCGACTCGGTTTCCGTTACTTCAACAATCGCATCGGCAAGACCGGAGACAACCTTAGCCTCTGTGGCTCCCCATGAGAACTCAATCTCGACATTGATATTTTTGGACTCGAAAAACTTTTTTGTTACATTCACCAGTTCAGTGGCAATCTTTTTACCCTCAAGGTCCTCAATGGTCTTGATATCGGAACGACCATCGACAGCAATCACCCAGCGAGTAGGCTTACGACTTACTTTGGAGTAGACCAGATCCGTCACAACAACCGCTTCAGATTCGTTTTCCATGGTCCAGTCTTTGCCGGTTATGCCGGCATCCAACATGCCGGACTCAACATATCTCGACATCTCCTGGGGGCGGCATATGGAACAGGCCAGCTCCGGATCATCAATTTCCGGAAAATAGTTTCTCGACTTAGGCTTAATCACCCAACCCGCTTTTTCAAACAGCGCAATAGTCGCTTTTTCAAGACTTCCTTTGGGAAGACCAAGCTTCAATTGATTCATTATTTCCTCTCCATCTATATAGTATGCCGGTTCTTTTACTCTTGGTTCACTCTTGTTATTTTTTGTACACCTTATCCGGGTCAAAAACCCTTTCACTGTCTATCAACGTTTCCTCTCCATCAACAATGCGGAAAAAGCAGGAGCGATACCCTTTATGGCAGGCGGCTCCCCCAAGTTGTTCCACCTTCAGGACGACCGTGTCCAGATCGCAGTCAACCCGGATCTCTTTTACCAATTGAACATGACCTGAAGACTCTCCCTTGAGCCAGATGGTGTTCCTTGAACGACTCCAGTAATGGGCCTTTCCTGTCTCCAGGGTTTTATTCCAGGACTCTTTGTTGATATAGGCAAGCATAAGTATCTCACCACTTGTGTAATCCTGGGCGATAGCCGGCAGCAAACCTCCAGGACTCTTATCGAAATCCAATTGTACCATGTTTATCTCTCAACTTGTTTGGTTCTGGTTATCTGCAGTCTGCTTCTCTTTCTTTTGCTCCCTTCTGCTCTCCAAGTCAAAAAAATGGATCAAGCATTTCTTGCGAAACTGGCAATAATCCTCAGAGTGAGCACACGTTGCCGCCTCACTCTCCATTTTATCCCCATATTTTTCACAGATAAGCTCCATTGCAGAACTCCATGTATACTTTGACAACCAATTCTTACCAATCTGTTATTTTTTCACAAAAACATAATACATTATGCCGCTCTTTTATCTTTGTCAAGAAACATGGAGAAAACTTATGCCTACCAGGAAATAGCTTATTATTTCTCTGCCTTTTAACCAACTGCAACTTGACTGCAGACAGAGCATCATCTTCATACTCTGGATCTCTATTCAATCTATTTTGCAAAACAACCTTGACCAGAACCAATTGGAATTTATGGTATACGAAAATTTGACAAGAGATCTGCAACGATTTGCCCGCACCTAATTTTTAGTGTCTGCTGTATTCAGGGATATCGTCGCCTCAACCCTTATCAACTGGAGTGAACAAACCATGAAACAGGTTGAAAAAAAAGACAGTGTTACCATTACTTACACAGGCAAGCTTGACGACGGCACAGTCTTCAACACTGCTGACACCAACAACCCGATGAAAATAACTCTTGGTAACCAGGAAGCGCCGCCAACGCTTGAGATGGCACTTATCGGTATGAAAGTCGGTGACAAGAGAAGAGTACGGATCGACCCCGACGAATCTTATGGGCAGAGAATGAAGAACCTGCTGCAGGAACTCAAGAAAGACCAGCTCGGTGGTAATATCGAACCTAAATCGGGCATGGTTATCACACTATCTGTGGAAAAAGAGGGTCAGGTCCACCAGGTTCCGGCAACCATCGTCGAAGTCAAAGGCGATATTGTCACCATCGACTATAATCACCCCCTGGCAGGCCATCATCTCACCTATGAACTTGAAGTGATCGATATTCAGAAGCACTCCCAGCCCGCTTAATTATCATTCGGAAAAAAGTCTACTCATGAGACTCAGCTTTAAATACTCTCTTTCTCATGATATGGGATGATTTTTCCATCAAACCAAAGAAAGCTGGAATCCAATTATCGGTTAATCTCTTGGATTCCAGCTTTCACTTGAAGAATGGAGAATGGTAGCTGATTATTGCCTAGAACCACTTTGGCAAGTGGCAAGGTTACCTTTGAAAAGCATATTGAAGCTCTTCATGAAACACTTCTCCTTCACCTTTTAGCTTTTCAATGAAACTGAGTTTTCCGGGATCATTTGAAATATTTTTCATGTTCCAATCAGATGACAGCCAGGAGGGATCATTGGGTGGTTCAAAGCCCTCAGCTTCCGGATTGATCAGAATATCGTACTGTAAGTATCTATATTTAATCTGATCTCCGGTAAGAAGATGGGTGATTTTTATGAAATTTGCAGGAATCTGTATGTTATGCTCGAGGAAATACTTGAACACTTCTCGATGGGCTTGAGATTCCAGGAATATTTTTGAGCTGAATTCCAGTTGTGTATGATCAATAAACCATCCATCACGCGCTTCTCCTGGTTCATTTCTGTTGGAAACCACATGAAGCATATCCTCTCTTTCCAGATCGACTGACGAGGGGTAGCCGGAATATCTGGTAACGTAATCGTAATAAGGTGAATCTCTCTTGATAAAAATGATCGCCTGAGGAGTAGTCTCATCAATGTTTACGAGAAATATTCCGAAAAAGTCGCGGTCTCGAAAAAAGCCTCTCCCTGCCACTTCCCATTCACCTTCCGGCAGAGGAACCACCATATTGTTCAGCGTTATTGTTTCCTGATATGTTTCATTGATTGGATTATCCTTTATCGGATTCGTATGACTGGTACAACCGGCAACAACAAACAGAACAATACCAAGTAACAATAATCTCCTCATTTTCTCACCCTCCGATATTTGTTCAACAATAGCAGCCCGACAAATTCTTTAACAAAAAAAGTTTGACTGTTGCGGTCGTTTATCACATGCCTTCAAATCATGGTACAGAGTTTGTACCGCTTCTCAATATTAAATTTACAAAAAATATTACAAATTGTCAGGTAAGATTATTGAATAGTGAAACAAATCAAGTCAACTCTTCATCAACAGACAAATAGTCCGTTCATAAAAAAGGAACAACTCGACCCATATGAGGCACCACTTGTAATGGTTGAACGTTCTTTTTTGGACCGCGAAAAAAATTAAGCGGACGAATCAACCGCGTAGAAATCAGTTTTTCTAAACCACCTGGTAATTGACGGGGATACAAGAAACGACTGGTACAACCACAAGTAGACTCCGAGCCACGAGCACAAGACACCTTCGGTAACCACCTGAATATTAAGGGAAAGGAAGTATGCCGCTCACAATCTCGTACCCCCCCCCTGGTAGGGAAACAAGACAACAAAAGAGGTGCAGCCAGTTAGGCAGACCTCTTTTGCGGGAATCGGATCAAAGCAAATTGTTTCTCAAACCAAGGAGAAGTTCAATGAAGATGAGTAATTAATTCTTCTCCAGCAGCACCGATTCAACCTGCATACCGACAACACCCTTCACATTCGCTTCATCCATCAAGGCTTCTTCCAGGTTTGCGCCAGTGAGATCAGCCCCTGATAAGTTGGATTTATACAAATCACTTTTTTCAAGATTGGCATTACGCAAGTTCGCCTGAACAAATCTGGTTGCCCGCAGGTTGGCCCCTTCAAGATTTACATTCATCAGGTTTGAATTACTGAAATCAGAGCCTTCCAGGTCGGCCTTTTCCAGGTTCATACCGGACAAGTTCAGGCCAGTAAAATCACAATGATAACAACGATTTTTTTCAAGAAGTTTAGTCAGCAACTTTTCATCCGGATTTGGCAGCACCACCTCTTCGATTTCAGGCTTCTTTTCAGCCTCTTCTACCTTGGCTTGAACATCTTCTGCTTTTATTTGCTGTTCTTCCTGAGCCTGAGCCTGTTGCATGGCAGCCTGCTGATTATTTTCATCGACGCTCTTCTCTTCACTATCAACACCGAAAGATTTCTTTATACTCTCCCACAGATCCTCAGATTCTTCCTCCTGCTCAATATCTTTTTCATCTGTAGCAACAGTATCTTTAGGCTGCTCTACGACTTGCTGCTTTTCGACTTCTTCAATTTTCTTTTCCTGATCGACTAACGTCTCTACAGGTTCGACAGGCTGTTGTTCCTCTACCTGTTCCTCGATCTTTTCTTCTTTCTTTTGGGACTCTTCACTCTCATCAACCCCAAAAGACTGTTTTAAAGTGGCCCAGAAGCCACCGGTATCTTCCTGCTGGACCTGCTCCTGTTCTTTATCTTCAACATTTTCTGTGGCTGGCTCAGTCACCTGCTGTTCTTCGACCTGCTCATTTTCTTTTTTCTGAGAAATTGGTTCCACTTGAGCTAATACTTCCTCTTTTTTGACCTGTTCCTCAACCTCTTCTTCTTTCTTTTGAGGCTCTTCACTCTCATCAACCCCAAAAGACTGTTTTAAAGTGGCCCAGAAGCCACCAGTATCTTCCTGCTGGACCTGCTCCTGTTCTTTATCTTCAACATTTTCTGTAACCGGCTCAGTCACCTGCTGTTCTACGACTTGCTCGTTTTCTTTTTTCTGAGAAATTGGTGCCACTTGAGCTAAAACTTCCTCTTTTTTGACCTGTTCCTCAACCTCTGCTTCTTTCTTTTGGTCCTCTTCACTCTCATCAACCCCAAAAGACTGTTTTAAAGTGGCCCAGAAGCCACCA
>CAZMFP010000010.1:0-51001 GCA_964565605.1 uncultured Desulfocapsaceae bacterium | reverse complement strand
GTATCTTCCTGCTGGACCTGCTCCTGTTTTTTATCTTCAACAATTTCTGTGGCTGGCTCAGCCACCTGCTGTTCTTCGATTTGCTCGTTTTCTTTTTTCTGAGAAATTGGTGCCACTTGAGCTAAGACTTCTTCTTTTTTGACCTGTTCCTCGACCTCTTTTTTCTTTTGAGGCTCTTCACTCTCATCAACCCCAAAAGACTGTTTTAAAGTGGCCCAGAAGCCACCGGATTCCACCTGCTCACCAGCGCTCTCTTCATTTTTTACAACTGCCTGCGCCATTGGTTTAGGCGCTTCTTTTTTATCGACACCTTTTAAGGGCGCCACCGTACTGAGATGTTTACTCACCTCCGCTTCCTGGACACTTTCAGGTGCAATCTTCTCTTGAGCAACTGGTTTGGGAGTTTCACCGACTGCTGCTACAAGCATCTCTTTACTAGAATCTTTTTCTGAAACCGATTTTTCAGCGGCCACACTTGAAGCTCCTGAACCAAAGGTTACCTCAGCCATTGGCTTAATCTGCTTTACCTGGGGGCTCTTCTGCTCTGAATCTTTCCAACCCACTATTTTTTCCTGCTGCAGCTGTGGTTGAACACTTACCGTTTCCTCTGTTTCTTTTTCGGTAGCAGGCTGAACGACCGGTGGAGTCTCCTGAAAATCTCTCCGCAAACCAATCGTTACATCTTTACTGGTAGGGATCTCTTTTGATTTGACCGTATCCCCCACAAAAACTTCTTTTGTTACCTCTGTAATCCCCTCTTTTTCAAATGGGGTCGTTGAGACAAATTCGCCATCCAGCAACGCCCCATTAAGGTATGCTCCGGAAAGATCAACCCCACGTGTATCAGCTCCGCGTAAATCGGCTCCGGCCATATCTGTACCGCCAAAACCGGCGCCCCGTAATTTTGCACCCTTTAAATTTGCCTTAGTCAAGTCGGCCAGAAATATCTTGGCACCACTCAGATTGGCTCCTTCCAGGTTAGCTCCCGAGAGATCCAGTCTATTCAGATCAGCTCCACTTAGATCACATCCAGGACAGCTTTTCGTCTTAATCAGCGTATTGACATTCTCCTTCACAGCTATACTCACGTCGTTTTCGACAGCAAAACCAAACTGAACCGCAAGGCACAGACTGCTGACCATTGCAACCCCTATCACTCCAAACCGTCCTGCTTTATCTATTTGCTTCATCATCTCTTTTCTCTTTTTAGTTACTCTCTTTAATTAGCCACGTGAGTCTTTCACAATCTGCCTGTTTATACTCAACACAAATATCTCTGGACTTAAACCGTCTCAGTCAATACAACAAAATCGTGATAGTATACAAATAACATTATCGTTTAGCAAACAACACCTTACTGCCTACCAGTCCTGCGTGAGCGTTTTTGTCTCTTCCATTCCCAGGGAGCGACATATGAATCTCCAGCCCAGAGACCTCTTTGTTCTCTCCTCGCATTTTCTTCAAGAACCCTCCAGGAACGGCATATCCATTTCCGACAGTAATAGATGTGAACCCATGCCAGTCCTGAGCGGACAAGCTCTTCACTGACATTTTTCTGGCCAACAAACACATTGGCCACCAACCGGCCATAATCATCTCTTTCAACCGGAACAATTGTAACCAGCCGCCCAAAAATCAACTGTTTTGTTAATCTTTCCGCTTCCCTTGAATACGACTGTCCTTCTTCCGGGGCATCTATTCCCCACAACCGAATCCTGATTTTTCTACCATCCACTTTCACCACAAGCGAATCACCATCTGCAACATATGAGACCCTGGCAGTAAACGATTGAGTTTGACAATGACTATCGCTACTGCAAACTAAAAAAACTGTGATCAAAGAAAGGGAAAATAAGAGTAAGTGTTTTTTCATCTTCGTGCATATTTATTGGCAGCTTGAACTCATCGTGATACATTGACAGTAAACTCTGAAATATATTGTCATCACACAAGAGCCTTCGTTCCATTCCAATGAAGAGTATCAACCGCGTAAATGGCTGACCATCATCAACAACTACCGCTGGCTAGCGCACCTTTTGGATCCATATGCGGATCCAGCAGACGCATACAGGAACTTAAAGCCACAATAAACACCATTCTCTCAAAAAAACCATCAACCATTCTGATCTCCGGTCAACCTGGTACTGAAAAAGAACATATCGCCCAGGGTATTCATGCCGGACTTTTCGATACAAGCGACAAACTCATTATATTTAATTGCCTTCACTTACCCACCAACCTGCTGAGTAAACGCCTTACTCAATTTATCAATACGCTTTTAAAAAAGTCTGAAAACAAGCAGCTCACAACAACACTGCTCCTTCATAAAATCAATCAACTGCCCGAGTCGATTCAAACCAGACTATTGCTTCTTTTAACGAATATTATGGATCAATTCAGGCAACAGGACAGAAGTCTTCTCATTATAGCTACAAATGACAAAAAGACTTCCGCTGATAAGACCAACCTGCTGCAAAAAGATCTCGACACATTTTTTTGTGACTTTCGTATCACTGTACCGCCGCTGAAAGACAGACAGGAAGATATCCCGCACCTGTTGAATACTATTATCAGGAGATACTGCAGTAAATATGGCCGAAAGAAAATCACCTTTAGCGCCAACACCATGACAATCCTCACCCAATATCCATGGCAAGGCAACACACGGGAACTTAAAAAACTGCTACGATATCTTATCTTGAATCATGAAGGCAGTGAAATCACAACCAAGCAACTCCCGGTTCATTTTCATCATTGTCCCACCCAAAGACAGCCATGGACAAATTTACAGGCAGAAATTAACTGGACAACTGAAGCGGTAGATTTCAGACAACTCGTCGATCAGTTTGAAACTGAGCTGATTGTCACTGCCATGCGAAGAAGTGGTGGGAATAAAATGGGCGCTGCACGACTTCTCAACTTAAAACGAACCACTCTTATTGAAAAAATAAAGAAAAAGGGAATCAGTCACCTGTGTAAGGAGTAGGAACATGATTTGGCCGGGCGAAACAGATGCTTGGGAAGAACTCATCTCCCTTGACCGGAGTGAGATTTGCGGAAAAAGTTATGCAACGTACGATACCAGCAGTTCAACTTATACCTTAAACTGTTTCAACCAAAAGATTCATATTTCCCTTGATACTTGCCGACTCTATTCCTCCACCGACACCGGCCATTATCTTCTCGAAACAGTTGGTCGTTATGCCAGACTTTCAATCCTCCACTACCTTATTCACGCTACTCACGCACCACTTTCCGGTACCTTGATTAAACCAGATGAACTGCCTGGTGGTAAGATCTTCTCCCAGGGCACCCATGTCCTCCCTCTGGACAGCCTGATTGAATACTATGTCGATCATCCTGATATGTTTTTTGCCGCCGGCAGGGAACTGGGAGCAACCCAACTGAACTTTGGAGACATTTCAATTAGCCTGCATCCCTTGCCAAAGGTGAAAGTCGTTATCATTATCTGGCAGGGTGACGATGAATTTTCACCCCGGGCGTCACTGCTGTTTGACAAAAGCTGCACTGCCCATCTGCCTACGGATATTATCTGGTCAACAGCGATGATGACTGTGGGAATGATTCAATCCTTCAGCCCGATAGCTGTTGGACATGATTAAGTGAATAAGCACCCTGGTTCGTCTGTTATTCTTTTGAGTTCAGTTTTTATAAGCGGCAAACTCAAGCCGAATCATTGAGGTTACAACCTTTCCATCTACGTGCTGTCCGGTTGATTCCAGATAATTCCCTGTCAGCAGATCAATCAGCTCTGATCTCTTTTCTTCCGGCACTTTTTCAAGATAAGGTATCCAGGTTGTACGAACCCATCCTTTGAACTGCTCAGAGGAATTGTGAACCATCTCTTTAGGAACCAGTTCAATCCTCTCTATTCTAAAACCAACATTTTCAAGCCACTTCTCATATTCAACAGGACCATAAAATCCATATGGAAAATCAAAATCCTTAAAATAGTTGCTCCATGGTTTATCTGCTATAATCCTTTCAAAAACAGCTATGACCTTTTTTGCATTTCCTTTACCACCCATCTGAACCAGCACTCTTCCGTTTTTTTTCAGTGATCGATACATACCTACCAGAACCGGCTGATGATCAAGGAGCCAATGCAGAGCCGCATTTGAGAATATGATGTCAAACTCATTTTCAAAAGTCAATTTCCGGGCATCCATTAGAGAGAATGAGAGATTTGGCCAAGACTTATTCGTATACTTTTCTTTTGCAAGCGCTATCATCTCCTGAGAAGAATCAATACCGACAACACGGCCAGCTTCGAGATGTTTGCTTAATGCAGCCGTTATCTTGCCATCGCCGCAACCGATATCTAGAAGAAACTCATCTCCTTTCAGTTTTAACGTATTAATCAATTCCTCTGCCCATTTCTGCTGAACCTCTGAATGTGATTGGTAGTCAGCGGCATCCCAGCGATATTCTTTTTCTTTCATCTTATCGGTCATTGTTTTTTTCTTCGGCTCTACTCGCAGACAATAGTGATAACTGTTTATCATGGATTTTTGACAGGACAACAAGTGATATTACAGCGCCTGATAGTGCCAGCCACATATCAGACTGAGTATCCCAGACATACCCCTGGGTACCAAGAAAGGCTTCAGCCGATTCCCCGGAGAGAAGAGCCACCCACCACTCAATCAGTTCATAAAATGCGCTCAATGCGAGACAGAAACAGATGATGAAGAAATTCCTCCAGCTGTTTCCGTTAATTATTGATTTTCGAATAAGTATCTCCCGGGCAATGATCGCCGGAACAAACCCTTGAGCAAAATGACCGAGCTTATCATAATTGTTTCGCCCATGGCCGAATGTGTCTCGTATCCAGTCAAACAGTGGTACTTCCGCATAGGTGTAATGACCGCCAACCATTAGAATAACGCAGTGAAACAAGATCAACTGATAGGAAAGAGTCGTCAAACGAAAACTATTATAGGTCAGAGCAAGTACGATAAAACCGATCAGTGCGGGTGCCACCTCAAGCAGCCAGGTCAGATAATCTTTTGGGCCCATTGCAGACAGGATAAGAACGGTAAAATAAATAACACACCAGATTCCTTTATTTCTCATTCAGCCTCCAACAGGTAATACATTCAGATAACACACTTCTGCGTTCGCACAACAGACAGAACACAACGTTTCACATAGAAACATATCGAAACACTATTCTACAAATCGTTCCCTTATGTTTCACATGTGATGTATAGCACATTCATCGCCGGTCTGTCAGCAGAACCTATGTGGTTGATTTTCAAACTAATTTTACTTTATTCCCAACCATGGCGCAATTCATGCTATTCACCAACAAGTATCAATACGCCTCACTCTCTATTTAAACCAGGAGCAGAGCATGTCCTCCATTGCCTTATTTTACACACTCTTTACAGAAGAAAAAGCGGTCAAAGAACGTCTTCTCGCTGTCACCGGTTACTCAACTATCCAGGACGCTGATATCGTAAGCGAAGTTAGCAATAAGTTCGATCTTGGCAAAGAACGCGTAGAAAGAACCCTGTACGGCCCAACCTCCGTCTTCAACAAATTCACCCATGAAAAAGAAAGGATTTGTGCGTATATAAAAATTACGCTTGCCGACCACCTTAGAAATTCGGGAACTATTTATACCGGCTCAATCACCCACTTCATCCCTCCTGAGATCAATCACATTCTAAAAACTGGACTGTTCGACGACAAAGCCAGGCGTATTCAACGAGCTGTGGCCGAAGGACTGGCAGAAAAAAAAGCAGTTAGCCTGATCACAAAACAGGACAGTTCCACTGAAGATCTGGTTCAATTTCTTCATAAAAAACAGGCGAACGATCCCTCCCTCTACGACATCATCATTCCGATGGGTTCCAACGACCCGGATTCTGCCGTTCAACTTATCATGGAAAATTACCATAAACCCGCACTGATCTGGACCGAGGCCACAGAACAGGCGATCAATGATATGTCCCTTGCAGCCAAAGTCGAACTTGAACTCATCAATAAAGGTCACACCCCTACAGTAACCTGCAGCAACAACAAAGTAGACATCCAAATTAACAAAAGTGTGCACAACTTCAACAACCTTGCAAATAAGCTTGGAGGTATAGCAGAAACAGTATCCGGTGTAGATGATGTTGAAGTTCACATGGGGGAAGATTATCAGATCTCGATTTACCGAGCCCAGGAATTCACACTGCCCCCAAAAGTATTGCTTGTCGATGATGAACAGGAGTTTGTCCAGACACTCTCTGACCGACTCAACACCCGAAATTACGGCTCTTATCCGGTCTTTGACGGCCAACAGGCCCTCGACTTCCTGGATACAGAGACACCGGATGTGATGGTTCTGGATCTCAAGATGCCGGGCATTGGAGGAGTTGAAGTTCTCAAGAAGACAAAATCAGCCAATCCGGGAGTAGAAATTATTATCCTTACCGGTCATGGGTCGGAAGTCGACAGAAAAACATGTATGGACCTGGGGGCTTTTGCCTATATTCACAAACCAATTGATATCAAGGAATTAACAGCAATCATTGACCAGGCCTATAAAAAAATAGCTAAAGAGAAAATTCAGAACGCTTAAACTACCATCTTAACAATGGAGACAACCATGGAACTCGCAACCAGTGTCCTGCTTGTGGACGACGAAGAGGATTTTATCGAACTCATGTCCCAGCGGCTAGAAACAAGAGGACTCAAGGTCAGGGCAGTAACCAGTGGCGAAGAAGCGCTGAGGGTTATTGATGATCGAAACATCGACGTGGCGGTTGTCGATCTTGCCATGCCTGGAATTGACGGCATCGAGACCCTCAAGAAAATCAAAGAAAAAAGAAGGGATATTGAAGTCATTATGTTGACAGGTCAGGGTACCGTCCAGAGCGGTATTAAAGCTATGAAACATGGCGCCATTGATTTTCTCGAAAAACCGGTCGACCTTACCGTTTTACTTGAAAAGATCCGACAGGCAAAAGAGCAGCGTACCATATCTCTTGAAAAACAATCCGACAACGATATGAAGAATATCTTAAAGAGCAAGAGCTGGTAAATCATTTTCGGTCATCTGTCAGATGCTTTTACACGACTTATAACATTCAAGAACAGATAAACGCTTCTGCAAACCTTTTGTAACATCCAAGGAGAAAAGCTGTGGAAATAAGTGAAATCATAACCAAATCTGTGATAAGCACCGATGAGTTTCCGCAAATCACAAAAGACGCAACTCTTAGTGAGGCAATTGATAAATTAATCGGCTTCAAACTAAAACGACAAGATCAATTCATCCGATTCCCATGCCTACTTGTCTTCAACGACAAAAAAGAACTCAGCGGCTACATAACCATTGAGAACATACTTCGAGCACTTGAACCTCGTCTATTTCAGGATGAGGACGGTAAGCAATTTGAAGGGAAGAAGATGGATCTGCCGAATCTGGCATACCTCTGGGAAGAATCGTTTTTTAAACACTGCCATGAGAAAGGGAATATACCGGCAACGGAAGTCATTTCTCCAATAGATGAAACAGTGAAATCCAGTGATCCAATTCTCAAAGCACTCTACATCATGCTCCAGACCGGAGATCGTTTTGTTCCCGTGTTTGACGCAGAGAAACCGGAAAAAGCTATTGGCATTCTGCGCATAGAAGAGGTCTTTGAAACGATCTGCAGCATCTGTGAATTATAACCTATTTCTTCAATAGTCAGCATAGAAACTCAAAGGTATTACCATGTCTGAACCTAACAGTGACAATCAATTTGACTGGAAACGGCTTGTTTTTCTACTCATCGGAGTTGGACTCTTTGCTTTCGTTTACTACTGCCCGCCCTGGCCGGATGCCATTGATCCTATGGGGGAAAATTTCGTCCTTTCACCCCAGGGCAAAGGCGCCCTTGCTGTTTTTCTTTTAGCGGCAACCTGGTGGGTGTTCGAGGTTGTCCCCATCGGAGTCACCAGCCTCACCATTGGTGTCCTGCAAGCCCTCTTTATGATACGTGATCCCAAAGTTGCCTTTAAAGATTTCATGGACCCATCTGTTCTTTTCATTTTTGGCTCCATAGTCATTGGCATGGTGTTCACCAAAACCGGCCTCACCAAACGAATCGCTTACAAAATGCTTTCCATTGTCGGTGAAAAAACATCCATGATCTATCTTGGCTGTTTCATAATGACCTCTGCTCTAACCCATGTCATGGCCCATACAGCTGTAGCAGCCACCATGTTCCCGCTGCTCATGGCCATCCACGCACTCTATTCCGACAGTGACGATCCAACAAAATTCGGAAAAGGATTATTCATCGGCATGGCCTATGTAGCCGGTGCCGGAAGTATCGTAACACTGCTCGGTGCAGCCAGAGGCGCCGTTGCACTTGGCTTCTATAAAGATATCATGAATGTGGATGTCAGCTTTTTCGAACTCACCTGGTACATGTTTCCCATCGGCTGGCTGATGACCTTTCTTCTCTGGGGATTTTTCATGGTATTTTTCAAGCCGGAAAGGGCTGCAATTCCAGGGTTGAAAGAGAAAGCAAAACGAATGTACACGGAACTTGGCAAATGGAGCCGCAACGAGCTTCTGACTGCAGCGATTGTGGTAATAACAATCCTGGTCATCGCTCTGAAAAACTTTATCCCGGCACTCTCCGGCTTGCACAAGACCGGCATTCTGCTGTGCTCCACTATCGCCTTTTTCATTCTCAACATTCTAGACATCGACGACCTGGAAGAAATTCCCTGGAACATCATTCTACTGTTTGCCGGCGCCATGTCCATCGGCTTTTGCCTATGGGAAACCGGAGCGGCAAAATGGCTTGCTGTTAACTGGCTTGTGATGTTTCAAACCTCCCCACCAATCGTCTTTATCCTTGGCATGGCCTTTTTCGTTATGATGATGACAAACTTCATCATGAACGTTGCCGCCATTGCCATCTCACTGCCCGTTGCCCTGGTCATAGCCCCTTACCTGGGTGTAGGAGGAGAAGTCATCCTCTTTTCCGCCCTTGTGGTTGCCGGCATGCCCTTTCTACTACTGGTTGGTGCTGCGCCAAACGCCATTGCCTACAACTCAAAACAGTTCACCACTGCCGAGTTCTTCTTATGGGGATGTCCCGCCTCAATCGTACTGATGATAGTAACCTGGCTGGCAGTCCAGTTTATCTGGCCAATAATGGGAATGGAGATCTTTTTACCCAAATAAACCAGACCACCATTTAACCCTTCACCTGCTGACTGACAGGGCTCAGTCGGCAGGTGAAGTAACGGGCATCAGACAGATTTTTCCAAACAACTGACATAGCGACTGTAACAGCCATTTTACAAGGTAATTTTCGAAACACTCCCTTGTGCATGAAACAATAAAGGGTTACTATTGAACCAAATTGAAACAAGATCGCAGTTTTCCAAGAACAGTCCTTTTCAAACTGTCATGACCCAGTCCGATTTATTAAAACAAGCCAAAATCCCGGAACTTCTCGATGGGGTTCCCCATGGGATTGCTGTTTTAGACACGACGTTCTGTATAGCAGCCGTGAACAGTTATCTTGAAGCATTAACCGGCTATCGCCAGGATGATGCCAAGGGAACATATGGGGAATTTATCTTTCGTTCCAATCTCAATCCCAAAAAAAAGCTATTTCATAGAGTCTTTAAAGAAGGCGGGTCCCTTTCCATAGAAGGAAATATCATCAACCGCCATAGAAAAAAAATACCGACCCAGTTCACCCTTACACGTCTCCATGACAACAAAGCCAATCCCATTGGCCTATTGGTCATCGTTGAAGACCTGACATTGCTGAAAACCGTTAAATCTTCAGAATTTGGCTCGTTTACCGGCTCTGAAATTCTTGGGCACTCTCCGAAAATCAAAGAAATATTTGAGTTGATGCCCATCTTTGCCCGTACCGATGCTTCAGTTTTAATTACCGGGGAAACAGGAACCGGCAAGGACCTGGTCGCTGAAACATTACACAAGATGTCTCAGAGAGGACGCAAGCCTTTTATAAAGGTTAACTGCGGCGCTCTGCCCGAGACCCTTCTCGAGTCGGAATTGTTCGGCCACGTTAAAGGCGCATTCACCGGTGCCGTCAAAGACAATATCGGCATGTTTCGTCTGGCACATGAAGGAACTATTTTTCTCACCGAAATTGGAGATCTCTCACTTTCCCTTCAGGTTAAACTTCTCTCGGTACTTGATGACCAGGAATTTTTTCCTGTTGGGGGAAACAAAAAAGTCACCGTCGATGTGCGGGTCATTGCCGCCACTAACCGTTCTTTGAGGGACCAGGTTGCAAATGGCCAATTCAGAGAAGACCTCTTTTATCGTCTAAACGTTCTAAGGATGCACCTTCCTCCCCTTCGTGAACGGTACGGTGACATCGCCCTGCTGCTTGATCATTTTCTCAAATTTTTTAATGTGAAAATGGGAAAAACAATCAAGGGATTCACCAAAAAAGCGCTAAAAACACTCAGTGACTATCCATATCCCGGCAATGTGCGGGAACTGCGAAATATTGTTGAATACTGCGTCAACATCAATCAGGGAAACAAAATTATTCACCAATCGCTGCCTCCCTACATATTTGAACCGGCTAATACACCGGCTTCAAATACTATAAAACAAAAACCCGACTCGCCGACTGAGCATACTCAAGATGTCCCTGCCGGAAACCACCAGGATACAGGTTGGGCCAGACTGGAAAAAGAGATGATATTAGATGCTTTAAGGGAGTCAGGTGGCAATAGAACTAAAGCTGCAAAACACTTAGGATGGGGAAGAACAACCCTTTGGAGAAAACTGCGTAAATATCAGATGAGTTAATCAATTCCTAATGAAAATTCTACTTACAACCAGGGGAGACTACATTTCTCCCCGTTTCGACCTCAGCACAGAAATTGTTCTTGCTGTCTGTTATGATGAGCAACTTTTAGAAGAGCCCCATTCAATCCTTATCTCAAGCAGGTCAGCCGAAACCATTTGCGACCTGGCCCTTCAAAAAAAAGTTGACACTGTTATTTGCGGCGGAATCGAAGAAGAGCATTATCAATTTTTATGCTGGAAAAAAATTCAGGTTATTGATTCCGTAATCGGGCAGCACAGTGATATCCTGGAACTGGCCATTCATAATCGGCTCCAACCCGGCACTATTCTGCCGGGTGTCGTTTCAAGAGAGGTGGCCCCATGAGAGAACGTTTCAAGATATTCTCAAAATTCATCCCCGCTCCTCCTCAAGATATCGAAAGCGGAGCAGATCTTGATCAGAACTACAAAACATTTTTCCGAGGTTTGATAGTACTGCTTATCGTTCTCGTCCTGATACCATCAACTATTATCTCGGTACTTTCCCATTACCAATATCAGGATCTTTTACACCATGATGAGATCACCCGCTTTTTTCAACATCTGAAACAGTCACACTCTCAGGTCAACCAACATCTGGAAGAGCGCAAGGCCCTTATCAGCTTTATCTCTCGAACCACTGAGCTGCAACAATTGGCAAAACCGGACCAACTCGGTCAATTATTACATTCAATAAGGATAGATTACCCGGATATTACCGATCTGGAGCTTATCAACGAATCAGGTGAAATAATTGGACATGCGGGTGAGCATCAACCCTCAGACAAGTCATACGAAGACAGCAGGTGGTTAGATGAAACAGTGAAAGGAAGAATGATGTTCAGCTCGTTTTTCAATGAACAGAGCGATTCTTCTTTTATTGCTGTTTCTGTCAGTCAAAAACAGGCCACACAGGAAGGTGTGTTAATACTTCGTTTCTGGATAGAGAGCCATGTACTCTATCCTTTTACAGAGGATAGAGGCTCCACAACCTTTAGCGATATTTTTATTATCGACTCAAATAAAAATGTTCTAACGATACCACTCAAATATGGCTCCATCGGTAAGAAAAATCCTTTTGCCAGTATACAATTTACATCCAACTCCATACCCTCAGATCTGTTTGATGAACAACCTGATCTCTTCGACAAGAAAGATGGTGAAGTCACAATTCAAGACTCCTCTGCCGGAAACTCTGTTCTTCTAGCCTCTACCATCCTTTCACATGGTGAATTCCGGCTTATTTTTGCAAAAGAAATGGGTGTTCTCTCGAAAGCCCGTTTACTGATACGGGTGAAACTGATTGCGATTTTTGTCACCTGTACAATCGTTGCCTTTCTTGTCATCCTTGAAATCAGTCAAGGCATTACCCGCCATATCCAGGAATCGAATAAGAAACGGCAACTTTTCCTGGCCGAGGTTGAACATTCCAACAAATTAGCTTCGATCGGCAGACTGGCCGCTGGAATCGCCCATGAGATCAACAATCCTCTTTCAATTATCAACCAAAAAGCTGGCCTTATTGAGGATTTTATCGAAATGAGTGAAGATTTCACTCATAGACAAGCCATCATGGACACCCTTGACGGAATACAGGACAGTGTACTTCGATGCAAAACAATAACCCATCGGTTACTTGGCTTTGCCAGGCAGGAAGATGTCCACACGGAATTACTTGACATAAACATTATTCTAAGAGAGGTTATTGACTTTCTAGCCAAGGAAGCGACATACGCCCAGATTCGAATTGATTTTGAACTTGAGCCGGAAATCCCAACCATCCTGAGTGACCGAACTCAGTTGCAACAGATCTTTCTCAACATCACCAGTAATGCAATTGATGCCATCGGCTCACACGGACGGATTCTTCTCTCTACCCATCAAGTCGATGAGGACCATATCCAGGTGAACATCACCGACGATGGCCCAGGAATTGACGAAGAGGTTAAGAAGCACATCTTCGATCCTTTTTTTACAACCAAAGAAACCGGCAAAGGAACCGGCCTTGGATTGTCAATCACTTACGGTCTTGTTCAGAAACTTGGCGGTAAAATTGAGGTACTGTCCGAAGTCGGCAAAGGAACAACATTTGAAATCACCTTTTCTATTATTTAATCCACAATGAATACATCAGCGATCAACTCAAAATTACTTATCATCGACGATGAAGTCGAATATGCTTCCACTCTATGCCAGCGACTGCAACTGCGAGGCATCGATATTACCGATGCATACAGTGGTACAGATGGACTGGCTAAACTCAAAGAAATTGATCCGGACATCGTCATTCTTGATCTGAAAATGCCGGATATGAGCGGCCTGGACGTTCTTACAGGTATAAAGGAACATAATTCAGACATTAAAGTCATTATGGTTACCGGACATGGCTCTGCCGCATCAGGACTGAGAGCCATGCGAAAAGGGGCCTTCGACTACATCATGAAACCGTTTAAGCTTAAAGAATTGCTAAAAAAACTGGAAGCAGCCGAAAAATCAGAAGACAACGAATAAGGTTTCTGTTATGGGCAAAGAACTCGAAGACAACATCCGTTATGAACAGATTGAATCTCTAGGGAGGATTCTGGCCGGTTTTTCCCATGATATGAAAAATCATTTGGGGATTATTCGGGAATCAAACGGCCTGATGGAAGATTTCATTGCCATGGGCGCTCTGGAAAGCAACCCTGAAATGGCCCAGAGGTTTGAAAAAACGATTGCTACCATCGAGAAGAGGGTTATCGAATCAGCTGAAATGCTGAAAAACCTCAGCAGCTTTGCCCACCGCTCCGACACACCGCTCTCCACCTTTGACCTTAACGATCTCCTTGAAGAGGCCTTAAAATTCCTTGCCCGTTTTGCCAGACTGAAACAGGTTGATTTGAGCTTTGAGCCAGAGGATGGACTTCCGGCCCTGCACAACGACCCTTCACTACTGCACCATATTATTTACCGGCTGTTCATGATTTCACTGGATTTATTCGAACCGGGAAACAGAATGACCATTTCTACTCAACATCAACAACCTGATTTCCAAATAGTTTTCAGGCTCTCTACAACTGTCACAGCCAAGACAGATCAATTGTTTTCAGAAAGACTACAAGCCTCCTTCCAGAAATTAAATGGAACATTGACGCTTGAACCCATCTCTGATGGTCAATCCGACATTACCCTCACCCTGCCCAGCAAGCTTTAAAAGGATATAAACAAACAAGGAGTTAAGAGGAAATCCTCTTAACTCCTTGTTGTTACTGGCGGGGCCGACGAGACTCGAACTCGCGACCTCCGGCGTGACAGGCCGGCATTCTAACCAACTGAACTACGACCCCAGTAGTGACATTAATTGGTGGGCGGAACAGGGCTTGAACCTGTGACCCTCGGCTTGTAAGGCCGATGCTCTCCCAACTGAGCTACCCGCCCCCTCACAATCAATGTGGAATGACTATTTAACAGGAAGCACTCACACCGTCAAGCAAAAAAGTCAATGAGGGACATTATGTGTTGAAACAGTAATGTCACCATAGACTGTTCCCAACGGAACATCTTTAAAAACGGACTCTCCCTCTTTTACAATTAATGATTTTTCCAACACTTCATCCATGTGAGCGACCAGCTCAATGGTCAGACTTTTGCGGATCTTTGTTGGCACATCATCAAGATTTCTCTCGTTATCCTTGGGGATAAGTACATGGGTAATATTGCCTCGTTTGGCCGCCAGCAGTTTTTCCGTCAAGCCGCCGATGGGCAGTACCCTGCCACGTAAGGTAATTTCTCCCGTCATTGCCAGCTTATGCTTTACAGGCACTTTTAAGAGAGCAGAGACAATGGCAGTTGTAATGGTGATCCCGGCTGATGGTCCATCTTTGGGAATTGCTCCCTCAGGAACATGGACATGAATGTCGAGCTTTTTATAAAAATCAGCCTCAAGGCCAAAGCGAATTGACCTGGAACGGACATAACTCAGAGCCGCCTGGGCTGACTCCTGCATGACATCACCTAATTTACCGGTAACCGTCATTTTACCGGAACCCGGCATGATGGTGGCCTCAATCTGCAAGAGCTCACCCCCAACCTCCGTCCAGGCAAGACCGGTCGTCAAGCCGATCTGATCGGTTTTTTCAGCCAGTCCGTAACGGTACTTCGGTGTGCCAAGCTGTTTCAAAACAGACTGAGCTGTAATTCGAGTCGTCTTCTTCTTTATCTTTTTCTTCAACCGTTCGCGGGCAACTTTTCGACAAAGAGAGGCTATAGTCCGTTCCAGGCTCCTCACGCCAGCCTCACGGGTATATCGGCGAATAATCTCGAGAATAGCACCCTCGGACAAATGAACGGCCTCCTTGGCAAATCCATTTGCTTCCAGCTGCTTGGGAATTAAAAAACCCTGAGCAATCTTTTTCTTCTCTTCCTCGGTATAGCCGGAAAGCTGGATAATCTCCATCCTGTCCTGCAATGGTACCGGAATACCATGGAGATAATTTGCCGTGGTAATGAAAAACACCTCGGAAAGATCATAATCAATATCAAGGTAATGATCATTAAAGGCATAATTCTGCTCGGGATCAAGAACTTCCAGTAGAGCAGAAGAAGGATCGCCTCGGAAATCCATGGACATCTTATCAACCTCGTCGAGACAGAAGACCGGATTATTCACTTTAGCTCTTTGCATAGACTGAATAATCTTGCCCGGCATAGCGCCGATATAAGTTCTTCTGTGGCCACGTATTTCAGCCTCGTCCCGAACACCACCCAGAGACAATCTGACAAACTTCCTGTTCATGGCCCTGGCGATGGATTTACAGATTGATGTTTTTCCAACACCGGGAGGACCGACAAGACAGATAATAGGCCCTTTGATCTTTTTCACCTGAGACTGGACAGCAAGATATTCAAGGATTCTCTCCTTGGGAATTTTCAGTCCATAATGGTCTTCATCCAAGATCTGTTCCGCTTTGTTGATGTCAATTGTGGCTTTTGATTTTTTCAGCCATGGAAGGTTGAGAATACAGTCGATATAGTTCCTTACAACCGTTGTCTCTGCAGACATGGGCGGCATGGCTTTCAACTTCTTAAATTCTTTTGTGGTTTTTTCACGAACTTTTTTCGGCATCTTCTTCTTTTCGATGGCCTGTTCGATCTCACCAAGCTCATCCATGCCGTTTTCACCCTCGCCCATCTCTTTCTGAATGACCTTCATTTTCTCATTCAGATAATATTGGCGCTGGGTCTTGTTCATGTTCTTTTTGACCTGGCCGGAGATTTTCTGTTCCAACTGGCTGAGCTGAATTTCCCGGTGAATGAACTCGAGCAGTTTCACAATGCGATCGGGAACATAATCGAGCTCCAGGACTTCCTGCTTTTCTTCAGTGGTCATGGACAGATGTGGAGTCAGGACATCCACAAGCCTGCCTGTATCTTCAATATTCTCAACAGATTTAACAACTTCCTTGCCAAGCTTCTTATTGATCCGAGAATATTCACCAAAGAGTTTTCTCAGCTCGCGATCATAAGCGATGGTCTCACCGACAGTATCTTCCCTGTCATTGACTTCCTCCACTTCAACCTGGAAGAAGTCCTCATGGTGAACATAAGAAACTATTTTCCCCCTGCGCTTACCCTCTACAAGAGCCTTGATGTTGCCATCAGGCAACCGAAGCAGTTGCATAACTTTCGCCAGGGTACCAATGGGATAGATATCTTTTTCTGTGGGATCGTCCACATCCGATGCCATTTGAGTCGCCATGAAAATTTCTGTACCTTTAGACATGGCATCTTCAAGGGCTTCGATTGACTTTGGCCGTCCAACCATCAGCGGAGCCACCATTTGCGGAAACACAACGATGTCTCTTAGCGGCATCAGCGGATAGAGTTTTGTCTTTTTTTCTTCCATAATTAATATGTATAAGTACTATGCACTTTTTTTCAATTTAGTTTCCTGTTCATTTCCATACAGGATAACAGGGTAATCCCCATTGGTCACGACCTGTTCACTGATCACACATTCCTGGACATTTTCCTTGGATGGCAGATCATACATCACATCAAGCATGGCCTCTTCCATAACAGAGCGCAGCCCTCTTGCACCAGACTTGCGTTTCAGCGCCTTCTTAGCAATTGCCGTCAACGCCCCTTCGGTAAACCTCAAGGTGATCTCGTCGAACTGAAAAAGTCGTTGATACTGTTTGGTCAGCGCGTTTTTCGGTTCGCGCAGGATACGGACAAGATCTTCTTCAGTCAGCTCTCGCATGGTGGCGATAACAGGCAGTCGACCAACGAATTCAGGAATCAATCCAAACTTCAAAAGATCTTCAGGTTGGACTTCTGCTAAGATCTCACCTAATTTTTTCTTTTCACTCACGACCTTGGCGCCAAAGCCCATCGACTTTGAGCCGGTTCGATTTTTTATTGCCCTGTCAAGCCCGACAAAAGCTCCACCACAGATAAACAAAATATTCGTTGTATCAATCTGGGTAAGCTCCTGTTGCGGATGTTTACGGCCACCTTTGGGTGGGATCTGGGCTACAGTTCCTTCGATGATTTTCAAAAGCGCCTGCTGCACACCTTCACCGGAAACGTCTCTGGTAATTGAAGGAGTGTCTGATTTCCTGGCAATTTTATCAATCTCGTCAATATAGATAATTCCTCGTTCAGCTGCCTTCACATTGTCATCAGCAGCCTGAACGAGATTGACCAGGATATTCTCCACATCATCACCGACATAACCCGCTTCAGTAAGGGTCGTTGCATCGGCAATAGTAAACGGTACGTTCAAAATACGGGCGAGGGTCTGGGCTACCAGGGTCTTACCCGACCCGGTCGGGCCGATCAGAATAATGTTGGATTTTTGCAGCTCGACCAATTCTTCTTCCTGGCTCTCAGGAGCGTCAATCCGCTTGTAATGATTGTGAACAGCTACGGAGAGAACTTTTTTAGCAAACTCCTGGCCAATAACATAGTCGTCCAGACGCGCTTTAATCTCTCTTGGAGTTAAGATTTCAGAAACCGAATTATCCTGGTCCTCAAACTCTATATCCTGGTCCTGCACAATCTCATTACACAACTCGATACATTCATCACAGATAAACACATCAGGCCCGGAAACCAGTTTCGACACCTCGTCCTGGTGCTTACCGCAGAATGAGCAGTTGCTGCTGCTATATTCCGTATCATCAATATCAGACATCCAACTTACCTCTTATATCCTACTGTTTCAGCTTTAACTGAAAAATCAAACGTGTCTCCACCTTGAAAATGTGAGCATTCGAAAGAGAAGAGCTCACCATGCAAGGACTACTCAACATCTTTGCGTTCAGCAAGAACCTTGTCAATTATACCATATTTCAATGCTTCCTTAGCAGACATAAAGTTATCCCGGTCGGTATCGTTTTGGATTTTCTTTACCGTTCGTCCGGTGTGTTTTGCTAAAATTGCATTGAGGTCTTTTCTCATCCTCAGGATCTCTTTGGCATGAATATCTATATCCGTAGCCTGGCCCTGAAAGCCGCCCATGGGTTGATGAATCATGATTCTCGAATTGGGCAGCGCATATCGTTTATCTTTTGATCCCGCAGCTAGCAGAAGTGCGCCCATGGAGGCTGCCTGGCCCATACAGAGTGTAGCGATGTCACATTTGACATACTGCATGGTATCGTATATAGCCATTCCGGCCGTGACCGAGCCACCAGGCGAGTTAATATAAAATGTGATATCCTTCTCCGGATCATCCGCTTCAAGAAAGAGAAGCTGAGCAATGATCACATTGGATACATCATCTATTACTGCACTGCCAAGGAAGATAATGCGTTCTTTTAAAAGTCGTGAATAGATATCAAAGGCCCGCTCTCCTCTGGGGCTCTGTTCCACGACCATGGGAACGAGGTTCATCGTATTACTCCTTCTTTTTCAAGAATCTAATGCTCTGAGTTCAGGATACCTGGAGAAATCAAAGCCATTTTCTTACAACTTTTAATCTTCTTTTTCGCCGTCAGTTTCAGCAGCAGCTGAATCTTGAATAACCGCTTCATCTTCAAGAAAAGTCAGAATCTTTTCATTGAGCAGCTCATTCATAAAAGGCATCAGGTCATCACGCGACTGGAAAAACTCTTTAACCTTGGCCACATCCATATTGTATTGGGCACCAATCCGTTTAAAGCCGCGATCAAGATCTTCATCATTGACTTTAATCTCTTCGAGTTCGGCAATTTTTTTCAGGATGAAATCACCACGGACCCGCTTTTCGGCAATTTCTCTGTTGTTTTGGGCCAGCTCATCCCTGTTTATACCTGCCGATTCCAGAGTCATTCCATTCTGCTCCAGACTTTTCTCTGTCTGCTTGATCATTTCTTCGATTTCAAAATGAACCAGTCGCTCAGGAACAGCAAACTGATTGATCTTCAGGAGTTCTTCCATCAAGGCATCGGTTATCTGGCTTTTGGAGGCGTCCACCTTCTGTTGTTCCATTGTTGTTCTAATGGAACTCTTTAACTCTTCCAGCGAACCAAACTCATTGGATACATCTTTGGCAAATTCATCATCAAGATCTGCCAATACGCGTTCTTTTACATCTTTTACTTCTATCTTAAAATCGACAGTCTTGCCGGCAAGAATCGGATTGGCGTGTCCTTCAGGGAAAACGACTTCATGGGACCCTTCTTCTCCGGTTTTCATACCGACCAACTTCTCTTCAAATTCAACACCCATTTTACCGGACCCAACATCAACAGAGTAATTGTCGTTTTTCACCTGTTTCATTGGATGACCCTTGTGAAAACCCTGGAAATCTACGACAACAACGTCACCTTTGGCAATTTCCCTGTCTGAAACGGAGCGGAGCGCTGCCATTTCCGTGCGCATCTCTTCAAGCTCTTTTTCCACATCTTCTTCATTCACGGAAGTATCCGGACGGACAACACTTAACCCTTTATAATCGCTGACCTCAACCTCAGGCTTGATGTCTACCATGGCCACATAGGTAAAAGAACCGCTGTCATCATAATTAATTGTTTGAATTTCAGGATGGACAACCGGCTCAACCTTCTCCTGTTCTACTGCATTAAAATATGTGTCCTGGATCAGCTTTTCACCAACTTCCGCTTCGACCTGCTTCTGATAGCTCTTTATAATAATGGAGCGAGGTACCTTGCCGCGCCTGAAGCCTTTCATTTTAACATCCCTGCTCAGCTCATCGTATGCTTTATTCAGTTTCTTCTGAACATCTTCGCTGGGGAGAGTAATTGTCATTTTTCTTGTTAAATCATTCACTTCCTCGACAACAACCTGCATCTGATACCATCCTTTTTTATGTTTTTATCCGAAGCTAGCGGCAACCCTGAAAAGAGTCCTTTTCAGGAGTTAATGTATTCCTGTCCAAACGATTGCCGGCATGAAAAAAACCACATTCCGGGTCTCCGATGTAAGCAGGAAATTCTCTGTATAGAACCTGGTGCGAGAGGGGGGAGTCGAACCCCCACGCCGAAGGCGCTGGATCCTAAGTCCAGTGCGTCTACCAGTTCCGCCACCCTCGCAACCACTTTCAATGAGCAGAAACTTCGCTCAATCTTTAATTAAGTAATTCACATCACTGGATCAGTCAAGGTTCCATCAAAGGAAAATAAAACTATTTCTGAAGTGAGACCACCGGTAATTCATCAACCAAAAGAGTTTGTGCAGTAGCTTCATATCTTGATAAAAAAATGAGCAACGGCTATTATCCTCATGCCGATCAAAAGACGATATCTTATTGACAGGACACTCTATCGTCAGTCGGCCTGTACGCTATTGCAAACCACCAAATCTCAACCTGTAGGATAAAAATGAAGAACAAGCTACATCCAATTCTGTTTGGCTGGGTCGTTGTTTTCCTTTTCCTGTGTGCACAACCTCTTTTTGCTGCTAAAAAGGCTTCAAGCCTTGAATGGACAGTCGAGCAACAGTTGGAGCTACCGCTGCCACCAAAAAGTATGATCCACTCACTCGACGGCAAACTTGTGTTTTTTCTCACAGAAAACAGTGTGCTGGTCTATGACCAAAGAGGAAAATATAAAGGAACGATTCCGGTAGAGGAAGGTGTAACCGGAATTGATATTGCCCCGCGAGGCGAACTCCTTTTCCTCATCAATGAGAAGAAAAAGAGTTACACAGCAATTTCAATCAACTTCATTAAGGATATTAATATAAAGGGTTCTCCCTATGTGGGCCTGGAAACTGCCCCTGTAACCCTGGTAGTCTTCACCGACTTTCAGTGACCGTACTGCGCGAAAGTCTTACCGCTACTCGAGCAGGTGCTCGAGCAAAACCCCGATACCGTAAAAATCGTTTTAAAAAATCTGCCTCTGACATCAATCCATGATTATGCCGAGAAGGCCGCTCTTGCCGCACTCGCTGCAGGTGAACAGGGAAAATTCTGGCCGTTTCATGATGAACTGTTTGAGAACAGCAGTAAACTCAACGATAAAGTTATTGACAAAATAGCTAAGAATCTCGGCCTTGATCTGGAGAAATTGAAAAGAGATATGGACTCAGAAAAGGTTCAGCGGCAGCTTGACCAGGATATCAGTGATGCCGAAAAAGCAGAAATTGGAGGAACTCCCACCCTGTTTATTAATGGTCGCAAAGTAAAAAACAGGGGAATCGAGCCAATTCAACAGATGATCGACCAGGAGCTGGAAAAAATAAAGAGTGGCCAATAATACTAAGAGTACCAACGGACAGGCGAACCGTGACCTTGAGTTTCCTGACAACGCAAGGACAATCAGTCTCTACGGTGATCTCAACAGAAACCTGCTGACCATCGAAAACAGTATCGGTGTCAAAATCAATGTCAGGGGAACCACCCTCAATATCAGCGGGGACAAGCACAGTGTTGCCATCGGTGCGAATTTATTGGAGCAGCTCTACGATCTTATTGGCAAAGGGTATCCCATCTATACCAGTGACATCGCTTTTGGTCTGAAAATTCTTGAAGCGAGCCCCAACGGCCGACTCGACAAGGTGTTTCTAGACAAGGTCTATGTCACCACCCATAACAGGGTTATTTCGCCAAAATCCCAGAATCAGAAGATCTATATAGATACCATACGCAATAACGATATCGTCTTCAGCATTGGCCCTGCCGGGACAGGCAAGACTTACCTGGCTGTAGCCATGGCTGTTTCCGCCCTTGCCAACAACCAGGTCGGCTCGATTGTTCTGACAAGACCGGCTGTTGAAGCTGGCGAAAAACTTGGCTTTCTGCCAGGAGATCTCGCCCAGAAGGTCAATCCATATTTAAGACCGCTGCACGATGCTTTGGATGACATGCTTGGTATTGAAAAGACAAATGACCTGCTGGAGCGTGGCATTATTGAAATCGCTCCTTTGGCCTTCATGCGTGGCCGCACACTGAGCAATTCTTTTATTATTCTCGATGAAGCTCAGAACACCACTCGTGAGCAGATGAAAATGTTTCTTACCAGAATCGGCTTTGACTCATCCGCTGTTATTACCGGTGACATCACCCAAGTTGATCTGCCTGTTCCGAAAAGTTCAGGTCTGCTTGATGCCAGAAAACGGCTTAAAAGGCTCAAAGGAATCGGTTTTTGCGAGTTTTCCAGCAAAGACGTGGTCAGACACCCGCTTGTCCAGAAGATCATCGAAGTATACGACAAAAAGAACAGAAAGAAAAAATGAGTGTTCACCTCAACATCAACTATCAATCGGATAATCTGCATATAAATCCAAAACTGATTCGCAGACAATGTTCCAGGCTTCTCAAGATGTTGAGCCTTTCCGATTACGATGTTTCCATCCTGCTCACCGATGATGAGGAAATAAGCTGGTTCAACAGTCAGTATCGAGATAAAGTCGGGCCGACAAATGTTCTGTCCTTTCCTTCTGCAGAGGGTGATCAGCCCCAGATAGGAACAGATGCCTTTCTTGAGCTGGGTGATATTATTATTTCTCTTGATCGTACCGCCCACGAAGCAGAAAAGCTGAATCTGACCTGCCATGGTCGTCTGATACAGCTTGTAATTCATGGTTTGCTCCATTTAATCGGCTATGACCATGAACTTTCTCAAAAAGAAGCAGAACGTATGGAAAATAAAGAAAAAGAATTGTCTACAAGATTGAATCAATACAGGAGTGAGAGTATGACCCATCTAGCCATCAACGTCGATCATATTGCCACCATTCGCCAGGCCCGTGGGATTACCGAACCGGATCCAGTAGCCGGAGCCGCCATCTGTGAACTTGCCGGGGCCCAGGGAATTGTCGTGCACCTGCGGGAAGACAGAAGACATATACAGGATCGTGATGTCTATCTGTTGCGGGAAACAGTTAAGACCAAGCTGAATCTTGAAATGGGTGCCAGCAAGGAAATAATCGGTATCGCCCTGGATATAAAGCCGGACATGATCACCCTTGTCCCTGAAAAACGCCAGGAACTGACAACCGAGGGTGGCCTGAATGTGGCCGGCCAAAAGAAAAAGCTGGCTAAAGTTGTTGCAAAGATGGAAAAAGCCGGAATCCCTGTCTCCATGTTCATCGATCCTGAAAAGAAACAGATTAAAGCATCTAGAGATATCGGTGCAACCTTTGTGGAGATCCATACAGGCCGCTACTGTGATGCCACCAGCGAGGAAGAACAGGACAAAGAGTTTCAGCATATCAGTAAAGCTGCCGACACTGCCTACCAGATGGGGCTAAGGGTAAATGCGGGCCACGGCCTTGATTACCTGACTACTGCCAGAGTAGCGGCCCTGGACACCATAGAAGAGTTGTCTATCGGCCACGCCATTATCACCAGAGCGGTTTTTGTTGGACTTGATCAGGCTGTTCGAGAGATGAAAGCGATCATAGGGGAAGCCAACAGAATTGGTTGAATCGCACATCTCAGGTGATGCATCAACCCTGAATAATACGAGTAAACCGTTATGATACATAGGGTTAAAATACTGTACAAGCAGATGTTCACGAATTCATACAACCTTCACAGAGTTGGATTGACAAACTCGCAAAAGCTATGGTAAAAGCATTCATCCCGCCTGGGTGGTGGAACTGGTAGACACCCGGGACTTAAAATCCCGTGGGCTTTTTGCCCGTGTCGGTTCGACTCCGACCCCAGGCACCAACTTAAATCAGGAGGCTGAAAGAGTATCTTCCTGGCCTCCTGTCACATAGTCCTTTTAGAATTTCCCACAAGTTACACAAAAAAAGGGGGTTGGCGCTTAGAGCGCCAACCCCCTTTTTACATTGTCTGCTGCAATGTTTTTCATTGCAGCACAACTAATCGGCTTCCCAGAAATCTTCTTTTTCTGCACCACATTTCGGGCAAACCCAATCCTCAGGCACTTTTTCCCAGGGAGTATCAGGATCGACCCCGTTTTCGTAATCTCCCTCAGCAGGATCGTAAATATAACCACAAGGACATTCCCATTTCTGCATACCCTACCTCCTTCATCTGATTAATGAGTTTAATTTTTGAAATTTCATTATTTATAACATTTTGACATCGTTTTCCAGTATTATTACTTCATTGTACTCACCAATAAGTCAATGTCAATACAGGTTTTTCTTCAATAAAATGTTTTTCCAAATGGTATCAACAACCTGCTTTACAATCTCACTTTATCAGACAAAATGAACCTTATGGATTCTCACTATTATTCATGCTACAATATTTTACCTTCTAAATAGCAAATTCGTCATAAAGGCATTGCTCGTTACAGACAAACAGGTTAGCGCAGACTCCGACCCACAACATAGCAAGGGCTTTTGGAAGTAAGACAAGTGACCAACTATTATCTCAACTTAAACTGATCATCCAGTTGAGATACTGATTACCAGGAAAGCTCAGCCAAACACGAGCTGTTGTTATTTTGTCTATACAGTTTTCAGTCACAGACTACTCTTTAATAGACAATAGAGCATATTTTCAAAACATCTTGCCGGTAAAGAAAAACCCATGAAAAACAGATACCCGTTTCTCTTCTCTTTTTTTATACTTTCTGTTCTTTTGACAGGCTGCTCTTTTAACCCACCCATTGTGAACCAGCAAAGTGGAACGCTGTATCTTTCATCCGGACAAGGTGATAACAGGATTTCCCGCTATACACCCTTCTTTCTTATTCATGACAGCCAGTTTTCCCATAATCTCGTCGGTAAAGTTTCAGCTAGGTTCAACTCAAGCGGGAAGGAAGAAATTTTCATCGATACCAGACACCCGACACTCTATTATGGTGTCGACACCTTTGCCACAAACAGAGACCGTTACACCAATTACATTTACCGCATCCACTTTCCAGAAGTTCCCTTCTCCCTTTTCCCCTTTCACCTGACCAGTGGCTCAAATCCCGGCCTGATTATTGTCGTGACGGTCGGCTCCGACAATAAACCGGTGCTGGTGACCACCGTTCATACCTGCGGATGCTATCTTGCCATTCTCCCCACATCTCATTTATCAAAAGATGCATTTCCAAAAGAATGGAAAAACCAACCGCTTGAAGTGTATGGAGAACGGCTCCAACCGCTACTGAAATTTGGCAAGCTGATAGAACCGGCCCTGATTGTCACGGTACGGCCTGGTATCCACCGAATTATGGCTGTAAATATGGTGGAAAAAAACTCACTGTTATCACCCGCTTTTCATCGCAGACAATTCGACATGGCCCTGTTATCGGATCTTGAGAAGCTCCCTCTTGGCAACACAACAACGAGTTTCTTTTACAAAGGCGGCATCCTTGATGGTCATGTCAAGGACTCGATTAAACCTTGGGAGACTCTACTTATGAGCCTTATCAGTCTCGATTTTTTCGTTGGCAGTGACAAAAAGTATGACTATAGCTTCCAAACGCAAAACAGCTTCTATACCAGTCTCAAACCGTGGAACAGGACAGATTCGGATATGCGCGATTTTAAACGTTTTCTGACGTTCTGGGGTTGGAGTCTTTAGGTCAACTTTTATATGTCTGAACTGATGCCTCAAAGAATTAAAAGAACCTTCTTCTTTCTCATTGGGATATTTCTGCTTTTTGTTCCTGTCTGTCATGCCAACACAGCCAATATCCCCGGTACTCAAACAAATGTTGATGAGCTGGTCAGGTCTTTGAAACAGACCTATCATATCACCTCAACACGACTACAAAAGCTGGCCGACATATATCTTGAGAATGGACTTGATGCCATTGAAATCATTCGCTTCGATTATATTTCAGACGAACCTTACCGGCAAACAAAGGCTGGCAAACTTTTTCTTAAATTCTCCTTAACCGCTATTCTTTTTAAAGATCAGATCACCGCTGAAACCCAGTTCCGCAAGATTTCCCACAAAGCTCATCCGGATATAGGTATGAGTTATGAATGGGATCACCTCTTCCTCAAAGAAACAACTCTCTACCACCTTCACCTTCCATGTATATTCTCTGAAACGACCACAAACCAAATAAGTACTGCCCTTGAAAAAATACTACCTACATCCAATAGTCCGATCAGATACAGCATGAAATGCCGTTGTGGTGGCGGTTGCAGTGAAATCAAATCAAAGAACAGAGTCGATAGAGCGCAATAGAGCACAGAGCAAACAGAATTTGACAATCAGCAATCACCTTCTTTATACTACAGAGTGCTCTTTATCTAAGCCGAATGTCTCATGAATATTTTGCTTAGGACAGAGAACACGCCTATATTGCTATACATATTGTTCTTCTTCAGACCCTGTTCTGAACAAAATATTCACCAAAGGCGAGCAGATGCGGTCGGATCTGCTCGTGAGAAATGCAGGCTTAAGGACTGATTTATGGGATCATGGCAAAACCGACTCGGCCAGAAACGTCTCTCCTATCTGTTGCTGGGCCTTCTTTTGACAATTGGATTATCGGTTCTGTATATCCATTCCATTTTTGAGCCAGCACCACTCCCTCCTTTTTTAAAAGAAAATACAACGCTGAGCGTACCCTCCGTCACCCAAAATGATCTTTCTCTTCCTGTGGTTGAAAAATTCAAAAAACTCGGCCCAAAGGAAAGCTATGACAATGAGGGATTATTTGAGAAAATCAATGGCAAGGCTCCATTGTATATTGACAATGGATTTGTTCGATTGAACAGTCAGCGCTATGCGCTTCTCACAGATTCAAGCCGCTGGTTTGAAATATATCTCTACGATATGAAAGACAGCAAAAACGCTTTTGCCGTCTTTTCAAGTCAGAGAAGAGCCGACTCCAAGGCCTCGGTGACTTTTGCAGGATACGACCATTACCTGACTGAAAATGGTCTTTTTCTGCGCCTTGGCAACTATTATATTGAGATCATCGGATCAGACACGAGCAGTGAAATCCAAAAGGGAATGACCCAAATCATACTTAGCTTTCTTGAAAAGAACAAAATCAAGAAGAGTCCCATAGAAGAACTGTTACTTTTCCCTGAAGAAGGGCTTGTTCCCACAAGTTTCAGACTATATCAAACAAATGCTTTTGGTTCAGATGTGCTGACAAATACTTTTGTTGCTCGATATATAATCGACTCTCAACCCGTAACTGCCTATATCTCCATACAGAAGAGCAGTGAAAAGGCCAAAGAAGCCGGTGAGGCTTATCATCGTTTTCTCATTGAATCAGGCGGAACAATCATGGAAGAACCTCAGAAACCAATCCGCTTTGTTGATCTCTTTGGAACTGTTGAGTCACTTTTTATCTTTGAAAATTATGTTGCCGGAGTTCATGAGGCTGACGACCGTAAACCGGCTGAAACACTGAGCAGTCAACTACTCAAGAACTTACAATTGCTCAAATCACAATGAATAAAAACGACCACAGTATCTCCAGAAGGGAATTCATTGCCAAAAGCACCAAAGCGGGTCTGTCCATTGCAGCTGTTTCAGCAACGGGCTGCCTGCTGCACGACTCCGAAGGGCCGGAGAGGATTCAACAGGAAAAGATCATTAACAAACTCCCCGACTACAGTGTATCGCCCATTCCCGATAAAAATCTTTCAATTGTCACCGGTTCAGACAGGGTAAAAACGGCAAACCATGCTCTACAATTACTCGGAGGTATCAGCCATTTTATCAAAGAAGGTGATATTGTAGGCATTAAGCCAAACATTGGCTTTGCCTCTCCCTCAATGCTCGGTGCGACCACCGACCCTGACCTGATTGGTGAAGTTGTCAAGCTCTGCTACAAAGAAGGTAAAGCGGCCAAAGTTCTGGTCTTTGACAACCCGATCAATGACCCTGCCGCCTGCTTTCAACTCAGCGGCATAGAAGCGGCCTGCAGAGCAGCCGGCGCTTTGCCTGTTTTTCCCCGTGAACACTATTTCAGCCGCCTCACTCTTTCTCAGGCGAAACTGATACGTAATTGGCCCGTTTTCATGGAACCGTTAACTAAAATAAACAAGCTGATCGGTATAGCCCCGGTCAAGAACCATCATCGCAGCGGCGCCTCAATGAGTATTAAAAACTGGTATGGCCTTTTGGGCGGACGGCGCAATATTTTTCACCAGGATATCCACACTATCATCGGAGAGCTTGCCATGATGGTCCAACCCACACTCGTTATCCTGGACGGTACACAGGTAATGACCAGCAACGGTCCTACAGGTGGTTCTCTTTCTGATCTGAAACAGGCAAATACCATGATTGTCGGCTGTGACCAGGTCAGTGTCGATTCTTTCGGCTGCTCCCTGCTTGGATTAACTCCTGATGACCTTCCATTTCTTGGAAAGGCTGAACAGTTGGGGGCAGGCCGCCGGGATTTTCAATCACTTCGACCTTTGTATGGAAATGTGAGTTGACTATGAGAATTGTTAATACCCGTCGAATAAGCCAGCTCTTCTTCTTCCTGCTTTTTATCTGGTTCTGTATCGTTTCAACTCCGGGGAATCGTTTCCATCAACAAGATGGCTGGGTTGTAAACTGGTTTTTACAGCTTGACCCGCTGGTCGGCATCGCCACCATTCTCTCCACACATAGTTTATATGGATGGCTCGGCTGGGGGTTCTTCAGCCTCATTCTCACCATCCTTTTCGGTCGGTTTTTCTGTGGCTGGCTCTGTCCCTTCGGTACACTTCACCAAGCCTTCTCTTTTGTTGTCCATCGAAAGGCTACCATGAAGAAGCGATTGCAACTGAACAGCTATCATCCCTGGCAGCGCAGCAAATATATTCTTCTCTGTGTTTTTCTGACCATGGCCGCTTATCCTGGAAAAGCCGGAATCATTGTCACTGGCCTGCTTGACCCTATCCCTCTTTTTTCCAGAACATTTAACCTTGTGCTTCTTCCGATTATTGATGCAGATCTCGGCTTCACCTCAGTCAATCAGCGCTGGTATGATGGTGCGCCTCTTATTGCTGCAGTTTTTATCTCCTTTTTGTTGCTCAATGTGCTGTTCCCCCGCTTTTTCTGCCGTTTTATTTGCCCAACCGGTGCTCTTTTCGGGCTGTTTAGCCGTTTATCGCTTTTTCGTTTCGGCAAAGAACAAGAGCAATGTTCGGACTGCAAGAAGTGTGAACAATTTTGTGAAGGGGGATGTTCTCCCTCAACTTCTATCAGAACCAGTGAGTGCCTGCTCTGCTGCAACTGTATCGACCCCTGCAAGGATACAATTATCGACTATCGTTTGACCCCATTTCCAGGAGACAAAGAAAAGCAGTTCGATCTCTCCCGACGCGGTTTCACTCTCTCCCTGTTTACCGGAGTGTTAGCCGCACCTGCCCTTCATTTACCGCACCACTCCGGTTCTAATTTTAATCCAACCCTTATCCGCCCTCCTGGATCCATTGATGAAACAAACTTTCTTAAACGCTGTATCCGCTGTGACCAATGTATTCGTAACTGTCCCACCAACGTACTGCAGCCTGCCGATTTATCATTTGGAATTACTGAGTTATGGACACCACGGCTAAACAATCGCATAGGTTCTTCCGGTTGTCAGCTCAACTGTGTTGCCTGTTCCCATATTTGTCCAACAGCGGCCATCAGACCTCTAAGCCTTGCCGAAAAACAGGGGAAAAACGAGTTCAGCATATATGGACCTGTGCGGATCGGTACCGCTTTTTTTGACAGAGGCCGCTGTCTGCCCTGGGCCATGGACAGACCATGTATTGTCTGTGAAGAAAACTGCCCTGTATCACCAAAAGCGATCCATTTACGAGATCATTTCAAAGCTGTAAGAAAAGCTCACCATCAGGTAAAAAGAATAGAGCAGAACCACATTGAAATTACTGATGGCAATTTCACTCCCAATCAATACGGCACCGGGGACTATTACTGTCTCATTGGGGAGAATCGTTTTGCTATTATCAGTAATGATATAAAATCAATTACCATGGAAGGTCCTGTTCCCAAAGATATACAGGCTTCTACAATTACCATTCTGGTTCGATTACAGCTGCCAAGTGTCGATATAAAGCACTGTATAGGCTGCGGTATCTGTGAACATGAATGCCCGGTCAGCGGCTTAAAAGCGGTACGGGTGACCGCTGAAGGTGAAAGCAGAAGCGGCAACAAAAAACTTTCTCTGGGAACATGATTCGACTGCACAGGAAAAATGATACAATAATACCTGATTATCCATAATTTCAGGCCTGCACGATAAGATGTATTGTCAGTTTAGCTGACCTCTTTCATGGATCAGCGATTATGGCTTAATTGTTGATCAAAAAAAACAAATGTTAGAAAATATATGTACTGTCATCCACAAAGGAGTGATCCTTGAGCGAAGTCTAAACGAATCAATTGACAATAGCTGATCCCCACCTGTAAATGACAAGTAAACCTTCTTCAACAGACCACCGAACTGGGAGGCTTAAATATGACTAAAAAGAAAATGAACAGAACCAGACGTGATTTTTTAAAAACCATCACCGCGGCAACTGCCTGTTCAGTCCTGGCAGGAACAGTTGATGGAGGCAGTGTTAAAACAGCCCATGGTGCCACCACTTCTAAAAAGCAGAAAAAAACGAAATACCCACAGGTTCCCAGGCGAATCCTGGGCAAAACCGGCGCTTCGGTCTCCGTTCTGAACCATGGACTGATGTATAATATCCTCGATAACCAGGCCACCCTCAAACGGGGCCTTATGTGGGGGATTAATTTCTGGGATACCGCTCATATGTATGCCGGCGGAAATTCAGAACTGGGTGTCGGTAAATTCATAAGACTCAACCCGGCTACTCGCGACTCTCTATTTATCGTCTCAAAGGCATCCTATGCAACCTCAATCGATGAGAAGGAAGAGAGATTGCAGACCTCGCTTAAGCGAATGAAAACAAACTACATCGATCTTTATTATGGTGTCCATGCACTGTCCGACCCGGATGATCTGAATGGAGAATTAAAAAGCTGGGCTATGGATGCAAAAAAACGTGGTCTCATTCGTTATTTCGGTTTTTCCACCCATAAAAATATGGATGACTGTTTGAAAAAAGCGGCCGAACTTGACTGGGTAGATGCCATAATGACCTCATATAATTTCAGGCTGATGCAGGACAAACGGTTGAATGCCGCTATCGACAAGTGCCGGGATGCGAATATCGGCCTGATTGGTATGAAAACCCAAGGGAAAACCATCAGGAGCGAAAAAGACAGAAAACTCACCGACCACTTTCTTGCCTCCGGCTATACTGAAGGACAGGCAAAACTGAAAGCTGTCCTTGAAGATAAACGTTTTGCTTCGATCTGCATCACCATGCAAAGTGGCGCTTTACTTGTCTCAAATGTTGCAGCAGCACTGGATAAAGCAAAACTCTCTTCAACGGATCGGGAGACCCTCCAGGAATATGCCATGGTTACCGGCAACAACTACTGTGCCGGCTGCGGAGCAGTCTGTGATCAGACGATGGGCCAGGTACCGGTCAGTGATATCATGCGATATCTCATGTACTATAATTCGTATGGAGAACAACAGAAGGCCCAGGAACTTTTCACTCAGATTGATCCGGCTATAAGAAAGAAATTGGCAACTATGGATTTCAGTCATGTTGAACGCAGCTGTCCCCAGAAATTACCAATTGGCCAACTTGTTCGAGAGGCTGAGCAACTTCTGGGTTAATTCCAACAGTACAGGCAACAGGTGGATAAAAACCAATTCTGATTATTGCAACATTACCTTGTTATGATCGTCAAGAACCAGACGAATAAGCCGAGCGACTTCACTGAGTTCAAAAGGTTTTAAAATAAAAGCCCTGATGCCGAGATGTTTCGCCTTGATCTTATCCATCTTTTTGGAATACCCCGTGCATATGATAATTGGGATATCCGGCCGAATCTGCAACATTCGTACGGCAAGCTCAGATCCTGAAAAAATCGGCATGGTCTGATCGGTGATAACAAGATCAAAATCATGTGGAGTTCTGCTGAATTGTTCCAGCGCTTCGTCACTTCTTGTAAATGAAGTAACAGTATAACCAAGCTGCTTAAGCATCGATTGAGAGAGGCTGACGACCATTTCTTCATCGTCAACAAAAAGTACTCTCTCACTCCCCAATGGAAGGCTACCGTCCTCCACCACCTTTTCTTCGCTTATCGTTCCGCTTACAACGGGAAAATAGACCCTAATAACAGTTCCTTTGCCAATATTGGACTCAACATGGATATGACCGTCATGGTTCTTTACAATACCCTGTACAACTGAGAGGCCAATTCCCGTTCCCTTATCAACCTCCTTGGTGGTAAAAAAGGGCTCAAATATTTTCTCAACCAGCTCAGGCTCTATTCCACTGCCTGTATCAGAAACAGTAAGACATTCATAAGTACCATGATCAATCCCCAGATGCCTGGGATTAGTACCCTCATTGAAAACTACGGTCTCCACAGAGATTTTCAGTTTCCCTTTCTCATTCATGGCTTGCACACTGTTAACGCAGAGATTCAACAGTAATTGATGAATTTGAGTGGCATCAGCCTGGATATTAGAGCTGTTATTTGACTCCTTTTTAGAACGTGACTGAAGATCAACTTCCAGTGTAACTGTTTTAGGAATTGTTGACTGAAGGGTTTTTAAGCTTTCTTTAACGAGATCCTGCAGGAGGCAAGGTGTTTTCTCGGTTTTTCCCTGTCTGCTGAAGGTCAACAACCGCTTGATCAACTCCTTTGCCCTTTTTGAAGCAATACGAACCTGGTCTATATGATGTCTGACAGGGTGATTTTCTCCGAGGTCGACCATGGCAAGTTCAGCGTTTCCCAGTATAATCGCCAGAATATTGTTGAAATCATGGGCTATTCCACCCGTTAAAGTACCAAGTGCTTCCATCTTTTGGGCTTGACGAAGCTGGCCTTCAAGAAGGGCTTTTTCCTGTTCAACTTTTTTTCTATTGGTCAAGTCAATCAATACTCCTCGAAAGCCGACAACACTGCTGTTTTCAATAACAGGCTGTGAAGATATCATTGCCGGAAAGGGAGTACCGTCTTTTTTTATAATTGTATACTCATTGCTTGTATCGATTCTCTCTTGAATGATCCGGGTAATATTTCCAAGAAGCCGGTCCCTCTCTTCTGGTACTACCATCTGAAAGGCATTCAACCCTCCCTCCATCTCTTCAAGGGAGTAACCGGTTACCTCAGGCCCTTTCAGGTTTGAGTAGATTAAATTACCTTGCAAATCCAGCTCAAAGACAACTTGAGGTAATGAATCGGCAAACTTCTTAAATCGTTGCTCAGTCTTCCTAAGAGATATTTCAACCTTTTTCTGAGCGCTGATATCATTGAATACGTAAAGTACATAGGCATGTTCAGCACGTTTAATCGGTAAAATATGTGAATCCAGAACAATTGTATCTCCCTCTGGCAAAGTAACAGTAATTTCCTGCCTTTTTTCTCTGTTCTGGTCAATGACATCACGACTTGCTTCGATCAAACCGCTTTTATTCCACAACAACCAGCTGTTGATGTTTTGCCCGAGCATCTGCTCTCTTTTCATACCAAAGAGTTTGGACATTGCCTGATTTACTTCCAGACAGTTACCGTTCCGGCTGCAAACCATCATCCCGGTACTGGAGCTGGTAAAGATATCCTCGTACAAATCCAACACAGCTGAGGCATTTCTGTTCAGCGGATTGAGCATAAATAAAATATCCTGTTTACAATAAGAGGTGTTCGCCGGCAAAAGTAAAGAAGGATCTATTTTCCATTCTTCACCGTCCAGTAATGTATCGTTCTTCGGCAGGTAAAGTCAAAGAAATATATAAAATAATAACGATGAAAAATATTGAAAAAACAGGGAACCCTGTTTGCCAGAACCAAAAACACCGATTGTAAAAGGAGATATACTCTTTGGCAATCTTGTTGCATCAAAAAACAACACAACTGACAGGTGCGTTTCTTAATCTTCTGCTAATATGAAATCGGTGATATAGGGATTTTCCTCCTTCTCCCAGCCAATAGTGGAAGTCGGTGTCTCACCATAATCATGGCCAGGCAGGACCGTTGTTTTGTTTGGAAGGGGAAGGATCTTTTCTTCGATCGACTGCAGCAGCGTCTCAAGTGATCCACCACTAAGGTCCGTTCGACCGACATCACCGACAAACAGAGTATCACCGGTAAACAGACAGTTATCAACAAGGTAGCAGACAGAGCCCGGAGTATGTCCTGGTGTATGAAGAGTCTGAATCGTCAAGTTACCCACCTCGATTTTCTGGTTATCTTCAAGCAGGATATCCGCTCCACTTGGTGCTGTGAGCCCCAACTCCTTTTCGGACACCTTTTGAATATCCGGCTGAATAAAATAAAGAACATCTTTTTTATGCATGCACACAGGCACATTAAAAACCTTTTTCAATTCCGTGTTCGCAACGATATGGTCTGCATGGCCGTGGGTATTTAATATGTATGCGGGATGTAATCCATGTTTTTCAATATACTGCACGATCTTCTCACTTTCACCACCAGGATCAATGATGGCGCATTGCTTTGTCTGAGTACAGGAAACGACATAGCAGTTTACCTGGTAGCTTCCAACGACAATTTGTACAAAATTCATATGTTCACTCATTGATCTCTCCTCTACCTGTTCACCAATACGGTTTTATCGTAGAAATAATGAGGAAGGATGGTCTGACTTCCATTTCTTCCAGGTCGTATCCTCAAATTTGATACCAGGCAGCACCCTGCCGAAATATTTACCCTGAATTCCTTTCAAAGAGTCTTTTTCCGGATACCAGAGTGTTCCCGTTTCCCTGTCATAGAGAACAAATGTTCGCTTATATGTCCACCCGGAAGGTACAAGGGTCAAGGTCAAATCGTCAATTTTACGGCTGTACACAGCCGTTAAGTTTTGCAGCGGTCAGTAAGCCGCAGCTATGGGCTGTTCTCCGATTTTACTGTTGGCGATCTCATGTGAACCCAACCTGTTAACAGAATAGGCCTTTGTCTCACCGGTTTCAGAACCGATACCTATGATCCTGCTGCTTGATCTGACCCCCTGGTTACTCTCATCGCTCAGCTTCTCATCATCGAGTGGTGTGAAGGCATTTCGGCCAAGCCCAAACTCAAAATGTTTTGCCTGAAAACCCAGGCTAACCGCCTGAGAAATATCCCAGCGTTCACCGGTCCGATCGACAATGAAGGTTTGTTGATTCTCACTGATCACCTCACTCTGGCAACTGGCGAGAAGCAGGATGACAAACATCAGCGCCAGCGGTAACAACCATTTTCTCTGTTTGTTCATATGGCTATATTGGTCACTTTCCATAGGAGTTTCTTTTTTTAAAGTTCGCTTTGATAATTAGAATTTTTATTCAAAATCGAGGTGGGTGCAAAGGCAATTATTCAAGATGGCAATAAGCATATTACCCGCTTTGAACATATGAAAGAGCCTGGGCAGCCGCGCCCAGTAACGGGGCTTTCCTGTTTGTGATAATCTTAACCGGTATCTTCTTCAGCAAACCGCTGTATCGTCCCTTATCGACAAAACTTTTAAGAAACTCCCCGGCAGCTAGCTTGCTGAGTATTTGCGGGGAAATTCCACCACCAATGTAAATTCCTCCTGTTGCCATGGAAGTCAAAGCCAGAGAACCGGCAGCAGCGGCAAAAATAGAGATAAAGACATCCAGTGCTTTCTCACATTGAGGATCACTGGCACCGATCGCGTTTTTACTGATAACTTTGGCTGGGTCATCCTTTTCCATCAGGCTGGACAGCCATTCCGGTTCTTGAGAAAATCCGCTTTGTTTCAGCCAGCTATAGATATTCACCAGACCGTTTCCGCTGACCAGCCGTTCATAACTGACGTGTCCATATTGCTTTTTGAGGTATCTGAACAATTGAACCTGTTCATCATTTTTTGGACCGAAATCAATATGTCCTCCCTCTGAAGGCTGGGGACGATAATGACCATCAACGAAAGGTATGAGACTCATCCCAAGCCCTGTGCCGGGTGAAATCAAGGCCCGATTGTGTCCATAGAGTGATTTCTGACTGTTCAGAGAATAAAGGTCTTTTCCAGGTAGAACTGGAATAGACAGAGCAGTAGCCACCAGATCGTTGACGAGTTTAACCTTTTTAAGACCAAATCTCTTTTGAAGACTGTCTTCACTCATCAGCCAGGGAAGATTTGTCGTTTTTACCTGACCATCCAACACTGGGCCTGCCACACCAAAACATCCATAGTTGACAGGAATATCTCCTTGAGCCAGGAAAACATCGATAATCTCATCAAGCCCGCCAAATTCTTTGCTTGAGTAGGTAGTGACCGTATGAGCTACCGGGCCCTGTTCTCCTGAAGTAAAAAGGCCAAGATTGGTCTTGGTGCCGCCTATGTCTCCAGCAAGAACAAACTGCTCATTGTTTTTCGACGCCATCGACTTTTTTTTTCCTCCTCCACTTTCACCAAAACCATTCATTTCATACCAGATGCCGCAAGAGGCAACAAACCGGCTGCATCCTTGTCAATCAACCAACTGACCCTGCCGTATGCCGGTTTAATATTCTGGATGGGGTAGTTCTTCTCAGGCTGGGCAAAAATCTCTTCTATGGTTTTTGCTTTGGCTTGCCCGCTGACACTGATAACGATATGCTTTGCCCGGTTGATCACTGGTAAAGTCATAGTTAACCGATCCACATGCGGATTGCCGCCGCAAACGGCAATAATGAGCCTTTCCGGTTCCCACAACTCTTGCTGACCTGGAAAAAGAGAGGCTGTGTGTCCATCCGTGCCAACACCTAAGAAAATACAATCAAAACTGGGGATATCCCCTGCTCTACAGACAAAAGCAGACAGAAGTTCTTTTTCATATTCCATGGCACCCGTCTGAGGCTCGATTGTCGTCGGCATGGGATATACTTGAGTCTTTGGAATTTTTACCTTTGAGATGAAATCTTCCAATGCTGCTCCATAATTTGAGGCAGGATCATCATATGGAACACAGCGATCATCCACCCAGAACAGACAAACAGCGTCCCATGGAATAATCTTGCTGTACTTTTCAGTGGTGAATAACTGGTGGGCCAGCCTAGGGGTAGAACCACCGGACAAGGCTACTGTGAAACGGTTTGTTTTTTCAATGGATGCTATGGCCTCACGCACAAACAGGTCCGCCACCGCTTCTGCAAGTTGGTTTGGATTCTCATAAATCTCGATTTCCGGATAATCGCTCATCCTCATTCACCAAACTTATTTGTATATTTGCTGTTTAATCCACACCATAACGATACCTGTTCAATCTAAGCACGGCATCGCTATTTTCCATTCAATGACCAATCATACTCAAGGTATTTGATGCTGATCGGTTGCTGCACCACCTGAAGCTGTTGTTTCAACTCATTATCGCCGTATCGATTAAAAAAGGAAAGAATATCGTTATTAAAATCTTCTTTAAACCATTTGAAGATGGAACTGACATACAAGGTGTTTTTTTCAAGGTAGTTCTTTGTCCGGTTGTTAATAAAAGAGACAGTCGATTCGGTCAGTTGCCGATCAAGTCCGTCACCTGTATACGGTCTGTTTCGAAGAGCCGGACAGCCTTTTGAAGCACAGTTAATAGCGAAATGGACCCGGGCATCTTTAAACCTGGGACGTAGAATTTTGTGTTCGATGTGATCCAGGCTGATCAACTCACCATCTATACGGCATATTTTCTTTTTCCATGGGCTCTGAAAGAATGAACCCAGTTCTTTAATTGATTTGACTCCCGGATAATGATCAAGGATTAACTTAATCGTCCAACCATTATAGGCGTTGATAAAAAAGGCAAACTGCTCGTCTTTTTTTAATCCATCACTATTGATTGAAGCAAGGGACTCAAGATAGTTATCGAGTATGTCTTCTCTTCTTTTCAATTCGCCATAATCAACCTCTCCATTGATCACAGCACCTTTAAGAAATCTCTCCAGTAAACCATGGTCAACACTGTTTTGCGCCTGTGAGCTGATGACCATAGGTCCAATAGAACCAAGGAGCAGAGAAAGAGTAATTATCAAGATCCGACCCGCCATAACAACCTCCTGTTACTAACTATTCTTCAATATTGTCATTACCGTTTACATTCAGCTGATACTCAAACATTTAGATACTTCCAGTTGACATGCCCGAAGGGTTAAAGTTCAGCCTGACACGAGGTGTTGTCAGCTTGTCTGGCTAGCCTTCGGTCAAGGAACACTCCTTGCGGAGGGCAATGCATATATTTTTCTATATTTCTCATCCTTTAAATACATTTAAACAGTGATCTGTGATCCTTGAAATACTCCAGCCAAACTGACAACACCTCTTTTGCCATCAAAGCTGAGAATCATTGGTAATCAAGTTGTTTTCTGGTTTCGTTCTAAGTTTATAATATCACTTCAGCCAAATTTCTCAGATAACTGTACACTGATTATCGTTGAACAAAAAATAACGAAACTATAACAAGTGATAAAGAAGTTGCATCAGCGTCACTCCATTTCTATTATGAAATCAGCATAACCGTGACTCAAACAAGAAGTGTACTGTTTTTGTAGAGCTACGGTACTCAGCACTTTAACCGTCCTAAGATACAACAAGTAAATGGGGTCGTATTTTGCAAAAAAACATCCTGGTAGTTGAAGACGATTCAGACCTGGCACAATTGCTGAAAGTCCATTTGACAGATCTTGGTTTTGACGTCGAAATTGTTTTTGACGGTCTTCTGGCCTGGGAATCGATTCAAGAGAAACACTACGATCTTGTCATTCTCGATATTATGCTGCCTGGAATTGACGGACTTGAAGTGTGCAAAAAGATCCGAGGTCAAACACCATATTTACCGATTATTATGCTCACAGCACGTACCAGCGAGCTGGACCGGATCATAGGGCTCGATTTAGGAGCAGACGACTACCTGACAAAACCGTTTTCAATCAAGGAACTGCTTGCCAGAGTAAAAGCAATCTTCAGACGAGTTGATGCGATTCCCGCCGACCATGACAACAACCAAACAAAAATCATCCAGACAGACTCTCTTTTTATTGATCCAGGAAAACGAATCGTCACCGAAAACGGAAAAACCCTCAACTTGACCGCAAAAGAGTTTGATCTTCTCTACCATTTTGCCTCAAATCCGGGACAAGTCTATACCCGAGCCCAGCTTCTCGAACAGGTTTGGGGCTACAGCCATTCCGGCTATGATCATACCGTTAACTCCCACATAAACCGCCTGCGTGCCAAAATTGAACAGAACCCGGCAAAACCACGCTATATTCTCACTGTTTGGGGAGTTGGTTATAAGTTTTATGATATCAATGCAGATGCGTGACAAAGACTTTTCTTCACGCTGCCAATACACCTATAAATACTTCAGTATTGGTTTTTCTTGTTTAACAGTAAAGAGCAGTTCATCACCAACAACAATCACAGAGTTCAGGAACGACTAAAAGAGTAGTTGTCTCATCAAACCGGAGAAAACTATGCCGCGCGATATACCACTTGGAAATGGAAAACTGCTGGTCTGCTTCGATAATAATCACTGGATGCGTGATCTCTTTTTTCCCCATGTTGGTCAGGAAAACCATCTTGGAGGCTCAAAATCAAGAATGGGAATCTGGCTGGATAACCGGTTCAGCTGGATCACTGTGGAAAATGGCTGGTCCATCATCCAGAAATACGAAGAAGATACCCTTGTTTCATCAGTTCTTTTTAAAAATAGTCGACTAAAGCTTCAGCTTCACTACAGGGAGGCTGTAGATTTCAATGAACCCATCTTTTTAAGGCAGATAACAGTTTCCAATCTCGATACTTCTTCAAGGGAAGTCCGACTCTTTTTTCATCACGATTTTAATATTCTTGGCAACAGCGTTGGTGACACTGCCGCTGTGGAACCGGAATCCGGCGGTATTATCCACTATAAACGCAACCGTTACTTTCTCATCAATGGTGAGGGAGATTCAGGAGCTATTGACCAGCTTGCGGTTGGTCAGAAGAACAGTGGTCATAAGGAAGGCACCTTTAAAGATGCTGAAGACGGAATTCTCTCGGGGAATCCAATCTCCCAGGGATCTGTCGACTCAACTGTTGCATTGCGTTTTTCAATTCCTGCAAACGAAGCGAAACAGGGACTATACTGGCTCTGCGCCGGCAAGGACTGGCAGGAGGTCCATCGCTTGAACCAGCTGGTAAAAAAACGCCAGGCAACCGAACTGATTAATCGCTCCAAACACTACTGGCGCCTCTGGGTTCGGAAAGAAACACCAAATCTTGATGCACTCACCAGGGAGCTTCAAGACCTGTATCATCGAAGTCTTCTGATTCTCCGCACTCAGGTTGACTGGAAAGGCGGTATACTTGCAGCCAACGACTCTGATGTCATTGAGTTCAATCGTGATACCTACTCCTATATCTGGCCTCGAGACGGCGCCCTGGTGGCCAATGGTCTTGATCATGCCGGCTATCCAGTACCGGCCCAGAATTTCTTCAACTTCATTGCAAAACGAATCACCGATGACGGCTATCTCCTTCATAAATACAATCCGGACGGCAGCCTCGCTTCATCCTGGCATCCCTGGTCCATTGATGGGGAGAAACAGTTGCCTATCCAGGAGGATGAAACGGCGTTGGTGATCTGGGCATTATGGGAACACTTTGTCATTTATCGGGATATTGAGTTTATCAAACCGCTCTACCGCCCATTGATTAAACGATGTGCCGATTTTCTCTGTCGCTACCGTGATCAGGAAACCGGTTTACCGAAACCTTCCTGGGATCTATGGGAAGAGCGAAGAGGTATACTGAGTTTTACCGTCGGCTCCGTATTCGGCGGCCTTACCGCTGCCTCCCTATTCTCTTTTGTTTTTGGAGAACTGGACAAAGCGGAACAGTTTAGAGAAGCTGCCGCCCAAGTGAGAGATGGCGCCTCAAAATACCTCTGGCAAGAGAACCTCAATCGGTTTTGTAGAATGATCAACTGGGACAGTAACGGTAAAATTGAGATCGATGAGACATGCGATATGTCCCTGTGGGGACTCTTTGCTTTCGGGCTTTTTGATGCCACCGATCCAAAAATCACCTCAACCATGAAGCAGCTCAAAGAAAAACTCTGGGTTAAGACCCCTGTTGGCGGAATGGCCCGTTACGAACAGGATTATTATCATAGAATTTCCGATGAACTACCAGGAAATCCCTGGTTTATCTGTACCCTCTGGTATGCTGATTATCTGGTTGAAATCTCTCAAACCAAAGAAGAGCTTGAAGAGGCGGTGGATATATTGCGTTGGGTCGAATCCCACAAGCTGACTTCGGGAGTACTTGCCGAACAGGTCCATCCCTTTTCCGGAAAACCGCTTTCCGTATCACCGCTGACCTGGAGCCATGCGACCTTTGTGGCTACCTGTCGGCGCTTGCTGAATAAACTAGACCTGATGCAGACCTGCCCTGAATGTGGGCTTCCAAAAAGCGGTAGAAAAGATAAAACTGACTGGCTTGAGACCCTTTATAAAAAAGAATGTGATATGATCCATGGTATCTGTGAAATATAATATATCTTTGTTTTACCACTCTTCCTCAGCAAATTGGAAAAGAGTCAGTTTATAAACGGAAACTAAAAACAGTCATTGCGAGTGAAACGAAGCAATCTCAACTGGTTAGCTGAGATCGGAGTCTACGCTTACCTGCCACGGCCTGCGGCCTCGCAACGACTTCTGCTAATACATACCCAAAAAGCAAGTTTCTTACCTCTGCTGAGAATTAGGGGGAATCAGATATCTTAATTATTACCGCTCTTCTTCAGCAAATTGGAAAAGAGTCAGCTTATAAACGGAAACTAAAAACAGTCATTGCGAGTGAAACGAAGCAATCTCAATTGGTTAGCTACGATTGCTACTACCAGCGACCTTGCGACGACTTCTGCTGATACATACTAAAAAAACCAAGTTTCTTACCTATACTGAGATTTGGTGGTTATCACATAAATCTTTACTGTACAAACGGAGGAACACATGCAGGTGTTTATGATCGGTTTAGGTCGAATGGGAATGAATATGACCAGACGTCTTCTGCAAGGTGGGATAGAGGTGTTTGCCCATAACCGCTCGGCTGATAAGATAGATGTGATCGTGAGCGAGGGAGCAACAGGTATCTACAACCTGGACCATATCCCGGAGCAGACATCTGCACCCAGGATCGTCTGGCTTATGCTGCCGGCCGGGGACATTGTCGATGACCATATCAACAAATTACGTAAACTGCTTGAACCGGGAGACATTATTGTTGAAGGCGGCAACAGTTATTACAAAGACGATATCCGACGGAGTGAAAGGCTCAAGGAAGATGGCATTCATTATGTGGATGTTGGTGTCAGCGGCGGTATATGGGGACTGGAAATCGGTTACTGTCTTATGTATGGCGGCAATAAAACAGTCTGTGACCAGCTAGCACCCATCTTTGATGCGCTGGCCCCGGAAAATGGACATCTTTACTGCGGCCCCACCGGCAGCGGTCATTTTGTCAAAATGGTCCACAATGGAATTGAATATGGCATGATGCAAGCCTACGGTGAAGGTTTTGCCATATTAGAGGCCTCCCCATATGGTGAACAGCTTGATTTTAGCAAAGTTTCTCATCTCTGGAACCAGGGAAGCGTTATTCGTTCATGGCTCCTTGAACTGGCAGAAAACGCTTTTTCAAAAGACAGTCGTTTACAGGACTTAAGTGGTCATGTCGGCGACTCTGGTGAAGGGAGATGGACTGTTCAGCAGGCTGTTGAAAGCGGCGTTTCCGCTCCGGTTATCGCACTTTCTCTTTTTAACCGGTTCCAATCAAGGAAAAACGATGCCTTTGAAAATCGGGTCTTATCAGCGCTTCGAAGAGAATTTGGCGGACATGCCGTTGTTTCGGCAAAAGACAAAAAAGAGTGAACAATGATCCCCGTCATGGGTTCAGGGAGTCAATATGTCTCAAATAAAAACCTCAGACGATTTATCAGCTAAGATGGACCATTCCAGCATATCCGGCAATGAAACATGTTTACTGGAGGAAGAGGTTGAGCCGTTTGGCCTTGTCATATTCGGTGCCACCGGCGATCTTGCCCACAGAAAACTATTCCCTGCCCTTTTCAATCTCTTTGAGTCAAATATACTACCGAAACAGTTTTTCATCATCGGCTGCGGCCGCTCAGACAAGGACGATCACACCTTTGCTGACGGAATAAAAACAACCCTGCAGAAGCTGCATAAAGATAGCCATGAGAATATCAATGATTTTATCAATCATCTCTTTTATCTCAAAATCGAATACGGCAACGACACGTCCTATAAAGAGCTGCATATTCGATTAGATGGTCTGTCACGTCAATTTGAGACACTTGGTAACACCCTTTTTTATCTCGCCCTGCCACCCTCTCTGTATCCGGTTGTGGCAACTGCTCTTGGCGAAAACAAACTGAATGATGAGCAAGGAGCAAAGAGCGGCTGGCGGCGGTTAATCATCGAAAAACCATTCGGCCACGATCTTGACTCAGCCATTCGCCTCGACACCACTCTCCATAACTATTTCCAGGAACATCAACTCTTCCGGATCGATCATTATCTTGCCAAAGAAACTGTTCAGAATATACTCCTCTTTCGATTTGCCAATGCCATCTTTGAACCGATCTGGAACAGAGAATATATCGATTATATCTCCATTAATGCCTACGAGTCGCTGGGTGTTGAACATCGGGCATCCTACTATGAACAGGCGGGTGTAATCCGCGATATGTTCCAGAACCATATGATGCAGCTGTTAAGCCTCATTGCCATGGAACCGCCCGCTCGGTTTGATACAGAACAGGTGCGTAATGAAAAATCCAAACTCTTCAACTCATTGCGCCCTTTTGACCCGGAACGTCTTCATGATCATGTGATTCTTGGCCAATATGGACCAGGGAGCATCGGTAAGAATGATGTTGCCGGTTATCGACAGGAACCCGGTGTCCATCCGGATTCATTAACGCCTACCTACGGCTCTCTTCAGGTTTTCATTGATAACTGGCGTTGGCAGGGTGTACCGTTTTTTCTCAGCTCCGGTAAACGATTGGCAGAAAAACGAACTGAGATCATCATCCAGTTTCGTGCGGTTCCCCACTCCATGCTGCGAGAAATAATGGGAAAACACATTACCGCCAATCGTCTGGTTCTCGGAATTGCCCCGGAAGAAACGATCAAACTGTCGTTTCAGACAAAAAGCCCGGGAGCCGCCCTCTGTATAGAATCGGTTACCATGGATTTTCACTACCAAGACAGATTTTCTCATATTTCCATCGGTGGATATGCTAAAGTTCTACTGGAATGTATCCAGGGAGATCATTTACTCTTCTGGCGGCAGGATGGTGTGGAGAAATCGTGGTCTTATCTCTCACCAATTCTCTCCTGCCTGCAGGAGTGTGACAACATCGAAGAAATGTTAATCTCCTACCCTGCCGGTTGTGATCAGACCGACATAAAACAATTCCGCTGATATTGCATGCGTTCTCTTTACTCAAAAATTGCTGTTGTCTTTCTCGTCCTGCTCTGTCTGGTAGGGGCCGGTTATATCGTCCTTTCGGCCAAGCTGTTTGGTATGTATCAGCAGGAACTTATCCAGCGTATTCACCAGAACCTTGCTGAAAATATTGTTTCAAGCAAACAACTTATGCGGGAAGGTAAAGTCGATCCGAAAACGCTTGAAAGTGTTTTTGATTCCTTAAGCGCTGTCAACCCCAGCATCGACCTCTATCTTATTGATCTAGCTGGCAAGGTTATCGGCCATAATGGTTCTGTCGGTAAAATTAAACTGGAAAGTGTCGATATCGGACCAATAGAGATGATGCTGGCCGGGAAAAGTCACAAGACTCTTCTTGGAGACGATCCAAAAGAACCCACTAAGCCAAAGCTCTTTTCAGTGGCTCGTCTCATGGAAGACGGCTTATGCACCTGTTATCTCTATGTTATCCTTGGAGGTGAAAAGTATCGGACCCTTGCTATGCAGCTCCGGGATTCCTATGTGGCAAAGGCGGGTCTGATTGTCATTCTCTTAAAAATTGCTCTTGTTATCGCTGTCGGCCTCTATATCTTCAAACTGCTGACCGTCCGACTGCGTCGGCTTGATAAGCTTATGCAACGGTTTCAACAATCAGAAACGCTTGCCAATATTGCTGACAAGCCCAGGCAACCCGCAGTGTCTTCAGATGAAATCGATCGACTGGAATCGACCTTCCTGGAAATGTCTTCCCAGATTAAGCAGCAAGTATCACAACTGCAGCAATCCGACCAGAACAGAAGGGAGCTGGTTGCCAATATCTCCCACGATCTTCGCACACCTCTTGCTGCACTCCAGGGCTATATTGAAACACTGTCTCTCAAGGAAAAAGACTTGAGCACTGCACAGCGACAGGAATACCTGGACATAGCCGCTTCCCACTGTGAAAATCTATCCAAACTGATCGAAGATCTTTTTGAGCTGTCCAGACTGGAAGCGGATGATATCAAGGTGCATAAGGAACCGTTTAATCTTGGAGAACTTGTTCAGGATGTCCTGATGAAAAATCAGCTACGGGCGGAGAAACAGAAGGTTATAACGGAACTGGTAATCGAGACTGAACTCCCTTTTGCCTTTGGCGATATTGGTATGATCGAACGAGTTTTTGAAAATCTTCTGGATAACTCTTTTCGCTATACCCAACCAGGCGGAGCTATTGAGATCACACTGACCGAAAACAAAGATTCCATTATCGTTCAAGTTCAAGACAGCGGTATTGGTATTCCCGCCAAGGAACTTCCTTTTGTTTTTGACCGTTTCTACCGGGTTGATAAAAGCCGGGGAGAAAAACGTTCCCATTCAGGCCTGGGTCTTGCCATTGCCAAAAAGATCTTGGAGTTCCATCAAACCGATATCAGCATTGAATCCGAGGTTGGCCAGGGCACGACTGTTTTCTTTTCACTTCCCTTAACCCGGTAAATTCCGGGTTATTCCACTTATCAGCACTTTTTGAGTTCTGACCGGGTTTGGTGGTTGTGATTCAGGGTATCGATCAACTTCCATGTATTGTATAGCCAACTTGTCAGTTACGTACATAGGAAGATGGTTGCGTCCGACTTACCAGCAGGCATTTTTTTACCAATCTGGCGTATTAACTAATTAAAACAAATTATATTTCTTTTCTTTCTTTTACCCCATTTACCATCATAATATTTTCCAGCATCTCGTAGGACTGTGAACCGACATACTTCTCTTGATTCATCACAAATGTTGGAACAGCAGTAATAGCCATCTCTTGGGAAAGGCTCCAATCCTCATCTACGGCTGCCTTATAGGACCTTGTGGCAAGAACTTCTTCAGCCTCTTCACCCGAAAGTCCCACAGATCTCACTAAATCCACAAGGACCGGAATTTTTGCGATGTTCTTTCCGTCTACAAAATAGGCCCTGAAGGCCGCCATATGGAACTGATCTCCTTTACCCTTTGATTCAGCCCAAAGGCCCAATTCCTGAGACAAGCGACTATTATAGGTTTTTTCCCTTTTCCCAAAAGGTAATCCCAGGTTGGCCGCAGTTTTTCTCAAATGATTCATCATTTGATCAACATCTATGGTGGAATTGGCAAAAAGCTGCTCAAGTGTAAGGCCATCTTCTGGTGTGTCCGGATGAAGAGGAAAAGTCCGCCACCGAATGGCTATTTCATACTCTTTTTTCAACTGTTCAATACTCCCGGTAATGAAGTAGCACCAGGGTCAAATGTAATCGGAGAATATTTCAAGTGTTGGAATTTGTGACATATCTTTATCCTTTTTGTTGGTAAATATCGGCCGGAATTGAGTTGAATAGTGCAATGTATAGAAACCGGACCGGATAATCTTAGTACTGTTCTTTCCTGCTTTTTGCACCTTTAGTTTATTGTTTCAAATCGCTGGCTATACCGTTCTTTCAGGCGTCCGAGAGAAAAATATCAATCGAAGCTTTTAAAGCATTTTTGATTACAAAAAGAGCTACGCTTAACATGAACTGTTGTCGGTCTGGCTGAGAATCATTGCTACTCTGGCAAGCATTTATCCGCAACGCTGATATCAATTATTTTCGTTACCTTCAACTGATATTGATATAAGCCCCTGTGGCCCCATTTACCCTTCTCACTCTTTGTACCAGCTACTTTGATATAAACTGGCTTATTCGGTTTCAAATCACTTTTTCCTGAACGAAGAGAATTCTTTTTAATAAATTTCTCCAAATCTGAATAGACTGAGTGCTTTTTCCCATCAAGCCACCAGACATCATCGACTCCGCAAGGCGAAAAGATCTTTCGTTCAAATGCGCTTACATAGTGCCCTTTGAAAATTTCTTGTGCATTTATTGAACCTGGTACGATTAAAAGCAAGAGTAATGTAAAGAGTACTTTCATAATTTCTCGATGAATACGCTATGGAGACTCAACGGGTATGGGCAAGTATATTGTTTAGCAAAAATTTCACATGATATAAAATGTTTAGTATCGACCAAAAGACCAAGTTTCTTCCTATGCTGAGAATCAGGGGGAATCAGATTGTTCTAAATTTCGAATTTCGTGACCCCATATTCGTAATTATTGTATAGAATTTTAGGGTTACCTGGATGTGGTGGGTAATTTGTGTTTACTTTGGTATCGATGCAAAAAACATTCTTGCCCATAAGTAATGGTTTAATTTCTTTATATTTTTGAGGGAAATTATACTCTCCATGTTTTTTCAAAACACCAAAAGCTAATAAAATATCCGAATATTTCTGAATGGTTTTATGTAAATATTCTTTTGTTTCCGGTCGTTCCAGATCATTTATTTCCTTTTTTTTTGTATCAATCCTCGAGTATAAGTTGAGCATTATAATCCCTGAGTATTCGGGAAGGTTTTGGAAAACAAATTGTTCAAGATACCTTAACGTTTTATCAGCCCGGTACTCATTTGCATCACTCGGGTTTTGGCCAATTATGCACAAATTGTTTTGTTTTGTTCTTTCGATAAACGGAACTATCAGAACCAGACGATGACGCTTATCATCTGTGAAATTAGCTTTAATTTTAAAGGTATCTACTTTTTCAAAATGCTGGATAATCATTTGGGGTGTTCACAGAACCAAACGCAAGATTAGATGACACTGCACGATTGACCTGTTCTTTCAGCTACTTTTCTTCGTTTCTCCAAAACTGTATGAATATGAGAGTTTGATCTCTTTTAATACTTCTTTTGCTTTTTCTGCTTGATCCTTTCTCACTAATACACGCATTGGCAAGGCGTTGAATAAGTATGGGGCAACACTTTCACCTTGTATATAATGTTCTACATTTTCAGCTAGCAATATAGATTTTATAAAGGCAATATCTCCAGGATTATGCGTTTCAAGAATCAGTGTATATTCACCAAAATCACTTTTCATTTTTTTTCATCTCGGCGTCATTCTGTCACAGTGTCAAGAATCGGTTCCAATGACTTTTATATGGAAAGCTCTCTAATTTGGCAGTGTCGATAGCAATCTACCGTATGGTCGTTAACCATCCCAACAGCCTGCATGAAAGCGTAGCAAATGGTTGGACCGACAAAATTGAACCCACGTTTCTTTAAATCCTTGCTCATCATCTCTGAGATTTTCGTTTTCACCGGAAGCTCAACAAGGGACCTCCAAGAATTCTGTATCGGAATACCATCAACATATCTCCAAAGATAGGCGTCCAGTGATCCAAATTCCTCTTGGATTGCAAGAGTACCTCGTGCATTCTTGATGGTTGATTCTATCTTGAGTCGATTCCTTACAATACTGGCATCGGCAAGAAGGCGTGTCACATCTTCCTCCTTGTATCCGGCAATACGCTCACAGTCGAAAGAATGAAATGCTTTCCTATAATTCTCCCGCTTCTTCAGAATCGTCAACCAGCTTAGGCCGGCCTGGGCACCTTCCAGAATAAGGAACTCAAACAGCAGCCGATCGTCATGAACTGGTATACCCCATTCATCATCATGGTATGCTATATACAGTGGATCAGTTCCGCACCATTCACATCTAGTCATTATCTTCTCCAGGTCGATGTTCAATTCGCTGAAACATGCGTTCGTACACCTCACGATGACGCCCTTACCCTTCTCTTAGCCTCCGGCTCCGATTATGCCTCGCACGGTGACTTTCCCTCCGCCAGTTCTGTGACATGCCCGACACACACGTCGCGTTGGCTTGGCCTCTTTCGAGGGGGATGATTCCCCTGCTGATTATTCTTTTTTCAGCAATCTCGAGTCGAATGAAAAATTTTCAACTTTTGCAATACTGACCTTGCCTATTTCCTTGTGAAGTGGATTAATAAGGATATTGTTCTCTTTATCCATGACTGCTGATGGTATTTCCAGCAACAGAGATGCTTTTTGTACAATCCAGCCTGTGCCGATTGCTGCCAGCTGCTCTGGTCCAGGGTATTCTCTCCAGTTTTTTGGAAGCCTATTTTCTTTGATTCTTTCTTTGCTGACCGGGGTCTTGATAGTAATTTCAATAATACTCAAATCAGAGGGTGAAAGGGCCATGGGCACATGCACCAAAAACTCCAAGGCCGCCAATGATCTGCTGCCTGAAGTATAAATTACCGGGTAGCCAGGATGATTCCAGCGGCCTCCATATATTTTTGCTCCAGAGCCAGAAAGGTCTCTGATATGTTCAGTGGTGCTTATTCGATACAGCTTAATCACGAATAAACACCAAATTCGATTCTGCCTAATTCCTCAAGAACGAGTTCCATGCCAAAATGAGAGCCCAGCATAGTGAAAGGGGTTTTCCCGGAAAAGACTTTATGTGGAGTGTTAAGCCAAATTATTAATTTTTTTTTGTCTTTGAATACCTCAGTGCCCTTGGCAACGACCTCGGCAATATGAAGAACCTGCTCGGATACAGCCAAGTTGAAATGTTGGTCTGATGAATACCTTTGAATGGTTCTTTCAGTTACAGGCAGCAAATCGGCAACCTGTTTCAAAGACAATGATAAATAATCAGCCAAGTGCGAAACTGCGTTTTTGGTAACCCCATGGCTCCCCAGTTCCACTAAATCCATTTTATTTTGTAGTTTCTTTCCAAGAACCCTCTCACCACCTAATATTTTGCCTACTTGTGCTAGTTGCATGGACAACACCTCTTGTTGTGTTTTGACTTTTGTCTAGAATATATCGACAATTGTCGCAGGTGTCAATCTTCTATTTTTAAATTCAGGAAAGCGAATCAGGATAGGGAGAAACCTCACGGCTCCCCTCTCCAACAGCACCACCCATACAGATCACGTGAATGGCCGTTCGGTTGATTGAGTCCACCTTGGAAAGGACCGAAGCGTCTTCTTCTAGCCTTCGGTATCGATTAATCTGGCACGAGGACTTGCACCCAGCTAGTTCTGTGGCAAGCCGGGCACACAGGTGAATTCAGCAGTCAGATGTTTTTCAGGTACGCTGGAATGGGTTGTTAAATTTCATTAACATCTCTATAACATTTCCGGAATGTCAACTTGAGAGAGTCGATATTTCCCATATGTGTAACTCAGATCTATGCCTGTAATTTCACTAATTTGCCTAGCTGTAGACCTATAATTTTTATAACCACCATGAAAATTTTTTAGAGAATATATCTTTGTATTCTCTTGGTTGTTCGTAATTGAGGATCCCCCCCTGCCTCCAATAACAATGTGAGAAACATTAGTTTTATGAGGATTGTCTATGATCCAATTAATTCCATTATTAGAGGATAAAAAAATAACAAGTGGGGCTTTTAGTCTAACAGTAAAACCCTTGGTCTTTGACCAAGGTCAGAGTTCATAG